>NZ_JBDYKM010000027.1:0-52429 GCF_040012495.1 Paraglaciecola sp. 25GB23A
ATTCAGGTTCAGACTCAAAGAATCCTAATAATTCGTATTGTTCAGGAAAGTGATCCATGCCTTAAAACACCTAACGCCCATTTAAGAGGCTGATAATAGTTTGCTAAAATTGTGAAGTGAAGCGGAACCGAGCAAACTGTTAACAGTCCCGCTTGAAATTTTTTTATGTGCAGTTTTCGCGTTGCTGGATTTTGCTAATAGTTGATAATGATATTCCCGATAGGATGACAATAATTAGCGCAACTAAATTCATGTCCACAGATGAGCCTTCTAAGTTAAATAAAATACCTAAATCAAGGGACCAAGAGACATAAAGCCCAACAATGATAATATAATTGTACGAGGTAGTGATTCCCCCAAATAGTTGTATAGCATAAACCCCAAGACATACTGCTAATCCAACCCGCTTCTTTTGAAATACTAAAATACCACCATAAATGCTTACACAAATAGCGACTATTGAAACCAACCAATATACTGTTTCCTCCCAAGTGGAGAAGTTAATGAGACCTGAGATGATGTTTTGGCTGCTGAATAAAGCTAAGGCACCGTTAGCTAAGACACAAATGAATAGAAGCGTTGTAAAAATATTATGTTTGTTGAACATATTACTTATCGAATCCTTGATTAATAACCATTTCTGCTATCGCACATAACAGTTAAATGATACGGACCCAAAGAACTGCATATTAATTTTTATGTTTTCTATTGAGCCAGAACTCTTTAACTATCTCTTTTTAAACATTAAATCAATTAGATAATTACACATGATAAGTAAAATTATGGTCATGAATATAAATGCGCCTAATAAAGTTGAGCTACCGAACATCAATTCATTTTGCATATAATGAATCTGTGGCTCAGAGCCAGAGAAAACCTTTATAGATATAGAAATATATAAACTTAAGAAAAGTATTGTAATTATGCTCAGACCGATTTTCTTAATCATGACTCAGTATCATCCTCTAAAACATAACGCTCGCCTGTGGGGCGATTATGAGTGTTTTGCAACGAAGTTGCAGCGAGTAATTGTCCCAGCCCAACTCGTTGGGTAAGCATAAGGCGTTTATTATGTGTTTTACATGAAAATATAAAAGATTACCCCAAGAACTGGAATTGCCATCCACAATATGGGAGAGCCATACCAAGGAATTGGACCTTGTTTATCTACTTTAAATTTTACGATAAACATATAGTGCGTTACAGGAAATAAAACCAAACAAGCGATAGAAACTATTACAAATTTTTGCAGACTAGCATCGCCGTTAAGGAATGACCCAAAAGGCAAAAGTATGCAAAAAACAAGCAACACCCAATTATTTTTAAAGTACTCTTTCATAACATCCTGTTTGTCAAAAAATATGACACATAACGCTTAGCTAATTGACTGCCGCAGCGCAGGCAGTCCAGTGGAGGCTACGTCGTTTGTAGCCGGAACAAAGTTAAGCAATTTGTTAACTGCCATTGCTGATAATTACCAGCTCTTTTGGGTTGCTAACAAATTGCACTGTAACTGCTAAAACAGCAAGAGCCACTCCAAGACCAATGCAAAAACGCGAAGCTTGTTTGTACCAATGCTCGTTTTCTCTTTTGTCGAAATGGTCTGCAATAGTGATGAATAAATTTAAAGATCCAATCACTGCTGCGGCAATGAAGAGCCATAGTGCCGCCCCTTCAAAGGTAACTCCATTAGTTCCTCCTTTTCCAGGCAAATGAAACGATTGATTTGTGAAGCCTATATAAGCAATAACAAGAAGACCAATACCCCAAACTAGGTTAAATAGTCTCTCAGCTGCTGGAATCTGATTAGCCTGATATTTATCCATCTTCCCTTTGACAGTTAACGCCTCGAGCAATGGCTAAGTGATAGTTGGCCAAAATGTGAAGCGAAGCTAAACCGAGCAAACTGTTAGCAGTCCCGCTTTAAATTCTTGTTATATGCCATTAGTCATTTAGTGCTCAGAAGTGGAGTTGCTGTTATTGCTTTGCTTACTTAAAAGTTTGGATACTTTTTCTTGCTCCCATTTTTCACCAAATGGTTGGAATACCTGGTATGCATGGCCTGCAATTAGCACACTAAAGGATATAAATACTACGATCAATGGACCTAAGTTTTCACCTTGGTTGTAGTTGGGCAACATAAAAAAAAGGAAGATTACGATTAGAAATGCAGAGGATGCATAAAAATACTTTATAGATTTAACTTTCTCATGCGCATCGTTTCGCAGAGATTGAGCTTTGACTATATCCACGTCTTCTTTTTGTGATGGTTGTTTCTCATTCTCTATTTCATATATTAATTCGTCTGTTGAAATTTCAAAAACAGCGGCCAGTGATTTCAAAGTTTCAAGCCCTACACTTTCTCCTTTTTCTACTCGCTGGATGGTTCGGACATTCAAGCCGCTCAAATGCGCAAGTTGTTCCTGTGACCAAAGTTTATTAAGCCTTAATGTCTTCATAGCTATAGCTCATTCCTTATTCGATTTTTACGAACTGTATATCAAAAACTTGCTGTCGGTAATGACAATTAAGCGACACCAGCCGACAAAAAAGTAAATTTGTTTCCCATGTCCTGCCTCGCGACGCCGCCATAAGGGGTTAAATAATAGTTGGCTAAAATAGCGAGATGCGAGCACAGCCAGCTATTATGTGTCCGCTACTTTATGGCCTTGTTATACGCACTTAAGCTCGAAGCCTTGCGATTAACTTAACAATACCATTAGAATTTATCGCACAATACAAACCAATAATGATTTCTACAATTGTTGTGATTAAAGAATTCCAAATATATGCAATATTAGCCTCATCATGCGCAGCGTAGGTATTAGCTTGCAGTAAACCAATTATGTTACTTACGAGATCAGGTATTGCCCAAGACAAAATATAAACACCTAGGATAGTTATACCTGTAACTTTGGCTATTTCTAAATCACTGCTCAACTGAGGCGAAGCTTGAGCAGATTTAGAATATAATAATTTTGATACTGATATAGGGAACTTAATCATTGTTAAAGAAAGAAAAATCGCCGCAATTGAAATACCCACATATATGTACATTAAATTGCCTGTACCTTGAGATATTGATTTATATAGATTGATAGACTCAATAATCTGAGGCATATCTTTAAGTAGCATTACGAAAAGAAATATACCTAATAATCTGATCCCTAGAGCGATAGATTCAATTGTCTGCATAGTTTTCCTTATGTGTATAATGCCAAGCTAAGCGGAGAATACTTGCGATTTGGCCGAAGGCCAGCGAGTATTTTTCCTTGCTTGAGCGCCTTGTTATTTTTTGTTTGCATGAAACAAGCGTTTATATGCTGTTATTGTAATATGTAAGAGCACAGCAAATATAAAAGGCGAAAGCAATAGAATAGACTTTTTATTAAAACCGAATGTTAAGATCCAATACGTGGAATAAAAAATCAAATACAAAACTTGCCCGCTTGCAATTAACCGTTTATTGAAAAAATTATCTAGACCTCCCGCTAAGACTTTAATACTTCCGCTCATTCCAACCAACAGGTATATGAAAAAAGCAATTTGGAAAGATGCCGACTCCAGACCGTTGTCAAACCACATTACTAAGAATGCTAACGTTACTAAATAAAGATGAAGTTGCTTTCCAATATTCACAATTTTTTAATCGCCCAGAAAAACCTAACGCTTATTATCTAGACGTCTCAGTAAATTCCAGACATCCACGTGGATTAATAATCCTAAGTTTACCAATAATCAATAAGTTAGAAAGCATTTTGAGCACTAAACTTACCTTTCAAATAGGATATTACTGAGAAGTGCAGCAATAACAGATTCATTTTTATAAAAACATAGCTAAATCGATAACCTATGACAAACATCGAGTTTTTTGAAGGGTATTAGTGAGACTTTTCAGTAACACACCCGATATGTTTGATGGATTTAAATCGCACAAAACAGCGCTTTGAATGGAAGTTTAAAGTTGAACATCTGCTTTACTTTGCATAGGCGATCTTCATCGCAGCTCAGCCAAAGTTCCGCTGATCGCTCACCCCCTCATTTGCAATTTAAGCTAAACCAGTTACAAATACCTATGTGATCATTACATCTTAACCAAGGGCGCGAACAGTGTGGGAATATGCAAACGTACCGAAGGGGAAGAAGGTAGCAGCCTATTTAAAAGATCAGTGATTGAGGATGACGCCACACTGCTCCCTGTCCCACTAAAGCCCAATCGTAGGATTGAAATTCGATTAGTAGTAGCATGGGTAATGAAGCGGCTGACGATGGTGCTGATAACCTGCCTGCCGAAAAAAATAACTATATGGTTTATGGCTCTATCGCCGCTAGAGCCCTAAACGCTGAACTACACACTATTTCTCAAAGCGGTATAGGTGTGATGATAAGCTGGTTTGATTTTATTAGGCCGCAATTTTATGACCAGCTACGTGCAGTGGGCAATAATGACAGTCAGTGGGACTTTGTCCAATGGACACCAAACGTAGTCTTAATTAATTTAGTGCGAAATGATAAGTGGTTAATCGACAATGTAAAACGCTTGCAGCCTATTCCAACTGATAACGAAAGGGTGAGCTATTATCAGGAATTGGTGACTAAAATTCGTACACGGTATCCCAAAGCTCAAATAAATTGTGCCCTTGGCAGTATGGATGCTACTCAAAATAACAAATGGCCCAACTATGTGCGCCAAGCCGTAAACAATTTACAGCAAGCGGGTGACTATAAAATCGATACTTTATTTTTTAAGTATACTGGGTATAACTATCATCCACGTATTACCCAACATAAGGCCAATGCTGCTAAGTTAGGGGCCTCTATTCGCCAAAAAACACACTGGGATTAGCCCCTTTTATTAATATCGAACTATAAATGCGCGAACTAAATAGCCTAGTTATCTGGCATATACCCCCACTCAAATAACGTCAATATTTTGTGCTAAACATTAAATTGCGTTTGGACTTAGTCCATCTTTTTCACCTACAATAGCCACACTGTTGATTATCCTAAGTGTTGTTGCCTGCTGTGTTTGCATTTGCCCTACAAGGTATATTTCGTTTTTTAAATTTGGCTCTTATTCCTCTAATATTGTTGTCTGTCGCTGGGCTGTTATATTATTTCCAACCACTGCTGGTGAGTCATACATTTCAACGTTTGCCTTGGCTACCTCACATTGCTATTGGATTTGCCTGTGCCATTGCTTGGCAGTTTGGTCGCAGCCGTTTAGTTTACTTAGGCCTTATTCTGTTCGCTGTTATTGCGCCCATAAACCCGCACTGGCCATTCAGTGAATACATGTTGCAGGGGCATGTTAGTTTTGTCATCTTGACAATTTGTTGGTTGATGCTCAGTAAAGACAAGGGTTTTTCGCCCAATAGCCTAATCGTTTCTGGCTCAATTCTCGCTGCTTTAGCGCTGACTAGTGCCTATTTATTACCCCTAACAAATACACATACTCTCGTCCAACACTGGTTATTAACACCGAGTACCGCCTGGCTATTTCGCTTGTGGCCCGCCTTGTATCAGTGGCTTACTGCTAGTGAATTGTTGCTGATTCTACTTAGTAGCGTCATCGCACTATTTAGCAGTATTTGGCGAGTTAATCATAGCCAAATTGCCCTTCTGCTTGCTTGGTTGAGCTATCTATTTGTAATGACCCATACAGGCAATGACGTCAAGGTTTTAATGGTGACGACGCTTGCTATCATCATTGCCTTTAGCGTTATCAAAGACAGCTTTACCATGGCATTCAAAGATGAATTAACCGGCATTCCTTCGCGTCGAGCCTTAATGCAAAAAGTCGAAACATTGGGACGTAAATTTACCTTAGTCATGTCTGATATCGACCATTTTAAAAAATTTAATGATAGTTACGGCCATGATGTGGGCGACGAAGTGCTTAAACTCGTCGCCAGTAAATTGTCTAAAGTAACTGGTGGCGGAAAAGCCTTCCGCTTTGGTGGTGAAGAATTTGTGATGTTATTTCCGGGACAAACTCCCGAGCAAGTATTACCCCATATCGAGGCAATTCGTATGCTTATAGCCGACTATGATATCGCGTTGCGCACACAACCCAGACCCGCAAAAGCGCCAAAGTCCAAACCGCGTTTACCGGCAAAAGATAAAATAGTTAAAGTCACCACTAGCTTTGGCATTGCACAACGGACTAAAACACACAGTGAATTTGAAGATGTAATGAAACAGGCTGACATCGCACTTTATAGCGCTAAAAAAGCCGGGCGTAATTGTGTAAAAGTGGCCAAACAATGAGCTTGCCTAGGCAAATATTAGTTTTAGGTTACGTATGGCCCGAGCCTAACTCATCGGCGGCGGGTAAACACATGTTAAGTTTACTGCAAGCATTTCAATCAGCAGGCTGGAGTATTACTTTTGCCAGCCCAGCGCTAAAAGGCGAGCATAAAATTGATCTTATTGCACTGGGTATAAAAGAACAAAAAATTGCGCTTAATTGCAGCAGTTTCGATACTTTCATCACTGAGTTGCAACCTAGCATCGTGCTTTTTGATCGTTTTATGCTCGAAGAACAGTTTGGTTGGCGAGTAGCACAATGCTGCCCACAGGCCCTGCGTATATTAGATACCGAAGACATGCACTCCCTGCGAAACGCAAGGCACCAAGCCCTTAAACAACAACGTCAAATCAATCTTGATGATCTAAACAGCGAGCAAGCCAAACGCGAAATTGCCGCCATATTTCGTTGCGATTTAAGTTTGATTATTTCTGACTTTGAGTTCCAACTACTACAGAGTCATTATAATGTTCCCGCCAATCTACTTATCCATACCCCCTTTATGTTAGAACTGGATAAGGTCGCACTGCCTAAGACAGATTACAGCCAGCGCCAGCATTTTATTTGCATTGGCAACTTTCGCCACGAGCCCAATTGGGATGCAGTCTTATGGCTCAAGCAAACCATTTGGCCCTTGATTCGCCAACAACTTCCACTAGCGGAACTGCATGTTTATGGCGCCTACCCACCACCTAAGGCCACCCAACTGCACAATGTAAAACAGGGTTTTATTATTAAAGGTTGGGCCTTAGATGCGGAACAAGTGATGGCGCAAGCGCGGGTATGTTTAGCGCCTTTGCGATTTGGCGCGGGTATCAAAGGCAAATTAACTGAGGCCATGTTATGCGGTACTCCGAGTATCACCACTTGTGTGGGTCGTGAAGGCATGGGACGAGTACCAATAAACGAGTTAAGCAAAAGCGCATTAAATTGGCCGGGTAAATACATAGAGTTTGATGTCGTCCAGCAAGACAGCGTAGCACAACAATTGGCCTTAGCGGCCGTTGATCTTTACCAAAACCAACAACAGTGGCAAGCTTGCCAACAACTAGGCTTTAGTTGGTTAAAACAAAATTTCGACGGTCAAATAATTAGCAGTAGCTTATTAAGCAGGATCGACAGCCTTATGAGCTCGCTTGAACACCACCGAGCCACCAATTTCATCGGTCAGATGTTACAACACCATCAATTTAAAAGTACTCAATATATGGCTCAGTGGATAGAAGCTAAAAACAAAGCCAATTGACAGGAATTTTATAATGCCAAACTACCGTATAATGCTAACAGTTATCTTAACTAGCTTGAGTTTAGCTAGCTTAGCCAACCCCGATGACCAAAACACAGCCAACATAATGCAACCCATTAAAAATCTGTTTGATGGCATGCGAGAGCATGATAGCAGTAAAATTTTGCAGCAATTTACTGAGTCTGCCTTACTACAAAGAACAGATAAAAAAGGCAATGTTACTAGCACCGACATACAACAATTTGCGCGTAACATTAGCCAAAGTTTAGCGTTTTTAGATGAGCAACTCCTCGACCAAGTAGTCTTACAGCAAGGCAGTCTCGCATCTGTTTGGACGCCTTTCGCTTTCTATATTGATGGCAAATTAAGCCACTGTGGCAGCAATAGTTTTCAGTTGGTAAAACAAAATACACAGTGGAAAATTCATTATTTAATTGACGTCAGTCATAGCGGTGACTGCCAAGTCTTTATGAAAGCTTATTAGTCCATTCACCTCGCTGGATTCATGCAATCTTTATCACTTAACTTGTGGTGCTGTTAAATATTTTCATTGATGGACCATAAAACCCAATTAATTTCACCGCTTGTTTACCAATAAAAATACAAATTCAGTAAAAAGAATCTTTCCTATGGTTTCACTTATGAGATTAATTAGTAAGTTTTCGCTTGTGATTAGCGACTTAATTACACTCCAGAATATCCATAACATGCCTGTTTTTAACCATTAAAAATTGGTTATCAACCGATTCTTAACTAAAACTTAAATGACTTATTCTTTGCACTTGTATTTTATGCACATACAGTGCTGGTAATCTCGTTAACTTGGCCTAGAATGCGCGACAATTTTAACGCTATCCCTTAGAAGCTATATGTTTATTAATTATTTTTTAATCAGTTTAGCGGTGCTCGCATTAGCTGGCGTTATCTTTGAAGAAATAACCCACATTAACAAAGCTAAAGTGACCTTGTTTTTTGGCACCTTGGCGTGGATCAGTTTATTTATTTTTGCCCAAAACAGTGCTGACCGGGATATCGTTAACCACAATCTTCGAGAAAATTTAGCCGATATCTCTTCTCTATGGTTATTCTTAGTGGCTGCAATGACGTTTGTCGCTTATCTGAATAAAAAGGGCTTTATAGAAAGTTTATTGCACCGTGCCATGCCTGAATCGATCAGTGAAAGAAAGTTGTTGTTTTTTACTGCCATATTTAGTTTTTTGTTTTCATCCTTAGCCGACAATATCACAGCTACCTTGGTTGCCATTACACTGGTATTGTCTCTAAGTTTACCTCCGAATAAGACCATGCGTTTTGCAGTACTGGTGGTGTTTGCCGTTAACTCAGGCGGCGTTTCATTGATCACCGGTGACGTCACTACTTTGATGATTTTTTTGGCGGACAAAGTCAGCATTCTTAATTTATTCTGGCTTTCTTTGCCCTCATTTACGGCTGTACTTGTGCTCACAGGATTGCTCAGTATTGGCATGAATGGTCGAGTGCGAATAAAACATAAATCACGAGAAATCCGCAAACTGGATTATTGGATTGCCATTATTTTTGTCAGTACCATTGTATTTACTATTTGTGCCAATGTGCTATTTGCCATACCGCCAGTATTAAGCTTTTTAGCCGGTTTATCTGTGATGTTTTTGGTGGCTCATTTTTTCCAAGACAACGATGAAAACGACCCTATTTTAGAATATATCCGTCACATTGAATTTGATACGCTACTATTTTTCCTTGGCATATTGCTATTAGTCGGCATGTTAGAACAAATACAGGCCTTAGACTTCTTGGTTAAACTGTATGAAATTCTGCCACCAGTGTATGCCAATTATCTGATGGGCATTACCTCGGCAGTTGTAGATAATGTGCCACTCACCGCGGCCCTACTAAAAACTAACATTAATATGGAGTTAACTTCTTGGTTAAGCTTAACTTACGCTGTCGGTGTGGGTGGCTCGTTATTAGTGATTGGCTCAGCGGCCGGGATCGTCACCATGAGTAAGGTACAAGGCCTGACTTTTGCTCGTTACGCCAAATATAGTTTACTCTTATTGTTTGCTTATACCTTGGGGTTTTGCATGGTGTTAGGGCTAGGCTACATTATCTAAGCATAGAAAAATGGCGTTAACATAACGCCATTTTTTTATTCAATCGCTTTTTAAAGGCTTAATCCCAATTGTACCAGCAAGCTATCTAAATGTGCCCTCGCCTCTTTACTCGGCCCGGGATAGTCGCCACTAATCGCTACATTACCCTGATAACCTAGGTCTTTACTGCCTGGTGAACTGCAGAAAAATGCCGCCAAAACCAGTCGGCGTAATGCCGCAAACGCCATCGCCGGTTTACCAAATGCGGCAGATGAATACGCTTTTCTAAACGCAATGTCATCGATAATGGCCATTTGTTGGGTGGCCGTAAGTTCGATAAAGCTCTTTTGTGCTCTATATTGCCCTTCAGTATTGAGCCAAGACAATAACGACATCACTTTAATGCGATCTTGCTGCTGACCGCTGTAGGGCGAACTCACCCACTCATTGATGACATCGGGCACTTTGACTTCACTGGCCGATGGCACAGCACCATCACGAGGTACAATAATATCAGCCAATACCGCCACCAATGTTAACTCAGCGCCAGTCAGGGTAAGTGGCCAAGGTGTTTGTGGCGGCATAATTAGATTAGGATCTTTGCCATAACCTGGCGCTGTGATAGGCGGCAAACTTAAAATAGGCCAATGGACCGCACTTACCTCGTTTAGCTCTTCATTGCTGACACACGCGCTTAACAAAGGAAAAGCAGTCGTGGCCGACAATGCTCCCAACCATTTCAAGGTTTGCCGCCGACTTAAGCCCGTCACATAGGGTGTTTCGATGGAAAACATTTTATTATTAGCCATCTTATAAGTCTCCTTTACTGAGCTGCTTAGCCAGCCAAGTTGCGTTGCGCATAGCTAAGGTCATGATAGTTAAGGTACAGTTTTTATGGGGATTAGAAGCAAACACCCCAGCATCCATAACAAACACGTTTTCGCAGTCCCACGTTTGGCCCCATTGGTTAGTCACTGAGTCCAATGGCGATTCGCCCATGCGGGTAGTCCCAACTTCATGAATGATTTCGCCACCTTTTGCAATCGCATCTTTCGCGGCCGGCAGCGCTTGTTCGATAGTGGCCCCCATAGTTTCTAAGATCTGACGCGCTGTTTTTAAACCGTGCTCAACTTGCTTGAGTTCATGTTCAGACCAACGCCAATGAAACTTAACCACCGGTATGCCCCACTTATCAGTTACCGTATCATCAATTTCCATATAACAATGCTCATTCGGTAACATCTCCCCACGCAGAGCAAGTCCAACATAGGCACCATATTCTAACTTAACCGCATCTTTAGCTTGATTACCGTAGCCGTCAATATAACCAGAAACATTTGAACCAGGTTCACCAAAACCACTGCCTATTTCAAAGTGATAACCACGGGGAAAGTCTAATGCACCTTGTTCTTGTAACTTGTGTCCCCACCAAGGAATAAACAGATGATTAGCCGTATGTCCATCTTCGTTGTATATCGGTCGTCCCCTTAACCCAGGTATAGAAGCCCCCAACCAAGCCCCTGTAGAGTCCATAATATTTCGACCCACTTGCCCGCTAGAATTTGCTAACCCGTTGGGATGTTTACTGCTTTTTGAATTGAGTAATATACGCGCCGATTCACAGGCACTGGCTGCTAGAATGATCACTCTAGCAACTAAGCTTATGGTTTCTGATGTATTTTTGTCCACATAACTGATTGCCGTTACTTTGCCTTGACTATCAACATTAATTTCTTTAACCATGGCATCGGTTATGATCTGCAAATTGCCTGTGGCTTTGGCCATCGGGATAAGTGAGGTGGTGGTTTGAAAAGCTGCGCCAATTGAACATCCATGACCACAAGGTGTAGCATAAAAACAGGCCGCTCGATTGTCTTTAGGACGAGTTAACACGGCACGATGCATAGGAGCAGTAGCTATTCCTAACTTTTTAGCTGCCGCTGCAAGTAATAGTTCAGGTATGCGAGGAGTAGGAGGTGGTTGTAATATTCCTTCTGCTGAATCAGGCATATCATCTAAGCCGGTATTCGTGCCACATACTCCAACTAATTCTTCAGTAAGATCATACCAAGGAGCCAATTCATCATATTCAAATGGCCAATCAGCACCTAAACCATCCCGCGACTTTCCTTTAAAATCATGGTGGCTAAAACGCAAGGAATAACGCCCCCAATGGTTGGTTCGCCCTCCTAACATTCGCGCCCGCCACCACTTGAATTCTGAGCCTTCGGCGGTGGTATAAGGCTCATTAGGAACGGACCACCCCCCGTCTATGGTGGCATCATAATAACCAAAATCTTTATCGTTATTACCCGCCCCCATTAAAGGAGCTTCTCCCTTTAGTTTAAACATAGGTGTTTCAGTTACGGGGTCGTAATCTCGCCCTGCTTCTAGCATTAATACTTTATGCCCAGCTTTAGCCAAGGTATACGCGGCCATTGCGCCACCGGCACCTGAACCCACAACAATAATTTGCCCCATTGATTTACTCATAGTGCGCCACCTACAGTATTTTAATTTTTATATTTTTAAATGCCACGTGATCGCCATGATCTTGTAAGCCAATAAAACCCTCATAGTTCAAGCCAAAGCTAGGCCAGGTTTTAAATTTGCTGTTTGCAAGACGTTCCTGCCAGTCGGCGCTGCCAACCAATATATCAACAGTTTGCACGTCATTTTGCCAAACGTTTAGATTCATTCCACGAAATACAATACGCACGTGATTCCATTGTCCTGCCGGTTTATGTGAGCTAGGCGGTGAAGCTTGCAAGTCATAGAGTGAGCCAGAGCGACGGGTAGAGAGTTTACTGTCAGGATGCCGCTCGTTATCTAATATTTGTACTTCAAGAGCATGTGAATAGACATACTCTGCATCTTCATCAACCCGCAAAAATATACCACTGTTACCCGCTGATGAAATGTTCCAGTCAAGTTGTAACTCAAAATCACGATACGCATTTTTACTCACAATATCGCCCGCGTCTTTTGCGGTCAGGCGCATTTCCCCCTCTATGGCTTGCCATTTTGGACTTAAATCCGAACGTTTAAAATTGCGCCACTGTGACAAGTCAGCGCCGTCAAACATTAGGCTCCATCCCTCTTCTATCTCAGTCTGAGTTAACACATTGTCTTGGCTGAGCAGCGGACTTGAAAAAATCCCACACATAACAACCAAGCTTAGGTGTAAATACTTGCGCATTGAACTTTCCATATCAGGATAATGAGTAGTAAATAGAGTATTACGAAAAGATGAGTTATTAACAATTATTAAACAAGATTAAAACAGTTAACTGGATTATGAAAATTACAGAAAATAGCGCTTGGAGTGATACAAAGTAATCTGAGGGCTAGGCTTGCCGCCCTCCTCGAGCTGCCACAACCTTGATAGGTTCATAAAAGTTGTGGCTAATTACGCTAATTCACAAACAAAATAATGTTTATGGATTTTTAATCACTATTGTTTTTGCTGCAAGGTCGTGTAAACAACGCTTACTTTTAGAAAATATAAATAAGACATTAATGATGGAAAAAAATGCTCCAATGAACGGAATTTGTCCCAGCCCTAGATAAAGCCCATATCTTTTAAATAAGGCGCTTGTTGTTGGGCTTTGTTGGTTAAGATCGGTGATTTTAATCCCTAGTATCTTTTTACCCACTGTTTGGCCACTTTGAACTAAGAATTTGCCATTAATAACCACAAAAATAACAATACCCAACACTGCATACATTAGCATTTGCAGTAACGGGGGCTGTTGACCCGCAGACAAAGACGAAAAGTAACCGGTAAAATAAAATATTGGCATTAATACCAGCATGATAATAATTGAATCGATAATCGATGCGCCTAGTCTCGACCATCGTGATGCTAATTCTAATCTATCGTCTATGAGGGGTACTTTCAGCTCAGATTCAGGCGTTTGATATAAATTCTCTTCCATGTTACTTCCTTATTTTTAATCATCTTATAGTTAGGGATAAATCCATCCAGTCGCCATGTAAAGCGGGTTAAACAATAGCATTGTTCGCATGGCAATTAACACGCGTACCGGCCACTTGCGTAAATGTAAAATAATTTGACCACTCGACGCAACGTTTATAATGATATTTAACGTGAAAGCTGCTTAATCGTGGCCAAAACCTGACTATCCATCATCGATTTAGCAAACCTTGACCTAGATCAATAAGCGCTGCTCACTGTCACTTTATACTTTTGGTGAACTTACACAAAAGGAGCAAAATCATGAAACAGAATGTTGGGATATTAGATACCGCTATCCGCGGAGTCATCGCCGTTATTTGCTTAGCTATTGCTGCAGAGGGCGTCTTACCTCGAGCGGCAACAATTGCTGTGTTGATAGTAGGCTTAATGCTTTGGGCTTCTTCGAGTTTTGGCATTTGTTTTATTTACAAAGCCCTCGGCATAGATACTTACCCTGGCGCTGGGGATGGTCTATACCAAAATTATCCTAGAACATAAATCCACTATGTATGTGCTGGAGTGACGCAAAAAAAGCTAAATAGGCATAGATAAATGCCCAGTTTTCAGCAACAAATGCTGAGTGAGTACAAAGATTGGTAACTACTACATTGGGCTTGTTTCTCCATCGTTGGAATTGAATTCAAGCTCTAGATACACCATGTAAAAAACGAGTCTTGCATTTCTAGGCTAATTTGCTGAAACACCCCAAAATTATGTATTTACCGTTGAATATTCAGTCAGGACAGCTCAAGTGGCAGTTTATGGTGTGTTTGATACCGATAAAAAAGTGCATCCAATGTATGCAGCAACTCACAATCCTAAATATCTATTTGCTGCACTTAAAGTAATTAGTCAATGATTAAATACGCTCTCATCGCATAAAAATAAAAACAGGTCGCGGACAACTGCGCCCTTAAACATCTTTCTTCAATATAGGACGCGTACTTTCGCGTTTTAGCTCACCTGCTTGGATGAATCAAATTGACTTAATGGGCGGTATTTATATTTTACGCTGTCTTACACGAATTATTATGAAAACGCCTCCTCCAACTAAGGCAGCAACTGTACCGGCAAAAAGTTGAGCGATGGGCCACATAGATGCACCACCACCTTGATATGGAACACAATATTCATAATACAAAAGAAGCGCTAAGAGGCTGAGCCAAGGAATAAGTCCAGCGAGGACAAGACCCCAATTGCTCTTAGTAAATTTGGCAACCAGCAAGCCTGCGACTGCCGAATATATAATCAAACATATCCATAGATACATCTAAACGACCTTCTAATGCTAAATAAACGCAATAAATATTAGACCTTTACCTTGGCGAGTATACGGTCTAAATGATTGGCAAACTGTTGACGATCAGCTTGATTTAGCGGCGGCGGGCCGCCGGATTGTTGACCGCTGGCGCGCATGGTATCCATAAAGTCGCGGATATTAAGGCGCTCACCAATATTTTCAGTGGTAAATAGCTCTCCCCTTGAGCTTAATACTTGGCCACCTTTGGCAATCACTTCTGCCGCCAAAGGAATATCACTGGTGATGACTAAATCCCCTACTTCAACTCGTTTGACTATTTCATCATCGGCCACGTCAAATCCACTACTGACTTGAATTGAACGGATCACCTTAGACGGTGGCGTACGTATAAACTGATTGGCAACAAACACGGTTTCAATTTGTTTGCGCTCAGCGGCGCGACAAATAATATCTTTCATTACCGCAGGTATAGCATCAGCATCAACCCATATTTTCATTGTATATATCCACTTTTATGACAATTAATTTTTATTGAGAGACTTATCGTGAATTTAGCCAAAGCTGCTGCTGCTCACGGCTGAGCAAACTAAGCAATTCATCGCTTGCTTGCCAATCCAGAACTTGCTGCTTATAGGCGTTCATTTGAGCGAACAAGGTATCTTGTAACTCACTAACTTGGGTTTTTAATTCTTTTAGTTTGAGGGTATTAAGAGAAAAACGAGCGATGTTATTTTCTCGCAAACTGTCTGGTCTCAACTTGACTCCTTCTTGTTGCTGCAAGATAACAAGTTGGGCTTGTTTGATACTTAACCGTTGTTGCAGCGTTTCGATTTCAAGCAAGACTAACTGTGTTTGTGATTCACCCACTGCCGTGCTCTCTCGTTTTTGTTTTTCAACCAATGTCCGCTCTGTCAATTGTTGTTTTTCTCGCACAGCCTGCTTTGCTAGCGCTGTTTGTTCGCCTTGCAATTGCGCATGTTTGTCCTCTACCACCGTGCTTGTTAACTCGTCACCTGCGCCATCGTTAATACTGAGTCCTAATACCTCTGGTTGCTCCTTTGCTTCAGAGTTCAAGTTTGCATTATTATTTGAATCTCGCGCTATCGATGACTTCGCCGAATCAGGCATCAACTCATTGATTTCTTGGGGAGCAAGTATCACTGAACCGGGCATAAATTTGCTTGTTTGATCAATGAAAATCACGCTAACAAACAGTATCGATGCAGCAATAGATAACGGCCATTGCCAGCGACGCCAACTTCTTTTATCGACGCTTAAAATTTGGGCTTTTGTCTTGAGCGCGGATTCACGCGAGGCCACCTGCTGTTTGGCTAAGTCTAGAATACGCTGGTCTAACTCAGCTGTGGGTTGCTCTTGTTTCAGCGTTGCATATAAATCACTGATTTTTTGCTGTTCTGCTTGTTGGTTTTTGTCCACTTCAGTCATAGGGTAAGCTGTCCTATTTTATGGCTAATACATTGACGTAAGTTTTCATAGGCATAGCGAAGTCGGCTTTTACACGCTTCATAGTTTGCCCCAAGAATCTGCGCTATAACATCTACACTGAGGCCAGCTTCCTCTTTAAGTAAAAAACAGTCTTTTTGTACTAGTGGCAAACCTTGAATGCACGTTTTTAAGGCTGCTGAAGCATGAGATTTTTCGAGTTGCAGATGGGGAGTGAGTTCGTTGACACCTTGACTTTGCCAACTTGGCTCAGATTCTTTACTTTCCGAACTAGGGGCTTCTATCACTCTCTCAACTACCTTGATATGCCTAATATGATCAATTAATTTATGTTGCGCTAAGGTATACAACCATGTCGAGAATTTAGCTTTAATTTGATATTTTGGGGCTTGGCTGATGACCTTACTCCAAATATCCTGAAATAAGTCTTCAGCCAAGGCGTGGTTGCCTAATTGGCGCAAAAAATAACGGTACAAGCCACCTTTATGTCGCTGATACAGTTGCTCAAAAGCAGCAAAGTCCCCCAAAGCATATCGTTGCATCAGGGTTTCATCCGTCTCTTGCTCTTGTTCTTTTTCGTTATTGATGGGCAACATTCTCATTTAACAAGGTCAATCGCCCAGTTGCTAACGTTTTTGGTGTTTTGCTAGTGGCCTGGATCACTTGCGCACTTCGTAATAACTGAATAAATTCAGCTCGATAACCAAATTCATCATGTCCTTTTGCCTCTTGAGCCATGGTCACTAATTGGGTGTAATCCATATTTTGCAGGTAAACACTGTTTTTTAGTTTATGAGCAAAGCCTACCACAGCAATTGCAAAGCGGAAATCAGCTGATTGTTGATTAAAATCAGTTATTTGTTCTTTTTTCAGGGTTTGCGTTAATAAAATACTTTTTTCACTGTCTAGTGGTTTATAACGAAGTTTAACTAGGGCGAGTTCACTGGCGAGGTGAGGTTGTGAGCGGCTGCTGATCGCGCTACTTTTACCCTGAGTTTGATAACGTAAAGGGTCGAGATACTTGTTGTCACTGTTAACTAAACTCACTTCATAGAAAGCTGTGACTTTATGCCCCGCGCCAATTTCACCGGCATCAACAACGTCATTGTTAAAATCTTCTTGCTTGAGTGCCCGGTTTTCATACCCCATTAAACGGTATTCCGCCACATTAGCTGGGTTAAATTCCACTTGAACTTTTACATCTTTGGCAATAATCATCAGGGTCGAATTTAACTCATCAACCAACACTTTGCGGGCTTCATGAATGGTATCAATATAGTAGTAGTTACCGTTACCTGCGTCGGCTAATTGTTCCATCAGGTGATCATTATAATTACCTTGTCCAAACCCTAAGGTTGTCAGTGCAATCCCGGCCTCTTTTTTAGTCTTTATTAAATCGACTAGCCGTTTGTGATCATGAATGCCCACGTTGAAGTCACCATCAGTCGCTAAGATTACGCGGTTAAGCCCATTTTTAACCAAGGCTTGTTCTGCCAAATCATAAGCCAACTCAATTCCCGCATGACCATTGGTGGCGCCGCCCGCTTTGAGTTGGTTTAAAGCTTGTTGAATTTTGCTATGTTGATCGCCAGGTGTAGGTTCAAGTACCACACCTGATGCCCCAGCATATACCACAATAGCGACGCTATCTTTAGCCGATAATTGGCGACTCAGCAAATTCAAGGAGCGGCTCAATAAGGGTAATTTATCAGGTTGATCCATTGAGCCAGACACATCCAGTAAAAATACCAAATTGCGCCCCAGCTCAGGGTCAATCTCAGGCACATAACCTTGCAACGCAATCCTAATTAAGTGTTTTTCACTATCCCATGGTGATACCGCTATATCAGTCTGCACGCTAAAAGGGCCACTTTTTACTTCAGGGCTAACATAGTGATAATCAAAATAATTAATAAACTCCTCTATTCTCACTGCATCAGCTGGCGGTAATACCCCTTGATTCAGCATTCTGCGTGCATTGCTATAGCTCCCAGTATCGACATCAATTGAAAAAGTGGATACCGGTTCCACCACCACTGATTTCACGCCATTTTCTGGCTGATGTCCGTAGGTTTCTTGTGGCTCATGTTGATAGCTAGGTGCAAATGTTAAAACATCATGCAGGCGCTGTTTGCTCTTAGTGTATTGTTGCGCGGCCATGATTGAGCTAGCTTCTCCCTGCTGCTGCGCTGCATCCATCATGATAAGCACAGATTCAGTGGCTTGTTGCTGCCTCAGTTTTTCGCTTGCTTGCTGGAGCGCTTGACTCTGCTTATCTTCAACAACCTGACTGCTGTGACGGGGTTCAAAAGAGCAAGCAGATAACAGACTCACTACTGTGAATATGCTAAGAACTGAGTGATTGCTGAGTATTCTCGCTGCTGCATTTTTACGATTTTTCATAAGATTCCCTTGTGATGAAATTGATTGCTTTCATAGCTATCAACGGCTCACTTGACTCAAGGGGTTTTTATTTTTTCATTTATATTTTTGTGCGTTTAAGGCCTTCCCCTAATAAGCAAATAAACCAAGTTATGGTCAAATTCACTAATTGGAAATATTTTCGCGCTTAAAAACCAAGCAAAAATTCAGCTATGTAATTGTTTTATATTATTTTTATTTGTATGGCACGTTCAATGCAATTCTTTCGAAAATTAGATTCATTTGCTCATTTGAGCTGCATATTTTCAGGAGAAACCACATGACCACCTTTAAACCACATCAACCACTGCACCGTTTAGCAATTTGTGCCGTCTTAGCCTCATCCGCTTTACTCAATGCCTGCGGTAATGCGGAGGCCATTGTTGAGACAGACAAAAAAGAAATCGTGATAGCCGTACCGGTTGAGGTGGCTGTGCTCAGTCAAGGTAGTATTTCTTCTAACTATGCGACTACCGCCATACTCGAAGCTAAAGAAGAGGCATTTGTGGTACCACGTGCTTCAGGTATTATTGAGCAAATCATGGTGGAAGAAGGTGACTATGTTGAAAAAGACCAAGTACTAGCGCAAATAGAACCCCAGCGTTACCACCTCAATTTAGACCGTGCTCGTGCTGACATGGTTGGTATTCAAAAAGAATTGGCCAAAATAAATAAGGTATATAGTCAAAAACTAGTAAGCGACGATACCTTTGATAAACTAAACGCTCAATATGAAAGTGCTAAAGCCACCCTAGCACTCGCCGAACTTGATTTAAAAGAAGCTACGATTACCGCCCCTATCTCAGGGTTTATTGCCGAACGTAATGCCAAAGTGGGTAACCTGACTGAATCGTTCCAACGGGCTAGAATGTTTCACATTGTGCAACAGCAAGAACTCTATGGCATCGTGTATTTGCCTGAAAAAGAACTATCTCGAGTGCACAAAAATCAAAAAGCCATGCTTGATTTAACCGCTTTTGGTGGTCAAGATATTGAAGCTTTTATTGAGCGGATAAGCCCGGTCATCGATCCTAAAACCGGTACGTTTAAAGTGACCTTACGTGTGCCTAACGATGATCACTTGCTCAAATCAGGTATGTTTGCCCAAGTTAAACTTAATTATGACACTCATAACAATGCGATATTATTGCCACGTAAAGCCTTGCTTGCTATCGACAACAGCATCAACGTATTTGTAGTAAAAGACGGTATTGCCACCAAAACCCCTATTCAAATCGGCTATCAAGAAGGTGAGTTTGTTGAAGTGCTTGCAGGTCTTGACGGCAATGAGCAAGTGGTCATTACCGGTCATCATAATCTACGGGATAAAGCCCCTATTGAAATCGTCAATAACGATAAAATAGCGCCGAGCACTGCTCCTACTGAACTTGCACGTCGCTAAGGTCAAGCCGATGAATATTGTAGATATTGCGGTTAAACGCCCCGTCACCGTTTGGATGTTTACCTTTGCTATTATTCTTTTTGGCATGGTGTCTTTGTCACGCTTAGCCTTAAATTTATTGCCTGAATTGTCCTACCCTACTCTCACCATCCGGACCGACTATATCGGTGCGGCACCGGCCGAAATTGAACAGCTGGTATCAAAACCCATTGAAGAAACCATTGGCGTTGTTAAAGGTGTGCGTACCGTCACATCCACCTCAAAGGCCAGTCAATCTGACGTATTACTTGAATTTGAATGGGGTACGGACATGGACTTAGCCAGTCTTGAAGTCCGTGAAAAGCTCGACACTTTACAATTGCCTTTAGACGTTAAAAAACCAATATTATTGCGTTTCAACCCCAGCCTTGATCCCATTATGCGTTTTGGTTTTGTCGGTATTACGCCGCTTGCCACTTTGCAAACCCCCACCCCAAATGCCAACACTGAAGCTTCGGTGACACCAGCGGTGCTTGATGAACAAGGTATAAAAACCCTGCGAATATATGCCGAAGAGCAAATTAAACGTCAGTTAGAATCAGTGGCCGGTATTGCTTCGGTTAAAGTAGGTGGTGGTTTAGAAAATGAAATACAGGTGCTGGTTGATCAAGACAAAACCAGTCAACTCAATATCAGCGTTAATGATATTATCAAACGTTTAAAAGAAGAAAACGTCAATACCTCGGGCGGACGAGTAGAAGATGGCTCGCAGGAATTTTTAGTCCGAAGCTTAAATCAATTTGAAAGTTTAGATGAAATCCGTGATGTTTTTATTGCCAATCGTGAAGGTAAAAATATTCGTTTAGGGGATATAGCGCAAGTAGTAGATGCCTTTAAAGACCGTACTTCAATGAATCGTTTTGGAGGTTTTGAAGGCGTTGAAATTGCTATCTATAAAGAAGGGGATGCCAACACAGTTAAAGTGGCAAAAAATATTAACCTTCGAATCGAACAGTTACAGCAAGAAATTCCCGCTCAATACCAATTACAGAAGGTTTATGATCAAAGTCGCTTTATCGCCAACGCTATCGAAGAAGTAAAATCGTCGGGCTTAATCGGCGGTTTGTTGGCCATGTTTGTTTTGTATTTATTTCTTAAAAATATTTGGCCCACTTTAATCATTTCTATATCGATTCCAGTCTCCATTATTGCCACCTTTAATTTGATGTATGCCAACGATATCAGCTTAAACATCATGAGCTTGGGTGGTATCGCCTTAGCCATTGGTTTGTTGGTCGACAACAGCATTGTGGTCTTAGAAAACATTGACCGTCATAAAGCAAAAACCACAGATTTTAAATTGGCCGCCGCCCTTGGCACCAAAGAAGTATCGATGGCAATCATCGCCTCAACTCTCACCACCATGGCGGTATTTTTCCCCCTGGTATTCGTTGAAGGGATTGCCGGACAGTTATTTGCAGATCAAGCCTTAACCGTGACTTTTGCTTTAGCCGCTTCCCTCCTGGTTGCCTTAACCTTAATCCCCATGCTGGCGGCACGTGAGAAAACCGCTACTAGCACTGACACAGCAAAGCAACTCGACCTGGGTGACAGTGCGCCGAGTACCAAACCCACCAGTAAACTCGGCTTAACCGGCTATTACCTTGTATGGCCACTGCGTTTGCTATTACGCACCGTGTTTTATTATTTACCCCTACTTATTACTAGCCTCGTTATCACTTTATTTAGGATAGTAAGCAAAGGGTTAGGTTACATATTTAAACCTATTTTGTGGGTTTTTGATCGCTGTTTTACCCTACTAGAGCGTTACTATATTAATGGTTTAGCCAAGGCATTGCAGGCGCGCACATTAGTGCTGGCTGGGGTAATTATCATTGCTGGACTTTCGGCCTTATTATTGCCCAAATTAGGCATGGAGTTGATCCCCGATATGGCCCAAGGTGAGTTCTACGTTGAAATCACTCTGCCCAGCGGTTCGCAACTTGAATCAACCGATGCGGTTATTAACCAATTGGCCAAATTCACTGAAAACTTACCCGCTGTGGCCCGCACTTATTCCTTAGCCGGTAGTGGCAGTTTAATGAATGCCTCAGCCAGTCAAGGTGGCGAATACTGGGGTAAATTAAATGTGGTATTAAAGCCCAAAACTGATGCAGTAAGCAGTTTATTGGTCATGGATAAAATGCGAGGATATTTATCTCAGCAAGCTGGTGTACAAAGTAAGTTTGGGCAACCTGCCCTATTTACGATGGCCACGCCGCTGGAAATTGAAATCAGTGGTTATAACCTTGATGAGCTGATGGCTAATAGTCAAAAATTACAGACTGCTTTAAATTCAGATTCACGTTTTACTGATGTTAAATCTACTTTACAAAGTGGTAACCCCGAACTAAAAATAAAATTCAATCACGCAGCTTTAGGGCAACTAGGCTTAAATGCCGCTGATGTGGCTAAGTTAATCGCCATTCAAATTGGCGGTGAAGTCGCTACCAAATACAACATCATGGATCGTAAAGTTGATGTATTAGTCCGCACCCAGCAACAGCAGCGAGACTCGGTTGCTGACATCGGCCAAATTATTGTTAACCCAGGGGCCGAACAAGTCATTCCCCTCAATGCAGTAGCGCAAATCACCATGTCGGTGGGTCCCAGTGAAATTACACGCGTGGGTCAGCAACGTGTTGCCTTGTTAACCATGAACTTAGGCTATGGTGATTTAAATGATGCGGTAATTGCTGCAAAGCAACATCTACAACAGCTTAATTTACCTATCAATATGCAAGCCCGTGTGACCGGCCAAAGTGAAGAAATGGAAAACAGCTTTACCTCACTTAAATTCGCCTTAGCCCTCGCCATATTTTTGGTTTATTTAGTTATGGCTTCACAGTTTGAATCCTTACTGCATCCTCTGCTGATCCTATTTACGGTGCCGCTCGCTTGTGCAGGCTCGGTTTACGGTTTGTATCTGACGTCGACCAATGTCAGCGTGGTGGTATTTATTGGCTTAATAATGCTCGCGGGTATTGTGGTGAACAATGCCATTGTATTAATCGACCGCATCAATCAGATGCGCGCCGAGGGCCTCGACAAAGCCGCAGCAATTATGGCCTCGGCCCAAAGTCGTTTGCGTCCTATTTTAATGACCACGCTAACTACCTCATTAGGTTTATTACCCATGGCGATTGGCCTCGGTGAAGGAGCAGAAATTCGCGCACCCATGGCCATCACAGTCATATTTGGTTTGTCATTTGCAACCGTACTTACCTTGTTTTTTATACCGGTTATTTACAGTTTATTTGACCGTAAAAACTTTGCGCCTAATTCCCCAGTACCCGCTAAGCCGCTGGAGAAAGTCTATGGATAAGTTTGAAAGTGCAGGTGCAGCCTTAGCCGATTTTGCTATTCGCCGCCCAGTGACCGTTTGCATGTTCTTTTTCTCCATGCTGGCCTTTGGTTTATTGGCTAGCCAATTATTACCTTTGGAGAAATTTCCAAGCATCGACATTCCAGAAATTGCCGTACAAATACCTTATCAAGATGCCACACCGGCAGAAATTGAAAAGATGATCACCCGTCCGGTAGAAGAATCCTTAGCAACAATGCCAGGTATAAAACGTTTGCGCTCTCGCTCCACAGAAGATGGGGCAGAGATTCAATTAGAATTCGCTTGGGATGAAAACCTTAAAGCCAAAGGCGTAGAGGTAAGAGAAAAAATAGACGCCATTCGCAATCAACTGCCCAGTGATGTTGAGCGAGTATTGGTCTATCAATTCAATACCAGTGACATGCCAATATTTTCACTACGCGTTTCGAGTGAGCGGGATCTGTCTAATGCCTATGACTTATTGGATCGCAACTTAAAGATGCCCATCGAAAGGGTACCTGGAGTGTCAAAGGTAGAGCTTTACGGCGTGACTAAAAAGCAAATTGCCATTCGTTTAGACTCAGAACTGATGGCTGCGCTGCAGGTCAATACTAATGATTTACGTGATAGTTTGCGTAAGGTCAATTTTTCCATGAGTGCAGGCCATTTTATTGACGAAGATCTACAGCAAAAAATTACCGTTAATCCTCTTGGTGAAATGTCGAGTTTAGATGAAATCCGCGACATCTTCGTTAAAACAAATGTGCGCTTGTCAGATATCGCCGAAATTAAATTTGAAACCCCTAAACGCACTGAAGGCCGTCATTTAGATCAATCCTATGCGGTCGGTTTTAACATCTACCGTGAATCGAATAGCAACATGGTTGAAGTAGCTCAGCGGGTCATGGCAGTGATTGATGAGGCCAACACTAACCCAGCTTTTAATGGCATTCATTTGTATATCATGGAAAACGAAGCTGAGAGTGTTACGTCCTCCTTGGCAGACTTGCTCAATGCTGGCTTGTTAGGCTCCTTGTTATCACTGTTAGTGCTGTATGCCTTTTTACGTAATATCACCAGTACCTTATTAGTGGTGTTATCTGTCCCTTTTTCAATTTGTATTACCCTAGGCTGCATGTATTTTATGGGGTACTCCATCAATATTTTGTCAATGATGGGCCTGATGTTGGCCGTAGGTATGTTAGTGGATAACGCCGTGGTCGTAACCGAGAGTATCAATCAAGAAAGACAGCACAATGATGATCCTGTTGCAGCAACTAAAGCGGGGGTAGCTAAAGTCAGCTTGGCGGTTATCGCCGGCACTGTGACTACCGCTATTGTATTTTTGCCTAATATTGTTGGGGCCAAAGTTAATGTAACCGTATTTTTAGAGCATGTTGCTATTGCCATTTGTATCTCGTTGTTTGCCTCTTTGTTAATTTCTCAAACTTTGATCCCCTTGCTCAGTAGCAAAATTAAGTCAAAAAAATTAGTCGATAAAAAAGCTCAGCCTAAATCGCCCGGTAAAATTGCCCTCGCCTACGAAAAAGTCTTACGTTGGTCACTCGCCCATCAAGGTTTGACTTGTGCCATTGCCGTTGCCATTTTGCTCAGTACCGCGATCCCGATGGGCACTGTGACCAATGATGCTGACGCCGACAATGACCAAAACCGAGTGTGGATGAACTACGATATTCAAAGCAGCTACACCCTAGAAGAAGTCGAAAAAACCGTGGCTAAAATGGAAAGTTATTTGTATGCCAATCAAGAAAAATTTCATATTAAACAAGTGTATAGCTTTTACACCGCCGGATTTGCAGTATCGGGTATTACTTTACAGGATGATCTGCCTTTAAAGCAGTTTGAAGTGAAAAAGTTAATCACCGATAATATGCCCAAATTTGCTCGTGCAAACCCCTCATTTCAATGGGAACAAGGCAATGGTGGAGGCATACAACTCACACTGTTAGGCGATTCTTCTGAAACACTCAATCAAATCGCTAAACAAATTTTGCCTGCTATCGCTAACATAGACGGCCTAAGTGAAGTAAAAACCGATAACGCCAGTCAGAAAGAAGAGCTACAAATCAAGGTTGATCGTCAAAAAGCCTTCCGTTTTGGTTTAAGCAGCGATGACATTGCAAGCGTGGTTGCCACTGCCCTACGTGGCACTAATTTACGTACTTTTAGGAACAGCGAAAGTGGTGAAGTCGCCATTCGATTGATGTTTGATGAGGGCTTACAAAACTCAATTGAAGCATTAAGAAACCTCACTATCAAACGTGAAGCGGGGCAAAATGTTAGCCTCGACATGGTAGCAACACTAACCATCAAGCCGCGTTTAGCCCAAATTAATCGCAGTTATCGCCAAACATCAGTCACTATCGGAGCCAATTTGGTCGAAGGATTAACCATGGAGCAGGCCCAAGAAAAAATTACTGCTGTAATGGCTTATATGCAATTACCCAGTGGTTATAGCTGGACATTTGATGGCGGATTTACCCGTCAAAATCAAAATGAAGACGCCATGCAAACCAATATGTTGTTAGCCGTGTGCATGATTTATATCGTGATGGCGGCTTTGTTTGAGTCATTATTGTTACCTACAGCAGTGATTACCTCTTTGCTATTTTCTATGACAGGTGTGTTCTGGGCGTTGTTTATCACCGGTTTGCCTATGTCTATTATGAGTATGATAGGCATGCTTATTTTAATGGGCATAGTGGTAAACAATGGCATCGTACTAGTAGATAGAATTAACCAGCTCATCAATATTGGTTACGCGGCACAGCAAGCCATTATCGAAGCGTGTTTAACTCGGGTTAAACCCATCTTAATGACCGTTGCAACAACCGTGTTGGGTCTGGTGCCATTAGCCCTAGGTTCGACCCGCATAGGCGGTGATGGGCCGCCCTATTCCCCCATGGCTATAGCCATTATTGGTGGATTACTGTTTTCCACTTTAACCAGTTTGGTATTAGTACCACTGGCCTATTTGTTGTTACTAAAACTCAGACTAAAAACCACCCAAATGGTTACCAACAGCAAACTATTAGTCAGTCGCTGGGTTAAGGTCTAGTCAGTAAAAGCCCTACAGGAAAATTGTGCAAGGACGCACTTTGGTTTAGGCTATCGGCAAATTTATTTGTCAGGCAACGCTATGATTAAACATGACCCTAATCCCCTTTACACCGCTGATCCAGCGCGTTACGAAAACATGCCTTATCGCCGATGTGGTAAAAGTGGTTTAAAGCTGCCTGCCCTAAGCTTAGGACTTTGGCAGAATTTTGGTGCAGTAGACTCACTACAAAATGCCAAAAACATGTTACATCGCGCCTTTGATTTAGGGATTAACCATTTTGATTTAGCCAATAATTATGGTCCTCCTTACGGCTCAGCAGAGTCAACTTTTGGCCATGTTATGGCAAAAAGTCTGCATGCTTACCGTGATGAGTTACTGATATCAAGTAAAGCCGGCTACGACATGTGGGGCGGGCCTTTTGGTCAAGGTGGCTCGCGCAAATACTTAGTTGCCAGTTGTGATCAAAGTCTAAAACGTACAGGACTCGACTACTTCGATATTTTTTATTCTCACTGTTTCGACCCTAACACTCCATTAGAAGAAACCATGCAGGCCCTAGACTATATAGTGCGTTCGGGACGTGCTTTGTATGTGGGTATATCAAATTATTCTCCACAACAAACTCAACAAGCCATCGCCATATTAAAAGACCTAGGAACCCCCTTATTGGTGCATCAGCCGCGCTACAATATGTTTGATCGTTGGATCGAAGATGGTTTATGCGATATTTTAATTGAGGAAGGTATTGGCTCAGTGGTGTTTTCTCCCCTAGCACAAGGCTTTTTAACTGATAAGTATCTGGGTGGTATTCCGCAAGATTCACGTGCCTCACGCAGTGAACAAATCTATCTAAACGCCGAGCAAATTACCCAAGACAAAGTTTTTAAGGTGCAAAAACTCAATGAAATTGCTCAACAACGGGGTCAATCATTAGCTCAAATGGCCTTAGCATGGGTATTGAGCAATCCAGCAGTAACCAGTTCGATTATCGGGGCCAGTAAGGTCAGGCAAATTGAGGACTGCGTTGCAGCATTATCCAATCTTGATTTTACTCAAGATGAACTTAGCCAAATAAGGCAGATCATTGTTTAATTCAACACCAAGCTCCGCCCATATCGGTTTAATCAATCCCAAAAGTCCCGAAAATATGGGTAGCATTTTGCGGGCAGCGGGTTGTTATCAAGTTCAGAGTATTCATTATACTGGCTCGCGTTACGATCGCGCCCGCCAATATGTCACCGATACCAAAAAGCGCCATCTTGAAATAAGCCCCACTCATTGCACCGACATCATTGCGACCGCCAAAGCACAGCATTTAAAAGTAGTGGCAATAGAGTTAGTCCAAGGAGCCATACCACTTCCGCAATTTAACCACCCTGCCAACGTCATGTATGTGCTTGGCCCCGAAGATGGGACAATAGAGCAAGAAATATTAGATCAATGTGATGGTGTGGTTTACATTCCCACCATTGGCTGTATGAATCTTGCGGCGACAGTAAATGTGGTACTTTATGATCGCATGGCTAAAAATCCGCAAATTACCTTTGGTGATGAGCTCATTCTTGCTAGCCGTGATACCAATAATCGCACTCGATTATTGTGATTTTAAGAGTTTAGACCTCAATTTGTTAAAATTATGTTGACTATAAGTACGTTTATACTGTGTTATTGACCTTGGCATGTGTATATTTAACCAAGCAGTCATTCTAGTATTTAAAGTATCAGCGTATTTATTAAGGAAAACACCATGAGTGAAGATATTCGTATCCCCCGCAGTAAAGATAATGACCATAGCCACGAAATGGCTAAAGTTCGTCGAGAGTTTATCAAAGAAAAAACGGGGGCAGATCTCCATCACACAGGGCAATTCAGTATTGACCCTGCGGTGTTGCCTGGCAATATCGAAAATTTTATTGGCATAGTACAAATGCCCGTCGGCGTGGCTGGTCCGATACAAATTAACGGCGAACATGCTCAAGGCTTATTCTACGTTCCTTTAGCTACTACAGAAGGCACACTAGTAGCAAGTTACAGTCGCGGTATGCGTGTAATCAATGAATGTGGTGGCGTTAAAACCACTGTTGTTGAAGGATTTATGCAACGAGCTCCCGCGTTTATTTTTAATGATGCACGTGAAGCGCGCGATTTTGGTCAGTGGATAGTTGATAATTTTGACCAAATCAAAGCCGTCTCTGAAACCACCACCAGTATTGGTAAGCTAGAACATATTCAACAATGGTCAGTGTCTAAAACACGTTATTTGCGTTTTAACTATACCACTGGCGATGCAGCCGGTCAGAACATGGTCGGTAAAGCGACATTAGCAGCCTGTGAATGGATAAAAGCCAATTCTCCGATCCCTTGCATGTATTTGTTGTCAGGCAATATGGATACAGACAAAAAACACTCCCATCTCAATATGCTGCATTCACGTGGTAAACGTGTCATTGCCGAAATTGTACTGAAAAAAGAAGTGTTAGCAGACATCATGAAAGTAGACACCAAAATATTGGCAGGTGCTACTGTACTAGCCAATACTGGCGCCCTAATGGCCGGTGCGGCTTACAATGGTCCTCACTCTGCTAACGGCATTGCTTCACTCTATATTGCCACTGGTCAGGATGAGGCGAACGTCGTTGAATCACATGCTGGTATGTTGTCTCATCAATTATTAGACAATGGCGACTTTTATATATCGGTAACCCTTCCCTCACTGATTGTTGCCACCTTTGGCGGCGGAACCGGCTTACCTACTCAAAATGAGTGTTTAAGCATGCTGGGCTGCGTGGGTAAAGGTAAAGCCAACAAATTTGCTGAAATCGTTGCGGCTACGGTACTGGCGGGCGATATTTCATTGGCCTGTGCAGTTATCGCCGGCCATTGGGTGAGTAGCCACGATAAAATGGGCCGTAATCGTTAATTAACGATTGATACACTTAAATATAAGCCCGACTCTGTTCGGGCTTTTTTAATTTTTACGTACGTCTTTGTCAATCATTTTGGGATAAGAGCCAAGTAATTTCACCTTACAATTACCCGCAATTTCAGCTAAAGCTTGAGCAATGTTGATATCATCAACATGACCATCGAAATCGATAAAAAAGTGGTACTTACCAAAAGTTTGCCGCGTAGGACGCGACATAATTGAGGTTAAGTTAATTTTACGATTAGAAAAAGACAGCAGCACTTCACCCAAAAAGCCTGGATGATCGTTTTCGTCCATGACAATCACACTGGTTTTATACTCGAGAGCTAAATCTTTCTGGCATACCGCCGTATTTTTAGTAAACACCAGAAACCGTGTTTCATTGTTTTTATAGTCATTCACATCGTTAATAACCAGCGGGAAATCCTCAGGCCGTACTGCACTGCTCGGCACAATCGCAGCCGTTTGATTATTACCTTGTGAGGCACAGCGCAAAGATTCCATATTACTTTCAGTTGTTTCTATCTCGATGCCTCCTAGGGCATCAATAAACTCAGAGCATTGCCCTTTAGCCACAAATTGCACGTAAAGTTGTCTAATAGCAGCAAGTTGAGTGGTTTGGCTAACTAACGAAAACTGAATGGCAAGACGAATTTCACTTACGACAGACAAATCAGAATCAAGCAAATGATCTAACACCAAGGAAATAAACCCTTCCGAAAAATTTTCTACCGGCAATACGCCATACTCGCAGCGGTCTCCCACGGCGTTTAAGGCCAATTTAATGGAATCAAAGTAATGAATTTCGCAGGCTTGTGTTTGTGTTTTGATGTAACGCTGAGTAGCAGTATCAGAAAACGTACCGGCAGGTCCTAAGGTAGCAATTTTTATCATGGCTCACAGAAAATAAAATAAAATGGCGTGGTAGAGAGAATTTAACCTGCTTTGAATCATTTAGAAAACCAAAAAACTGATTATATTGTTCTAAGCCATAACATGGGGACACAATGAAGTGCAGGTTATTGCTCCTCTTAGTGTTTAATCAAAGTATTTTTAGGGTTTTTGCTGTTCGTTTACCGCTGGATTTTCCTGACTTAAGGTTGGTGTTGACTTAACTGGCGTATCTCTGTTTTCACCTTGAGCCGCAAGTTTATCCAATATATTGGGGATCATTTTCTCTGAAAATCCGGCAATAAAGGCCCACAACAAGGCTTTAGCTGCATCTAGACTGGTTAAAGGTTTTATCGCAAAAACACTGCCTAAATCAGTATAGGGTATGCTTTTACCAGTAAAATCTGGAAACAGTGGCCCTTTCAGCATTTCAGTGAGGAAAAACGCGTAACAAATCCAACCAAGCAAACCAGCAATAATGGGAGTGATATAGACTTGCAATATGGCATTAACTTCAATTTCAGTAGGTGCAATATTTTTTAGTCGAAAATAAGTACTGATGACGCCCCCGCCAGCGCCGGTAAGAAAGATAGCCAACGTGAGGGGAAAAGAAGAGCCTGTGCCATTCCCCCATAAACTGAAGGCCAAAACTGCAAAAATAAGTAAAGGCGGAATACAGGCGTGAAAAAATACATTTTTGGCAAAACTAAACTTTTTCATTGCTCGCTTCCTGCTGATAAATGAGTGAATTCAACTACTCGGATTCTAGCCGTAATTAAAGAATTCACCCAACAATTAGTCAATTATTAATGGATTACCGCTATTCCACAGGATAATGGCACAAGGAACTCATTTATAAGCCCTTGATCCAAACCGGCACACCATTAAGAACTGCGTTGCCCGACAATTCATCTAAGACAAGTTCATCGGTTAATTCATTTACATTCACGCCAGCATGTTGCTCTGCCACAGACCACTTAGAGCCTTTTTTGTTGTGACCCCAACCATGGGGAATAGAAATAACCCCCGGCATAATTTTATCAGTCACTTCAGCTGGTAAAGCAATTTCTCCCACCCGAGATTTCACACTAATCATTTGTCCGTTTTCAATATTATAACGCTGTGCATCTTCAGAATGTAACTGCGCCGTACAGCGTGATAAACCGTTATTCGTGCCTTTTACCATACGGTTGCTGTTGTGCAACCACGAATTATTGGTTTTTAAGTGGCGTCGCCCGATTAATAACAAACTATCTTGTTGGCCCTGATTTACAGCACTAAAAAAATGCTTATTTAAACGCACTAAATCTGCCATAAAATAATCAAAACGCAGATCAATCTTTTGCTCAGGGTGAAAAATCGCCTCGGGTAGATTTTCTCTTAACGGTCCTAAATCAATGCCATGGGGCTTTTCTAACAACAATTCGATACTTAGGCGTTTGCCCTCATGCCGATAACTACTGCTTTTTAATAAGTCGTCGACAACCCCTTTGGGCTCTTTAGCCCAAAGTGCTTGGTATTTATCAGTCGGTACACCTCGCAGAGTATCCAGTCGCTGGGCTAGTTGTAGATAAATTTGCCAGTCAGTTAAGCTGTCTTTTTCAGGACTAAAAATAGCCGGAGAATATTTACTACTATTACGCACCGCAAAATTATGAAACACCACATCATAGTGGTCGCGCTCTAAAGCAGTCACAGGTGGCAATATGATATTGGCATGGCGCGAGGTTTCGGTCACGTAAAAGTCAACCGCAACCATGTATTCTAAACCAGCAAACGCATCATCCAATTGCTGACCATTCGGAGTAGTTAACACCGGGTTACCGGCACCGATAACCATCGCTTTTATTTGTCCTTCACCTGGAGTAGTGATCTCTTCTGATAGCGCAGATACTGGAAACTCGCCAGCAAAAGCTGGTAAATGACGGACCCGTGAATGATATTGCGCAATACTGCCCCGTCCCGAGTGGGGCAAGGTGTCTGCAGCGGGTTGAGTGAACATCATCCCCCCTGCTCTGTCTAAATTCCCGGTTAACATGTTAAACAGCATAATAAGATACTGAGTTAAGGTACCAAACGCTTGCACACTGGCCCCCATTCGCCCGTAACAGACTGCCGAACTTGCATCACAAAAATCTTCAACCAGATGTTCAATTTGACTTTCACTCATGCCAATTAATGGCGCAACGCGCGACGCAGGATAATCTTTTACATACGTCTCAACCTCTAATAATTGCTCTGCGTAGTCGAGTAATTTACCGGGCTTTTGCCAGCCATGGCTAAACAAAGTATTGAGCATAGCAAGTAATAACAAAGCGTCAGTGCCGGGTTTAATAAAGTGATGCTCAGTACTAATATCCGCAGTTTCTGACTGTTTTGGATCAATCACTACCACTTTGCCGCCACGGGCCTGAATTGCCTTTAAGCGTCTTTTAACATGGGGCACCGTCATGATACTGCCGTTTGATGCTAAGGGATTACCACCAATGATCATGAAATATTGAGTGTGATCGATATCTGGAATAGGGATCTGCGATTGATGGCCAAACAATTGCCGACTAACAATATGATGAGGTAGTTGGTCAACTGAGGTGGCCGAATAACGATTATGGGTTTTTAACGCTCGATAAAAATAAGGTCCAAACAATATTGAGCCCATATTGTGTGCATTGGGATTACCCAAATACACGCCGACAGCGTCATCACCATGTTGTTGCTGAATGGCAAACAACTGCTGTGCTACCTTGTCAAAGGCCTCATCCCACGTAATCGTACGCCAGCCCTCTGGTGTTTTTTCTACAGGCAGTTTTAAACGTTCTGGGTCGTCATATAAGTCTTTTAACGCCATCGCTTTTGGACAAACATGCCCTTCACTAAATGGATTTTTTTTATCACCGACAATGGACAATATTTGCCGGTCTTCGGTAGTGACTTCGATACCACACATTGCTTCACACAAAGTACAGGTAGAGTAGTGTTTTTGTTGACTAGTAGACATAGGAATACGCGCTAAGAATTTGTAAACAAGACGTTAACGAACAACGTCCTTATAGACAAGCATCATTTTAAATTATGAATCATGCTGACAGCACTGCATTGTAAAAAAAACACAAAAACTTTGGTTTAAAAATCTACCCAAGTAAAAAAATCTGATACAGTTTTTAAACCATTTGGCGTTTGCCAACGACTTAGTCATTGATTGTTCAATATTGTATTGCAGGAAAGTCCATGAAAATTGCCGATACCAGCGGGCAAGATACCGTTGTAATAAAAAAACCGAACAAAAAGTTACTCTGGATTGGAGGCTTTAGTTTTGTCATTTTATGCCTTATTTTGTTTTCTCTTCGCCCTGCCTTAAGCAATTGGTCAAACTCTGATACCAGTATTTCGGCTAATCGTTTACGGTTTGCCAGCGTTACCCAAGGAGATTTTGTGCGAGATCTATCGGTCCAAGGGCGAGTGGTAGCAGCAGTGAGTCCGCGCTTATACAGCCCAGCCCAAGGCACAATTACCTTTGCCGTTGACGCCGGTGATTCGGTCAGCAAAAACCAAGTTTTAGCCGTGATTGACAGCCCTGAGCTTACCAACGAACTAAAACAACAAGAATCGGGTTTACAACGTTTGCAAATGGAACTCGACCGCGAGCGAATACAAAGCAGTAAAGAAGCATTGATGTATCAAAAAGCTGTTGATTTGGCCAAAGTGTCCCTCACTGCTGCCGATCGTGAAAAAAGACGAGCCGACAAAGCTTATGCCTCAAACGCTATTAGTGAGATCGACTTTGAAAAAGCGCAAGATGAGTTGGAAAACGCAAAACTGGTTTATCAACATGCGGTCAAGGATGCAGAACTTAATTTAGAAAGTTTGCAATTTGAAATTCGTACGCGTCAGTTGTTAGTTGAGCGTCAAACATTATTAGTGGCAGAACTCAGTCGTAAAGTGGATGAATTAGACCTGCGCTCTCCGGTCAATGGCATAGTCGGTAACTTAGCGGTTGAACAAAAAAATCAGGTTGCCAAAAATCAGCCCATTCTCAGCGTTGTGGATCTGACGGAGTTTGAATTAGAAGTCGATATTCCTGAAAGCTATGCTGACGATTTAGCTATCGGCATGGCCGCAGAAGTTAGTCTTAACGGCGAAACCCATCGTGCAAAACTAGTGACCATCTCGCCTGAAATAGAGAACAATCAAGTCACTGGGCGGGTGCGTTTCGCCGACCTCAATACAGATGGTAGCGTGAGTCAACCACAAGGACTGCGCCAAAACCAACGTTTAACTACTCGTATATTGATGGAAAATAAAGCCAATGTATTGATGGTACAACGAGGACAATTTTTAGAAAGCGGCAGCGGTCGAATTGCTTATGTCGTGAAAGATGGCTTAGCAGAAAAAACCTCAATTAGTACTGGCGCGCGAAGTTTGTCGAGTGTTGAGATCATCTCAGGTCTAGCTAAAGGTGACAATATTATCATTTCGGGTACAGAACAATTTAATGGCGCACAAACCGTGCTAATTACCCAATAAAACAATAAATAAATACAGGGCTATAACTATGTTAAAAATGATGGATGTTAAGAAAGTTTTTCGTACCGACTTGGTTGAAACACAGGCACTAATCGATTTTAATCTGCATGTAAAAGAGGGAGATTTTGTGGCCGTAACCGGTCCCTCAGGCTCAGGTAAAACCACCTTTCTCAATATAGCGGGTTTGTTAGAAACATTTGATGGCGGAAAATTTGAACTTGATGGTCAAGATGTTAGCCACCTTAACGACAGACAGCGCAGCCGTTTACGCAACGAAAAAATTGGCTTTATCTTCCAAAGTTTCAATTTAATCCCTGATCTTAATCTATTCGATAATGTTGATGTTCCCTTGCGCTATCGTGGTTTTAACAGCGCTGAACGAAAAAAACGTATAGAGCATAGTCTAGACATGGTCGGTTTAGCCCAGCGCATGCAACATTTGCCTTCTCAACTTTCCGGAGGTCAACAACAACGTGTGGCAATAGCGCGAGCTTTAGCGGGCGAACCGCGCTTTTTATTAGCCGACGAACCAACCGGTAATCTTGATAGCCAAATGGCAAGCAGTGTCATGGACTTATTAAGAGACATAAACGCCAAAGGTACCACCATCATAATGGTTACTCACGACGCTAATTTAGCCAAGCAAGCAAAACGCAATATTTTTGTGCGTGACGGCAAAGTAAGTGAAGTAACCGTGTCTCCACTCGCAGCCAAACTCTGCGCTGTTTAGTTGGAAATTGAGCATGTTTACTTACTATCTAAAACTGGCGTTTAAAAGTATTAAGCGCAACCCTATTTTAAGTACCTTAATGGTGATGGCAATTGCCTTAGGCATTGGCGCCAGTATTACCACTATTACGGTCAATTATTTAATGTCAGCCGATCCCATTCCACAAAAAAGCCAACAACTATTTTATGTTCAAGTTGACAGTTGGGATCCCAACGAAGCCTACTCTGACAATAGCGACGAGGTAGCGCCTCCTCCAAGCCAATTAACTTACACCGAGGCCACTAACTTGATGGCCGCCAAACGCGCCTACAAACAAACAGCTATGGCTAAGTCCGGCGGTATTATTGAACCGCAAAGTCAAGATGCAAAACCTTTTGAAGCGTCAATTCGACTCACTTTTGCTGATTTTTTTAGTATGTTTGATGTGCCTTTTCAATACGGCAATAGCTGGGATGAACAAAGTGATATCAATCGCGATCTTGTTGTTGTTCTGAGTAAAAACATCAACGATAAAGTATTTGGCGGTGAAAACTCGGTAGGCAAAAATTTCATTATGTCGGGTAAAACCTTTCGAGTCATCGGGGTCATGGACAACTGGCAACCGGTACCTAAGTTTTATGACATTGGTAACGGTGCTTTCGACTTGCCTGAAGAAGTCTACATGCCTTTCTACCTTAAAGAGGAATTGGAGCTACCCAATTGGGGTAATGTGAATTGTTGGAAAACCCCTGAAGGCGAGGGATTTAAAGCATTTTTGCGCTCAGAATGCATTAACTTTCAAATGTGGGTAGAGTTACCAACATTAGGTGACAAAGCCGATTACCTCAGCTTCTTAAACAATTACGTCACTGAGCAAAAAGAATTAGGTCGCTTCCCTCGCCCACTGAACAACCGCCTATCTGACGTCATGACGTGGATGGAGTCACAAAAAGTAGTCGACCGCGATGCCAAATTGATGATGTGGTTATCCTTTATGTTTCTGTTGGTTTGTTTGCTTAATACTATTGGTTTACTGCTGGCTAAATTCAGCGGCAAGGCCGCTGAAATAGGCTTGCGTCGGGCAGTAGGCGCCTCAAAAGCGGAGCTGTTTAAGCAGCATATTATTGAAGCAGCTTGTATTGGTTTACTGGGCGGCATTGTCGGTCTTGGGCTAGCATTTCTCGGCTTACAAGGGGTGAAAAGCCTGTATGGGGATTTCATTGATAATCTTGCCACACTCGATACCAACATGGTCATACTGGCCTTGCTACTAGCCGTTGTTTCCAGCGTTTTAGCAGGACTTTATCCCACATGGCGTGCTTGCAACATCGCCCCCGCCAGCCAACTAAAAAGCCAGTAAGGAAGCCCCATGTCTACTGTTAACAATAATGTGCCAAAAACCACTATCAATTGGGAAACGGGTCCAATTTTACGGGCTTTAATGCGCAATAAAGTCGGTGCTCTGCTCATCGCCATTCAAATTGCGGTGACGATGACGATTATCGTTAATTCGGTGTTTATCATTGTTCAGCGCAGTCAAGAAATGCAGCGTGCCAGTGGTGTCGATGAAGATAATAGTTTTTATCTTTCAAGCTTGGGTTTTGGCCATGACTTCAACAGCAAAGTAAGCATAAAAGAGGACCTTAATTTTCTGCGTCGCCTGCCGGGTGTCGTCAATGCAATTCAAATTAACGCCGTACCGATAAGTGGTAGTGGCTGGTCTATGGGCCTACAAACCCAAGCAGGTGCAGAATACGACGGAGTGGGTACCGCTGTTTACATGGTCGATGAACAAGGGCTCAATACTCTTGATGTTCAACTGCTGGCCGGTGAAAACTTCTCTGCTACTGATATTACTTGGCGTGAAGACTCACAAAACACCTGGCCAAACAAAGTCATTATTACTCAAGCCTTAGCTAAAACCTTGTTTGCCGACCAACCATTAACCCAAATAGTCGGCAAAACGGTATTTATCAATGATATACAAGCCATGATCATTGTCGGCATTATCGACCAATTACAGGCACCTTGGACCGACTGGGATAAAGTAGAAAATGTCATGTTATCACCCCAATGGCTAGCTCAAAGCGCTGCCCGTTATTTTATTCGCACTGAACCTGGCCAACGAGATCAAGTAATGGCTGACGTTGAAGAGCGCTTAGCCACAAGTAACAAAAGCCGTATTATTAAAGGCATGCGTAGTTTGCAAGAAACCCGTGAACGCAGTTACCGCGGACATACCGCCATGATCAAAATATTAAGCACCGTGATGATTATATTAACCACAGTCACAGCCTTAGGCATTGTTGGTTTAGCCAGTTTCAGTGTTAATCAACGCAAAAAACAAATAGGCACACGTCGAGCACTGGGTGCCACACGCGGTGCGATCATTCGGTATTTTATGCTTGAAAACTTTATGATAAGCACCGTAGGTGTTGTATTTGGTGCAATATTAACGGTCGGACTCAACATGATTTTAGTAGAGGTATTTAGTTTACAAGCCCTTGATTGGTATTACATCCCCATTGGCATGTTAGTTCTTTGGCTAGTTGGACAGCTCGCAGTTTTTGGCCCCGCACAAAAAGCCGCCAATATACCGCCTGCATTAGCAACACGAACAGTGTAAAACGCCGAGACTACAAATTATAAACAAGCAGTGACTAGCAGCGAAAAACCAAGCCACTCAACAGCCCACCCTACAAAATTAACGATATGTCTTTTTTTGTAGGAGCTGCTTCAGCTGCGAAAACCAAACCACCTAACAGCCCACCCTACAAAATTAACGATATGTCTTTTTTTGTAGGCCCTGCTTCAGCTGCGAAAACCAAGCCACCCAACAGCCCACCCTACAAAATCAACAATTTATCTTTTTTTTGTAGGAGCTGCTTCAGCTGCGAAAACCAAACCACTTAACAGCCCACCCTACAAAATTAACGATATGTCTTTTTTTGTAGGCCCTGCTTCAGCTGCGAAAACCAAACCACCCAACAGCCCACCCTGCAAAATCAACGAATTGCCTAATAAACTAATCATCCGCATTGACGTATTTTTTCCAATTATGTTGTTCTTTAAAACCGAGAACTTCACGGATTTTACGGTTTGAATACAGAGCTTCATGCTCACCCATCTCACGTGTAATTGTGACCCCATGGAAAAACTGCTCCGCTAATTTTTTACTTGGAATAATTGCGCCGTTGTGATCGTTACCAGCATTAAAAACCTGATAACCCAGTCCGTCTTTTTTCAAACATAAATCTACAATCTGTCCTAGATCCCGAGCGTCAATATAACAGAACGCATTACGGCGGCGCACTTCAGGATTTTTAAAAAAAGCCGGAAACAGCTCAGTATATTCATGAGGCTCAATCACATTACCAATACGCAGAGCGTAAATATCAAAGCCTGAACGGCGCTGGAAGCTCCGTGCGGTTTGCTCATTTACAACCTTCGATAAGCCATAGCTGTCCATCGGATCAACGTCATAGTCCTCTTCCAAAGGCAATACACTGGGATTGGTTTTGCCATCTGAAAAACAAATACCGTAGGTCGTTTCTGACGAAGCTATAATAACTTTTTCAATGCCGAGCTTAACAGCCGCTTCAATCACATTATAAGTACCAACAGTATTAACCTGAAAAGTTTCATTGTCAGGCTTAAGTAATATTCTAGGTACCGCAGCAAAATGAACTACCGCATCAAATTTTGGTACCCCCTTACCAGATTCCATTTCATCAAAGCCAGCATAAGAACTCATAGCATTAAACATGTGCCCAGAATCAGTAATATCAGCAATTAAATTATCTACACCAGGATAATCCAAGGCCACTAAATCAACATTTAATACCCGATGGCCTTGTTCGAGCAGATAGGCGATAACATACTTGCCCGCTTTTCCTGAGCCACCTGTAAATAAAATTCGCTTTGCTGTCATTTATGCTCCTTGTTTAATTAGACTCAGAAAATTTAACAGGGCTGAATAGAATGTCTATTTTGACTATCCAGCTCATCGCCTTTCTGTGTATTTATTATCTTTACAACTTTTCATTGCTTAAGGGGATAGTACAACAAACTGGCTGAGGCCTTGTTTGACTTATTCAGTTTTTAGCTTACCTTTCCTGCTTCTGTTGCCTCAAGAACCTCCACAAGATTTCCTGATTTGCAGTCATAAATATATCCATAAATTGGAATATCTCTAGGCACCATTGAGTTACTTTTTATCCGCTTAACATCTTCTAAAACACTTTGTTCTTGGCAACTAATGGGTAACCAATTGATATACTTACCATCGCTTGTTCCGCCACCAGAATGACTGTCGTGCCAACCAGCACTATCTACACTTGATGTTTTTAAACTGCCCGAAAGTAGCTCACCCATTACTTCGTTGGTAAACGTCTCCATTCCACAATCAGTATGATGGATTACAAACCACTCTTTTGTACCTAACAGTTTGTAAGATATGACCAATGAACGGATTGCATCATCGCTTGCTCTACCGCCTGCGTTACGAATAACATGGGCATCACCCTCTGCAAGACCGGCATATTTAGCGGGATCTAAGCGTGCATCCATACATGTCAGGATGGCAAACTGCCTTGCAGGAGGCATAGGCAAATCGCCTTTATCTCCAAAGCCAGCGACATAGTCAGCGTTCGCGGACATTACTTCTTTGACTACTTTACTCATCTTTATTCTCCTTTGCTAAGTGCTTGTTTTAATGTTGTTGCCATCGCGGCGATAATGCAACCACTCTATTTTGGCGACGTGCCAATAGAGGTAGTGACAAAAATAGTTAGTAAAACTGGAAGTCACAGACCAGCTTATAACTGGCGAAACCATTTGGCTTGCAAGATATGAATACTCACACAAAGTACTAATAGTTCACGTTTTTGTGAGCCGCCGTTGAGGCGCGAAGCTTTTAATAAACAGTTAGTGCCGAAAAGACGAAATACAAGATCCGCAGTTTTAGAATATAGCCTCGTTCTACCTGCTATTTTTGCAGTGGCAGACGGAGGTGTCCGAGCTGTCGTTTCCTTACAGAAAACCCTATTGTGACTCTAGCTAAGATACTTTTGACGACTCCATTAGCCATTCAAAAATTGAACAAGGGCATTATCAAAAAGCAATATTGCTTTATCTTTAGGCAACCGAACTAAGCCGCCTATATTCAAAACAACCGTTACCCAGTAAACGCTTTTAAATTCCATTTTACTCGATTTGTGTCGAAATGTTGTATGACCTAAATAAGCCCCTAGCCAACCGCAAATGAGAGAAAAAAGGTGCAAGGTACTTTCTTTCGTTCTCCAGCGCCCCTATCAGCTGCAGATTTGCCCATTGCGTAGACGCTAAACGTTATTAAACCGCATTAATCTAATACCATCCAAATCGGTTGAGAATCCCAAATGGCTGTAAAAATCCTCCAACTCAGGAAGACAATATAGTTCAAGGTGTTTAACATTTTTTAATTTCTCATGATTTTTCACAATACCAATCAACGATTGACCTAAACCACTACCTCGATATTTAGCTTCTACCATCACATCAAAAATAATAGCTTTGTATATAAAATCACTAATAACGCGAGTAAACCCAATTAAATGACTATTTTCATCAAGGATGCCGATACAAACTTGTGAGCCTGCTAAACATTTCAGTATATCGTCAGTTGAACGTTCGCCCCAGCCAACATCTTTGTACATTTGACTAAGTTGCTCAATATGCTTATCTGAAAAACTATAAATTATTGTCATAATTCATGACGGTCCCCGATGCTCGTACTTATGGTCGAATTGAGTACAGTTAAATTTAATCCAAAACATGCGCCTGATAAGGCATTTATACCAATCTCTTATCCGTTGAATCTAACTACAGATAGTTTGTCTGATGTTTGTAAACTGCAAAATACTTGAGGAGACTAAACACTGAGATTTATCACCACAAATCCAAACATGTTGAACTTTTGCATTCAATATAAGCGTTGTCTAGGCCTTTGTTTTAACACAGCATATATTGGAGTTTAAAATTCAATAACCCAGCTACCCAACGAGCCCAAGCAGAAATTGCACAACCGCAGTATCTAAGAGCAATGTTGCTTTATCTTTATGCAGCCAAACTAAGCCGCCTATATTCAAAAAAACAGTCACCCAGTAAACGTTTTTAAATTCTAATTTACTCGATTTGTGTCGAAATTTTGTTTGACCGAAATAAGCTCCTGGCCAACCGCAAATGAGAGAAAAAAGGTGCAAGGTACTTTCTTTCGTTCTCCACCGACCCTTTTCAGCTGCTGATTTGTCCATTGCGTAGGCGATAAACGTTATTAAGCTCATAACAAAATATATGACCACAACCTCAAACGATAACGTTCCGAATAAAAACGATACCACAAGTCCCATACAGAAAATGAGGGTAAATATGAGGCCAAATGCACTATTATTTTTTGTTTTATTACGATTTTTTAATGCTTTTGTGTCAGCAGTGAATTTTATTTTTTCTGCCTTATAACGATTATTATTTTCTCGAACTAATTCATAAGTAATGAGTTCACCGCTAACGGGTCTGCGCGAACCTGGTCTAAAAGCTTTAATATGAACAAAAGCCCTTTCTCCGCCACCATTGGGCTCAACAAAACCAAACCCTTTTTCGTCATTCCAATTTATTACTTTCCCTTGAAACTTCATGTTGCCTCGAATTTACTGACTCATTTCACAAATAGCGAGTAATCAAAGATCCTCACCTTAGGCAAAATACAACTCACCTACCCTACTTGTCTTTTATCCCTGTCTGGACGCTGCAATATGCTATACCTGCGCTTGCGCCAATACCGATAAATATCCCCAAAAAAGGAAAAATATCGAACGCTACACCAGCGAAAACACCGATAACGGCGCCTATCCCTGCGCCGGTGGCGATAGGACGTCCCCATGTATTCTTCTTAACTTCATCTTTTATTTTCATTTCAAGCACTAATCCCTGAGCAAAAGCCATATTAAGCCTAACAATTAACAAGCATCAAGCCATCAAAAGATTGCCCTTGAGTTTGGCTCTTGTTAGTACAGTGCAACACTTAAACACCCAATTAGAGCGACTAGCCAATACCATAGCTGAATTGAGTAAATAATTGCACTACCATATCGTCATGAAAGAATCATTTGTTGAGTTTCTAACCACCCGATTGAACATTGGGCTGGCTGCAGATATTTGAATCACTCAAAGCTGTTGATAACGCAGAATTTTAAACTTTGGGCAGCAGACTAGTGATCACCTCTGCATTTGTCGGGTATTTTTCCAGCAACTCAACCAGTTTTCGGGCACTTTCTAAGGGTTTGAGAGGGCTAAGTGCCCTGCGCAAAACTCTGACACCTTCAATATCTTTCGAATTTAACAGTAGCTCTTCTCGGCGCGTGCTACTTTTCGCTACATCTAACGCAGGAAAAACTCTCTGATTGGCAATTTCCCTAGACAAAACAATTTCCATGTTTCCGGTACCCTTAAACTCTTCAAATATGACCTGATCCATCTGGCTACCAGTATCAATGAGAATGGTGGCTAGAATTGTCAACGACCCACCATTTTCGATCTTTCTCGCAGATCCAAACAGTTTCCGTGGTATTTCTAGCGCTCTAGCATCAAGCCCGCCCGACATTGTGCGACCACTGCTCTTACGCGAAGCATTGTGTACTCGCGACAGCCTTGTAAGTGAGTCGATAACAATCATCACATCATGGCCTTCACCAGCTTCTCGGCGCGCAATGCTTAACAGGTTGTTAGCCACACGCACATGTTGTTCAAAGCTTTCATCGGTAGAGGATGCATGCACTTGTGCCGGCACACTGCGCTTAAAATCAGTCACTTCTTCCGGTCGCTCATCGATAAGTAAAGCATATAACTTTATCTCAGGATAAGCCTTACCTACCGCCTGACAGATATGTTTTAACAAGGTGGTTTTTCCGCAGCCCGGAGGTGCAACAATTAAACCGCGCTGGCCCATGCCAATGGGGGTGATCAAATCCATCGCTCGAGTGCTTAGTTCCTCAGAGCCTAATTCCAAACGAATACACTGCGTCGGATTGACGGCTACGCCATTCATAAAACGCTTTTCAGGATTATCAACAGATACGCCATTGACCAACTCATCTGCTGGTTTAGCTTCTTTATGTTTTTTGACATTCAAGGATAATATTTTTCTTGTCATGATTTCGCTTTATAACCTTAGTGAATTGAAGGTTCTCGGTGCACTTAGCACAGACACCTACTTATATTTTTTGCACGATGTTTAAATCGATTTATTGACATCAATATGCGTTAAATTTACTTCTAATTAGTTCAATTCGAGCTCTGTTCGCGCCTAGGTCTGAATAACCAATGCGTGAAGCCGAACGAGTATGTATGATTATTTTTCCGCTATCTACAGCAGGAAAATAAAACTCCACATCATCAACAAATCTGAATATTGCAGAGGTAAACGCTACCCGAATATAATCTTCCTCAACGACAGTGATGTTTGTCCGCTCTGAGGATTTTAGTATTTGTAACAGACGCTCTTGAGCCTGCTCTCGACTGCCATTGAAGTCGATGGGAGCGATAAAATGCTCCGTATCTAAGGCTTGACTGCTGACACAGTTAGGTGTCTCAGGACACGGCATCAGTTGGGCATCAATAACACCCAATTTAGGCACTGTCCCCGCGCATCCCGCCAGTAAAAAGAAGGTGAATAATACCACTAAAATATTTTTACTCATTGCTTTGGTCCTTTTAAATTCAAAATGATAAAGCAGCCGCAACAGCGACCTACGATTATTTGTGACTAACCTCGCCACTAAGCTACCCGGCTGAGTTATAACACAGAGCCTGAGGGCACTTGATGATCAATAAAATTAGACTCTAATTTAATTTGATAAATAAGCTTGTTCATCCAAACGCTGTTAGGCAATAAGTTTACCGAATTAGTCTAAAAATACTGTAAATCAAATTTTGCATAACTGATCCGTTTCAAGTAAACCCGCAAGCAGCTCTCCAGCATAGAAAATTATAAGGACAGCCATAATAACCACTGTCAAAGTAATAAAATTCCCAGAGCAATATTTTGGCTGTCCTATTAAAAATTATCAGGACACCCATGATAACCGCTGTCAAAATAGTAAAATTCCAAGGTCAATATCTTGGATGTCCTAATAAGGTCACAAGAATCAATTATCAGGACACCCATGATAACCGTTGTCAAAATAGTAAAATTCCAAGGTCAATATCTTGGATGTCCTAATAAGGTCACAAGAATCAATTATAAGGACAGCCATAATAACCACTGTCAAAGTAATAAAATTCCAAAATCAATATCTTGGATGTCCTATTAAGGTCACAAGAATGAATTATCAGGACAGCCATGATAACCACTGTCAAAGTAATAAAATTCCAAGGTCAATATCTTGGATGTCCTAATAAGGTCACAAGAATCAATTATCAGGACACCCATGATAACCGCTGTCAAAGTAATAAAATTCCAAAATCAATATCTTGGATGTCCTAATAAGGTCACAAGAATGAATTATCAGGACAGCCATGATAACCACTGTCAAAGTAATAAAATTCCAAGGTCAATATCTTGGATGTCCTATTAAGGTCATTAGCATGAGTGTCCTGATAAAGCCCCCTAAATGTAATCTTTTGCCGCTAATCAATAAGACTATTCGTATATCATAAATGACTATAACTTAAAGCTTTGCTGGTCTTAGCTCGCGTCGTCTGTAAGTTCGCGTAGTCTAGCGACCACATTAGGTGTGGCGCGAAAGCGAAAAAATGCGCCGGCTTCTTCAGCCCGCTCTTCAAGCACTTTGCAGGAGGCAAAGATATCACCACGTAATCCTTGCGCTGACCAAGGTAAAAAAATCTCGGCTTCTATCAGTTGCTGCTGAAAGGACTCTACAACCGCCTTATGCAACTTACTTATATCGTCTTTACTGCGGGCACTAACAACAATACAGCCAGGATACTTTACTTGCAGCTCAGCAATACGCTCTGTTTGTGCAGCCACGTCGTCCAAATAATCAATTTTATTGAACACCCGAATGCGCGGCACACTATCCGCACCAATTTCAGCCAACACTCTATCCGTTACTTCTAACTGCATCTCAAAACCAGGATCGCTAGCGTCAATAACATGTAACAAAAGTGATGCGTTAAGGGCTTCGTCTAGGGTTGACTTGAACGAGGCAACTAGCCCATGGGGTAAATTTTTGATAAAACCAACTGTATCACTCACCAAAACCCTTGGCACACTTTCTGGGTATAAGGTGCGCACTTTTGTGTCCAAGGTAGCAAACAATTGGTTAGCCACTAGAACTTCACTGCCGGTCAAGGCGCGCATTAAGGTAGATTTACCCGCGTTCGTATAACCGACCAGAGCGACCTGCGATAGCCCCGATTGTCCCTGACGTCGAGAGCGCTGGGTATCGCGACTCCCCTCTATGGCGTCAATTTCCTTTTGCAGCTCGGCAATACGGTCGCGAACTTTGAGTTTATCCATTTGGCTACGCGACTGCCCTGTACCTCTGCCCCCGGTTCCGCTGCGCTGGCGTCCTGAAGGTCCCTCGCGCTTGGCCGCCTCACGCAAGCGCGGTGCCATATAACTCAGACGTGCTATCTCAACTTGTACCTGAGCTACGTGTGAGTGAGCATTGCGATGAAAAATCTCCAATATAACCACCGTACGATCCATCACCTCGCAACCCACTTCATTTTCTAAATTAAGTGCCTGAGAAGGCGAAATTTCATGGTCAACTAGAATAAATTCAACGTCAGCAATAGGCTGCGACAAGCGCTCAAAACCTGCTTGTTGACCCTTTAAGAACTGTCGTATTTCCTCCCGTTTACCCACGCCCACGTATGCCGTCGAGTCAAAAGAGGAACGTTTTTGTGTAAACTTACCGACTACTTCAAGCCCTAAGGTCTTTGCTAAGTCACCTAATTCAGCCAACGACGACTCGAATTCAACATCGCTGACGGTATCTAATTGCACGGCGACGATCAAGGCACGGGGACGACTTTTCTTTTCGGGGTTTAACATTAGGTAATTTCTCATGGTATTGGAGGGGACGGACTTGCAAGTAGCGTCGCGCGGTCTGAAGTATACACAAAATATTGGATGTGCACCTGAGTATAGGTGCAATATCCCCCTTTACCTCCAATCTATTACCAGCAAAAATAGTGACATTAATTCATACTTTACCAATTGATTTCACTAAAAAATGGAGGCATCTTCAGTATTCGGATCACCGATTTCGGAAAGGGTTAAAAATCTATCGGATTAAAATCAAATAACAGACTGCTTGCTTCCCTGCCCGCGCTTTTTGTAAGCATTATTATTTGTTGATAATAAGTTTATTGCTCAACAGGCCCAACATCCATGCCATCGTATGAGTCCAAGCCATTTTTAAGTGCAAAAATATAAAAGTCATCATTTGTTTTATCAAGTGATTTACTGTTATGAATTTCTACTTTTTCCACATGTAAATAAAATGAATCCGCTTCAGTCTCAACTTCTTTTTTAGCCTGAAATATATTAACAATGGAGTAACCCATAGATTCAATTTTAGGAATAACCGATTGTAATTTATTAGGATCAGCATCAGAAAAGTAATATCCCCAAAGAAGTGGTTTAGATAAATCCCATTGCCCTTCCTCCCGAAGGTTATTAAACAATTCATCAAGCTGCTCAATGGTAATTTTTTTATTAGGTATGTTATCCATAGTTTTCTCTTCAGCACTCAACTCAAAACATAGTAAGAAAAGACAATAGTGTATTTTGACACTGAACTCTCCTCAACTTAAAACACTACAATCTAACGATTCCCGTCATAAATGTAAGTTGCATTAATAATAGAGACACGCATCGCGCTATTTAAACCCATTGATTTCACAAAAAATCTTATATTTAACAAAAATATACGCAAATATCTCACACGATTTTCTCGATAAAGATTGCCTGAACATTCAAGCAAAACATCTATCCTTCCACTGATTGCTATGCTTGCAGAATGTTTGTTAACACTACTCGGCCTCGTCGCTGTAAAGCAAAATTATAAACGCACATTTCAAGCTATTATCTTGCGTCACCGACCAGTGCTTTCAACTACTAGGCTAGTCAGAGAAGTGAGCAAAAGCGCTACAGATGACAAAATCAACTCAGAACAAATAACATAGGCCATTGTTGAGTATCTTAACTAGACTAACAAAAAAGTGAGGCTATGTTTTGAGGGGCTTCTCAGCCAGCACTTAATTAACAGGTAAAAAATTGTTGGCTAATATTAGTAACAGAGAATTAAAAGCCAACTATTTTTGTCCTTTTGAATGACATGCTTTTTAAAAAAACAGCCAAAAGACCTATTATTTTTAATTTATCCATGTGCTGATAATTCTCCTTTTAAGCTAACGTCCTGCACTCTGCCGAGCATTAGCGAGTCCAGCGCACAAACGAGTGGCAGCTTACTTTAGTTATTTGTGGCTGCCATCACACAGTGGTTGCGAAGCGGTGGCTTTACAGCCGCAAAAATAAACTTTTTTTGATTCTGTTGCCTGAAATTTTACTGGCGAAAACTCTGAACCTTTATGTGAGCCATCACAAAAAGGCTGACTTTTGCTTTGACCGCATGAGCACCAGTAATATGATTTACCAGATTCAACTTCGACTGGATATGGAATATTAGACGCTCTTATTGGATCACTCATTTGCATGCTCCTTGGTTGGTTAACTAAATTTAACGCTTAGTAAAACTGAAAAATACGAGCATTTTTGCAACCAAGTTGCAGTGAATAATTTTCAATTTATCTTTTGTTAACCACAATATTGTAAATCAACCGCAACGTAAAAGTATGTTTTATTTGAGTTTTCATCTACTTGTTCACCAACACAAATAATGTTCCCCTCAAAAATTGGCTTGTAACTACCCACCTTGACGTTGCCATTTTTCGTTTTAACTTTTCCGCCATACGGGTAACCTGGAGCATAAAAAAAACCTGTTGGACGTCTTGCAGTCTCCCATGATGTTGGATCTAAAACTTCACCCCAAATATAGTCAACAAATTTGGGCTTTGGTGTTTTAACCACAAATGAACGAAAGGAATTTAACCCAACTAAAGCAATCATTGCTGATACAACACCCATAGTCAGAATTATCCTAATTTTAACTTTGTTTTTTAATCTAACTTTGTATCTAGTTTCCATAATTTTGACTATCGCTTAGCATATGGGGCGCTGGCTTACTGGCTAAACTTGCACGAAGCACTAACACTCGCCTGTGAGGCAATTATCAGTATTTTGCGACGAAGTTGCAGTGAGTAATCATCCCACCCCAGTGTATTGGATGAACATAGTCTCTTGTTATAAGCCAATGTTTAAATAGCCTTACGCATTTTGTCTATGAGTTCGAGGGATGCTTGATAAAGAAGTATTTCCATATCCTGATTACTATACAGCGGTCCCCAACAAAAAATTCCCCTAAAACTGAACTGTTTTATAAAAAATTCCCGCCAAATTACCGATTTTGATACTTTGAACGTTTTAATTATTTTCTTAGATTTCAAATTATAAAGACGTGAAACAAGTTTAATTTTAGGACGCCAAAATACAGGCAAACCGCCTACACCCCAGTCGATAGAAAAAGCGTCCCCACCATGAAGAGTTACGATAACAATATCTAATCCAACATCGGAAGGCTTGATTTCTTTTACTGAAGAAACACTGTGAAGACAAAAAGCCTCCTCTAGTTTGGTCCGCATATGGTCTTGCAGGGAATTGCCAGTGAATGAGAAAAAGTTTTCTATTTTTGTAAAGTTGTCTTCAGAAACTACCGCGAGTGATCCTAAATATACATTTGGTTTTTCTGACTTGAACCGATCGAAGAGCAATTTCAAATTCCCTTTGGCATATAACGCTCGCCTATCTGGCGATTAGGAGTGTTTTGCAACGAAGTTGCAGCGAGTAATTGTCCCAACCCAACTTGTTGGGCGAGCATAAGGCGCTTGTTATACATGCGGTATCTCTTGTGCCTTAATCTCATTGAAATCATTACGCAATGCGAAAAGCATCGAAATTGAAAATACCATCAGGAATAAACTAAAAATAACGCCAAACATATCAGCCGACCAAATATTTACCGATGCTACAATTATCAGAACAATCATCTCAAAACTTCCAAAAAGAAACGCCCAAAATCAGCGCCGCCTAAGACCGAAAACGATGAGAGCATTAAACAAAAAGATAAGTAGTGATATTGGAGTAACAACCAAAAAATTTATGGTAGAGGCTTGTTCAGTGAAGATACCAACAAAGATAAACATATGCCCGACAATAGCCATCAGCAAAATTATCAATGTTAAAAAACTAAAACCAACCGATGCACCTTTCACTTCAACCTCCACTGTCTGCTAACTTGTATAACGCCCCAAGTGGGGGATTTTGAGAGTGTTTTTCAGCGAGTAAAATTCCCGCTGACTTGGCTTGTTAGAAATCATGTCCTTTTTCACGTAAAAAATCCAAAAGATAGCCGTTTCCACCTAAATAAGATGATATTCGTATAGTATTTCCATCTTTAAATTGCAAAACATACCAGCAACAAAGGATATTAAACTTTACCGATTCAAGGTCTCCCCAGTTGCAAGCTTTTGAACCTGTCCATAGTGTTGAGAAATTAATTGAGGATTCATCATAACTTCCCTTTACAAAAAAGCCCTCACCTATCGTACAGATTGCAAAAAAGCCAAAGCCTATTGTTAATCCAATGAGTGCAGCGGCCTGCCCTGGTTTATTTACTTGATAGTTATCAGTTAAATAAACCCAAAGTGGGCCCAAACAGAATAACAAACAGACTATCCCCAATCCTTTTATAAATAGCCCGTATTTTAACTGTCCTTGCTTGACAGAGTGGCTAGCAGAATTAATTACATACGTGATGAGGCCAACAGTTAAAGCCGAAGTGATGATTCCTTGCCAACTAAATTCCATGAAATTTCCAAATGATTCTCTAACGCTTTGCTAATGGGGATTTTAGGAACGCTTATCCAGCGAGTAAAATTCCCACCATGATGTTTTTGTTAGTGGCTATTTTTTACAAGGGTGGCGGACACAAAATATGCTTTAGCCTTTTTATTAAACACCAAATAGCTTGGCAAAGTTGCCAGAACCACAGTAAAAAGTAACATGCCAACTCCAATCCAAATTGATATGGTGGCGAAATAAATAGACGCTCCGACACCAATAATTAAGCCTAGCATCGCAAATATCAAAAAAAGTTGACGAGCCCAATTTTTCCCACGGTAAATCATGAAAAATAGTGCACAAGTCAAACAAAGCCTGATAAGAATTGAAAATTCTTGCCGATAGACGAAAATAGCTAAATCAAGCAATGGCCAAATCGTCATCAAAATGAGCATATTTTTTTTTACATTACGTATATCTGAAACTTCTAATTCCATTTAATCCCTTTAACCTCTAACGCTTAACATATTGGAATTTTAGGTGCGCTTTTTCAGCGAGTAAAATTCCCACCATGATGTTTTTGTTATGTTTCAATTGACTCGATCCTCTCTGCGATCCCAACTGCGCCACCGAAAGTGTGATTAAGCCACTTTGAATGATTAAACAAGTGCTGTCCAGAAGCTGATATGAAATGAACACCTTGAATTATTACTGCGTGGAAACCTGTTTTGTCAACTTCAATAGCTGCACGTTCCAATTTCGGTAGCTTATCAACGCGAAAAACCACATAAGCGCCAACCTCTCTGACCATCCAAAGAGCATTCGTACGTTTTCTGATTTGGCTTCTAACTTCAGCGATTTCTGATGCTAAATTAGAAATATCACTCAACGATTTTACGACTAGCACATAACGTGCGAAGGCCTTCTTTTTCATCAAAAGCAATTCAATTGGCGCTAAACCACCTAAGGAATTAGTGTAGTAGTCTGGTATCAATAAGTTTTCAATACTATCTACAATACTCAACAGAACCTACCTTGAAACATAACGCCGCCATAATTTGATGACTGAAGCGCAGCGTAAGGAGGTCAAATTGTTGGCCTTGTTATGCGGCACTTAGGTCAAGGGGAAAAACGTTCGTCAGCTTTGTCTGCTTTTTAGCAATTGACAAATCGTAGTTGTCTTGCATGGTAAGCCAGCTTTCTGGGCTACGACCTAAAGCCTTAGAAAGCCTTAGAGCCATTTCTGGACTGATACCACTCTGACCCTTAATGACTCGATTAAGAGTTGAAGCCGCTACATCAAGATGTTTTGCAAGATTGCGGCAGCTAATATCAAATGGCTCCATGTAAGTTGCTTTGATAAACTCACCTGGATGAGGGGGGTTATGCATACTCATTAGTGATAATCCTCATAGTTAATGATATAAACATGGCCTTCTTCAAACTCGAAAGTTACACGCCAGTTACCATTGACGGTAATAGACCACAGACCTTTTCGGTTACCTTTTAACGGGTGCAGCCGATAACCTGGGATGTCCAAATCTTCAATACAATGGGCAGTATCTAAAGCCGCAAGCTGCATCCTTAGTTTGGTGGCGTGAGTAGCCTGAATGCCCTTTTTAGTTCCGGTGTTGTAGAACTTTTCTAGGCCTTTGTGCTTGAATGATTTGATCATGCGCAGAGTGTAGCATGTTGCGCAACACTGTCAAAGCGCGTAACGTTCAAAGCAACGGCGCGGCTTTTTGCGTCCGATGCCTTTGCTTGTTATTGCGCCAACCTAATGAACTATCGC
>NZ_JBDYKM010000028.1:0-51186 GCF_040012495.1 Paraglaciecola sp. 25GB23A
AATTTAGTCTGGGAAAAAAGTGGTACTTTAGTTTCATCATTAAACTTAGAAGGAATCACTTCCTTAGCTCTTATTAACAAAAATGGCGAAGAGAAGCTAATTGCTAAGTTTGGTGACTCAAGTGGCTTACTAGATTTTGAGCTTCAATTAAAACCTAGTGTTCACGTAAAATGGGGCAATGAAAGATAGGTGTACAAAACACCTAACAAGCCAATCAAGCGGGACTAAAAACAGTTTGCTCGGTTTCGCTTCGCTACACATTTTAGCAAACAATTTTTAGCCCCTTATTGGGGCGCTAGGGGAACTTGTATGAAACGGATGTTGATTCTAATATTTTTTATATTTCCCCAATTAGCTGTGGCTAGTAATTGCATTAAATTCGACGAAAAAGAATACTGTGAAGTTTGGAAGAATAAAGATGGCGAGATGCAAACAGTTGAGTTTTTAATTGACGGCCAAACTGTTAATGCATGGACGACAATGATGACAGTTCGTGAATATGATGGGAAAACAGCATTAAAGGAAGTTCTTCCTGATTATCTCAATAGCGTCAAGCCAATGTTTGCTTTGAAGCCTGATTTCCTCCAGAAGGATAACTCAAAAAGTAAGGAAGAAGTCTTTCTCAGAATGCTGCTTTTAGCCCCAGACAAATCACACTACGAATATGTCGTGAACAGGTTTTACCGAGATGACGAAAAGTCAGTGAAATCAATTTTTTACTCGCACCGAATTCCGTTTGCTAAAGAAGTTAACTTTAATGAAATAATGGAAAATCGTGATAATTGGCTTGAGCAACTACAATTGCTGTCGGTTGACGGACACATTGGTGATTAGTTCCTCTAACAAGTTGCCGAAAATCGCCGCAAACAACGCGGCTGGGACAAATACTCACTGGGCTTCGCCCAACAACGTTCAAATTTGCCCCTTGGCAAAGCGTTAGGTGTTTAGGTTGAGAGTTTCTGTTATATGTCTTTTAAAATTTTAGCTGAATTACTGATAAGAAGTATCGTCGGTTCTTTTTTGGGAATTTTCATTAGTCTGATTTTTAGTATCTTCATAATCTCTTTACTATATGACTTTACTTTTAATGATGTGAAACACACTCTTTTTAACTATCAATATGGACTTGCTATCGCCTATGTAATAGTGGTGGTCCTTGTATTTATTGAGCAAATAGTAAAGGTTAAGAGGCAAAAGCAGATTTGAGTGTAAATGGCTAACAAGGCATTAAAGTAGGACAAAAAATAGTTGGTTTTTGCTCGTTCCTCGCTTATTTTAATCAACTATTTTTTGCCTGTTAATTAAGCATTAGTTTTCACGGAGAATTCATCATTATTAGGAAAATAACAGCCTTTTTGTTACTTTTTGTAGTCGTTGGATGTTCACAAGCACCTTTGACCATCGGTTACACGTTTGACCCAAGTAGCATTGGCAACGGGGAAAGAACAGTCAAAGTTAATGGCCTTTTTAGAAAAGGGCACTATTGCGTAACTATATACTTAATAGATCCAAATGCCCCTTTAGTGTGGGAAATGAGTGATTTAACAAAATATAAAATCCCAGAAGATATAGATGTTAAATACAAAATAGAGATACCGGAAACAAATTACACGCAAGAGGGGGATTTTTTATCATCCAGTGATCACTATCTCGTTGCGGCCTATAATGAAAGAATGTCCTATCAACAATTTAATTTAATTTAACTGTAGAAGCTATACCAAGTTACAGGGCCAATACTTATATTGACGTCACGTACACTGGTAATGAGCGCCAACTTTCTGAACTCTCGTATAGAGTGAGCGTTTCAGAATGGGCGTGTAAATGAAACCTAACAAATGCATCATGGTGGGAATTTTACTCGCTGGTAAAGCGCTCCTATAATCCCCATTTGCAAAGCGTTATGTTTTTCAATCGATTGGGAGTTAGATAGTAAAGTGTTATACAACAAGGATTCTGTAGCTGCCTTATTTGGAATTTTATTAGGTCTATTGATTACAGCATACTTCGGACTGACCTTGGTCTACCCTGAACTAGGTTTTACTCAGCCTGAGCGAGAAGTTTTGGAACGATTCAAAGGTACTGTTGAATGGGTTAAAGAGACCGAGGCAGGGAGGGGAGAGGATTCAATTCGTTTTAAATTCAAGGAGTTTGAAAAATACTTTGTTTATCATTCAACAGAAGCCAGCCTAGTAAAAGAGGAGTTAGAGATTCCAAATAGCAATATCGAAATATTAGTAGATATGTCTGACTCTCATTCGCCACCACTTGATGAGCATTCTTATCACACGGTTTACGAGGTTGTAAGCGACAGCGCAAATGTTAGATCTTACGAGCAAGTCAAAAATGCTTATATGTCAGATTTTAAATCTATTCTTTGGATCGGGGTGGGTTTGTTCGTTTTTTCAGCCCTATTTTTATTATACGAAACCTATAAATATAGAAGAAAACATAACAAAAAAATTATGGTAGGGACGCGCAAACAACGCGCGCCCCGTATTTAAAACGTTATGTCTCAGATGCACCCCTCAATATTTCGATTATTACTAATTATCAGTTAGATAATGAAGTAGGCGGGGTATTGGCGGTGAAGTGGCGTAACAGAAATTGATAATATTAGGGTAGTTTCATTCCTCTATTTAATTGAGGTTATGAATTATGGATATGAAAGTAAAATCATCGCTTATTAGGAAATACAGAACGGAGAGACTCTGGTCGCAAGAGCATTTATCAAAAGTAAGTGGACTTGGCTTAAGGACTATTCAAAGGTTGGAGTCTCGCGGAAGTTGTTCATCTGAAACAATAATGTCACTAGCATCTGTTTTTGAAGTTGATCCAGCTACTCTTGTCTGGCGTGACGGTAGTTACCAAACATATAAACACAAGCAATGGGGTATTGTTACATTAACAGCTATATTTATTTTAGCGGCTACAATACTAGGAATAAATGATTGGTATGAATTTCTACCATCGGAAGCCCTAGGGATTATTTTCGGTGTGCTAACTATCGTTGCTATTATATTTAGCTCTATGACAATTGAAGTTAATGAAAGTGAAGTAAGTTGGTATTTTGGTCCTGGAGTATTTAAAAAACAAATATCACTGGAAGAGATTGCGAACTGCAATAATGTGAAAAACCCAATATGGATGGGGTTCGGTATACACTCATTTGGAACTGGTTGGATTTATAATGTTTCGGGGCTCTTAGGTATAGAAATTGAATTAAATGGTGGTTCATTTATTAGGTTAGGAACAAATGAGCCAAACTATCTTATTCAAGCCATTGTCGATGCTAGAGATAATGTAGAGTAATTTTTTTTAAAGCAAAGATTCCATACGAGTTGCTCAACAGGACAAAATACAGTTTGCTCACTAGCAAAGCGTTATGCATTTTTAGGTAGTTTGATGAAAATATTTAAGCTTTTATTATCAGTAGTAATCATCTTTCAAATTTCAGGATGTAGTGATCGTATAGATGAAGCAGATTGTTGGGCACACTTAGATAACGTTAAATCCAACCGTGAAGCGGGTAATATTGATTTAGCTTTTGAAGAAATTGCGGAACTTTCCAATTGTCTTTCATCTATAAATGTTCAAAAAGGGATGCGATATTATTACCATCTTGGCTGGCTTCACTATGAAAACGATGAATTTCAAAAGGCAATCGAAGCATATAATATGGGATTGCAAGATCAGCCGGATTACGCCTTTGCGTTGTGGAAAAGAGGGCAGGCCTATGAAGCGTTAGGTAATATCGAAAAATCTGTTGAAGATTACAAAAGTGCAGTACGCATTGGCCAAGAGACATTGCCAAATTTCGAACAGATCCTAATTGATTACCCAGATGTCAAAGCTAATCTGGAAAAGTATGTTGAGTAGGGCAATGCCTAACAAATCACTACAGACAGACACCAAGTATTAGGCAATTTTGTGTTTCTCACTTAACTCAGGAAATAACTCAACATTGCTCAACACTCGGCGCTGCTCAGTGAAGCGTTGAAGCTTTAGAAAAAGGTCGAAGCCAAAAAAACTATCGTGTTTTACGTTAAATCTATTTGCTGTTTAATGGTTTAACCTATCCAGATTTTGCGTAGCACCGCGTTTTAAAAGCTTATTTTGGCCAATTTTGTTGTTTATTTTTAAATCGAGGGTTTTTCTGCACCCTCGCTATGTGAACTTCAACCTGTAGAGTATAAAAGGAATAATATATGTCTTATGTCGATGGTTTTGTTGCCGCAGTACCAACAATAAATAAAGAAAAGTATATTGAACATGCGAAGTTATCTGCGGTCGTCTTCAAAGATCACGGAGCACTGAAAATTACTGAAAGTTGGGGAGATAACGTTCCTGATGGTGATATTACATCATTCCCAATGGCTGTGAAATGTGGCAAAGATGAGACTGTAGTCTTTTCATCTGTTGTATGGCCAACGAAGGAAGTTCGTGATGCGGGTTGGGCGGCTATTATGGACGATCCTAGAATGCATCCAGATCAAAACCCAATGCCGTTTGATGGTAAGCGTTTAATATACGGTGGTTTCGACGTTATTTTAGAGGAATAGCACTGAGATATATTGCACATACAAGTTGCCAAATTTCGCCGCAAAAAGTGCGGCTGAGTCTGTACACGTAGTTACTGGTGTTGGCGGGTGCTGTTGTATTCGCCCAACTCCCAGCGGAAAAACTTAGGCATAAAACCGATACAAAACAGTGATTTATTAAGAATAAAAAAGATTTTGCCGGTTTGACCATATTACTTCCCTTATTACTTTAAGCAAAACCGATAATAGGCGACGAATCTAAAGCAATTGCAGGTAAAACGAAATTATAAAACAAAAAACAAACACCGATATCGAGATTTTTTTGATGTTGGTCTTGCGTTTTTCTATGTTAATCTAATTTTTTGCCAACTTGGTTAGTCAATGCAGGTAGATATTAAACAAAGCCAACACCTAGTATTTGGCGCTGGTTTAATTGGGTGCTATTTAGGTGGTGTTTTGTCGTATTTAGGTTTAAATACGCGCTTAGTCTGTCGCCCTGTGATTAAAGATAAACTACAACAAGGTATCAAATTAACCGACTATCTTGAGCATGTTAGCAGCAACATTGCTTTGCAGTTTGCAGAACAACAAGGATCAGGCCCAGCTGTTAGCGAAACGAGTCCAATTGATTTTCTGTGGCTGACCGTCAAATGTACTGGAATAGAACAAGCGGTTCGAGATATTGCGCCATTTGTTTCAGCCAATACGGTTATTTTATGCTGCCAAAATGGCTTAGGTTCAGAGGCATTACTTAAGACTCACTTTGCCAATAATCAGGTATTACGTGTGATGGTGCCCTTTAATGTGGTTGAGTTAAAGCCAGGACATTATCACCGCGGCTCCCAAGGGAGTTTAACACTCGAATATTCACCTTCTACTCAAGCTTCTATCGAAGCATTAGCTAAGGTTTTGCAATGTGACTTTTTACCCGTAGCCCTTAGTCAAAATATGTCAGCCTTATTATGGGCCAAGCTGCAACTTAATTTAGGTAACAGTATCAATGCTTTAGCTGATATTCCCGTGAAGGCGATGTTGCAGCAACGAGGATATCGCTTAGTGATTGCCAGATTAATGCGCGAGCTACTAGCCGTGACCGATGCGCTTTCGATTTCGTTGCCGAAAGTGACGTCTTTACCAGCACATTGGTTGCCCAGTGTATTAAGTTTGCCAGATTTTTTGTTCGCTAGAGTCGCTAATTCTATGTTGGCCGTTGACCCTAACGTACGTACGTCGATGTGGTGGGATGTGTCCCAGGGCAAAGCGACAGAAATAGATTTTCTCAACGGCGCTATTGTTGAACAAGCCGAGTTGTTAGGACTGCAAACCCCCGCAAATAAGAAAATAATAGAGTTGATTAAGGCCTTGCATCAGAAAAGTGCCCCAAATAAGATTAGGTCAATCAATGCAAATGATTTGTTAACTATGTTGGGTTAATGCCGATATAGTCACTAATAAGATACTAATGAAGTTAATGGCTGTAAAATAAACATGATATTAAGCGACATTCCAGCAAAATTTTTTGAACTACTGCCCGTGCCTGTCATAGTGACCTTGCCTCAGGAAGGTAATGCCAACGCTGAGATAGTTTATGTTAATCAACATTTTGTTGATGAACTCGGTTGGCAATTAAGCGATATACCTGACAAATATACCTGGTGGGTGAAGGCTTATCCCGATCCTGACTATCAAAAAGTGGTAGAGCGGCAGTGGGAGTTAGTTGTCTCTGATGCTAAAGAACTGTCAGAAACCTTGGTCAGTATTGATGTCAATATCGCCACCAAATCTCAAGCTACAAAGCGATTCAGAGTGTCTAGTTTTCTAAGTGAAAAGCTGTGTCCAGGATATAATGTGGTGGTTTTAACGCGATTACCTAATACTCAATAACGTTATTCCAAATGTTATAGTCAACCAAAGACTTGCTGACCCTATCCTAATAACTAGGTAGACAAGAATTAGGGTCTAAATAAACTACTGATCATTTACTTTATGTCTTAAGTCATCTACCCACATCGCAGTGGCTCCACAAACGGCTACCGGCATCACTAAAAAGTTTACTAAAGGGATCATCGACCCAATACTTACGGCAATACCAAAACTAAAGGAGTTTGCTTGGCTAGATTGTAAGGTTTTACGCATACTATTGAATGAAATCTTATGATTATCAAAGGCATAATCACAGTACTGTATGGCCATCATCCAGGCACTGAATAAAAACCACAGTACTTGGCCAAACACCGGTAAGATAAAAAACAACAACAAAAAAACAATTGCTCTGGGTAGATAATAGGTGAATTTAGATAACTCACGGCCAAAAGTGCGAGGAATATCTTTGACTATATCGAGCAGACCAGAGTCTCCTAAACTTTGACCGGTCAAATGTAACTCTACTTTTTCAGCTAACAAACCATTAAACGGAGCGGCAATCCAATTTGCCAAGGTACCAAACACCAAGGCAAAAATAAGTAGGATACTGATCACCGCAATGGGCCAAATAATGTAGCTTAAACCATCTTTTAGCCAACTAAGCCATTGCCAATCAGGAATAAGATCAACTAGCCAAACAATACTTTCGCTGATTTGACCAAACAAAAAATAGAATGCGCTTGAAAAAAGCACTAAATTGACAACCAAAGGAATAAACACAAACCGTTTAAGTCCTTTTGTGGTTATTAGGCTAAAACCTTGAAAAAAATAATGCACAACGTTCCTTAACTAATTGATTTACAGATAAATCCAAGCTGTATAGCATGATATCTTGAGTTAATAGTGATTGCTAAGTATAAGTCTTTCTACTTTTTGATCAAAACGTCAATTGTTACACTTGATGACTTTTGATACATTCGCTGGGGTTAAAATAAAAACGATAAAACCAATGGAACACGCTGTGTCGCTATGCGCTTAAAGAAAATCAAATTGGCAGGGTTTAAGTCCTTTGTCGATCCCACTACCATTCCATTTCCTGATGACATGACGGCCATTGTAGGCCCGAATGGCTGTGGAAAATCAAATGTAATCGATGCGGTAAGATGGGTTCTAGGTGAAAGCTCTGCCAAAAATTTGCGCGGTGATGCGATGACCGACGTTATTTTTAACGGCTCTACTGCAAGAAAACCAGTATCACAATGCAGTGTTGAGCTGGTATTTGATAATTCATCAGGCCGCATCCAAGGCGAATATGCGGGTTACAACGAGTTATCAGTAAAACGAGTAGTGACCAAAGATGGTCAATCTAACTACTTATTAAATAACAGCAAATGTCGGCGCCGAGATGTAACAGATTTGTTTTTGGGCACGGGTTTAGGGCCGCGCAGTTATGCCATTATTGAGCAGGGCATGATTTCGCGCTTAATTGAGTCCAAGCCGCAAGAATTAAGAATGTTTATTGAAGAAGCCGCTGGGGTGTCTAAATATAAAGAGCGGCGTCGTGAAACAGAAACGCGTATTCGTCATACCAAAGAAAACCTGGAACGACTAGCTGATGTGCGCGGTGAATTAGGTCAGCAGTTAGAAAAACTGCAACGTCAAGCAGCAGCGGCAAAACGTTTTAAAGAGTTAAAACACCAAGAACGCAACTTAAAAGGCGAGTTAGCAGCCATCCGCTGGCTAAAACATAATGCCAAAATAACTCGGTTTGAACGAGATATTGAACGAAAAAATAATGATATTGAGGCCTTTGTTACCCGTCAGCGCGGTGAAGAAAAAGACTTAACTGCTTTTAAAGAGAGTCAGCAAGAGCTCAAATTAGAGTTAGGCGATATTCAGCAACAAAATTATAAAGTAGCGACGGATATTAGCCGTATTGAACAAAACCAAATTCATACCAAACAACGCCGTCAAAAAATTGAGCAAGAAAGCGCCGGCCTGCAAGATGCGATTTATGAGCATCAAATCCTTCAGCAACAACATAGCGAAACGATCAGCGAATTGGCTGAGCAAATTGCGTTGTCTGAGCCAGAAAAAATATTATTGGATGAGCAGTTAGAAGAAGCGCAAGAACAATTATTTAACAGTGAACAACAGTCAAATGAGCAGCAAAGTGAATGGCGTCGCCAAGAACAAGAATTTCAAAGCAGCAAGCAACAGGTACAAAACTGCCACAGTCAGATTCAATCTTTACTCAGTATGCAATTGCGCACAGAGCAGCGTGTTAGTGATATTAAACTTGAATTATCTGAATTGCTTGACAGTGAATTACACAGTGAAATTGAGCAGGCTCATTCACAAAGTGCAACAATACAGCAGCAATTAAAAGTAAGCACAGAAGATTGGCAAACACAGCAAATTCAGCTTGAAGACGCGCAACAACAGCTCAAGTTACATGAGCAGACAAGCTTGCTTTTACAAGGTGAATTGCAGCAAGTTAATGCTCAGTTGACGGCATTGAATATGTTGCAACAACACGCTCAACAAAGTGATGAATTGCTTGCAGCGTTAAATCAGCAACAAATTAGTTTCCAGCGTTGGTGGCAAACATTAAACGTCAGTAAAGGTTGGGAAGTGGCCTTTGAGTGCCTAACCCAAAATTGGCAACAGGCCTTGCAGTTAGATAGCTCAGCGCCTGTTTTAGGACAGTTAGACTCATTACTTGGCAGTCGTTTATTGATGACAGAAGACTATTGTGATGACATTCCTGCCAATAGTGTGGCAGCCAAACTAGATAATAGTCGAGTGCCTGCTTGGTTGTGCGACGTACTAGTTGCTGACTCCATCACCCAAGCGAAAACAAAGCTTCTAAGCTTAGATAAACATCAAAGTGTTATTACCCCACAAGGATATTGGCTTGGACATGGCTGGTTAATTGTGGGTACTGCCAAACAGCAGAGTGGCTTAATTGAGCGAGCTGGTCAAATAAGTGGCTTACAATCACAACAGCAAGCGGGTGAGCTACAATTATTGCAGAACAATGACACGATTGAAGCTGCCAAACTCAGATTAGGCGACGCCAAATGCTCGGTAGATTTGGCAAAAAACAAACTCAACGCCATCGAACAGCAATACCAGCAAAGCACTAACCAATTAATATTATTGCAGGCTCAAGCAAAACAAAATGAGGGACGCAGTGAAAAACTGCAAGTCGAATTACGTAAGCAACAAACGCTAGCTGAACAAGAACAAGAGGAATTAGCTCAATTATCGATGCAAGCCGAAGAGTTGGAACTGAATGTAGCCGACTTGCTTGAGCGCCAAGCTGAAATAGAGCAAGCCCGAGAAAGAAGTCAAAATACCATACTCACTGCGCGCAATCAGTTGGATAATCACAAGACTAAGCTGCATCAACTTGCTTTGCACATGCAAGGAATTAAAAGCCAATATGCCAGTATTCAGGCGATACAAGCTCGTGATATCCAGCAATTAACGCAGATGCAGGAGAAACGTGCTCAATTACAAGCAGAATTTATTGAATTGAGTCAACCACTGGAAGAGCAAGCTGAAAATTTGCAGTTATTGTTAGAGCAGCGAGCTGAATTAGAAAGTCAGCAACATTTGTTGAGTGATCAATTAGCCGAACTTGACAGTCAAATAAATGAAGCACAAAAAGGCCAGCAAGGTGTTACTGATAAAATTCAAGTGATGTTAGGTGAATTACAAAGCATCAAGCTTGAATGTGAGGGTTATCGAGTTAGAGCAAATGGAGTATTAGAACAACTGCAAGAACTGCATCAATCTTTAGAATCTTTGTTAGAAAATTTACCCGAGGATGCTGATGAAAATATTTGGCAGCAAAATCTAGAAAAAACCACGGCGGCAGTTGGACGTTTAGGTGCAGTTAACTTAGCCGCGGTAGAAGAGTATGATCTGCAGGCAGAGCGTAAGCTGCATCTTGATACCCAAAATGATGACTTAGTGGCAGCTCTCGAAACCCTTGAACATGCGATTCGTAAAATCGATAAAGAAACCCGTTCTCGATTCAAAGAAACCTTTGACCAAGTGAATGAAGATTTGAAAATGTTATTTCCAAAAGTGTTCGGTGGAGGCTCCGCATATTTGGAACTAACTGGTGATGATCTACTCGAAACAGGGGTCACCATAATGGCAAGACCTCCAGGTAAGAAAAATAGTACAATACATTTGCTTTCTGGTGGAGAAAAAGCGCTGACGGCTTTATCATTGGTATTCGCGATTTTTAGATTAAATCCCGCACCGTTTTGTTTGTTGGATGAAGTTGATGCGCCATTGGATGACGCCAACGTTGGACGGTTTTGTAAATTAGTGTCAGAAATGTCAAAAACTGTGCAGTTTATTTATATCACCCATAATAAAATAGCCATGGAAATGGCGACACACTTGACGGGGGTCACTATGTCGGAACCAGGAGTGTCACGCATGGTTGCAGTCGACGTAGAGGAAGCAGTGGCAATTGCCCAGGCTTGATGATGAATAATAATAAAAGGGTATGTGTTTAAATGGATGATGGTGTATTTCGTTGGATATTAGCCGTTTTGGGCAGTTGCATTATTATTGCGGTATTGGTTCATGGTATTTGGGTTTCCAGAAAAAATAGCCAAAAGAAAGTGTCAGCAAAGAAACAAAATAGCGCTGTCCGCAAACCTCAATTGCAACCTAGAGGTTGGCAGGAAGATGAGTCTGAAAAAAGCTCTGCTGAGTTTAAACGGCAGGATGATGACGATCTAGAAATTAAAATCGATTTTGAAATAGATGAAAAGGCCGACAAAGATAACTTTGCCGTCGGTAAGACTTCTCCGCAAATAGGTGAGTTTGATGACCTCGGTTTAGGCGCAGTGCGTATCGTGGGGTCTAATCCTGTGAGTTCGCCTGTGGTTAATACGACAGAAGATATTCCCACTTTGGATGATGATTTTGAGCCGTCTGCTAAAGTTACAGCACCAGAGGTAAAACCTGTTTCTAGCGGTAAAGTTTATGCCTCGGTGGTAAGCCAACCTAAGCCCGAGTATATTGCAAAATTTGGTCATGTAGGGACAGGTAAGAATCCCACAGGCGCAGCTAGTGCTAAACCCATTGATGAATACCGGGCACCAGAGCCACCGCCATTTTTGTTGAAAAAAGATGAGGTTAAAGCGCCTGAAAAGACCTCGGTGGATATGGAAGCATTGTTTAAGACGGCACAAGAGTCTCATGACGCTGAGAAGCCACAGGTCAGTGAACCCGCAGTTAGGGCTAATGTTAACCCACCTCAAGAAAAGGTGAGTTTGGCTGAACAGGCGCGACAATTAGTGTTGGGCAAAAAAACAGACAATACTACTAGAAAACGGCGTGAGCCTAAAATAGCTGAAGATCAAATGCGTATTGATTTTGAGGAAGAATCAGTAAAAGACGTACCTAAAAAAGCGGCAGAGCCTAAAGCTAAACCCGCTGAAATTGCCCAAGAAGTGTTGGTCTTAAATGTTAAGGCCGGTGACAATAATCCCATACCTGGCGCAGCTTTGTTACCTATGTTGTTAACTCTTGGTTTTAAGTTTGGTGATCAGGATATCTTTCATCGGCACGTTAATGCGAGCGGCAAGGGGCCAGTATTATTTAGCCTCGCCAACATGTTTAAACCTGGCAATTTTGATATTGATAATCTAGAAAACTTCACCACCTTGGGTATATCGTTATTTATGATTTTACCTATCGAAGGCGATCCGCATCAGGTATTTAATATGATGCATAATGCTGCGCGTAAAATAGCCGATGAATTTTCTGCTCAAGTTTATGATGGCAGACGAGCTTTATTAACCAAACAAAGCTTGCAGCAATACGTGGAAAAAATTCGTGAATTTGAACGTAAGCGCATGGTCAATCGGCACTAATCTAGTATTTTATGGAATTTGAATTAAACGCCCTTGCTGCAGTTTTCAGCTTGGGTTTTTAAGTTATTGTTATCCAATTTTCTACTGTTTCAATCTTTTATTGTGGAATGCTTATAAATGGCAAGCTTAAACGACGCATCTCAGCGACTAAATCAACTGATAACCGACATTACTGAATTCAATTATCAGTATTATGTGCTCGACAATCCTACGGTGCCCGATGCCGAGTACGACCGTCTAATGCTTGAATTAACTCAAATAGAAAAAACGTTCCCCTCACTACTCACCAGTGATTCACCCAGTCAAAAAGTCGGTGGAATGCCACTTGCGCAGTTTGAGCAAGTGGAACATGAAGTCCCGATGTTATCGCTCGACAATGCTTTTGATGAAGAGTCAATGTATGCCTTTGAAAAACGTATGCAGGATAGGGTGAAGCGCAGTGACGAAATTACTTATAGCTGTGAGCCAAAATTAGACGGGTTAGCCGTTAGCTTGCTGTATCAAAATGGTAAGTTAGTCAGAGGAGCCACACGGGGCGATGGCAGTGTTGGCGAAAATATTAGTGCCAACGTGCGCACTATTCGCAACGTACCCTTAACGCTACGCGGTGATCAATATCCTGAGCGCTTAGAAGTGCGCGGAGAGGTGATAATGACACGGGATGGTTTTACTCGATTGAACGAACGACAGGCAAAAGACGGCAAAAAGATTTTTGCTAATCCACGCAACGCTGCTGCGGGTAGTCTACGACAATTAGATTCTCGGATAACGGCAGCTCGGCCTTTATTGTTTTTTGCCTATTCATTGGGCTTAGTCGAAAACGAACAACAGCCCTTAGCGCAAACCCACTCTGGCCGGCTAAAACAGCTTAGTGAATGGGGTTTACCGCTGAGTCAGGAGCTCGATGTCGCCGTTGGCGCAACTCAGTGTTTAGCCTACTACAAAAAAATCGCTGAACGTCGAGACAGTCTTAACTACGATATTGACGGTGTGGTGTTTAAAGCCGATAGCATCGCTTTACAACAAGAGCTAGGTTTTGTCGCTCGCGCGCCACGTTGGGCGATAGCACATAAATTTCCTGCGCAAGAAGAAATGACTCAGGTGCTTGATGTTGAATTTCAAGTCGGTAGAACGGGCGCTATTACTCCAGTGGCTCGCTTAAGCCCAGTGGTGGTTGGTGGCGTTACCGTGTCGAACGCCACTTTGCATAATCAGGATGAAATTCAGCGTTTAGGCTTAAAGATTGGTGATAGTGTGATCATACGCCGCGCAGGTGATGTCATACCGCAAGTGGTCGCTGTCGTTGTCGCTAAGCGCCCTGATGATGCGAGAGAGATTGTATTTCCAACCCATTGTCCAGTTTGCGATTCAGCGGTAGAAAAAGTAGCCGAAGAAGCCGTCGCTCGTTGCACTGGCGGCTTATATTGCGCAGCGCAGCGCAAAGAAGCGATGAAACATTTTGCCTCACGTAAAGCCTTCGATATTGATGGTTTGGGCGATAAAATTATTGAACAACTTGTTGAGCAAAATTTGGTTAAAACGCCTGCAGACTTTTTTAAATTAGAATTTATGCAATTAGCTAATTTAGAACGTATGGGTGACAAATCTGCAGCAAATTTACTGATTTCATTGGGAAAAAGCAAAACGACTACCTTGGCCAAGTTTCTGTATTCATTAGGAATACGAGAAGTCGGTGAGGCCACGGCGGCTAATTTGGCCAAACATTTTTGTGACTTGGATTCGATTATTGCTGCCGACGTTGAAGCTCTGCAAGGGGTTAATGATGTCGGGGTTATCGTTGCTGAACATGTATTCAACTTTTTTCGAGAAAGCCATAACCTAGAAGTCATTGGTGCTTTAATCGAGGCCGGCATTAATTGGCCAAAAATCGATAAAGCCGCTCTGGAATCTTTACCCTTAGCCGGGCAAACTTTTGTATTAACCGGCACCTTGAGTCAGATGGATCGCAATGCAGCCAAAGATAAACTGCAAACACTTGGGGCAAAAGTGGCAGGCAGTGTGTCAGCTAAAACCTCAGTAGTTGTCGCAGGGGCCAGTGCGGGTTCAAAATTAGCAAAAGCTGAATCACTGGGCATTAAAGTAATGAATGAAGACGATATGTTGGCATTATTCGCAGAGCTTGGAGCCTAAATGGAAGTCATACAGTCAGTGCTCAGCCAACTCAGTCATTTCATGCAGGCTTACTATTCAGCCATTGCTTTGAGTATGGTTGCAACCTTATTGGTTATTTATGGTGACGTCTTTAATAAACGCTTAAAACGTTTGGTTAGCCCTTATCATTTTATTATCCGTACTGTAGTTTTTGTGCTGATATGTGCCTTTGGTTATGGTTTATTAACCGTGTTTGCAGCACCATTTATTAAGCAACTTATCTTAATGATCCCACACCTTTATCGAGGAATATCTATCATTGCAGTATTTTTGTTACTGGGATATCTGGCAGAACATAGACGCTACATCTAATTCTTTGATGAAAATAAGCTGTTTACTATTTATCCAAGTGACATTTCAGATGAATGGCTTGGATTACTTTATAGCGTTGCCTGTGACTCAGCCTTAAAAGGTTTGAACCACAAAATATCGCTGCAAGAAAAGGCGAATTTTGTGGTTCAAATTAATGCACAATATTGACTAATGCTTCATTAGCGATTTACAAAGAAGCAAAACGTTTTGTATGCACATCCGTACTGCCAAACAAATATTGGATGGTGGTTAAACGTTTGAATATATGACCCACATCCAGTTCATCTGTCATGCCGATACCACCGTGAATTTGTATCGCCTCACGACCCACCAAGTTAGCCGCTTGACCAATACGACTTTTCGCCGCCGATAATGCTTTTGCGTCGCTTCCGTTATTGCTATCCATTTTTAAAACAGCCATTAACAAGATAGATTTAGCTTGTTGATGCTCTATAAACATATTTACCATGCGGTGCTGCAGTGCTTGGAAAGAGCCAATGGTACGACCAAACTGTTTACGGGTTTTAGCGTATTCTAAGGTACGTTCATGGGCTATTTGCATGGCACCAACGGCTTCGGCACAAATCGCTAAGGTAGCTTTATCGATAATATTGTTGATGGCGGGCAAGGCATTGTCTTGCTCGCCTAACAATCCGAGGGTAGGGGTGTTGTCAAACCAAATGTCGGCAGCTTGGTGCCCGTCCACATTGGCATAACCTTCACGTTTAACGCTGGGATGATTGGCATCAACCAGAAACAAGCTAATGCCCTGTTCGTCAGAATTTTCACCAGAGCTACGCGCCGAAACAATTAATGTATCGGCATGATTGCCATTTAATACCACTGATTTGTGACCGCTAAGAAAAAATTCACCCTGAGTTTCGTTCGCGCGACAAGTGACGTTATTGAGTTGATAACGACTTTGTGGTTCTGCATAAGCAAAGGCCATTTGTAATTCACCGGCCATGATCCTGGGTAGATAATCGTCTTTTTGTTGTTGATTACCCGCTAGAGCAACTAAACCACCGGCCATAACCGCCGTGGCAATAAAAGGCTCCACTACCATGCCTTTGCCAAACTCTTCCATCACCAGCATAAGGTCGGTCATCGAACCACCTAAACCACCGTCTTCTTCGGTAAATGGCAGCATTAACCATCCGAGTTCAGCGAAGGTATTCCAATTTTTTTGGCTGTAACCTGCTGCTGAAGTAATTATTTTTCGGCGTGTATCAAAATCGTAATCGTTGAGAATAAATCTCGAGACACTATCTTGAATCATTTTTTGTTCACTACTTAACGAAAAGTCCATAATAAACTCCTAATCCTAATTTAAAGGCCTAAAACGGCTTTGCTGATGATGTTAGTTTGAATTTCGTTACTGCCACCATAAATGGAGGCTTTGCGATTATTGAAGTAACGTAATGCACTGTTAGCGGCCATATCAGATCCAATATACTGCCCGTCAAAATCATCATGGAACTGCTGAGGAACATAGGGCATTGAATAGTATCCAGCGGCTTCGACATATAGCTCATCAATTGCTTGGATAATCTGCGTTCCGACAATTTTTAAAATTGAGGACTCTGGACCCGGTGCCTTGCCTGTGCTGATAGCGGAGAGGGTGCGTAATTCAGTATATTCTAAAGCCAATAAATCAATTTCTAGTTTGGCGACTTTTTGGGCAAATATAAGGTCGTCCATTAATTTATTGTCCCCGTCAGGAGATGTTGCAGCCAATTCTTTTAGTTGTACAAGGCGTTCTTTAGAAATTGCCACACGGGCAATACCGGTGCGTTCATGAGTTAATAGCACTTTAGCGTAGGTCCATCCTTGGCCCTCGGCACCGATAAGGTTCTCTGCTGGAACGCGAACCCCATCAAAGTGCACTTCATTTACTTCATGTTTACCATCAATGGTAATAATCGGCGATACCGTAATTTTAGGATCGTGCATGTTGATAAGGATAAAACTGATGGCTTCTTGGTTTTTTGCGCTAGGCGGACCTGTTCTGACTAAGCAGAATATCCAGTCGGCGTATTGGCCCAAAGTGGTCCATGTTTTTGTGCCGTTAATTACATATTCGTCGCCATCTCTTACTGCCGTGGTTCTGACACCCGCGAGATCTGAGCCTGCGCCGGTTTCTGAATATCCCTGACACCACCAAACTTTACTGGCTAAAATATCAGGTAGAAAACGTTGTTTTTGTTCTTCATTACCGAAGGTATAAATAATAGGCGCAACCATTTTCAAACCAAAGGGTACTACATCTGGGGCACCTGCTTTCGCACACTCATTAGCGAAAATGTATTTCTGTGTTGGGCTCCAACCTGTGCCGCCATATTCGATTGGCCAGTTAGTCGCGGCCCACCCCTTGGCATTTAGTATTTGTTGCCACTCAATATAAGCCTCTTTTTCTAGATGTAAGCCTTTGCGAGTTTTTACAGCGGTATCTTTTGGCAGTTTTTCTTGCAAAAATTGCTGCACTTCTTGTTGAAAGTCTTTTTCTTCAGCGGTGAAATTTAAATTCATCTTGCAAATCCTTGGTTGTACGTAATTTATTGAATGTCTTTAATCATATTTTTAGCAATGATCATTTGTTGGATCTGGGTAGTACCTTCATATAATCGGAATAATCTGACGTCACGATAGAACCTTTCTACGGCGTAATCTGAAATATAGCCTGCACCACCATGTATTTGCACCGCTTTATCAGCGACTCGGCCCACCATTTCTGTGGCAAACAATTTACAACATGAGGCCTCTGTGGTTATTTTGTGGCCTAGATCTTTTTGTCTTGCCGCATCAAGCACCATGCATTTAGCTGCGTAGGCTTCGGCCTTGCTATCCGCTAACATAACTTGGATCATTTGGTGTTCTGCAATGGGTTTACCAAATTGAGTTCTGTCTATTGCGTATCTTAGCGCATCATCAATTAAGCGTTCGGCAATACCAACACTTAAGGCGGAGATATGCAAACGCCCTCTGTCTAATACTTTCATTGATGTTATAAAACCCTTACCTGCAATTCCACCAATGATGTTTTGTGCAGGCACATGGCAATTTTCAAAAATCACATCGCAGGTATAAGAACCCTGCTGGCCCATTTTTTTATCTTTAGGGCCAAGTGTAATACCCGGCGTTGTTGCATCGACTATAAAGGCTGAGATGCCCTTAGCGCCTTTTATTGATGGGTCGGTTCGCGCCATCACGGTAAATGTGCCTGCTCTGGGAGCATTAGTAATATAGCGCTTGGTGCCGTTGATAATATATTCATCGCCTTTTTTGACTGCTGTCGTTTTGACTGCTGCGGCGTCAGAGCCAACGTCCGGCTCGGTTAAACAAAACGAGCCAATAAGCTCGCCCGACGCGTATTTAGGTAAGTAGTGTTGTTTTTGCTGCTCAGTGCCGTCAAATACAATAGCGGCAGAACCAATACCATTGTTAGTGCCAATGAGGGAGCGAAAGGCTGGAGATGTTCTACCTAACTCAATGGCCACTAGCACTTCTTCCTCCATGGTAAGGCCTAAGCCACCATACTCCTCTGGGATTGTCATGCCAAACAGACCCATATCTTTCATCTCTTGCACAATATCATCAGGAATCGCATCGTTTTCAGCCACTTCATTCTCTGCCGGGACTAAGCGCTCTTTGACAAATTTGGCAATACTGTGCAGAAATTGATTCAACATTTCTGTATCTCGAATCATTTTTAATCCTCACTGAAAGTGATCGTGTTCCGCACAGTGGAACAAAAAAGCCGCAAAATATCAAGGCGTATTTAAGCTTTATGACCGCAATTCTTTGCCAAGTTAAGCGTGATGTTCAATCAGACTTACCTGCAGTTTATTTGCCGCGGAAAAATCCTGTTATTGTAGATATTTAATGCCATAAATGGCTTGGGTAATCTGCGTATCAGGACTGTTATCGCAAAAAATATTTTTATCTTATTGGTTGCTGCGGTTATTGGTTTTTTGTAACAGGGTTGTTTTTTCAATCAAAATACCTTGCACAATCCTTATAAAAAACAAGGGATTTGCTAGCTGAGATGCACTTGGATTATTAAGTGATTGTTTGCACGAACACAGGCACATAATCTTACTTTGAAGAGCTTGTGAAATAGGGCCTTGATAAATACTTGACAGACAGTTCAATACTGAGATGCAATCACACTATTTTAAAATCGGGATATTGATAAAGAGTATCTGAAAATATCACCATGCAAAAAAATTATAAAAACACAAGCAGTCGAAAAATACACTAGTACAACAAGGCGTATTTTCAAACCAATAGATAAATCTGTTTAAAGGGCAGGGTGGATTATTGAGGTCAAAGCAATTACTTAAGCCCATTGTCAGCTAAAAAGACTTCATGTTTTAGGGTGGAGAATTGACTGAGATCGAGGGTTGATTTACCTAAGCCAGTGGCGTTTAGTAGGGATTTAATTAAATACTTGTTAAAAGCACTATTATTAGCGTCTAGTAAGTAGTCTTGGGGCAATATCCATTTAGCATCATCAACCTCGTGGGTATCTTGAATATTGATTTGCGTTGATAGGGGCACTAACTTACACACTATGTAAATATTGGATTTACCAAATCGATATGGGTGAGTACTGGCCATGCCTAATACGGTGCTGAAGGTAGTTTGAATACCGGTTTCTTCGAGTACTTCTCGGATCACAGCATCTTCAATTGTTTCACCCAATTCAATGTGGCCACCGGGTAACTTGTAGGTAGTTGCTCCGTGTTCGCGGATCACTAATATTTCGCCGTGTGAATTTTGCACTAAACCACCGGCGCCAAGTGAATGAGTGGGCACAAAAGGAACAAAATCTTGTGCTTGTGACTTAAAAATTAAAGTGACTTCAGTAGGCAGACAGTTGTGAAAAGTAAAACCTTGTGAGGTAGCTATTGCGATAAAATGGGCTAAATCAATGGATAATGTTAACCAAATAACGGCCTTTTTTTGCAGCTTTGCATGATCCAATAAGGCGCTTAGTTCTGCTAAGAATACATCGATGTCTGCAGGAAGTTGGGCACTGTTGACGATGATACCGTTAAATTTGTTGTATTCAAATGCTAACAAAATTTCTCACTTATATTTAAAAACACGTCGCTTTTTGCGGGCTTAGAGGACTAGGGCTAACTTACAGAGCCGCGAAGCACTATTAATCGTGCAGTATTCTAAAGTAATTGTAACTTGTAAACAGCTAATGTTATCTAGTGGCTCTGCTTATTGAGTGCAAACTGGACTCAAATAATTGAGTTGGGTCGAACGTGTTGATGACAGAGTAAATTTCTCAGCTAGCTCAATTTGATAAGGTATTTGTGACCAGACTAAATATAGTTGTAGCTGAATCAGAGATAATCAGTGTTTAGTTTTTTTGAATTAAGGCCTAATTTTACTGGGAGAACGACCAACGATAATTGCGATAAGTGCTAGGTGATACGCCAGTCCAGTGTTTGAAAGCGCGAGAGAAAGTTGCCATTTCAGTAAAGCCAACCGCTATACTTATTTGCGCTATGGACAAGCTGGGTTGTTCAAAAAGGCTGATGGCCTTATCTCGTCTAACATTATCTTTTAATTGTTGAAATCGACTACCTTCTGCAATTAATTTTCGACGCAAAGTTCGTGAGGTCATATTGAGCTTTGCTGCTAGCATTTCTAGATTGGATTCCTTATCCAATACCGCATTCTCTAATAGTCGCAGTACTTTCGCACTATACGTGTCGTAATAAGATTGTTTTTTAAACCATTGCAAGGGCACCTGGTTTAGGTACTCCACTAATTCAGCTTGCTCTCGAACTACAGGCAGATGCAAATATTTTGTATCAAACACCAATGCATTATTTCTGCATTGATACATACATGGGCAGGGATACATTAATCTGTATTCCTCATAATGTGTTGGTTTTGCATGTTGCATTTCGACTTTGACCAATGGAACAACCTGTCCGACTAACCAGCTAGAAAATCGATGACAAATCAAAAGAATTAGTTCGCTGAGTAAACTGTTGGGTGAGGAATGTTGGGTGTTTGATTTAAAGTTGGCGTTGAGGCTAACCACAACGAGACTATTTATTTTTTTAATTTCAAAGCGCAACTGATCGCCGGTTAGATTGTAAAAATCGGCGCTATGAGTGAAGACTTCCGCCAGTGTTTTACAGGCAATCAAGCGTTCAGCTAATAATCTAAACATACCCACTTTTATTTTATTTTGGGTGTAGCCTAAAAGTTCATCACCACTTAATTGCCAACAACTTTTGATAATACTCGCCAATTGTGTGGGCAATACTCTTGATTTTGCTTGTTCTAACTGTGCGGGCCTTAAATCGGCGCGTGCTAACAATAGTTGTTCATTTGCGCCCAGTAAAACAGCATTGCTCAGATGCGTTCGAGCAAAATAACTGGCAATGGTATACTGATTTACAAAACTATTTTTAAGTGTCACTTTTGTCCGCTTTTAACAAAATATTTGTTTATTTAAGCATTTAATAGCTATTAATTAAATAAATTTGTCCGGATTTGCTAAGTAAATGACTTTATTTCTCATTGCTTGTGAACATTTCTTTATCAATAATTCTTCATGATTATGCTTATTTTATAATGAAGTAGTTCAAGTTTTCTGTCTCTCGTTTTTCTCGTGACACGCGCTTTAAGGCTCACTGCACTGGCATGTCAGAAATGATAAAAGAAGTCATATAACTTGGTAGTTTAGGCCGATGAACAGGCAAAGCAAAATGACATTAACATTTTTACTATTGGAAATATTATGACTATCCCAGTTGAGTTTCAACATCGTTTACGCCTGCCACTTATCGCATCGCCCATGTTTATCGCCAGTGGCATTGAGCTTGTTATTGAAAGTTGCAAAGCAGGGATAGTGGGCACTTTTCCTGCGCTGAATCAACGAACGAGCGAAGGCTTTGAAGCTTGGTTAATTGAAATCCAATCGCGCTTATCTGGCTGGGAAAAACAAACAGGTACCAAGGCTGCGCCTTTTGGTGTGAACCTAATTGTGCATCGCAGTAATCCGCGCTGGCAAGCCGATTTGGCTATTTGTATTAAGCACAAAGTTCCTTTAATCATTACTTCTTTAGGGGCGGTGGCTGATCTGGTTGATGCAGTGCATGCTTATGGTGGATTAGTCTTTCATGACGTGGTGAATGCCCGTCACGGTAAAAAAGCAGCAGCAGCCGGAGTAGATGGCCTAATCGCTGTTTGTAATGGTGCTGGAGGTCACGCTGGTAATACAAATCCATTTGCACTGGTAGCAGAAATCAGACAATTTTTTGCCAAGACGTTAATACTTGCCGGCAGTTTATCCAGTGGTAGCGATGTGGCAGCAGCTCAAATGATGGGTGCGGATATGGCTTATATGGGAACGCGTTTTCTCGCTACCGTAGAGGCTAATATCTCACAGGATTATCAAACTTTGATTGTTAACAGTACTGCCAACGATATTTTGTATACACCTAAAATATCAGGGGTAAACGCCAACTTCATTCGTCAAAGTATTGTCGATGCAGGTATCGACCCTGAAGACTTGAGGCCTAAATCTGAATTGGACTTTGGTGCTGAATTGGATATTGATGACAAACCACAAACAGGAGAGAAAAAAGCATGGCGTGATATCTGGTCGGCCGGACAAGGTGTAGGCTCGATCGATAAAGTGCTCAGCACAAAAGAATTAGTCGAGCAACTTGTCAATGAATATCATGCAGCCATTGCCAGTCACCAGATACAATATACAAGTGAATCTGCAAAATCTACTAGCTGATTTACACATATCTAACACAAGGGTAGGAAGTCGAAATATGCAATACAAGACCATTGATTATCAGGTACAGGATCTCATTTTAACTTTGAGTTTAAATCGACCTGAGCAGATGAATGCATTTACTGTAGAGATGGCAAATGAATTGGTGCATGCCTTTAAGCGCGCTAGTGAAGACGATGAAGTCAGCGTCATCGTTGTCACTGGCAATGGTCGTGCATTTTGCGCAGGCATGGATCTTACCCGAGAAGGAAATGTTTTTGGTTTAGATGAAAGTAAAAAACCAAGTCTAGCAGATATGCAGTCTAGCGAGACTATTCCTGGGGTTAGTGATACCGGCGGTACGGTTAACCTAAGTATTTATGATTGTAAAAAACCGGTGATTGCTGCCATCAACGGCGCTGCGGTAGGTGTTGGTGCAACCATGTTGGCGGCGATGGATATCCGTTTGGCGTCAGAAAAAGCAAAAATAGGTTTTGTATTTGAAAAAATTGGCATAACCCCAGAAGCATGCTCAAGCTGGTTTCTACCCAGAATAGTCGGTATTAGCCAAGCGCTTGAGTGGGTATACACCGGTGAAATATTTGATGCGCAAAAAGCGCAAGAAAGTGGTTTTGTGCGCTCAGTCCATACTCCTGAGGATTTAATGGAAGCGGCCTATACACTGGCGCGCAGCATATCCAAAAAATCCCAAGTGAGTATCACACTGGCACGACAAATGATGCTCAGACTCTCAGCTGCGCAAACACCGAGAGAAGCTCACAACATTGATTCCTTGGCTATATTCTATGCTAGTCAATTGGATGGTAAGGAAGGTGTGAAATCTTTTCTTGAGAAACGAGAGCCTAATTTCAGTTCAAAATCATCCACTGACATGCCCAGCTTTTACCCTTGGTGGGATTAACTTTTTTAGCGCTAGGCTATTTTTAGCTACCGCTTAAAAGCGGGCTAGTTGATGTTGTTGAAATGTTAACCAGCTCTTTATTATTTATTAAGTTACATTAATCGAGACAATAAATGCCCATATCAGTAAAAGGTCAGTGTGATCCAAAATTTGCCGAGCTACAGGCTCAATTCGAACGTAACTTTTCCGACAGAGGTGAATCTGGTGCCTCGGTTTGTCTCAGTGTGAATGGTGAGACTATGGTGGACCTATGGGGTGGGGTGGCTAATCGAGAAACGGGCGCGCTCTGGGAGCGGGATACGGTATCTATTGTATTTTCATGCACCAAAGCAGCTACTGCACTGTGCGCGCATATTTTAATTGATAGGGGACAGCTTGATTTGAATGCCTTGGTCACCGATTATTGGCCTGATTATGGCAAACATGGAAAGCATAACACCACTGTGGCGATGATGCTTAATCATGAAAGTGGTGTGCCCGCATTCCGTGAGCCGATAAAACCGGGTGGTTTTTTTGATTGGAACTATATGATTTCTCGCTTGGAAGATGAGGTGCCATTTTGGGAGCCTGGCACTCGCAATGGCTATCACATGTTGAGTTTTGGTTGGACTGTGGGAGAACTAGTGCGCAGAGTCTCTGGCAAATCCCTAGGTGCATTTTTTGCTGATGAAGTGGCAAATCCAACAGGCGCTGATTTCTGGATTGGTATTCCAGAGGATTTTGATCGAATCATCGCTCCAATGATTCCATATTCACCCAATCCTAATGATTTACTGTCTGATTTTACGGCTAAACTGATCAGCGATCCTAGCTCCGTCCAAGCTTTGTCATTTCTCAATAATGGGGGCTGGAAAGCCGATAATCCGGCAGGTTATCGCGCACAAATAGGTGGTGCGGGTGGGATTTCCAATGCCCGCGGTCAAGTGGCGATGTATGAACCATTGGCTAACAATGACGGTCGTCTGGTTTCCTCTGAGAGGCTAAAAAATATGAGCATGGTGACCACTGCAACGCAACAAGACTTTACCCTATTAGTGCCCACGCGTTTTAGTTCGGGCTTTATGAAGTCTGTCGATAATCGACTCTTACGCACGGTGGCAAATCGCCAGTCCTGTATTCTTGGTGATCAAGCTTTTGGCCACGTTGGTGCTGGAGGTTCTATTGGTTTCGCAGATCCAGAATGTGGTTTGGCTTTCAGCTATACCATGACACAAATGGGCAGTGGCCTATTACTTAACGAACGCGGCCAGAGCTTAGTTGATGCTGCCTATCTTGCTTTGGGTTACAAAAATAACAAAGCGGGAGTCTGGATAAAATAATCAGCCATCAAGCAGAGTAAACAATGCACCTTTGTCAGAATCTTTGCGCTATGTTTCGATTCTGGCGAATACTTTTTATCAGTTCAAGGTCTATAAATAAAATGTATCAATAATTAACGCTTGCTGACTTTTTTGCTCTGGCACTGCGGCTTAGAATTCAAGTGTTAGTCTGCTGTAGGATAACTTCTACTTTTTAACATCCCACTAAAACAAGCTAATGTTAACAGTACTGAGACACGGCATAGACCATTCCATTTGAATCTCATATTAAGGGGAAGAATTCCAATGATACGAGCACCGATGAGTACGTCAACGGAGTTTAAGCCAGTGGCCATTATGGCTATTATTTTTGTGGTTAAATCTAGTTTTTTCATTGGTGTTAAGTAAACAGTACCAACATGCTTGCAGCTATTTGAACGGTAGGCTGATAAGCGGTCCATTTTGTAATGAGTGTCGAAAAAAATAATCACTAAGCACAGGGAGATAGCCAAGGATAGGCAGTCTTCATTGATGGATTTACTAATTTTATAGAGTACATTTAATAGTATTCTTAAATACTTGCAAAATGAAATTCCGCATTGCAGAATATCTGCGCTGTTTTTATGCGATATTTGTAGTGTAGTAGATAATGATAACTTGTATTTGACTGAGTGATTAATGTCCAAACCAACAGAATTAGAGTTATTGGCTGATTTAGAAAAAATAAGCTACCAAAACCGCTATCAGTGTAAAACAACATACGATGTGTTTTGCCATGCAGCAGATGAATATTCTACTGACTTAGCCATAGCTGAACATGTCTGTGCTACTCGTAATGAAATAGCCAAAGAACTCACTTTTACTGCTTTAGCCAAAAAAATCAATCAAACAGCCACGCTGTACCAATCACTAGGTGTTAAGCGTAGTGATGTTATTTCTATATTATTACCCAACTTAACTGAAACTCATCTTAGTCTATGGGCAGCGCAGGCAGTAGGCATTGCCAACCCTATCAACTATCTTTTGCAAGTTGAGCACATTGTTGAAATATTGAATGAGGTCAAAGCAAAAGTATTAGTCACTGTTTCTCTGGATGATGCCACTGAATTAGGTAAGAAAGTGCATGAGATCATTGAACGAGTGCCATCCCTTGAGCATCTGCTTGTACTTGATAATGGGTTTACGCCGAACACAGGTAAAACAGTCACCATCACTGATTTTAATTCTGCTATAGCTAATCAACCCAGTGCAAGGCTAGCGCAATGTTCTCAGCCAAAGGGGGAGGATATTGCCATGTACTTTCATACTGGCGGAACCACAGGGCGCCCTAAAATAGCCAAACTATCTCACGGTAATATTAGTTTTGTGGTGCAAGTATATGCCGGCTTTAATGTTTTTCATGGTAAATCTGCGGTATTAAATGCCTTACCCTTATTTCACGTGTTTGGTGTGATTGCCGCGAGTTTGTCAATGTTCATTGTGGGTCGCACCGTGGTTATTATGACCCCAGAAGGATTTAGAAATCCTAATACAGTCAAAAACTGGTGGTATTTTGTAAACAGATATCAAGTCTGTTGGTTTCCTACGGTACCTACCATCATGTCAGTTTTGCTGCAGCAAGAAGATGAAAAAATTGATTTAACATGTTTTAAACATGCTGGCTCTGGATCGGCGCCTTTACCTATTGAACTTAAATTATCGTTTCAACGCCGATTCAATTGTAACGTAACTAATGGTTACGGCATGACAGAGTCAGCCTGTTTAATTGCGAGAGTTTTGCCTGGCTACGATGTCAGTGGGGTGTCAGTGGGCAATGGCATACCATACAGTCGCGTAATTGCTGCACAAGTGATCGATAATAAAATTAGCCGTATTTGCGCACCTAATGAATCTGGCATTATTTTAGTAAAAGGTCCTAATATTTTTCAGGGCTACCTAAATCCAAGTGATAATGATGGGGCATGGGTCGAGGATGGTTGGTTTAATACCGGCGACTTAGGCGTGATCAATACCTTAGGCCATATTCAGCTGACGGGTCGGGCCAAGGATTTGATTATCCGAGGCGGGCATAATATTGATCCGCAGATCATTGAAGATGCATTAATGACGCATGCTAACGTTATTCGCTCGGTGGCTATTGGTCAACCTGATGTGCATTCAGGCGAGATACCTATTGCCTATGTGGTGGTAAAAGACAAACAGCAAACTTCGGCATCTGAATTACTTGATTATTGTCAAAAGACTATTAGTGAAAGAGCCGCCATTCCTAAACGAATCGAGCTAGTGGATAGCATACCGCTAACGGCTGTGGGCAAAGTGTTTAAACCACTGTTGCGTAATAAAGCAACAGAATTTAGCGTCACTGCCTTATTAAAAATACATAATATCACTGCCCAGGTTGAAGCAGAATTTGTCCCGGAAAAAGGGCAGGTTGTGCATATCCACTTATCTAGTGTCAAAGACCAGCAGAAAGTCTCGAGTTTACTGGTCGCTTTTCCAGCCTTAATTAATTACCCAAACCCATAAGGAAACATTATGCAAGATGCCTATATATATGATGCCGCAAGAACAGCATTTGGAAGACATGCAGGCATTTTATCTTCTATTCGACCCGATGATATGCTGGCTCACCTTATTAAAACACTAGTACAACGCAACAACTTTGATTTAAGTCTTTATGAAGATGTGATCGCTGGTAATACTAACCAAGCTGGTGAAGACAGCAGAAACGTAGCTCGCACTGCTGGACTATTGGCGGGTTTGCCGATTGAGACCGGTGGTATAACTGTTAATCGTTTGTGCGGTTCAAGCTTAGCCGCCGCCTTAGATGCCGCTCGGTGTGTTAAAGCCAGCGAAGGTCAATTATTTGTTGCTTGTGGTGTTGAGTCGATGAGTCGCGCACCCTTTGTGTTAGCCAAAGCCACTTCTGCTTTTGCCCGCCAGCAAGAAATGTTCGATTCCACTATGGGTGCACGTTTCACTAACCCTGAAGTAATTAAACAGTTTGGTGCTGACTCTATGCCTGAAACAGCAGACAACATTGCCAGTGATTTAAATATTAGTAGACAAGCAAGTGATATATTTGCAGCCGCATCGCAAGCTAAATACGAAGCGGCGCGAGTAGCGGGGTATTTTGACGATGAAATCATTCCTATTGAAGTGTCACAAGGCCGCAAGAAACCAGCACTTATTGTCACCGCTGATGAACATCCACGTCCGGCTTCTACACTAGAAGCTTTAGGTAATTTGCGACCCTTGTTTGATGGTGTTGTAACGGCGGGTAATGCTTCAGGCATTAACGATGGTGCATCAGCGATGATTATTGGGAATAAAGACGTCGGTGAAAAATTTGGCGTTAAACCTCGTGGGAGAATTCTTGCTGGTGCCATTGCCGGTGTCCCGCCAAGAGTGATGGGTTTAGGACCCGTACCCGCTTCACAAAAAGCCCTAGCTAGAGCGGGCTTAACCCTAGCTGATATGGATGTATTAGAATTTAATGAAGCCTTTGCGGTGCAAGCTTTAGGCTGTATGAAACAACTGGGTATCGCTTTTGATGATCCTCGGGTTAATCCAAATGGCGGGGCGATTGCTATTGGTCATCCTTTGGGGGCTAGTGGTACGCGGATTATGCTGACAGCATTACGTCAATTAGAAAAAACCGGCGGTCGATATGCGCTCGCCACAATGTGTATCGGTATTGGGCAAGGTATCGCAGTGGTCATTGAGCGTGTTTAGCTCTACAGTGAATAACATTCTAAAAATAAGGAATTAGTTTATGTCAGTTGTTAGTTATCAATTAGACGGTGATATCGGTGTTATTCGTCTCAATAACCCACCGGTTAACGCGCTTTCCCATGCTTTACGTAGCGGTATTCAAGATGCGGTCATCCAAGCCAAATCGGATAGTTCCTTAGCCATAGTGCTTATATGTGAAGGGCGCACCTTTATTGCTGGGGCGGATATTTCTGAGTTTGGACAAACCCCGCAAGCGCCATCTTTGCCAGAGTTACTTGTTATCATTGAGGCATCACAAAAACCCATTATTGCGGCTATTCATGGCACTGCCCTTGGTGGTGGATTAGAAACCGCTTTGGCTTGTCACTATCGCTGTGCCTTGTCTAGTGCAGAAGTGGGCTTACCAGAAGTTAAATTAGGTTTGTTACCTGGTGCAGGTGGTACGCAAAGAGTGCCAAGATTAACAGGCGTTAAAGCCGCATTAGATTTAATGACCTCAGGCACGCCTATTGCAGCGGCTAAAGCATTCAGTATTGGTTTAATTGATAAAGTGGTTGAAGGTGATTTGCTTACTGGCGCAATAGATTTTGCCAGAGAGGTCATTGCTACAGGTGCCAAGCTTAAAAAAGTCAGTGAATTAAAGGTAGATAAAATAGGCATTACAGATGAGTTTTTTGCTGAATATAGAGCCTCATTGAAAAAACGTTATCGCGGACAAAAAGCCCCACAACGTATTGTTGAATGTGTAGAAGCGGCGTTAAATGAGCCCTTTAATAAAGGTTTAAAAGTTGAAAGACGTTTATTTGTAGAGTGCATGCAATCTTCCCAGTCTGCTGCTTTAAGGCATATGTTTTTTGCCCAAAGAAAGGCTGCAAAAATAGACGGTTTAGCCAAAGATACACCGCTAAAAGACATAAAACGAGTCGGTATTATTGGTGGCGGTACTATGGGGGGCGGCATTGCAATGAATTTTGCGAATGTGGGTATTCCGGTGACTTTGCTTGAAATAAACCAAGACGCATTGCAGCGCAGCAAAGATATTATTGCTAAAAATTACGCCATGACCGTGAGTAAAGGTAAGTTAAGTACCGAGCAAGCAACAACGCGTCAAGCCCTGATCACCGGTACCACTGATTATGCTGATTTATCGGATATGGATTTGGTGATTGAAGCAGTATTCGAAAGCCTCGAGATTAAAAAACAAGTTTTCAGCAAGCTCGATGCAGTGTGTAAACAGGGGGCTATTTTAGCCACTAACACCTCCTATCAAGATGTGAATTTAATTGCTCAGGCCACCTCTCGTCCGCAAGATGTGCTTGGTTTGCATTTTTTCAGCCCGGCTAATGTGATGAAATTACTTGAAATTGTGCGCGGCGAACATACTTCTGATCAAGCACTAGCCACCTGTATGTCCATGGCTAAAATCATTAATAAAGTGCCGGTCATGTCCCGTGTTTGTTACGGCTTTATTGGTAATCGTATGTTGCGCCAATATGCCCGCGAAGCACAACTATGTTTACTTGAAGGTGCATCACCCGATGATATAGACACAGTGATGCAAAACTTTGGCATGGCGATGGGGCCATTGGCCGTCAGTGATTTAGCTGGACTCGATATTGGTTACAAAGCCCGTGAAGGACTTACTGCTGAACAAAAAGGTGACGAGAGGACCTATTGTATTGCAGATGCGCTTTACAAAATGGGGCGCTTAGGACAAAAAACGGGGGCAGGTTACTACCGCTATGACCCACAAACACGGCAGCGCTACCTTGATCCTGTTGTAGAGCAAGTGATTGAAGAACAGGCCGAAAAATATGATGTTGAGCGCGAAGGGTTAACCGAGCACAGCATTTTAGCTCGATTAACCTTTGCCCTTATCAATGAGGGTTTTAAAATTCTCGAAGAAGGCATTGCTCAGCGTCCCAGTGACATTGATGTAGTCTATGTAAACGGTTATGGATTTCCTGCTTATCGCGGCGGCCCAATGCACTATGCAGATACCATTGGTTTAGAAAAAATATATCAAACAATTTGTGAATTTGGTGAAACCTACGGAGAAGAGTTTTGGCAACCAGCAGCCTTGTTAAAACAACTGGTTACAGAGGGTAAAACTCTGACTGAATGGGCCAATAGCTAAACCACTACAGAAGGAGTTATGGCGTTTTGCTGCCATAACTCTTTGTTTGATTCATTACTTCGACTATTTTCTAAGGAGCTAAGTTGTCAATTCCAAAAATCCTCCAGAATAAATTATATTTACCTGTTATCAGTGCGCCTTTGTTCATCATATCGGGACCAGAATTAGTTATTGCCCAATGTAAAGCGGGTATTGTCGGGTCTTTTCCAGCACTCAATGCTCGTCCACAGTCTTTACTTGGCGAATGGTTAACTACCATTAAAACTGAGCTAGTTAACTATCAGTCCGCTAACCCAAAGGCTATCGTTTCGCCCTATGCGGTTAATTTAATTGTGCATAAAAGCAATGACCGTTTAGAAGATGATGTGAATACCTGCATTGAATTTGAAGTGCCAATTATTATCACCAGTTTGCGAGCCTTGGATCCTGCATTAGTCGAGCGTATTCATGCTTATGGTGGCATTATTTTTCATGATGTTATTAATGTACGTCATGCCCAAAAAGCCATAGAGGCTGGCGTTGATGGTTTAGTATTAGTTTGTGCTGGCGCAGGTGGGCACGCAGGTACTTTAAGTCCGTTTGCCTTAGTCAGTGAAATTAAACAGTTTTTTATGGGTCCTATTGCCTTATCAGGTTCAATTGCAAATGGCGCCGCTATTCTGTCTGCTCAAGCATTAGGGGCTGACTTTGCTTATATAGGCACCCGTTTTATTGCCAGTAAAGAAGCCAATGCTGAACAAGAATATAAAAACATGTTAGTTGAAAGTAGCGCCAAAGATATTGTGTATAGCTCTTTATTTACCGGCGTGCATGGGAATTATCTCAAACCCAGTATTTCGAAAGCGGGCTTGGATCCTGATAACTTGGCCGAGGGTGATAAAAACAACATGAAATTTGGCTCTGAAGGGGGCAGCAAATCTAAGGCGTGGAAAGATATCTGGGGGGCAGGGCAAGGATTAGGCAGTATTGCTGATATTACCGATGTAGCGACTATCGTTAATCGCTTTAAAACAGAATACGATTCGGCGCTTTCTCGACTAAATAATTTAAATAAACAATAGTCTCAATCAACAGGTGCAGTCAATATGACATCTCAAACTAACATAGTCGTGCATAAAGATAATGGTGTTTTACACATTGGTATCCATCGCCCAGAGAAAAAAAATGCGATAACCAGTTTAATGTATACCGCCATGTCTAGTGCGTTAAAAGACAGTGTTTCTGATCAAAGTATAAAAGTTGTTTTAATACACGGCACTGAGGAGGTATTTTCAGCGGGTAACGACCTAAACGATTTTGACAGTCGCGATGTTAATCAACCTTCTCCCGCAGCGATTCTATTATATGAATTACATCACTACCCTAAGCCGATTGTTGGCGCTGTTTCTGGTATTGCGATTGGTATAGGCGTCACCATGTTGCTGCATTTTGATTTGGTTTATGCATCGGAAACAGTGTTTAAAATGCCTTTTGTCGATTTAGGCGTCTGCCCCGAAGGTGGTTCAAGCCTCCTTATTCCTCAGTTGGCCGGCCATCGTAAAGCTGCTGAGGTGTTGATGTTGGGCGATGCTTTTAACACTGAAGCCGCTATTAATATGGGCATAGTTAATCAGAAACTAGACAAGTCTGAAGTCTTTGACTTTGCTTTAAGCAAAGCTAAAGCCTTAGCACTCAAACCTCAAAATGCTCTGCTGACCACCAAAAGATTGCTCAAAGCTTCACAGCAGACACTGCTAACTAACATTATTGAAAATGAATTAGTGGTTTTTTCTGAGTTACTGCAAAGTGAAGAGTCTCAAGCTGCTAGAAAAAGAAAATAAGGGCTGAAAATGACTCCTTGGGCCAATAAAATAATGCCGCCATTTAATAATCATCTAGGCTTTGTGATTGAAGAATGGCAAGCAAACCATATTAAAATTAGCGCTGCATTAAAGCCTGAACATCTCAACCGTTCTGATATTCCACATGGTGGTTTTATTTCGGCCTTGGTCGATGCCGCCACAGCTCTGTCTGGTGCCTATAGTGATGATCCAACTGAGTATCGCAAAGCACTAACTTTATCACTAAACATCAATTATTTAGGGCAAGCACAATCCAACAAACTTTATGCTATTGGCAGAGTCACTGCTTCTGGTCGACATATTTATTACGGCTCTGCCGAGGTATATGATTCCTTGCATAATCTTATTGCATCAGGCCAAGGGGTATTCAGATATAGACAAGAGCATACTCAGGTTAACGCAGTCAATATTCAAACATAAAAGGTAATGGATTTTTTAAGCAAGCCAACACATCGAGAGTGTTATCAATTGCGGGCTAAGCAGTCACATAGTGCTCTGCACAACAAACAAAACAGTTGAGAGCTGATGGTCGGTTTTTTGCTGGTTTTAGTGGATATTAGCTGTTTTTGATTAACCCATTTAAGGTAAAAAAATTAGTTATAATTAGTCAACGACTTCCTTGCAGCACTATGTTTGTTAATGTAAAGTAAAAAAATTGTGGTGGTTCTTTTATTCCGCTAGGCGAAATATCAGTAACTCTAGTGAGAAGTTGAAAACAATGAAAATGATGAAACAATTTTTCAGAGCTGCAACATTAACAGCCATGACCTTGAGTACTATCCCTGCTTTTGCGGAAACGGTGCTTACCTATGGTGAGCCAGGTCCAAATAGAGGTGCTCGGGCTGGTGCAACTCAATGGTTTGCACAGGAAGTTGAAAAACGCTCTGGTGGTGATTTAAAAATTAACATTATGTGGGGCGGTGCTTTATTTAAGGCCAATGCTGCACGACAGTCTATTGCTGCGGGTGTAGTCGATTTAGGTACGATTATTCCGGATTATTTTCCAAAAGAAATGGTCTCCTTTTCACTGACTAACTTACCCTTTGAAAACCTAGATCCTTGGGTGGGACTAAAAGCCAACTTTGACCACATGACCTCCCCTGAAGTTACCCAAAATCTGGCCAAGCAAAATTTAGTCTTTGTTAGCTCATACATGCTTTCTAACGTAATTATGCTGTGTACAGGCGACGCTGTTCGTTCCCTTGAGGACATAAAAGATAAGAAAATCCGGGGTGTGGGGACCTTTGGTAAGATATTTGGTGATTTAGGGGCAAACTTAGTCAGTATGGATATTTATAAGGCATACCAAGGACTTGATAATGGTTTGCTCGATTGCAGCCAAGGTTATATGAACGCCTCACTTGCCCTCAAACACCATGAAGTCGCTGACAGCTTAACCAAACTCAATTGGGGAATTTACACCGGTTTGGGAATTTTTATTAATAAAGATGCGCTGGCGAGATTGAGTCAGTCTCAACAAAAGGTGCTAAATGAGGTTGGCGCGTCCTTTATTGATTACCTTGGTCAGAACGTACTGAAGTCTGATTTAGCTGCAGAGCAACGATTTACGCAAGGAATTGATGGTCGTAAGTTGGAGATGATTAGCCTTTCTCCTAGTGAATCAGCAAAGTTATATTCGGCGAGTCAATCACATATTAGTAAATGGCAAAAAGAAGCCATAAAAAGTGGCCTCGATGGAGAAGCCATGGTGAAAAGCTACCGAAGGTCCCTAACTAAATACAGCCAAGAACGCGACCTGGTCGGCTACCCTTGGACCCGTTAATTTAAGCCTATAGAGTGATTATTATGCTGAAAAAAATTGAGCAGGGGGCATTGATGATAGCTGGTGTGTGCATAGTCACTCTCGGTCTTATGATCACCCTAACGGTTGTTACGCGTAATCTATTTGGCTGGGCAGTGACCGACGATGTGGTTATTGTGCGAGAACTTATGGTGGGAGCTGTGTTTTTGCCCTTAGCCTACGTCACAGCTGAGTATAGTCATATTACCATCGAGTTTTTATTCAAACGCTTGGGCCAACATAAAAAATTATGGCTGTTAGCTATTGGTTCGCTAATAAGTCTATTAATTTTGCTGCCCCTTGTATTTTCCGCATGGCAAGGGTTTTTCCATGCCGCCAGCAGTGGTGCTTATTTTTTTGGCGAGTTGGAGCTGCCTGAATGGCCGGGTCGATTTGCCTTTTTTGCTGGGGCTGCGCTGTTTATTGTGCGTTTAGTCATTATATTTGTGGCGGATTTGCGTGCAGCTGTCTGTAGTAATACTGAATATCTTGTGCAGCGTACAGATGCTGAACACGATATTGTTGAAGAGGGTTAACCTGTGGATCCATTGATTCTTGGTCTCGTTGGGTTTGCCTGTGCCTTGCTGTTACTGGTATTGCGGGTGCCCATAGCATTCAGTTTGGCGGGTGTATCATCAGTATTTATATTATTATTTTTTGCCATGCGACACGGTGGTTTTGACATTGTCAGTGCAGTGGCACCTACTTTGTCGATGGTGTCATCCAATACCTTTGATTTGGTCCATTCTTATGACTTGAGTATGATTCCGCTATTCGTGCTGTTAGGTCATATCGCCTATCACACCGGGATCACCACTGATATTTATCATGCTGCGCGAGTTTGGCTGAAACGTTTGCCTGGCGGCGTGGCCATGGCATCTGTATTTGGCTGTGGTGGCTTTTCGGCTATTACCGGCTCCAGCATAGCTTGTGCATCGGCAATGGGCAAAATCTGCGTGCCAGAAATGCTACGCATGGGTTACGACAAGCGTCTGGCAACTTCGACTGTAGCGGTAGGTGGCACCTTAGGTTCGCTGATCCCGCCAAGTGTATTATTTATTGTGTACGGTATTTTTACCGAAATGTCAGTGAGTCGTCTCTTTTTGGCTGGTGTACTGCCTGGACTGTTATCTTTAGTCGGGTTTCTAGTGGTTATCTACTTGTGGGTAAAACGTCACCCAGAGGCTGCGCCAGTGGATGATTCAGTACTGGCTAAGGGAGATCGCCGCAAAGCGGCTATAAGGTGTTGGCCGGCACTATTGTTATTCACTATTATTATTGGCGGAATTTATGGTGGTTTGTTCACCGCCACCGAAGCCGCAGCGATCAGCGCATTTTCCGTAGTTCTGATAGGCACGGTGCAAAAGCGCCTTAATTGGCAGCAGTTTATCTTATCTATCAAGGAAACCTGCACTCAGACAACCTCTATCTTTTTTATTGCGGCCGGCGCTAAGATTTTTGTCGGCTTTGTGGCCCTAACTGGTATGGCTCCGGCCTTGGTTGAATTGGTAGAATCAGCAGATGTATCTCTGTGGCTGTTGTTGGTCATGATCGCAGCTATCTACTTTTTACTTGGTATGTTTTTAGATCCACTGGGCATTATGGTACTAACTTTACCCTTTCTGATCCCTATGGTAGATGGTTATGGATTAGACTTAATATGGTTTGGCGTGGTAGTGATAAAATTGCTTGAAATAAGTTTGATCACACCGCCGGTAGGATTAAATGTGTTTGTTATCGCCAGCGTGATTAAACCTTCGGTTGCGGTTTATGATATTTTTATGGGTGTTGCACGTTTTTTGATAATGGATATTTTAGTCCTGATTGCGATTATTGCCTTTCCAATACTGTCATTACTGCTGCCTAACGCAATGATGTGACGGCTGGTATTCACCATATGGTATTCGCCGTATGGTATTCCCCGTATGGTCACAATGCCAGCCACCGCAAATAAAGTCTAAATACTCATATCAAGATAGAGTATCAAAAGCGAATTAAGGTGGCTTCAATATTGCGCACCATACTCTTTAACTGCGGCGCCACTTCACTACTCAAAAATTCCTTGGATAATCTAAATGCGGGCCCACCGGCATTGAATACATAGATTTGCCCTTGAGTGAGTTTTAGGGGAACCGCAATTGCATTAGTATCCCGTTCCCAATCGCCCCAAGAATAGCAATATCCATATTCTTTATAGCTGGCCACGGCTTGTTCGACACCGGCTTTGATAGCCTCATATTTATCGCCTAATTTTTCTTTAAAATGGCGCATAAAAAATTCACGTTCCTCTTCAGACAGAGCCACCAAATAAGCTCGTCCAGCCGCTGTGGTTGCCATTGGAATTCTATCGCCAATATCCTTCTTAAAGGTGACAATATCTTTTGGGGCACAATGATCAACATAAATCATATCTAATCGGTCTCTGTCTGCCAGACCGATAGATGTTCCCGTTGCAATTGAAAGCTCTTTCATGACGGGGTTTGCTACTTGGCGAATCGCTAGGTTAGAAACAAAGGCATAACCCAATGCCAATACGCCGGCTCCAAGCTGATATTTTTCTAAGCGCTTTGAATAGGTAAGATAGCCCAAACTTGTTAGCGTGTAAGTTAAACGAGATATGCTTGATTTAGCCAATCCGGTCCGTTGGGCAATCTCTTGATTACCAAGAAATCCATCTCCGGGATTGAACGCCCGCAATATATCTAGTCCTCTGGCAAGTGCCTCGACAAACTTACGATCGACTTCCCTTTTTGTATCTCTTGGCATACCAGTCAGTGTATTCATTTTGAACTACTCAATTGTTTATCACACTCGGTGTACTGGCGGCAGATAACTGCCAATACATTTGTCGAAAATTATGACCATCATGATCCCATTATTTTCTATAAAAATAAACTTTATACCTTGGTTTAAATATAAACATTTACGGAATTATAAATAACGGCGGCTAAGGCTTCAGGCCAAATTAGCTTACCACAAATTTGCTGATTTGGCCTATTCCGCTGCGCTAGGGACGATAATATAACAAAAATAAGTTGATGTGTTTTAATGGTCCCTGAGTGAATTTTAGGATTAAAATCTTTCACAGTAGGGCTTATCACGACTAAGTAATTCACGCTCAACAGCAGTTAATTAAAGCTGATATTAACTCGCTAAGCTCAATCATTTAAGCTCAGGCCATGCAATCAACCATTGAACTTAAGTAAGTCATAAAGGCTTTACTGGCTTTAGAAAGGTTGTGATTTTTTTTCCAGGCTAAACTCAACTTAAATTCAATTTTTGGGGCAAAAGGTATGGCTGTCATGTGTGGTTCATTTTGTAAAATCCGCGATAAACAAGTGGTGATACCAACCTCGTTGCGAACTAAGGATTTTTGCAGCTCAATGAGATTAGTTTCTATGCGAATATCTAAAGGTATGTGATGTTTTTTTGAATATTGACTTATTACTTCTCGCAAAAAATAACCCTCATGAAATAATACTAGGGGCTGTTGGCAAAATTGCCCTAAGGATAATGTTTGCTCAAGCGCGAGGGGATTGGAGTTGGCCATGCCGGCCACTATTTCCTCATGAATAAGTTCAGTGTAACGCAGTTGCGAATTCTCTAAATCCCCTCGAACCAAGGCCAGATCAAGTTCGCCATTGAGTAGCATTTTTTCCAGAGCTGCGGTGCCTTGGTCCACTAAGTGTATTTTTATTTTTGGATGTTTTTGCTTAAATGCGGTCAAAACTTGCGGAAAGTAATAAGAGCCCATCATAGCGGAAACGCCAAAACGGATAGTGCCTCCTTCTAAATTTTTCAGTCCTTCCAGTTCTAATTCGACTTGCTTAACATGGCTTAATAACTGGGTTGCTATTTTATGCAGGACTTCACCTTCAGCGGTTAATAAGGAATTTTTTTCAGTACGATTAATTAACTTTAGTCCAACTTCTTGTTCTAGCTTTTGAATAGCAATGGTTAAGGCCGGTTGGGCTATACCTATTTTATGGGCTGCCCGAGTAAAGTTACCCAGCATGGCCAATTGACAAAAATACTCTAGACGCTTTAAATTTAGATGACTAAGCATGATAAATAAAAACTATGAAAATTATAAAAACTATATGTTATATATATTTATCTAATGAGTATAGAGTAGAGGAATAAATTGGATCATTACTCAATAACCGCATATAAACAGAGGCACTTTATGAGTCAAAAACATACTGCATTCAATTGGCAAGATCCCATGTTTCTGGATAGTCAATTGAGTGAAGAAGAGCGCATGATACGTGATACTGCTCATGATTATTGCCAACAAAAACTGATGCCACGTGTACTTGAGGCCAATAGGCACGAACGCTTTGACCGGGAGATCATGAATGAATTGGGTCAGTTAGGGCTGTTGGGGGCTACCTTACCTACTGAATATGGTGGCAGTGCTGTTAATTATGTGAGTTATGGCTTAATCGCTCGCGAAGTAGAGCGGGTAGACAGTGGTTATCGCAGCGCCATGAGTGTTCAATCTTCACTGGTTATGCACCCGATATACACTTATGGTTCTGAAGAACAACGCATGAAGTATTTACCCAAACTTGCCTCTGGTGAATGGGTGGGCTGTTTCGGTTTAACTGAGCCAAACTCAGGTAGCGATCCGGCATCAATGACCACTCACGCCAAAAAAGTGGACGGGGGTTATTGTGTAACAGGCAATAAAATGTGGATCACTAACTCACCCATAGCCGATGTTTTTGTTGTTTGGGCCAAACTTGACGGTAAAATTCGCGGTTTTGTACTTGAAAAAGGTATGCAAGGTTTATCTGCACCCAAAATAGAAGGTAAGTTTTCTTTACGCGCCTCTATTACGGGCGAAATTGTGATGGATAACGTTTTGGTGCCAGAAGAAAATATCTTTCCTGAGATTACAGGTTTAGCCGGACCTTTTGGTTGTTTAAATAAAGCCCGTTATGGAATTGCGTGGGGCTCAATGGGTGCAGCAGAATTTTGCTTTAATGCAGCTAGAACTTATACCCTAGATCGCGAGCAGTTTGGTCGCCCTTTGGCCGCGAATCAATTAATTCAGAAGAAACTTGCTGATATGGAAACTGAAATAGCACTTGGTTTACAGGGCTGTTTGCAAATGGGGCGTTTGATGGACATGAATCAATGCCCAGTTGAATTGATTTCACTAATGAAACGAAATAATTGTGGTAAGTCTTTAGATATTGCCCGTGTATCGCGGGATATGCATGGTGGTAATGGTATCAGTGATGAATATGGTGTCATTCGTCATGTAATGAATCTTGAAGCAGTCAATACCTACGAGGGAACACATGATGTTCATGCGCTAATTTTAGGTCGTGCAATCACTAATATTCAGGCTTTCTTCTAAAAATTAGTCAGTGCTAAATCTAAGTATTGTCGATTAAAAGTAAATATTGGCGAGGCCTTGAGCCTCGCCAATATTAAGTGTTTTATTTGACCGAATGATAACCTTCAAAAAAGCGACGGGCATTTTGTCCCAAGGTTTTTGTGCGGTATCCACCTTCTTGAACAATCAATGTTGGCAATTTCAGTTCAGCCAGCATTGCGCCATTTTTAAAGAAATCGTCAGGCATCAATGCCCAGCTTCCTGTCGGATCACTTTTAGCCGTATCTAAGCCCATTGCAATAACAAAATATTGTGGTGAGAACTTTTTAATCGCGGTAATAGCCCGCTTCAGATGCGTGCGATACTGCTCAGGAGTAAGCGTATCTGGCAGTGGTATATTGAGATTAAAGCCCTTGCCCTCATCTTCTCCTACTTCATCAGCAAAACCGGTAAAAAAGGGGTAGTTGCTTACCGGATTACCATGTATTGATACAGTAAATACATCTTTTCTATTCAGAAAAATATCCTGGGTACCATTGCCGTGGTGAAAGTCGATGTCGATGACGGCAACCTTGCCATATTGACTGAAGTAGTTGGCTGCAATTGCCGAAGAATTGAAGTAACAAAATCCACCAAAGGCACTGCGTTCTGCGTGATGCCCCGGTGGGCGCACTAGAGAATAAGCCATAGGATATTTGTCTAGCACAGCGTTGGCTGCGGTAAGCGTGCAGTCCACAGCCGAGCGCGCCGCTAAATATGCATTTCTATTTAAAGGGGTAAAGGTATCAATACAGTAATAGCCAGCCTGCATTGCCAGATCTTTTGGCGGGCGAGTGCGGTTACGGATCGGGAAGATCTGCGGATACACCGACTTATTTTCAGGTAGTGATAAACAGATCTTTTTTAGGTAATTAAAATAATCTTTACTGTGCACCGCAGTAATGTGACTTTCGCTAGTGTGGCCGATAGGAAGTTCTGTAAACAAAGTGGTTTTGTGTAATTCATCGCGAATTTTGGAAATTCTTACCGGTGCCTCAACGTAGCCTCTATCGCGTACATGATGAATTTCATGTTTATCAGCGATCACCATGGCGTATTTAGGTACATTTACCGAAACGGGTAGTGCTGCCTTAGCCGGCTTTTTGTAGTATCGAGGTGCACGCATTTCAATCGGATCGTCCTTGATGCCCTCAATTACGGTTTGGATTATCTCTGGCGGGCAATCTTGCGGATATTTATAACTCAAAAAAGCGCTTAGATATTTTTTTGCCGCCTCTTGCGGCAGTCGATATGACGAATCCAGTGGATCCATAACAATAAACGCACCAATGTCATCCCCGATATTGGCAGGAATTTCATAACCCGTATTGATCAGTGGGCGTGCGCCAAAATGTTCATAAAACTTTAAGCGCTGTTGATTTATTTTTAAGGTTGCATCATCTCGACTGGCGCCAGGCTCGTCAGGTAAACATTCAAGCATTAAGGCATGACAGCCTAAGGCCTTGCACTCATCGCGCACTCGTTCATATAGCAGGCCACCTAAACCACCGCCAGGACGATTAGGGGCTGTGCTGATATATTCAATATGCGCCAGTTTTAAGGGAGGAAACATTAATACACTGCAATAAGCACTGACCTGACCATCAAAGCCTTCAACAACGAATAGCAAAGGAAAAAACTCATCGGTCAATGGCTGTTTTAAGCGCTCAGAAACACGGGATATTTCCGCATCAGAAGCCAAGGGAAATTGCTTTTGAGCAATTTCCTCAACTTGTTGAAGTATCACTAAGTCGTTGTCTGATTCGACATGCCGTAACACACGGATGCGTAACATTTTGTTCTCCATTTTTAAATAATAATAAGACAGATATAAGTCGATAATGACTAGCTTATCTTAGTGCAAGATCTATTAATAGCGGTTAACAACAGTATATTTAAGCCTTAGTTTTTGTGACAACTTGTTTGGTATCAAGGGGCGATTTGGTCCTTAAATAATTGTGATATAAAGGTGAGTTTTTGCTAGTAATTCGAGATCTTGACTATAAAAAAAGACGTTCCTAAGCCCCCATATTTTTTGCAAAATTGAAAAAGTCTAAGACGACATTCTAGCTGTAATTTTACTTAAAATCCCTAGTAGACGTTTTAAGCAAAACTTCTAATGAGTTAAGTTGGTTTTTACATTACAATCCGCGGCTTTGTTTTAGGCTATCTGGTGGTAAAAATGGCAGCAATTGGTATTGACTACGGAACCTCTAACTCGGAGGCTATTTATTTTGACGGGCGACAGCACCAACTAATAACGCTTGATCCTACCCAAGAATCAGCTAATAAGATCCGTTCGTCAGTATTTATCTATTACGACGGTGAATTACCCAGACCTGCAGATTCATCTATTGAAGCAAAAGTGATGCAAATCAAAGGCGCTATTTCCCAGCAAATTGATAAAGCGAAAGAGGGCTACTACGAAGCCAGTACGCCCAAAGAACAGCAGATATATAGTGATAGAATAGATGATCTTCGAGCCGAGTTTCACAATAAGCCTGCTTTGCAACGCCGTGCTATTGATATTTTATTAGAAGATATGACCGTACAAGACTTGCCTTTGCATAGATTAGTCGAAACCGGCAAATTTGCTTTTGGTGAAGAAGGGTTTAAGCGTTATCTACAAACCCCTGAAAAAGGTCGATTAATTTACTCGCCTAAAAATTTCTTAGGCGCTAATTTGATTGCCGGTCAACACGAGGCCTTTGTTGGCATGATAGCCAAGCAACTGGAGTTTTTTCGACTAAGTGCTGAAAAACAACTGCAGCAAGTGGTGGATACGGCTGTTATTGGACGGCCAGTTAAATTTCATGGCTCTAGAGGTGACGAAGGCAACAAACAAGCCATCGACATTATGACCCAAGCTGCACAAAAAGCCGGTTTTGCGCAGGTTGAATTTCTGGAAGAGCCGATCGCCGCCGCCTATAAAATTGAACGCAGCCTCAAAAAGCACACCAATGTATTGGTTATCGATATTGGCGGAGGCACTACTGATATCTGCTGCATTCGATTGTCTCCAGAAAAGCTAAGCAATATTGACCGGCAACATGATGTGCTGTCGGTAACGGGGGCTCGTCTGGGTGGCATGGAATGTGATAAAAATCTCATCGTCAAATCAATAGCCCCGACAATGGGTCAGGATTTGTTGACCTATAATGGCTTACCTGTGCCTCCTGCTTTCTTTTCAGATATGTGTGCGGTTGATGATATTCCGCGACTTAATCGCTTTTTTTCAGAAGAATATGGCCTAGAAATCCTGCAAACAAAGTCAATCGTAAAACAGCCAAAGTTGCTAGAGCGCCTGTTAATTGTGCAGGAGCAAAAACTATCAGCCCGCTTAGTTAATTCATCTCGACTGGCCAAAGAGTTGTTATCCTCTAAAAACAAGATCGTCTTGCCATTACATTATATTGAGCCCGATTATGATGTGAATATTGATACCGATGATTTGCATCGCTCTATGCAATCGTGGCTAACAAAAGTAAAACGTTTAGTCACTGAGTGTATAGCAAACAGTGCTGAGCCACCTGAAATGTTATTTATTACTGGTGGAATGAGTTTATCGCCTATCGTTAAAAAGGAACTACAAGAGATTATGTTACCCCATTTACCCGTCATTGAGGGCGATGCATTTAATTCAGTGTGTGAAGGTTTGGCTATTCAAGCGGCGAAACTCACTAAAATTTAACGCTGTATAGGTAAATTCAAATAATAGTTTATGCTCTAAGTGATTTAACTAAACAAATAGGATAATACCTTGGCGAAAGTAACTGGCATTGGTGGCGTATTTTTAAAGTGTAAAGGTGATAGCAAGGCCCTTGCTGCTTGGTATCAGCAACATTTAGGATTTTCATTAGAAAATTTTGGTGGTGCTATTTTAAAGTGGCCAGATGACCAAGCTGAAGATAAAGGGCTAACCGTATGGAGTCTTGCGGATAAAGACAGCCAATGGTTTAGTCCGAGTGATTCTTCTTTTATGATTAACTATCGAGTTGATGATCTGGATGAACTTTTAGTGCAACTGCAGGCCGCTGGCATCGTGATTGTCGCGGGACCTGAATCCCATGAAAATGGCAAATTTGCATGGATTATGGATCCTGATGGTAACAAAGTTGAACTTTGGCAGCCGATGCTGTGGGATGATAAAAATAAAAACGCTTAAGCCTGCAAAAAAAAGCGGCACTAAAACTCAAATAAAGTTAAGTGCCGTAGCCTGAATCTAGACTATAAGGTTGGTTTTTCTGCTCTACTACTCACTCATCGCCAGTAAACTGGGGCCAGCAGCAACTAATGACATCCCATTGGCGGTATCGGTAAATTTACTGAAGTTTTCTATAAATAAGGTAGCTAGCTCTTCTGCTTTTTGTTGCCACTCACCTTCATCAGCATAGCTGCTGCGTGGGTCGAGCAAGTCAGAGGTGACATGCTCAAGTTGAGTTGGTACAGACAGATTAAAGATCGGCAAGTTACGGCAAGGTGCCTCATCTAAATCGCCATTTAGGATGGCATCAATGATAGCTCGCGTTGCTTTAATAGAAATACGTTTACCACTGCCATTCCACCCTGTATTAACCAGGTAGGCTTGGGCGTTCGAGCTTTGCATGCGTTGTTTTAATACTTTTGCATAAATGGTTGGGTGTAGGGTCAAAAACGCCGCGCCAAAACAGCTAGAAAAGGTGGGGGTAGGTTGAGTAATACCTCGTTCAGTGCCCGCTAATTTAGCGGTAAATCCTGATAAAAAGTAATATTGGGCTTGCTCAGCTGTTAATTTGGATACTGCGGGTAATACCCCAAAAGCATCTGCAGTTAAGAAAATGACTTTGTTGGCATGTCCTGCTCGCGAAATGGGTTTAACAATATTTTCAATATGATCTAAAGGATATGAAACCCGGGTGTTTTCGGTTTTAGACTTATCGGCATAGTTAATTTTACCTTTGGCATCAACGGCTACGTTTTCTAGCAGGGCGTTGCGGCGAATGGCATGATAAATATCAGGTTCATTTTCGACTGACAAATCAATGGTTTTGGCATAACAACCGCCTTCAAAATTAAATATGCCATTGTCATCCCAACCATGCTCATCATCGCCTATTAATTGACGATGAGGATCGGTTGAAAGTGTGGTTTTACCGGTGCCTGATAGTCCAAAAAAGACCGCTACATCGCCACTTTTCCCCACGTTAGCACTGCAGTGCATAGAGGCGATACCTTTGAGAGGTAATAGATAGTTCATGATTGAGAACATACCTTTTTTCATTTCTCCGCCATACCATGTACCGCCAATCAACTGAATCTTTTCAGTGAGGTTAAAAGCGACAAAATTTTCTGAATTCAAGCCTTGCGCTTGCCAATTGGGGTTAGTGGTTTTAGCGCCATTCATGACCACAAAATCAGCCTTAAAACTCTTCAGCTCTTCTTCTGTGGGACGAATAAACATGTTTTTTACAAAATGGGCTTGCCATGCGACTTCTGTAATAAAGCGGACTTTAAGTCTGCTGTCTTTGTTGGCACCGCAGTAAGTATCAACCACAAATAAGCGTTTATTCGACAATTGTTTGGTGACTAAGGTTTTGAGTTCACCCCACACTGCAGGGCTGATGGGCTTGTTATCATTTTTGCCTTGAGTAGACCACCACACGGTGTCTTGGCTTACCGCATCTTCTACGATGTATTTGTCTTTAGGAGAGCGGCCAGTAAAGATACCTGTGTCAACCGACACTGCACCACATTCTGTTATAACGGCCTGTTCATAACCCACTAATGAGCTTAATGTGGTTTCCTCAAACAATTTTTCATAAGAGGGGTTGTGTACTATTTCGTTGACGTCAACAATGCCATATTGAGCTAGTTCGGTAATAATTTTTGTTTCTGTCATAAATAACACTTCCTAAAATGTCTTGCAAAACGCTAAAGCATATCAGCACTTGTATTGAGCCAGATTGCCTGCCAGCTGAGTAGTCTTTTGTCGTTATGTTGGCTATTAGCCAAGCTTATACTGTTAAAAATAGGCGATGTTCAACCAGACAGTTAGGGCGAAAGGCTGCATTTTATGGGTAGATACTCAGGTTTCGAAAACGTGCAAGACGTTTACATTTAGGTGCTGATTCTTTATAGACAGTATGTGGGGAAGTAACAAAAGCAGAAAAAGCGACTCATCAGAGTGAGTCGCCATGGGTAAAATTATCGCAACTAAGCAACCGCTGCTTCTAGAATAACTCGGCTGTTTTCAAGCGTGATGGCTTGATGCTCACCCATCTTTAACAAACCATGTTTGGTCAATTGCTTAAGGATTGCTTCTACTGCAGTATTTTTATCTGTGCCGTGCTCAGTCAACTGGGTAGCCACATCAACACTGTGATAGAGGGCTTCCATTGCTTGAATTGTTTGCTCTGCTAGCTCGTCACTTTGTTTTAAGCCAAAGACATTACGACCCATTTGTTCAAGTTTGGCTTTTTTATGCTCCATTTGATTACGTAATAATGAGGGTTGAATGATCGCCAAAGAACGCGCGTGATCCACACCGTAAAGTGCAGTTAATTCATGACCAATCATGTGAGTTGCCCAATCTTGCGCAACGCCGGCGCCAATTAAACCATTTAAGGCCTGATTAGCTGTCCACATTAAATTAGCGCGCCATGCCTGGTCTTGATGTTTAAAATTAGCGGCTAATACAGTTAGATTTTTTAATAGGGCTTCTGCATAACCATCTTGCACCATGGCGCCGGCAGGGAAGGTTAAATATTGTTCACAGACATGCACAAATGCGTCAACCACACCATTGGCAAGTTGACGTTGGGGTAGGGTGACCATTACCTCGGGATCCATAACGGCAAACTTAGGGAATACAAAAGGAGACATAAAGGCAAGCTTGTCGTGAGTTGCCGCTTTAGTTACCACCGAGGCACCGTTAGATTCAGAGCCAGTTGCTGGTATAGTTAATATCGCACCAATCGCCACCGCTTTAGTGACCTTATGTTTACCGGTCATTATATCCCAAGCGCCGCCGTCATATAGGGCTGCGGCAGCAATGTATTTTGAGCCATCAATAACAGAACCTCCACCAACAGCTAGGATAAAATCAATACCTTGCTCTTTCACGATGGCCACTGCTTTGTCTAGGGTTTCAGCTGTAGGATTGGGTTCAACACCAGAGAATTCTTGCCAATTATGTTGTGCCAAAGCAGCAACAACTTGCTCATATACGCCATTTTTCTTGATAGAGCCGCCGCCATAAATGACGAGTACTTTGCTATCAGCAGGAATATTGTTTTTAATACTGGCAATTTGACCTTGGCCAAATTCAATCTTGGTAGGATTTAAAAAAGAAAATTTCATATTTAGTTCTCCTGTTAGGTGATTAATAGCGCATTAATCAAGTTTTAATATAGTTACGTGTTAATCTATGCGCATATAATAATGCTTAAAAATAACTTTTATAACGGTTAAAACACGCAATATCTTGCCTAAAGCTACTTATTTGAGTAGATTTCGCGTTTTAATTAGCAAGTGAGGATGTCATGCGCAATATTGCAAGTTCGATGCAAGACTATGTTGATGTGATGGGTTTTCAGTCCTTGGAGGGCAGCAAGGCCACTTTCTTACCCGGTGTGCATTTTTATCGTGCTAGTCAAAGCAGTGCCCGTCAACCACTGTTGTACCAGTCTGGTATTATTATTATTGGTCAGGGTCGCAAGGTGATCCACTTAGGGGAGCACCACGTGAATTACGGGGCAGGTGACTATTTGGTCGTCGGCGTTCCCTTACCATTAGAGTGCGAAGCCTTTGTTGAAGACGAGCAAGCGATACTCGGTTTGAGTATTGATGTGCCAAATGCTGTGCTGCATGAGCTGGTTAATATATTGGCACAAAACAAGCGTTACTCTGGACCGACTAAAAATCAACTCGCCTGCGGGCTAAAATCTGCCAGTCTTGATGAAGATTTTCAGCTCAGTTGTATGCGCTTATTAAAGGCGCTTAAAAATCCCACAGAAGCACAAGTCCTCGGGCCTGGACTTATTCGAGAAATTGTTTATCGGGTTCTTATCGGCGCACAAGGTCAAACTTTATTTGGCTTAGCGCAACATGACGGTCATTATGCCCGTGTGGCCAAAGCACTAACCCGAGTTCATCAAGATTATGCGCAAGAGTTAAGTGTTGATTTCCTCGCTTCAGAAGCCAATATGAGTGTGTCGGCCTTTCACCGTGCTTTTAGACAAGTTACGCTGGAATCGCCGGTACAATATGTTAAAAAAGTACGACTGGTTAAAGCGCGAGACTTAATTAACTACGAAGGTAAAAAAGCCAGTGAAGCAGCATTATTAGTGGGTTATACCAGCCCATCTCAATTTAGCCGAGAATTTAAACGACAATTTAATCAATCCCCGAGTGCGGCTTGATATTGAGTAAAATAGACTATCTATGACAACTAAAAGCATTACAGAACAGAGTTTCAAACAAATATGGCTGCGTAAAATAGAATTGCTGTATTTAGGCAATAGTAAAAATGCCAACCGGTTTCGTTGGGGGCTATTAGGTTTTGATGCTCTGACTATCTTATACTTTATTATTTCTTCGTTTTTTCATTACATGCATGAATTACGCTGGTTAGAAATTAGTATAGGAGTGGTGTACTTAGTCGAGTTTTTAGCCAGAACACTGATCAGCAAAAAGCGTATTCGCGACATAATTCATCCGGTTGGCTTGGCAGATTTAATTGTAATTGTGTCTTTATTTATGCCCTCACTGGCTGCCAATTTTAGCTTTTTACGGGTTGCCAGAGCCCTGCGTTTATTGCGCTCTTATCATGTGATTAAAGCTTTACGTAAACAATCTAGCTTTGTTAGAGCCAATGAAGAAATCATTTTTAGTGTGGTTAATTTACTGGTGTTTATTTTTGTGATTACCGCCGTTGTTTTGGTTAGCCAAGAAGGCAAAAACCCCGGAATAGCTAACTATGTTGATGCTCTGTATTTTACCGTTACCACATTAACTACCACCGGATTTGGTGATATTACCCTGATGGGCACGGATGGCCGCATATTAGCCGTGCTGATCATGATATTTGGTATTTCACTGTTTTTACGGCTTATTCAAACCATATTTCGCCCCAACAAAGTTAAATTTGAATGTCCAAGTTGTGGTTTGAGTCGCCATGATAGTGACGCTATCCATTGCAAACATTGTGGCCATATTGTACATATTGAAACAGACGGAAGAGCTTGATTCAGCTATTAATGCTCAATATGGCAGCAGGAGAAGGATTTGAATTTACTGTTTATCTGTACTGAAAATAGACTGCGTAGCCCGACCGCGGAATCCGTATTCTCTGAATATGAGGGTTTTGTGGCCATTGGCTGCGGTACTAATGCAGATGCTGCAACACCACTATCTGGTGATTTAATCGAATGGGCTGATGTGATTTTTGTAATGGAACAGTCGCACAAAAGCAAAGCAACAAAAAAATATTCAGCGTTGTTGAAGGGCAAGCGTTTAATTTGCTTGGCCATTGCTGATAACTATCAGTGCATGCAGCCCGAATTAGTGCTGCTGTTAAAGCAAAAAGTAGCAATGCATATTCACCTTAATTAGTGGTATGCATGGCTAAGTGGCTTATTACCTTTTAATTTTGCTTAAAGTTTAAACTTTTTTGCGTTGCTCATGGGCTATTTCATGTTTTAAGGTCATGGCAATTAAGACAATAGAACAAATGCAGCCACCCACCAACAACACAAATCCGCCGTCCCAACCAAAATTATCCACGGTATAACCCAGCGCTATATTAGCCACCACAGCTCCGCCTAAATAGCCAAACAATCCAGTTAAACCCGCTGCGGTACCTGCCGCTTTTTTGGGTACTAGCTCTAGAGCAAATAGGCCAATTAACATCACAGGACCATAAATCAAAAAACCAATGGCCATTAATGCGGCGATATCAATAGCGGGGTTACCTGCAGGATTAAACCAATAGATTAATACCGCTATCAAGACCAATACCATATACAAAATACCGGCCGGGGCACGACGCCCTTTAAACCATTTGTCACTGATATACCCGCACAGTAAGGTGCCAGGAATACCAGCCCATTCATATAAAAAGTAGGCCCATGAACTTTTATTAACGGTAAAATCTTTAACTTCAGACAAATAGGTTGGCGCCCAATCAAGCACGCCATAGCGGATAAGGTAAACAAAGGCATTGGCGACGGCGATGTACCATAACAATTTATTATTTAGTACATAGGTAAAAAAGATCTGTTTGGCGCTGAGTTCTTCTTCGTGGCTTTGACTATAGTCTTTGGGATAGTCTTGACGATAATCTTCAATCGACGGTAAACCTAACGACTGTGGCGTATCACGTAAAGTAAAAAAGATAAAACCCGCAATAAATGTGGCTACCGCGGCTGGCAAGTAAAAAGCACTTTGCCAATCATTAAACCAAGACATGCCCAAAATAAAAATCGGCCCGATAAGACCGCCTCCCACGTTATGGGCGATATTCCAAAAAGATACCGTCCTACCGCGTTCATTACCAGAGTACCAATGCACCATGGTTCGGCCGCACGCCGGCCACCCCATGCCTTGAGCCCAGCCGTTGAGGAACAATAAAATAAATATGCTGGTTACGCTTTGCAGAGCCCAGTCGCTAAAACCAAAGGTAAACATAATGCCAGCGGAAATAAGCAAACCGGTTGTTAAGAAATAACGAGGATTACTGCGATCAGACACACTGCCCATTAAAAACTTACTGAGTCCGTAAGCGATAGATACCGCTGATAATGCTACACCCAATTGACCTTTGCTGTAGCCGTACTCTTCAATTAAGAAGGGCATGGCTAACGAGAAGTTTTTGCGTACTAAATAGTAACCCGCGTAGCCTACAAATATGCCAATGAAAATTTGCCAACGATATTTTTTGTAAGCATCTTCAATTTTTTCTTCGGCAATGAGTGGTTGATGGGGGGCGGGCTTAAAAATTCCAAACATAACAAGGCTTTAATTCAACGTGTTTGTTTGATTAGAGCAGAAAAACTCAAGGCTTGTCTATCTGCTTAATAATCTATTTACAATTAATGCCTTAGGTTTAAACAGATTATGATAAAAGCTGGAATTTATTGGATGATTTACCCAAGACCCAAGACCCAAGACCCAAGAATAGAGCTAAACATATGACGTCGTCGTCAGGGGATAAGAATGTGGGTCAGTCGCAGGATGTCTGTTTTTAAATAAAGTTTACTATTGAGTTTTATCAGTAATGCTACTGATAAAAAGTATTCAAAGTTAAAAAATATTTGAATGTTGCCAAGTGTAAATTTATCGGTCCAGCAGCAATTGCAGTGGAAGATGGGTTAATAGCGGCGATCAATTCTCTTAAATTAGATACAAATATAGCTGTCACTGATCTAGGTCAGCGCCACAGCTGAACTATCCACTGCCTAAGCATTATTGTCCGCAAGCCAGTGTTATTAAGAACCGTAGGTATGACGACTCTCGACTAATGAGGTGTCTATAAA
>NZ_JBDYKM010000029.1:0-49006 GCF_040012495.1 Paraglaciecola sp. 25GB23A
TGACCGTCTAGCGCTTTTATTACTTGATGTTTCCATAAAGAAGTCCTCTTTATGTCAACGTATTTCAGGATGGGACATAAAAACAAAAAAAAGCCAGAACTGACAACAGTTCTGGCTTTTTTATTGCTCTGAATTTATTCAGTTTTATGCAAATGCACATCCATTTGAGGGTAAGGAATAATAATTCCCTCTTGATCAAATCTTAGTTTAACTGCCTCAGTAAAGTCCCATTTCACTGCCCAGAAATCTGCCGATGCAACCCAAGGACGCACTATAAAATTAACACTACTATCGGCTAATTCAGACACAGCAACCTTTGGCTCAGGATCTTTCAGAATTCGTTCGTCTGCCGCGACCATTTCATTCAAAATAGCTTTCGCTTTTCTTAAATCACTGTCATAACTAATGCCAATAACCATATCGACACGACGGGTAGGTTTAGCCGAGAAATTAGTGATATTGCCGCCATAAATAGACCCGTTGGGAACAATAATTTCTTTGTTATCAGGTGTTGTCATTATGGTAGTAAAAATACTGATACTTTTAACTACCCCAGCTGTACCACCTGCTTCAACAAAGTCTCCCGCTTTAAAAGGACGGAAAACCAGCAACATAACGCCAGCTGCAAAGTTTTGTAGTGAGCCTTGTAGTGACAAGCCAATCGCTAAACCAGCTGCACCTAAAATAGCCACCAATGAAGTGGTATCAACCCCTAATCTATCTAAGGATGCCACTATTACAAATAACATCAATATGGCGTTTAAGATGGCTTTAACAAAATCCACCAACATATCGTCATATTTGGAGCGTGCCATTACTTTGCCAAACAAGTTGACCAAAATTTTGACGATAATTCGTCCGATAACGTAAATTATTAGGGCCATTACTATATTAATGGACCAAGGGATGACATAGGTATCAACTAAGCCAGATACCTCTTGTGGATCAAAATCAAACATAAGTTACTCCAGTTGTAAGTGCTACTTCCAAGGTGTTTGGGTCTTGCAGGGGCATTCTAAAGCATAATAAAGAAACTGTAAAAACAACAAATGCCATGCTTATAAATTTTATTAGATTAATAAAATCGTCATTAACTTAGCTTAAATTGTACTGGTCGATTAAATAAACACATTTTGTTAAGTCGGCACTTTTTTATAAACATTTTTGAGCAATCTAAAATGTTAGTGGTATACTTCTGTTTCCGAAAATTTCGGGCAGCTTAATGTTTTTAAAGGAATTGAAAATGTTGCTAATATATTTTTTAGTTTTTTCTATTGTTGTACTGCTGGCTTTTTCTGTTTCAAAAGAAACAGGTAAGAATACCAAGCATGCGCGTAAAGGGGCTGACGCCATGGCCCAAAAACCACATTCACATGTGAGCATGCGCACAAGCAATGTAATAGAAGTTAACTAACACTTATTTAATCCCGCTAAGTCGGAACCCTTAGCGGGATTATTCCGTTTAACCTCCTGCCGATTTGTTGATAACATTTAGCAATTGCCACTCTTAGACTTAACTTACATGCGTATTTCACGATTTTTTCACCCTGGTTTAATGACCGTCGACGAGCACATCGTTTTATCAGAAGATGCCACCAATCATCTGGCTAATGTCTTAAGGGCAAAAGTGGGCCAAGCACTGGTAATATTTAATGGTGATGGGACCGAATACAGTGCCCATGTGGTGGACATAACTAAACGTAAAGTTATTGTTTGTATTGATTCAAAGCTATCCCTTTCAGTTGAGTCACCCTTAGTTGTTCATTTGGGCCAAGGTATTTCACGAGGTGATCGAATGGAGTGGGTTATCCAAAAGGCTGTTGAATTGGGCGTGGGTGAGATAAGCCCCTTAATTACCGAACGTTGTGGTGTAAAACTGAGCAGTGAACGATGGTTAAAAAAACATGAACAATGGCAAAAATTAATTATCTCTGCCTGTGAGCAAAGTGGCAGAAATATATTACCTAAACTAAATCCTCCAGTTGAATTTCAAGCTTGGATTAGCCAGTCTACAGAGCAACTTCGTTTGACCTTACATCCAAGGGCACAAAGTAGTTTTCGGCATGTGCGGGTGCCGAATAGAGGAGTAAGACTCTTAATTGGCCCAGAAGGAGGATTTTCAGAACAAGAAATTTATCAAACCGAGGAATCAGGATTTCAGACCATTCAAATGGGCCCTCGCATTTTAAGGACTGAAACCGCTGCAGTGGCCGCTATCGCTGCATTGCAAGCGATACATGGAGATTTATAACCTTCTGCAATCTTTACATATCAACTAAATCTGTTAACTTAGTGTTACATGTAATAAAAATAAAAAGAAAACATGCACTCCTTACAATTGGTTAGCAATAATGCTAACACTAAAATAAACCCTACTAGCCAGCGTTTTTTAGATCAAGCTCGTGTGTCTGCCATGGAAGAAATCCTCAATGGTGGGATGTTAGAGCAAGGCATTACTAAAATTACATTGTGCCTTGAGAAAATACTTGAATGTAGTCTTTGTCAGGTAGTTTTGTACTCTAGCCACCAGCAGTCCTTTAGACCATTAGGTGCAACGTCAACTGAGTTCAATGGTTTTATGCAGCAATGTATTAGGCACTATTATGCGCAAAATCATATAGAAGAAGATGGTGAAACCTTAAAAAAATCACTGTTGATTCATGGTGACCTTACTCAATCAGAAGCTTGGATTGGCTTGCTTGACGCCGCGAATCAGTGTGATATCCAGTCAAACTGGACCCTGCCCGTTGTTAACTCTGTCGGCTCTGCTATTGCTTTAATCAGCATTTTTTCTGTTAAAAAAATAGTACCAAGTAACGAAAAATTAGCGGTCTTACAACAAGGCGCCCGCACTATTGCTGCTTTGCTCACTCATGCTAAAACAAAGGCGATGGATTTACGCAAGCATGTTAATTTACATGAGCAATTAGAAGCTCGACAGGTTTCATTACGTGAATCCAATACCTTAGTTAAAAAGGCCTTAGAGCAACGTACCCGCGTTCAAAGTCAACTGATTGAATTAGAGAGTATGGCTGAGCTGGGTACCATGATGTCGAGTTTAACTCACGAAGTGAATACGCCCATCGGCGTTGCATTAACGGCATCAACTTATATGACCGATACGCAACAAATTATACTCAACAAGTTAAATAGTGAAAATTTAAAAAAGTCTGAGTTGATCAATTATTTTAATGATGCCGCTGAAGCGTCAATTATTATTGCTCGCAACTTAAGCCGTGCAGATTTATTGATTAAATCTTTTAAGCAGCTGTCAGTGGACCAACACAGTCAAGATATTCGCACGTTTAACGTCTGTGACTATGTTTTTGAGCTATTGCTTTCGCTTAAACCTCGTTTAAAGTCAAAACCGCATAAGTTTTGTATTGATATACCCACTGAGCTAAGCATCACCAGCAATGCTGGGGCTATCAGTCAGATAATAATTAATTTAGTTATGAACTCAGCTCAACATGCCTTTCCGATCGGTGTCAATGGACGTATACATATCAAGGCTAGCTTGTTGCACACAGAGACAAACAATCCCAAAATTCAACTCGACTACCATGACAACGGCATTGGCATGAGCGAAACCACGATTGAGAATATTTATAAACCATTTTTTACTTTAGCACGAGATAAAGGCGGAACAGGTTTAGGCATGCATATTTGCAACAATATCGTAATGAAAGTCCTTAAGGGAAATATTGATTGTCACTCTTCACTGGGTAAGGGTGTGCATTTCTGCATCCAGTTTCCGCTTTAGATCTTGTACCATCACTTAGTATCGCAGTATTAAAAACGAAAAAGGCCCAGTAACTTGATACATCATGTTACTGGGCCTTTGAAAATCAACTCAATGCTTAGTGTAAGATACGGGTTTTGAGGGTTCCCTCAATTAAGGTTAACTGTTCAAAAGCTTCTGCAGCATCATCGGTTTCAACATCAATGACTACATAACCAATATTGCCTTTAGTTTGCAAATATTGCGCGGCAATATTGATGCCCTTTTCAGCAAAAGCTTGGTTAATTTTGGTCAATACGCCTGGTGTATTGTGGTGTATATGTAATAACCTTGAACGATTAGTATGTGAAGGCAATGATACTTCTGGAAAATTGACTGCTGACAACGTTGAACCATTATCGCTGTATTTGGCCAGTTTGCCCGCTACTTCAATACCAATATTCTGTTGCGCTTCTTGCGTGCTGCCACCAACGTGTGGCGTTAATATAACATTATCAAAGGCCATTAATGGCGACTCAAAGGGATCGTCATTAGACTTAGGTTCAACTGGAAATACATCAATCGCTGCACCAGAGAGTTTTTTGCTGTTTAAGGCTGCCACCAAGGCATCAATATCAATGACAGTGCCACGGGCAGCATTCATGATAATGGCGCCATCCTTCATAAGGGCAAACTCTTTTTCACCAATCATATTTTGTGTTTGTTCAGTTTCAGGTACATGCAAACTAATCACATCAGAAGTTTTAAGTAATTGTTTTAATGTTTTTACTTGGGTTGAATTACCCAGAACAAGCTTGTCTTCAATATCGAAAAATTGCACTCGCATACCAAGATGTTCAGCCAAAATACTTAACTGAGTCCCAATATGGCCATAACCAATTATACCTAAGGTCTTACCACGCGCTTCAAAAGAACCATTGGCCGATTTATCCCAGATACCTTTATGCGCTTTGGCATTCTTTTCAGGAATACCACGTAGTAGCAAAATTATCTGCCCAAGGGCGAGTTCAGCAACCGAACGTGTATTGGAAAAAGGCGCATTGAATACCGGAATACCGCGCTTCTGTGCGGCGTCTAGATCAACTTGATTGGTGCCAATGCAAAAGCAGCCTACTGCCACTAATTTATTAGCCGCTTCAAATACAGCTTCAGTGAGTTGGGTGCGAGAACGAATACCGATGAAATGCACGTCTTTTACTTTTTCTATCAATTCATCTTCAGGTAGTGACGTTTTTAAATACTCAATGTTTTCATAACCATTGGATTTAAGGGTATCTAAAGTACTTTGATGTAAGCCTTCAAGTAATAGGATCTTAATTTTATCTTTTGGCAGTGACACTTTGCTCATTAGGGTTTCCGCGTTACGATTTAGAGGATATACATTCAGACATCTGGACGTCTATTTGTTGTGAAAATAGCAGAATTTAGCCCAATTAGAAAGACATAGAGGGGCAAAAGCGCCAAATATTCTGAGATTTTTAGTTATGAATTATGCATTATGCTCATCGCGGTGTCTCAGAACCGCTTGCGCATTTTAAGTAATATGCGGCTTGAAGCTAAATAGCAGAAATTAATGAACGCTATTGGTTAAAATTGTGCCTCGAACCAACTTTCAAAAATCAAACAAGCCGACACACTATCGACTTTTTGTTTATCCAGCTTTTTATAGCCACCTAATTCAAATAGTCGAGCTTTGGCATCTACTGTGGTCAGCCGCTCATCACAGGTTTCTACCGGCACACGATATTTTGCATTAAGTCGATTGGCGAATTTTTTCGCCGCAAAGGTTACCTGTTGATTAGAGCCATCCATATTTAAGGGTAAACCCACAACCACCAAATGCGGAGACCATTCAGCAAATATTTGTGCTAAATCATCCCAATTCGGAATACCATCTAAGGCTTTTAGAGCGGCAAGAGGCGATGCTGTGCCAGTAACTTCCTGCCCAACAGCGACACCGATACTCTTAGTACCAAAGTCAAAACTAAGCACGGTGCGTTGTCCTAACTTCGTCATGTCATATTGCTCTTGATGATATGAGTCATTAAGCGTGACCCACATCAGGACCAAGTTGCCAAATATCGATACCTAATTTATGTACCGCAGCTTCCCATTTTTTGTGAATGGGTACTTCAAATAAAAGATCTAAATCAGCTTCAATCGTTAACCATGAATTAGTTTGCAACTCTTCTTCTAACTGACCGGCTGACCAGCCAGCATATCCTAAGGCCACCAACGATTTTTTTGGACCATTGCTATTGCCCAAAGAGCCCAATATATCTTTAGACGTCGTCACCATAATATCGTCTGTCAGCGACAAGCTAGACTCCCAACCTGACTGAGTCGTATGTAAAATAAAGCCTCTCTCCTGACTTACCGGCCCACCAGATAAAACAATATCGTTGGCTTTTTCTTCTAATACGATAGCGTCTTCATCAGTTTGAGCAATCAACTGTTTTAATGTCATACCAATGGGCTGATTAATCACTAAGCCCATGGTGCCATTTTCATTATGTTCACAAATATAGGTTACCGTGCGTGAGAAGAAAGGGTCGTCCATACTTGGGGTGGCGATCAACAAGTGATTTTGCAAACTTTGCATAATTATGACTGACTCCCAAGACGCGGACTAGCCTGCAAACGCACTTCAATGGCGTCAAATAACATACCGGTAATACTGATGTCGTAAGCGGCCTCTATTTCTCGCACGCAGGTAGGGCTGGTCACATTAATTTCAGTAATGCGGTCACCGATAACATCCAGACCAACAAATATTAGGCCTTTTTCTACTAACAGAGGCGCTATCGCCTCGGCTATTTTTTTGTCTGACTCAGATAAAGGTTGTGGCCTGCCCGTACCACCAGCCGCTAAGTTCCCACGGTTTTCACCTTTAGTGGGCAAACGTGCCAAACAATATGGAACCACTTGACCGTCTACAATCAAAATACGTTTATCACCATCTTTAATCTCTGGTAAATAACGCTGAAACATCGCGTACCGAGACCCTAATTCAGTCAAGGTTTCAATAATAACGCCTAAATTGTTGCCGTCTTCTTTTACTCTGAAGATAGACGTACCGCCCATGCCATCTAAGGGTTTACAAATAATATCTTGATGCTTCTGATGAAACTCTCTGATCAAGCTCGAATTGCGGGTTACTAAGGTATCTGGAATAAGGTCTGGAAACCATGAAGTAAACAGTTTCTCATTAAAATCACGTAAACTTTGTGCCTTATTAACCACCAATGTACCGGCTTGTTCGGCTAATTCAAACATCTGAGTTGCATACAAAAACTCACCGTCAAATGGCGGGTCTTTGCGCATCAAGATGACATCAAGCTCAGCCAAAGATTGTGTAATATCACCGGTAAATTGATACCAATCTTGCGCATCATATTGCACCGACAAACGCTTCATCGTCGCCATAGGTTTACCATTAAGCAAGTACAAATCGGCCATTTCCATATAAAAGATTTCGTAATCTCTTGCTTGAGCAGCTAACAACATGGCAAAGCTGGTATCTTTCTTAATATTGATGGAGGCAATAGGATCCATCACAATACCGAGTTTAATAGTCAATTTTAATCCTTAACGTTGCGAAAATGGGTAAGTGAAAATCATGATGTGTAGGTTGGTCTATTTTGTGCTGAATTACAAAAATTCAATACACTAGACTCACTTTTAATCTCCCCAGTTTACACTGAGCAAGCAAGCTTGTAACACTAAAATAACCGTAGTTTATGCGTATGCCATATTTGACCTAACTTATCGATTTTATTAGTTTAGTACTATTTTCACTTACTCTATGCCGCTGTGACTAAACGCATTCTAAAGAATTGAGAAGCACAAACAACAATTAACCCAGTCCATAGCTCAAACCGGAGTAGCTAGGTAAAAATAAAAGATGTCAGTTCAAAGGTCGCTTTATGTATTCTGAGCCGATAATTATTACTATGGTTTGAACTAAACTTGCAGATATCCTTAAAAATCAAGAATTAAACATATTGATTCAGCTAGCAGTGATAAAACTCTGGCTATTTGCATTCTAGGGTTGGAAATCACAATTTATGCTAATTTGGAAAAACATCTGTTTTGTGCAAATCTTGGTAGGTCGGCTTTGAGCGCAGGCTGTGTAAAAACTATTTTCAGCCCATTATTTGAACAAAAATAGATGTAAATATGTATCTTACATTAAAATCTGACCAAGTTTCATAACTAAGGAAACTTACATTTTACGTAGCATTGCGTAATTAATTGGGTTGTTGAAGTTTTTACACAACCTGAGCCAATTGCAGACGTTCGTGGTCATAGCGATTCAGGAGCAAGAAGCCTAAGTTTTAGCAAATTAGGATGATGTCTCTGCAACTGATGTAAGGCACTTTTTAGTTGGTAGGGCACCTTACCGTAAGTCGTTATTGCCAACCTTTTTTCCGATACCCCAGAGCGGGTAATATAACGGCACAGCCTTTCGAGTTTACTTCTATCCTGTGCGTTGCTCATCATGGCACCTGCATGGAGACGGAAGCCTGCCACTTTTACGGCACAGCCTGGCGCAAGCCCTTGCTCTGCTATAGGTGCAATGGTTTGCAAGGTAAAGACCTTTCGTCATTGCCGTCCCCATTCCTTTCCACCCATTTCTACCAACCGAGACGCGGCTCGTCGAAAGGAAAAGGCGAGATCATTGGCGGACGATAATTGTGCCAGTGACACGCCAATTAGACCCGTCGCCGACCACTCGAAATATTCCCCCTCTTTGGTGCGAATCATGGTCGTCGCAAAGGAACTCGAGTTTCCCCCCTTCTCACTGACAAACAATTCTTCATCTCCATCACTGCTTTGCACTTGCGCTTCAAAATCGACAAACAATTCGTCGAGCGGGACTTGTGCCGCCAGCACCAAGCGGGTGCGAGATTCATAACACGCGTCAATTAGGGTCACGAATCGTCGCGCTTCGTTGAGGTGATTGGCGTCCAGTTGGGGGACTCGGTCCATGATGAGGACCGGAAATCGGCAGCAGAGGGAAGTATAATCGGCCGCCCCGAGCGATTGGTAGCACAACTCGGAAAAGTCAAACCAGGCGCACCGGTCATTCAATCGGGCGACCTGGACGGTGCGACCAAAGAGGACGGGAATGATCTCGGCCTCAGTTCCGGATGAAGTGCCACCAAATATTTCTTCCAACTGCGCCTGTATGTCGTTATTAATATTATTATCGCCATGAACATCCTTGTTTGACCAAAAATAGGATTGACCACCCGCTCGAGGTTCGAGTCGATAATCCTTGCGGGAACCCTCCATGGAAATAATGTCGGACGTGTGTTTCAACATGTCGATGAATGGCAAAAAGAGGGATCGGTTAATGCCTCCCTCATACAAGGCATCGGGGGGTCGATTCGAGGTGGCCACCACCACGACATTCCAATCCAATAATAATAGTAAAAACAGTCGCTTCAAAATCATGGCATCGGCAATGTCTGTCACTTGAAATTCATCGAAACAGAGGAGTTGGGCTTCTTGTGCCAATTGTTGCGCAATGATGGGAATCGCATCACCTCGAGGGTGCTTCTGTTTGTAGACAAAGATTCGATGATGGACGTCTAGCATGAATTCATGAAAGTGGACGCGGCGTTTGGTAATCTTTGCGTGTTTGTGGCTGTGGCTGTGGCTGTGGCTGTCATTATTACAGCAAGAATCATCATCAGGAACAGTAACCGACGCGTAAAAGAGATCCATTAGAAGGCTCTTGCCGACCCCGGCCGGTCCATGAATGTACATGCCTCGCGGTGGTGGACCAAAAGACCACAAATGGAACTTCTTTCGAAGAAAGGACTGGGCGGATGCCAGGGATCGCGCCAGTAACAGTAACAGTGGACTGCTGCTTGTACAACTGCTCTCTGTCGGATCGTCGGTGCGTACGGGTACTGGTGGGAGCGAGGCAAGAGACTCGTGCAGGGCATCAAATTTTGCCGCCAGAGCGACTTGCGCGTCATCTCGTCGCACCTCCCCCGCGTCCACCTTGAGTTCATAAGCCGCTGCCACGGGGCCTGTCGAGAAGCACCGCCGAGCGACGCGATGTTGTGCTATCATCGTCTTCATCATCATCGTCTTCATCGTCTTCATCATCTTCATCATGGAGCTGATGAGTTTATCAACATGATGGTATGGTACGCTAGATTTCTGTATGGGTATCAAATGGATTTGTATTAGAGACTCAAGTTTCGGAGTTCAACTTGAACGCCAAATTCAGCATAACCAACTGAATAATATAAATAAAAATAGCCTTATTATGGTAAAATGTTTGTTATCTAGACAAAACACGAAACCACTCAAGGGCTATAAAATGCCCCCTGACACAACCCCCTCTATTTTTAACAACAGATTTGCTCACACGCGCCGATATTCAAGTCGACAACCTGTTTAGTACAATGTGGCAACGCCTAGGCTTCAGAGTATAGGTAAAATAAAACGTCATTTTTCCTAAAATTAAAATACATGATGCCTCATGTTTTCCATATTGACATCTATTTTATATTCTTAAGGGAGTGAAAGTCGGCTATTTTTCGTCTATTAATCAACTGTTTCCACGTAATTAAGAATTCAAGACAAGCGGCTCCTAAAGTTGTGCAAACCAGTTTTGAATATTACTTTTATTTAAACAGACTTATCTGAGGTCAAGTTTGATTAATCGTATGATGATTCTTCGCTCAATATAGTCTGTTAGTTCGAATTTTCTAACGTCAGCTTTAGGTCGATTTAAGCCTTTTCTAGACTAGAACCTTATGTCGGCTTTTGGCACAAAGAAGTAGTACGAATCGTCTAAATCCAACCACCTCGACCCTTTTTGAGTTTAGATAAAATAGGCCTGTTCCAACCTTAGAATGCAAATAGCCAAAACTCTTTAGATCAGTATCTACCGTTACAGGGGTATAAAATTTGAGAATATTTCGAGCGACAAACGAACTAGCGACGCTATGCATTATCCTACAACTGCTTTTTTAGTTCTTCTAAACGAAATTTGTATTTTCGACTCACTTTGACCGAAGCACCCGACGATAACAATGCCATGTACTCGCCATTCGAATTGGGTGTTAATTTAACTAATTTAGTGATGTTAACCATTGCTGACCGATTGATGCGAGGAAAATACTTGGCATCTAAGTCTTGTTCAAATTGCTTAAGAGTTTTGCGAATAATATGTGTGCCTTCAAGGGTATGCACGCACATGTAGTCTCCAGCGGCCTCAATCCAGATAATGGCATCGAGTTTTACTCTAAGCCATTCTGAGCCGTTTTTTAGGGAAATAGTATGTTGTAACTCAGTTAAAGACGATTGATTTGTGACTTCTAAATTTTGCAATAAACCATCGATTGAGTTGCCCGTTTTGCGGTTTAATAACTGGCCTAACTTCTTATGCTGTTGAATTAATTCACTATCCGCAAAGGTTTCAAATAAGTTATCAATGCATTGTGATAAACGCTCGTCGGTGAAGGGTTTAAGCAGATAATCAAAAGCCTTGAAGTCAAAGGCATTAATGGCAAACTCACGAAAAGCAGTCACAAATACAATTTTAGGCATCACTTGCGCATGTTGTTTTATATGCTTGGCCAGCTCTAAACCGCTCATTTCTGGCATTTCTATGTCTAAAAAAATAATATCCGGTGTCCACTGGTCAAAATCGAGCAAAGCCTGTTTGGCTGATGCACATTGCGCAACAACCTTAACTCGGCCATCCAAGGCTAAGCGCATGCATAATCCCTCAATGGCCAGAGGTTCATCATCTACCACTAAGGCCGTTAATTGACGAGTCATGGGTACTCCATGGGCATGACAATCAAAACACGATAACCTTTCTGTTTTTCTTTATACACTTGAAATTCATGTTTATTGGGATAAAGCACCCTTAAACGTTCAATAATATTTTGCACCCCGACACCACCTTTGGTTTCGCTCTTGACGCTCATCGTATGCTTTGCCAATGCTTTTTGTGCATTGTCGTTACTCGGACCATTATCAGCAACTTCAAGATGTAAGGAGTTATTTTTGCAGTAAGCACTGATCGAAATCACGCCGCCAGTCGCCATATGTGCAATCGCATATTTAATTGAATTTTCGACCAAAGGTTGCAGCAATAAACTTGGTACTAACAAGGCTTCTGTTTGCGGCTCTATCTGAAATTTGACAGTTAAACGCTCATCAAAGCGCGTTTTTTCAATTTCGAGATACAACATGAGTGCTTTTAATTCTTCATAAAGTGTAATTTTCTTTTCTGGATCGTTATCCAGTGAAAAGCGCAAAAAAGTAGCCAAGCGAGTTAACATGCCATTGGCTTTTTGCTTGTCTCCTTTCAACACTAAGGTTGATATCGCATTTAGGGTATTAAATAGAAAATGGGGATTGATTTGATAACGCAGCATTTTAATTTGTGCCACATGAGAGAGCCTCACAGCATCTAAATGCAGTTGCTTTTCGTTGACTAATCGATAATGGTAATTAATGCCAAAATACAGACTACTCCAAACCAGTATCATGAAAAAAGCATAGCTGACGGACATAAATAACATATACCACTTAAACAGTGGATCAAGATCTCCGCCTGTGAGTAGGCCTAATACATTAAAATCTTCATAAAAATACCACATCGAAAGATTTTTTAAGGGGGTCCATATTGCCGCCACTACTAAGCTGCAGAAAACGATAGCCACAATTAACCATTGCGGTGGTAATCGCCATAGCTTGCGATATACATAGCGCAACGGCCAAGTTAAGAGTGATGCAAACAAGCCGGCTAAAAATAGCGGATAAAACACGTCTAAACCTAACTTATTAAAGTCACGATAAAAAAACAAATTATCAACGGCAAAGATCATAACGTAAGCAGACCATCCTAATGTGTGCAGCAACAAAAAGGATGGTTTATTTTTTGGGGTTAAGAAATTATCAGCACTTTTTTTCAAATTAACTCTTTAGTTTGTGGTTGCAAATTTGACGTCGACTAGTGGTTATCGATCCCTAAATACTCAAATAGTGAAGCCCGATGCCCCTGCCCTATTTTAACCTCGTCACCGTTACTCAAATGAAGTAACGAGAAACGTCCCAGTTCACTGCTTAATGAATTGATATTCTCTATATTAACCATGGCAGAACGGTGCACTCTGACAAATTTTTCTGGACTCAATTGTTGTTCTAAGTTGGCCAACGTTTCTCGGTGCAATAACATGCGCTCCTTACAATGTAACTCAACATAATTGGCAGAGCCTTTAATCCAAATTATATCATCGACATTAACAAACTCGACGGCTCCAACTGATTTTACTGCCAATAATTTTTTCGATTTCTTTTGTGGCGCTTGTTTGAATCGTTCTACCTTTTGCAAGGTTGTCTCTAATCGCGAGTTTTCAAAGGGTTTAAGCAAATAATCAAGAGCACCAATATTAAAAGCTTGCAAGGCAAATTCACTATGTGCGGTAGTAAAGACCCATTGACATGGTACGATGTGACGCAAAGAGTTCACCAACTCAACCCCACTACCACCAATTATATTGATGTCCATAAAACACATATCAGGTTGCAATCTGGTGATCAACTCCTGCGCTTCTTCATATTCTGCGCTTTGCGCCACTACTTGCCAATTGGCCCTTTCGTTTACAAATGACACAATGCGTTCCCTAGCCAATCTTTCATCATCTATGACAATACAGTTGTACATATCAATATCCGTTTAATTTGATGGGATTAACTATACAAATCTTGGGACTAATATCGAATACAAATGAGATGAATGACGGAAATCTAGGACGGCTTTGCCGCGAATCCACAAAATGAATATATAAAAAGCTTTTTAGGATAATAATTAGTACTACTTTAACCAAAAAGAATGGGCCAAGTTTTACAACTCAGCCCAGACTGTTCCAGGAATCAATACATAGTTACTAAAATTAGTATGTATTCATCGGGTCACTACTCCGACAATTTAAGTTTAGTCGTTTTTTAATTTGTGTATGTTGATATGTGACGAATTACTCACTTCGAGGTACAAACGCCGCTGAATTTTAGGCTAATTAAATCAGAATCAAGGATGCGACTAAATTTAACCTAAAAAAAACCCGATAAAATTATCGGGTTTTTATCTTTAACTATATAAAAACTGGACTAATGATTAAAACGACAACCTAGCCCCTAAATAGAATCTTCTTGGCTCAACCCATCCTTGAGCTTCACCAAATTCAAATCCACCGCCACCGTTTACAAGATCTTGTTCACGAGTAACAGCCTGATCATCCAATGCATTGAATATATCAAGGAAGAATTCTGCCTTATACGTTTCCATTACATCCATAGTGTACTTAACTCGTACATCTAGAGTGCCATATGAAGGAGTGGTATGAGAACCCACAGCTCCATCTGCAATCCAAGTATCAGTCCAACCACCAAATTCATAGGCGGTATCAGTTAAGATTGGTAAATGACGGCTACCTACTGCCATGGTTTCGCTGTACCTTACACCTGAGTTCCAGTTATAAATCGCACCAACTTCAAAACCGTTGTCAAAGAAATAACTACCAGCAAGTTTAAATTGATTATCGATGTTTCCAGGTTGCTTACCATATTGGTTAGGAGCCCGCGGGTCGAGTACACTCCAATCACCTTGATAATCAGCATTACTATCAGAGTTACTATTACCTTCTGCAACGTTATGAGTAATAGACGCCAACAAAGTCCAATTATCTAATGCACGATGTTTACGGAAGGTCAATTCATAGCCCTGATACTTACGTACAGCACCTTTTAAGGTGGCTATGAAATAGTTTGCAGCAGGCGCAGTGTCGTAACCGAAATAAGATAAAGGCAATTCAAGGAAGGTGTCTTTGTACACATTTGTGTATAAATCAAGATCGTAATCTTCCAATATGTCTTTAGTTTCACGATCGGTATAGGTCGCTGTCAGGCTCATATCATCAGTGATGTTTTTTGAGTAACCCAACATGATTTCATCGGTATAAGGCGTTTTAGTGGTTGGTGCAAAAATCGCATCAGGCTCTTTCGCACCGCCACGGGTACGGAATGTTAACCAACGATCTTCAACATATATTTGCTCTTCTCTAACCGTTCCCGCCAATGTACCTGCGAAAGACGTCATGTTAGTGCGCACTGGATCATAGTAACGGCCAGTAAACGCCCATACTTTGCTCTCGCCGTCACCATCAATGTCATATACAAGACTTAAGCGTGGAGCCCAGTCCCAGTCGAAAGTAAATACTTTCTCACCGGTATCTGCTATGTGGTCCCATTTTTCGCCACGTAAACCCGCTACAACAGTGAATTGTTCATAGGTCCAACTGTCTTGTGCATAAAATATTTGGCCCTTACTTTGAAGTTTTGACGGAGCCTGTTGAGTCTGAGCTATACGGTAGTTATTGACCTGACCATTGGGGTTACCGGCAGTACTGGTAAATGTCAAAGCACCTAGTTCAGCGTTACTAATATTACCATCCGCATTGCTGTCTAGTAGATCAAGATAGAAACCAGAATCACTGCTTTCTAACATTTTTCCAACAATACGCTCATAGTCAGCAGACGCCACATCTTTAACACCTGTCCAGCCTGGACCGGTATACTGATCTAAAGTTACGCCCGCATTTTGTGCGGCAATTGAAGTATATTGCGCGCCATCACCGGTATATATAGAGTTACTGAAGTTCTCATTAGTTTCTCTTTCATAGCCAAATTCGAAACTATGCTCACCATACGCGGTATCTAGATAGTACTCGACGTTGACATAACCACCGGTTTTATTGCGGAAACGCACGGTGTTTGAACCCAAACCACCTAAATCCTGCTGAGCTTGTGTGGAATTTCCCCCTAAAAATGCTACGTCATTTAAAGTGGACTGGTCAGCAGCAATATCCGACAACTCACCTTCGTGATCTTGGTAACCTAAATTAATAATGACGTCATCCCAAGAATGAGAATAATCAAGTTTGTAGTTGTCACCACCTTGTTCTCTTGCTCTGTCTCGGTTATTGGCAGTAGTAACTACGTCAGAACCACTAATACTTGTTGGATCGTTGAAGTAAGTCAAAGTCAAACGATCATCATCAGTAGCCTGCCAAGTTAACTTAGCGAAACCTAGTTTCTGTTCATTTTCAACTGAGCGAGCCACATTTCCAGTAGCAGGGTCCGGTACGTCTGTTTTTGCATTCTTAATTTGATAAGAAGCGAAAAACCATAATTCATCTTCAATTAAGGGGCCGCCAAGCGTAACTGCTGTATCAAAATTTTTGAAACTTTTGTCTGCAATACTGTCGGGCTTATAATCAGAAACTAAGCTGTCATTTTGCATATAGTAGTTAACAGATCCGTGGAACTCGTTACTACCAGATTTAGTGGTGACCCTAGAAACCAAACCCGAACCGCCAGCATACTTGGCAGGGATACCACCAGTGATGATTTGCTGTTCCTGTATAATTTCAGAGTTAAAGTTTGCTCCGAAGGTACCTGTGGAGTTATCTGTTACGTTAACACCATCTATGTAATAAACGTTATCTGAAGAACTTCCGGCAGCCCCATAACGTGAATCGGGAACGTCAGAATAGTTAACCCCAGATTTAGAAGCAGGGTTGCCACCAATACTGGGCTTAACACCCGGAACCAGTTGCAAATAGCTTTGAAAACTACGTCCTGTTGGCAAAGACTCGGTCATATCTAAGGTGATATCGACTCCCACTACTGAAGAGGTGGTATCCATAGTTGCCACTCGGCCGCCAGTGATTTCGATTTTTTCCATATCTTCACTGCTAAGAACATAATTTAAGTTCAAGTTCTTACCGGTTACAACACGTACTTGGTCGGCGGCTAATGGACGATAACCATAACCTGCAATATCAACGTGATATTTGTGAGAGGGGTCAAGACCGACTAAACGAACAAAACCATCAGCGTCAGACACTGCTTCTTTACTGGTTAAACTTTCTGGGGTATTAACTTTAACTGTGGCACCAGCAACTGCATTGCCGTTTGCATCAGTGATTTTAATTTTTAATCCGCCCGTGTCAGCCGCAAAGGCCGAAGCAGATAGACCGATAGAAGCCGCGACGGCGAGCGCCGCTAAACTTTTTCTAAATGTGATTTTTCCCATGGAAAACTCCCTGAATGAATATTTTTAATTATGTTTGATCGCTTAGCAGTATTAGCAGCTAGGCAATGGTGCGACGCTAACAAAAAGTTCAATTCAGAAGCGGGATTAGGGATAAAACCAGCGCTCGGTGTGCTAAAACCAAACGTTTGAGGGCTAAAAATTTAATGAAATAGTGGGTTTCAACGGCAGTGAAAAAATAGCACTCATGGAGAAGATTGTAAGATGTTAGTCGTAATTAAAGAATCCAACAAACAAACTAGCAAAAATGCTATCTGCACTCCCTAAATTCTATTATCAGAGTGCAGATAAAATGGCCCAACATTTATAATTTAGCCAACATCTCGTCAAAATCTTTGTGACTACGACTGGCCAACAGTTTGGCCGTTTTTACTGCGCCGTTATTTAAGGCAAAAGTGATAGGATCCACACCGTTACACACTAAACTTTCGGCGATTTCTTTATACCCTGTCGATACATTCGAAATGGCTTGCTGTAGCTTAATTCGACTATCACTTTTGGCGGCTTCACATACTTTGACCAACTTTTCTTCCATATTTTTATCCATTGCATGAACTTGAGTCATATTCACTAAACAGACACCGGTAAGTAAACTGGCTATCAACAATGATTTTTTCATTTTGCACCTCGATATTAATTAAATAAAACCGCAGACTTTGTTGCGGGGTCCTATCTAAAGTAGATGCTCAGGTGAGTAAAGTTGGTCTAAAATAGGCGAGTAGCGGCTAATTGAGACCAAGGTATAAAAAGCAAGTTTGGTGTGATTAACCAACGCATTTATCTGTTACCTTGTCGCACAGTAGGGTGTTTTTGTTACATTTGTTCATTACAACACAAGGAGGCGAATCATTGCCAAGCCAACCATTTCTGATATCTGAGTTTCACTGCAAAGATTATCAACAACTTGAACAACTCATTCGGCCTGGCGATATTATTGCTTTTGGGGGTAATAGCATTTTTTCACGCTGGGCCAAACTAACGACTCGTTCTGTCGTCACCCATTTAGCCATCGTAATTGAAACTAAAACGCCTTCTGATAACCCTCAAAAGCCTGTGCATCAAATTTTTGAATCAACTTATTATGGCGGTAATTCAGGCGTTATGATTAATCGTCTGTGCGAGCGAATTGCAAGTTATGATGGCAATATTTGGTGGCTACCTTTGAGTGAACAGAATCGCCATACCTTTAGCCTAAACCAGAGCGAATGTATGGCATTTTTGCGCGCTCAACTGCATAAACCTTATGACATTTGGCAATTATTTGGCTCCACTATTGATGCCACTGATAATCTGCCATTTTTTAAATATCTTAGTTATAACGTTGAAGATTTGTCGCAGTGGTTTTGTTCAGAATTAATCGCGGTCGCTCTGCGCATGAGCAAATTACTGCATTCTATTAACGCCTCTGAATGTACCCCAATCGATATTTGTCAGCTAGCCATCTACCAAGCTAATTACACTCAAATAAGAGGCTTTAAAACGCCTATTTTAGGGTTTAACTCTGTACAGCCTGCTTAATATAAGACATAAAAAAGCCCCAAAAATTAGGGCTATCAACGCAGAATTAGTGAAATTTAGAAAGCATTCTCTTGATGAATTTTAATAAACAAGGGGGTGCCATGTTTACTGTAATCAACCTTATATTCTTTACCATTAATGGTTTGAATAAATAATAAGGTTTTTTCTTCGCCAAAAATTTCCAGCGTGGTGACATCAACTAATTCCATGTCTCTCATTTTGGCGTCACGTTTATTATCAGGGATCTCGCCGGTAAATTCTTTAATTGCTTTGTGGGTCACAATAACGGCGGGTTGATCCTCACCATTGGTAACCAATAAATCTAATTTTCTAATTTTATGAATAAGTGTATTGCGGCCACTTACCAAAAAAGGTTTTTCATTCATCGTTTTCTCCAAACTACGCCGGGATGCTAAATAAATTTAGTCTATAATTGTTAAGAAGATATCAAAGTTTTTTCAGCCTTGCACTTTATTGTTGTGCTGTTAATCGGCTTCTTTAGTTGTTGAGGGTTTACCGGTTAAAAACCCTTCGTCACTTAAACTCGCTAAAAACGCTATTAAATCTTGTTTTTCACTACCTTGTAAATCAAAACCTCTGATAAATGGGCTCTTTAGAGGGCTTTCGGTTCCAGCTCCGCGCCCACCTGCGGCATAAAAATCAATCACATCGGCCAATGTGGCCAAACTGCCATCGTGCATATAAGGTGCAGTATGCTCAACATTTCTTAAGGTTGGTGCTCTAAAGCGGCCCATATCTTTGGCTAAGAGGCTGATTTCAAATAATCCTTGGTCACTTGCTGGAAATGCCCCCAAACCATCTTCGTTATACAAACCAGTATTATGAAATGGACGTAAATCGAGTCGTTGATTTTGATGCTGACTAGACTGAGTAAAGTTGAAGCCACCGTGACAATGAAAACATTCTAACCTCTCAGAAAAAAACAAATCCATACCCCGCTTCGCCGCCTCACTCATGGCATCATCCTCAGCATGGTAAGCATAACGGTCAAATTCTGAATTAAAACTAGTTAAACTGCGCACATAGCTAGCAAGCGCATTGACAATCGACGCAAAACTGGCACCTTCATTGCCAAAAGCTTGCTTAAATAAAGTTTGATAGGCTGGGCTATCAAATCGACTAAGTACTGCATCCTCATGTCCTGTAATCCCCAGTTCAATAGGATCTTCGGCAAATAGTGGGATCAAAATTTGTTGTTCGATGCTGTTTAAACCAGAATGTGCCCAGGTAAGATTACTGTTATAGGCCACATTAATTAAAGCTTGTGAGTTACGCCTCAAAACCAGGCCTGTTGAGCCAACAGAAAATTGACTGTTTTGGGCAAAAGCAAATTGAGGCTGATGACAAGAAGCACAAGAAGTTGACTGATTAAATGACAGATCCACATCAAAAAATAAACGTTTACCTAATTCAACCTTAGCCTCGCTCATCGGATTATCCAGTGGCACAATGGGCTCTGGAAAACCCGCAGGTAAATGCCATTGATAGGATTGTGGTGCGGGTTTGCAGGCCATCAAACACAACACTAGGGCTAATATAAACGCAAATCCAGCCTTTAATTTAACCATGCTAACGCCATTCAAATACCTGATTATCACGTAAGTTTGTCATTAATACTTGGCAACTTGGCTGCTCGGGCTGCATTAAACATGCACTTTGATTATTTAACTCAAGCCCTGCTAATAGCCGGTCTAGATGCAAAACTAAAACCTGGCCCTGCTGCTGTTTCTGCAAATCAAATTCGATTCGATTTGGTTCTTTGCATTGCATACTTGGCGAGCGCATAGCTGAATCGGCCACACAACCAATACTCCCTAAATGAAACACCCAACTTTGCTGTTGTCCTTGCATATCAACCCGAAAAAATTTGTGCCCTGCCCGCCACGACCAAAACATAGAAGGTATATTCAAGGGAGATTTTTGGCTAAGTGGATTGAGATGATTTAATTCAAAGGGAATGCCCACCGTAAACCTTAAATGACTACCTAGAGCAAAGTCCTGCGGATGGGCGAGTTGCAACTTAGCATGATATACAGCCGTCAATGGAGACGCTGGATCTTCAGAATCTGCTTGTTGTGCTCTGCAATCAGTCCACTCTAGCAAGGCAACACCATCATTTTGCCATTCGTTATCATGCAGTAGTAGTGCTTGTTCGATACCATTTTGGCTAGTATTCAGCTCACTCACAAAAAAAGCCAAGCGCTCTATGTCCCACTTACGTTCACCAATCGTTATTGCTTCTGCGCACCTTAAAGCCTCTTGCTTATAAAGTACTTGCACATTAATCTCACTTAACTTGGGTTTGTCTGCAGCGTCGGTGCAACTGGTGGACAGAAAAATAAACAGTAATAACAAACTATATTTGAAGCGTTTATGTAAATTCTGCGGTCTTATTGATAATATATTTTGCTTAATCATTTAGGTAATAACTGTGCTAACACGTTTATTCAAAGGCGGCATAATGCTGCTTACCCTAGCATTCAGTCAAGGTATTCTGGCTCATGCTGAACATGACAAAGCGAGATTTGTTGCCAATAATGGCATTGACGAAGGTCTTTGTAACAATCGTTTTAGGCCATGCAAAACAGTAACTTATGCTGCACAACAAGCTGCAAAGGGCGATAAAATACTGGTCGCTCAAGGTCAGTATCAAATAAGTACAGAACAAGATTTACTCTACATCAGTGGCCAAGTTGTAACGGTATTAGGGGGCTTTGATCAAATTGATCAGTATCAAAATCAAAATCCGGATACTTTTATCACTAGCCTCAGTGGGGTTCCTGCAGACTTTGCTGAGCAACTAAGCCAGCAAGGCTTTCATGTAATACGTGATAGTAAGTCGCTGCCGCAAGTAAATTTACTGGCAAAAGGCTCAGGATTTAGTGCGCTAAATCTAATGCAAAAAAGTCAAACTGCCAGCAACTGTGACAATGGCAGTGCCGCTGGCTTCGCCTGTGAAAACATCTCATTGTTATCTCACCTTGCCCTAAGCGAATTTCCTAGCTCACCAAACGCGGGCAATGACATATGGGGTCACATAGATTTAAACACCGGTAAAGAATATGCCATTATTGGTCTGAGCAATGCCATTAGTGTGGTTGATGTCAGCGAACCTGAAAGCCCGGTTATTGTCGGCAGCATTAGTGGCCAAGCAACCTCGTGGCGCGATATAAAAGTATGGCAATATTTCGATAGCAACGCCAATCGCTGGCAGGCTTACGCCTATGCAACTGCAGACAACGTAAGTGAAGGGCTAACCATCATTAATTTATCTGGTTTGCCGCAAAGTATCAGTTTAGTCACTCGCCAAACTCTCGATGCTTCAGCTCACAATGTCTATATTAGTAATGTTGATTACGGCTTGAATATAGCACTGACAGGAACTGAGCCCTTGTTACACGTTGCAGGCTCTAATCGCTCAAACGGCGCATTCAGATCCTACAGTTTGCTCAACCCTGAATCACTTTCTTTGCAATACCAAATGGCTGGCGCCAGTCGCAATGATTACACTCACGACGCCTCCTCGTTGTTGATAACAGACAGTCGCGCGCAAACTGACTGTGTTAACGCCACCGATATAGGCTGCAATGTCTTATTAGATTTTAATGAAAACACTCTGCGAATTTGGGATCACAGCAGTGCCAACCAAGCGGTAGAGCTAAGCAGTAGTAACTATCCCTTAGCGGAATATACCCACTCTGGTTGGTGGACAGAAGACAAACAATTTGTGATTGTCCACGATGAATTAGATGAGCAACGTCATAATATTAATACCACATTGAACATCTTTGAGATTAGCAGCCTTACACAGCCTAGCTTAGTCGGCACTTGGACAGGCCCCACCCGTGCCATCGATCACAATGGTTTTGTGCGCGGTAATCACTATTTTATGTCAAATTATGAACGTGGTATGACAGTACTCGACATCACTCAAGCCGCAAGCCCAAGCCAAATTGGCTTCTTCGATACCTATCCTGTGTCAAATAATGCGGCCTTTAATGGCGCTTGGGGCGTTTATCCATTTTTACCCAGTGGTATAATTTTAGTCAGTGATATTAATAGTGGTTTGTTTGTATTACGTGACGATACCCTAACGACCAACAATAACAGCGTCGCTTTTTCACTTAGTCAGTTAAGTCTTGACGAAGGCGAGTCTAACCAAATCACAGTAAATAAAAGCGGTTCTGACAGTGGCAGTGTGGCTTATGAAATTATTAGTGGTTCAGCAACCACAGCTGATAGACAAATATCCCAAGGCGAATTAAGTTGGTCTGCCAATGATAACGCCCCACAGTTTATCCCGGTGACCATCAATACTGATGATGTTGAAGAATCAGAAGAGGTCTTTTTTGTCCGACTGGTCAATCCTCGTAACGGTTTGGCTTTGAGCTATCCAAACATTATCCAAGTCAAAATCAATGGTGTAGCGCGAACCGGTAACATCAATTTTGTTCAACGTGAGCTTGAAGTAAAAGAAAATGACGGCGCGGTACAAATACAATTAGAACGCTTGGGAGGCAGTAGTGGGCAAATTGTTATCAACTATTTTGTTCAGTCAGACTCCGCAGTGCTTGATCAAGATGTAATACTCACTGCCGGAAGCCTCGTGTGGGACGACGGTGATAGCAGTCTGCGTAATCTCCAATTTAGTTTGATTGACGATAATCTGGCTGAAACAGATGAATCGTTTTTATTAGTGCTACAGTCTGCAGACAGTGGCTTTTTAGGCGAACAAAATACCCTGCGCGTTACCATTTACGACGATGAGTCTAACCAAGCGCCGGTAGCTAACGCGGGCGAAAACCTGCAACTCAATCCGCGCCAAGTTAGCCAACTTCGAGGTACTGGCAGTGATCCTGAAGGCCGTGCAGTCAGTTACTTATGGCAGCAAACCTCGGGCACCGCGGTTACCTTGAACAATGCAACAACGGCAAATAGCAATTTTACCGCACCGGCAAGCGCTGGTACCTTAGTTTTCAGCTTCACCGTTACTGACGATTTTGGTCTTAGTACGACAGATAGCGTACAAATTAATGTGATTGATAGCACTGGCAACGATACAAACTCCTCTTCTGGAGGCGGCAGTCTATTTGCATTACTCGGCTTAGCTATGCTAATTTTAGCGCTTCGATGGAAGCGGTCCCAACCGTCTTAAAAACCTTACAAAAACGCAATTAATATTACTCACCCAATTTATTAACCTAACCTACGATATAGGGAAATACACTTGCAAAAATCACCTGTTGTCATCATATGGGCTGGCCTTGCAGTGGCCGCCGTTACTGGTATTGCCATAGCACCAAAAATTATCGGCCTCTCGGTCATCGACAGCTTAAACGCTCATGTCGCACAAATTAATGATATTCCTCCATACAAAGCGATGGTAAAAGAAGTTAAATCAGGCTGGTTCAATTCAAGCGCCGTAATAACAGTATCTGTGAGCTTTCCCGAAATGGACGCAGAGCAGCAAACCTTTACATTTGACCTAAATTTTGATGCCCAACATGGGCCGGTTTTAATGGGTGAAAGCCTAACGTTTGGCCGAGAAGCATGGAGCCTAAGTTATCAGGGCGAAAATTTGCGTAGCAATCTAGATTTTGCCGCAGACCAAGCATTTTATGTATTTAACGCCAAAACCGACTTACTTGGTTCAACGGCTATCAGCGACCATATCGTGCCTTTTAACATCCAAACCACTGAGAATGACGAGCCGGTCAGCTTGAGCTTTAGCGGCTACCAAGGCAGTGGCGATGTACATGGCAACAATATCACTTATATTGCCAATATTGATAAAGTCAGTATCGATAGTACTAGCAAACAAGCAAAAATTGATAATATCCATGTCGATTCTCAGCTCAAAGCTAACATGGAACAAATTTTTTCTGGTGAAATGTATGACTCCCTAGTGAAAGTCACTATCGCGAGTATGAGTTTTACGGATAGTGAAAATCCCTCCTTGAATAGTAATATTCAAAATACCTTATTAAGTGGTGAGAGCGTCACTGACCGCAACAAAAAGATATTCCATATTCTTTCTTCGTATTCCGTTGAGCACTATGACGTGATGGGCTCAGTAGGCCAAGACTTGCGCCTCAATGTGGATATGAAAAACCTAAGCTCAGACTTTATTAAAGCCTATCAAGCACAAATACAAAATGTCGTAAAAAATCCACAGAGCGATCCAAACGTAGTGCAGCAACAATTAATGGATTTCTTGAACAATAACCTGCTTGATTTACTTATTGCCTCACCTGAATTTAACATCGCACAAGTCAGTGGCAACCTTGAACAAGGTAAATTCAACGGTCAGCTTTTCACCAAATTGGTTAACATCACCCACTTGCCAGACAATTTACTCGACAATGCATTCTGGCTAAGTCATCTTCAAGCCAGTACTCATATTGAAATAGAACAAAGTGTTGCTCAGATGATTGCTGTGTTAGTACTAGAATCACAACTAAAAGCCAATCCAGAATTAGCTCAAGCAACACCTGAGCAAATCAATGAAATTGCTATGCAACAAGCGCCAATAATGCTGCAAAATCTAGTGCAACAGGGCTTACTAGAGGCCACGGCAGAAGGATACCAACTTGTTGCAGAGTTGAAAGATAGCCAAGCCAATATAAACGGCAACCCTATCCCCTTACCGATACCATAAAACGCAAAACCAATATTGTGCCGGCCACCTGTTACGCAGGTGGCTTTTAATTACACTAAGCGCACAAAAATCCACCAAACAGTCAGTCATTAACGCGCAAACTAATGACAAGGCTAATAAAACTGCTTATACTGCGCACCGCTTTGTTAGCTCAGGCACCTTATTGCGCCAAACTAACAGACAAACTGCAATACAAAATGGCCCAATAGCTCAGTTGGTTAGAGCATCCGACTCATAATCGGCAGGTCCCCTGTTCAAGTCAGGGTTGGGCCACCATTTTTACCTTACAAATCATAGAGTTATCTCAGACCCGCCGACTTATAGATTTCGGGTCTCACTATTTTTCACTAAAATAATTCAACTGCCGTAATTTTCTGCTCAGTGGCCCGCTGCGTGATTTTCGACTCGGACCATCACAGACGTATGAGGCGAGAGGAGTTTTGGCGCAGGGAGTAACTGCGGAGCGCTGGCGGTGAGGTTTGTGGTGGATTTTGGGCGGCGGCAAAACTGCCACTTTCGGCTGTGGTGGTGTTGATATTACGGTTTGGGCCAATGACCATCCCAGAGGTTTAGTGTCACATTTAATTAAATAAGTGTTAGGTTGACTGTTAACTACTTCATTTTAATAGTGGCATCAGACAACGACGGTTTTATTGCGACCAGCGGCTTTCGCTGCATAAAGTACTTTATGGGTTTTAAATAATAACACCGATAAGTTGCTTTCGAAGAATTGAATTACAAGGATTTTATTCATAAGGTAAAGAGTATCGATAAAACTGACTTAGCTTTTTCGATATTGAAACATAGTAGAGTATTGGTGGTTCCATCGTGTTATTTAAACGTCAGTTTAGAATCGATTAGCACGTCTACGCGCTAACGCCAGATTAAACTGGTAAATATGGCGCAGTTCCGGGGAAAGCATAAAAAACTGTTCGTACCAACAAACCGCTTCAGCTTGTTGGAGAGCATTTTGCGCGAGTAACAACTTATGGGCGTAAGCTTTAATCGCCGGGGCTGCCGACACGTCAGTGGAAAAATAAGAAACCTGTGTTGTCGTTGACTCTGTTGCTTCTGCATTAATGGCATCCATCACACGCAAACTTGTCAAACACGCCACATGGTCTGCAGGTACAGGTAAGTAAGCTATGTCGCGTGCATAGGCAAACCACCCCAGAGGTGAATATTGATTCCATTCTTCAATTGGCATGCCATTTTTGGGTTCAGGACGATCTTTCATGGCAATTATTTCAATCACCTTACCTTCAAATTTTGGTATATCTGAGGTTAACCATGAAAATGCGCGCAAACGTTCAGAACCAAAATGTTGGGCACGTCCAAGTGGCCCAGCGTCACCAACAAAAATAGTCCGTACATCTATGCCTAAGTCTTGAAGTCGGCATGCGGCGAAAAATGCCGGTTTTGCACCACTACTTACACCATAAAAATATATTGGTCGTTCATGGCGTAGTTGCTGTATGTACGTGACTAACTTATCCACAACTTCATTTAAATCTGGTTGCATTTCACCAATAGGGTTATAAAGCGCCGTGGTTGGCACTTTGGTTAAACAAATATTAGCGGAAAGTAAATGGTCAAACTCGGGTAAACCTGCCAAGCCCACAAACGGTGGCACTACTACTAGATCAGCCGTGATAAGCTTGTTTGTTTCTGAAAAGTTGTAATTTTCGGCAATAAAGTCATATAGCTTGCCTAAACTAAACGGCAAGGGAATATCCTGATAAGCCGTGCGGATGCCCAGGCGATTATCTAGTTCGGAAAAAAAATTCATTATTGAAAGTGAGTCTGCGTTGACTTGCTCCCAACTGTGGGAAACCATATCGGAAGTGAGGCCAACTTTAAAAAAATCACACCAGGTGGTGATAAGCTGTTGAGCCCACGTTGCATTTTCTTTTGCAACTTGAAACCCATCTAATACCTGCTGCATAAGCGTTAACTGATCGCTTACACGCTGTTTGCTAGCGTAAACTTGCATCAGTTGTTGACTCACCCAGTCTTTCAATGCCTGTAGATCAAGTTTGTAATTCGGCAATCGTGGCAGCTTGTCATGCCACAACAGGGCTTGCGGTTGAGCAGCATGGCTAAACTGGGTAGCAAGGACGGCTTGAAGCTCCTGTGCTAATTTCTGTTGTTGTGTCTCGCTCTCCAGCACATCTAAAACGTCGGTGGCAAACACCCAAACCAATGCTGGTTCCTCCAGAACGTTTGGCTGCCACACTACCACTTTACAAACATCAGGATGTGTTACACCCATTCTATCAGCGAGCCAAGCGTGGCTGAAACGTTCTAATTCACTTACATCAACTCGAAAACCACGCACTTTTATTTGGCTGTCAGCGCGACCCAGATACTCATATAAGCCATCAGATAATTCTCGAAAGCGGTCTCCCGGCATAAACCAACGCACTTTATCTTGCGCCGCGTCTTGGCAAAATGCTTGCTGAGTAAGGTCTGGTTCATGCCAATAACCGCGCGCCAAATATGCACTGCCTACCTGCACAAATCCAGTAGCACCCTTTTCTATTTCGGTTGCAGATGGATTGATTATAGGCTCAGCAATTAAGTATGTTGTGCGGTCTTCGATAGCGAAGCCAGCGGGCAAAAGTTCAGTGGTTAGTGATGTTGTTGCGTCCAATAACCAATGTCGATAGAGGGTGGCACATTCAGTTGAACCGATACCGGTATAAATTTGGCAATGCGAAGGAAAAACGCGATATAAATCGGCGACCTCTCGTGCATAAAACTTATCTCCTGCAATGTAACATACACGAACAGATAACAGTTGTCTGGGGTCAGGTTCACTCGCCAAAAATGCGCGCAGTAAGGGCGGTATGGCATGAAAAACAGTAACGCCATAGTTCGCAACCAAGTCCTCCATGCCAACAAAACCCAAGACTTGTGGCTGTGCTGGTACGAGTGAGGCGCCATTGAGTAAAGCTGCCCAGATATCGCGGATAGCACCGTTCACACTGGGTGAATAAAAACCGGTAAAGCAGTCTTTATGGCTGATGCCAATAGCTTGGCTATATTGCATTACATCATGCAACAAACCACGCTGATCCTGGTATACACCTTTAGGCTTGCCAGTACTGCCCGAAGTATACAAAATATAAGCGTTGCAAAGTGCACTAGGTAAGGTAGGTAATACATTGACCTCCACACCCGCTTCTATCGCTTTTGGCCATAACAACACCGGGCACACGACTTTAATGTCATCAACTAAACTACCTTGCCGATCGGTTAAAATGAGCGCACAACCAGCATGGTGCGCAATGGCTAGAATACGTTCACGCGGATAGGATGTATCGAGTGGAACATAAGGGCGCCCCAACCTTAATATCGCCAACATAGCCTTTACCATATTGGCCCCAGGGGGTAATAATAAGCCAATGGGTGCAAGCTCATCGGGTCTATGATTTTTCATAGATGCAGCGGTATATGATGTGAGTACTTCATTGAGCTGAGCGGCTAGCAGTTCAGCCTCTAACAATAATTGACGATACGTAACTCTCTCGTCAGTGTCATAAATAGCGAATTCATCGGCAAACTGCTTAGCTATTTTCGCTACTCGCTGGAAAACGCCTAGCTCAAGATCTCCCATCGTCCAAGGTGTCGGGGTAGATAGACTATTTGGACACAGTCGATTCATTGAAAGCTATTGGCATATTGACGAAATAATCTCACCCAGCGCGCGACCTCCGTGTTAGGCACCGCCTGCGGAACCACGCAAGGCGTCGTAAATAATATGCTAGGTTGCTCGAGGACAGCGCGTATTGGCTTCACTTGTTCAGCGAATACAGCAGGGGAACTTGTTTGCCATACGTCTAGAGGTATACCCAATACCAGTGAGTTATTGTGTTGTTCAACGAAGCTGTGAGGCTTTGGATTTTCTGGTGTAAGCTCGTAATGCACAGCAAGTTCAGGGTGTGCAGGTAGAGTGTCAAAATAAACCTCGCTACCATGTAGGTGTAAGATAGCTGTTGGGAAAAGCGCAGATTGCTGGGACCGAGTCTGACCGTGACCACTCAACACGGCATTTAAAAAGCATACATCAGAGGAGTCATTAAGGTCCTTATACATAGCCTGCGGAAGTATTGCATGCGAACGATGTTGCATCGCAATATAAAAATGTGTCACGCCAATGTCACGGTAAGCTTGTAACAATAACAGGGTTGTTCTGGTAAGTTTATCTAAAACGGCACGCAATAGCGGGGGATGCTGTTGCAAACAGCGTTGCAGCTCTAACTCTCCTGCTAGCATAAACGCTTGGGTCAGCGGTGAAAATACAGTCACGTAAACAGGTCGATTACAACGGCGCCTGTCCAATAAAAGTTCGGCAGCATGCACAATTTCAGTTTCAATTGAGGTAAGTGAAACAGGTAGATCAGCAATTGCCTGCCATTCGTGCTCGCTTTGCACGTAGCGTTCGCTAAATGTGCGTCGGCCCATCGCATCGCCACTCCAATGCGCTATACCGCCGCGTTTCGCTACCTGATAGTTTCCGGCTGGCGTAAGCTTAATGACGTCAGACTGCACCTCGTCATAAAACGTCAATGTTTCAGCACAAAGTTCTTCGGCAGTTTGGTCTGCTACAGGATGATGTTTCCAAAAGGCTGCTATTAGACTTTGTTTTACCGAATCACTGCATTGTTTCGATTCAGGTTTATTCATTTACTGTATTCTCGCGGAATTTTTGTTCAGTATGGCTTCGATAATTAGGCCTGAGTATAGGTAGGATAAAACGTCATTTTTCATAAAATAAAAATACATCTTGCCTCATATTTTCCATATTTACATCTCTTTTATATCTTAAAGGGAGTGAAAGTCGGCTATTTTTCGTCTATTAATCAGATGTTTTCACATAATTCAGAATTTAGAACAAGCGCTTCCCGCTGTTGTGCAAACCAGTTCTGAATATTGCTTATGATGATGAACGGTTTTTATTCAAACAGACTTATCTGAGGCGGTGCTCGACTTTTTGGGGCAATAGCTCGACGACATCGTCATTTTTTGTATTCAGGTGACTGAATATCTTTTGGATCACTACTTTTTCTCAAAAACATCCATCTGCGGCAATTTTCTGCTCAGTGGCCCGCTGCGTGATTTTCGACTCGGCCCATCACAGACCTTACTCAGCGCGCAGAATTTTGGCGCAGGGCGTGACTGTGGAGCACAGGCGGTGAGGTTTGTTGTGGATTTTGGGCTGCTGAAATTTCGACGACTTGGGTGTGGGTGGGGTGGCGAGAAACTGAAAAGCTGAAAAACTGAATGACCTGCATGGGCTGTGAGTAAATATTCATTTTAATGACGTTGAAGAGCGGCTTTATTGTTTGAGTTGAATGAGTAGTTTGTGCCAAAAGCGGCTGTTCACGTTCTACCCAATGAACGATCCCAATTAGCAGAAAGGAGACTGTCAGGGTTTACTTCACAAGTTTTAATTTTCTCGATAACAGCCCTAGGGTTTTTGTATCTTTTGCTGAGCGCGATTATCTCAACACAGAACTTCTGTGCGAACAAATTAAGGTGGTAATTCAATCGATTCTATTTAAAGTTGTTCTTTGAACCCAATGGTTAGTTATTTTAACTGCATAATATAACGTATAGCTTCAGTAAAATTTTTATTCATAACACGTTTATATTACTTAAATTGCTAAGGTAAATGTGTCTAAAGAATAGGAAGATATTAAACTGATCATACAAAGTTTAAAATTGAACTATAATCTCAATTTTTGTATTACATCCACAAAATTAGAGACTCCTCGGGCAACATCTGTAATTCCTAATGATACTTCCATGATTCTCTCCTGACCCTCTGAACTAATACTATTAATTCCAGAAAGTTGTGAATCAATTTGGCTGATTAAATCTGAATTTTTTTTTACGACGGAGGATATTTCGTTAGTAGCTTCAGCTGTCCTACCCGCCAGTTTTCGAACTTCATCAGCAACTACTGCGAAACCTCGGCCGGATTCTCCAGCCCTAGCTGCTTCTATGGCAGCATTCAACGCGAGTAAATTAGTTTGATCGGCAATGCCGTGAATAGTGCTAACGATGTCAGCAATACTTTTAGACTGAAGGCTTAGTTGTGAACCTATTTCGCTGGCTTTTTTTACTTGAACGGCAATAGTTTCAGAAGAACGTACTGCATTTTCCAATGCATTGCTTGCATTTTGAGTAATTTGGGATGTTTCTTCGGAGGTCGCCGCAACAATATCCACTGCCTGATTTGCTGCTAACACTCTTGCGGTAATATCTGATGCAAACTTAATAACTTTGTAAACCTTACCTGTTTCATCTTTAATTGGATTATATGTTGACTCAAGCCAGATACTCTCGCCTTTAATATTTTTGCGTTCAAATCGGCCAGAAAATACTTTCCCGCTTTTGAGATTTTTCCAGAAATCGGCATTTTCTCGATAAAAAGCGTCAAAACAAAATATTGAATGGTGCTCGCCTAACACCTGAGCTTCTTGGTAATTCATCGTGTTCAAAAAGTTTTGGTTTACAGCTTGGATAATACCTTCGGGAGTGAATTCAATGACAGCAAGCGAGCGATCTAGAGCATCAATGATTGCAATTTTATCCGACAGGTGGAGTTGCTTCTCAGTGATGTCAGTGGCAAGTTTAATTACGCGCAAAACTCTACCATCATCATCCTTTACTGGTAAGTAGGTTGCTTCAAGAATCACTTTCTTACCCGATTTACCCAATCGATGAAAGGTACCTGAATGCTGATTGCCTTTAGACAAATCTGACCAAAAGGCCGAGTAAGCAGGGGAGTTGTAAAACTCTGGCGTACACAGAAAACGGTGTTCTTTACCCACTAATTCATCGCTGCTATAACCAACGATATTTGAGAATTTCTCACTCACTTCAATGATTTTGCCGTCGGGGGTAAAAGATATGAAGGCTGTGTTTGTTTTAACAGCTATTAAATCAAAAGCAAGTTGAGCGCATTTCTTTTGAGTCTGTTCATAAACATTAAAATCAATACTTTTTTTTGAAAAAAACATGACATTACCACCTTGCGAAAATGAACTGTTTTGAATAATAAGGTAAGTGGACCTTTATAATTTGCATATAGAACATATACAGAAGTTTTAGTTGATTGAAAGTAGATAGAAGTTATTGACAATAATTCTATGGCATCCTAATCAACATCTTTAAAATACACAAGATGCTGTTTAAAAGATCAGGGAGATAATTAATCGATAAATTTTAGCGTAATTTATGCCAGTCAGTATGCGGATATCAAATGACCGCAATTTGCACAAACTTCTAGTGCAAATTTGAATGACCTATGATCGCTTTCTGAGTAAACCAGCAATAGCCCTGAACGTCGTCGACTATAGATCGCTCAAAGCCGAATTTCGCGTTTGTGCCACTTGCGGACTGTCAGGATTTTTTAGACTATTTCTGTTTTGCTAAGGTATGCAGACAGTCAGATGTCATTCTCTAATCATCCCTTTGTGTCATTACTCGTCATTCGTTTGTTGACTGACTCAAATGGGAATTGAAGCCGAAATTAGGCAATTCCGCTTTCACCTCTTTTGTGACATCTAGTAAGTGTCAGGTTCTTTTACAACTTCTATTTCTAACGTAGGCTGGAATCACTGGAAGCACCAAGGTATGGCGATTGGAATGATAGTTGCACGTTGGTTTTACTAACACTAACCAAGAGTAAAAATGTAATGAAAAGTTTTATTAAACGGCTGCTGATACTGACTCCGCTGCTATGGCCTATGGGTGCTTCTGCGGGCGTTATTTTGTCCGCCGAGAGTGTTGCTAATAATACATTAGGTGTCTTTAGTTCAATTCCGGCAAATTCTGTTGATTTCCTCTCCGATGGTTCTGGTTTACCTGCGTTTGTTAGCGGCACAACCGACTTTGCCACGTATATTTCTGGAAATCCAAGCCACGCTGGTTTCGATTTTTCTAATGCCTGGGCAAGCGCTGATAATGTCGTTATCGGTGTAATAGACTTTTTCCTTGGCAGCCAGTATTCGATTGAGCAGCTAGCTTTCTGGAGCCAGGCGAACGCCGGGCAAGCTATTAACAGCTTTGCAATCTTTACTTCCGTAGACAGTTCTTTTGCAGCAGCAACAGCAGTTGGTGCATTTAATGGTGTCCAGTCGTCGCAGGCAGCACAAGTGTTTGACCTCACTGACTCAATTGGTTCATATGTCCGCCTCCAAGTCATCTCAAATTATGGATCCGGTCTCACCACAACCTTGGGAGAAATTGCATTTGATGTAAACTCATCATCACACGTACCCACTCCTGGCATCCTCGCACTATTCAGTCTTGGCCTCGCTGGCCTTGGTTGGTCGCGCCGCGGAAAAGCGTAAACAGCACTCTTAGTGACTAGCCCGCTTCGTGCGGGCTTTTTATTGCCCATAATTTGAGAATGCTAACGAGCGCTAATTGCAATATTTCATTTTTGAATGCGGAGTTAAATTACATTGCATGCTGAACTCTATAACCGCCGGTCTTGCTGTATTTCAAAGGCAGGTGTGGACGTGAACTTGTCATACGACTTAGCCAACGCGTATAACCATTTATCGCTCATTGCCGAAGTTCGGCTCAGTGCCATTTGCAGCCAATCATGGCTCGCTAGCCGAGTTAGCAGTTATTGTATATTGCAGACGCACAAGGGACAGATGTCGGCAGAACATCTGACACGAATAGCCAATTTATACTATTTATTAAATCAGCGGTTATTCCTGCGTCCAAATATACATTTAAATAAATGTGGTTCTGTACCTGATTATTCCAAATTAGTTCTAGTTAGAAGTTGACTGGCAAAATAATTACCAATATAAAAGCAGTTCTGTCATGCAATCTTAAGAACGTGAGAATAAACAGATGATTAAAAATTCAATACTCTTTTTGTGTGCAGCTATCCTCTTAGGTTGCACTTCGAGTGGCATGACAAGTGGCTTTGATTTCAGCTCAAGCAATAGGATAGTTTACATTCCCAAACATCTTGACGGTTGGGCTACACAATATCTTCCAGAGGTTTCTAAAATCCTTTTCAAGTTCGGATTCACAGTGACAGATGATGATGACAAGGCGGATTTCGAGCTTAGATTCACTGTGGATTCAGGTATAACTATGCAGGCTGACATAGCACTTATGAAGAGCAACATACCTGTTGTTTCAGCAGTTTCTAGCAATGGCGGTTGGGGAACGATGATCGCCAATGGAGTCGCAGCAAAAGGTCGCGTAGAAGCTGTTCTCGCAGAGTTTGAGAAAGCTTTAGCAAAAAGCACAGTAAGGTAGTTTTTCACACTTTACTTTGTCTAGGGCTCAAATATATGCAACTTCAGTTAAACGCTCCTGCGAGTAAAAATATTTGAAATTTGTTTAACGCCTTTAGTGTTGAATTTTTGCCTTAAAATGTCACATAAAATATTTATAGGGACTTTTCATGAAAAAAATACATTACCTAGGATTAATTATTTTATTTGTTTTTAGGACAAATAATGCTTTTGCGTGCGTTGCTGAGGTGACATCTTTTGCGACTAAAAATTTCAAAGGACTAGCTTTAACTAAAGTTGTAAATATAAAAAATCACACAACTATTGAAGATTGTAATTCTAGTGCGCGGTCGTCTTCTGAGAGCTTCCCTAAAGCTGTACCATCCGAAATTTGGGATAATATAGATAGTATATCTTTTTCATGTGTAGTCCCAATATTGTGCACGCCACCTGACATTGATAAAGAAGAACCATATTATTTTGTGTTTTTAAAGACCCGATTGTCGTTATAAAAATTTACTTAACAGACAAGATATTCTAAGTGTCGAACGTCTGCTATCTCAGTAAACCAGAGATAGCCACGAAAGTAGCCGACTGTCTCCTGATCGCTCGAAGCCGCCCCCTAAATAAATCAACTGACAATCCGTATTCTGCTATATAGGATCATTCGTCAGTAGCCACGCGTGGATCTGTTTTATGCTCAAAAAAAACCGCACTTTCCCTTTTGACAAACTCAGCCCCCCTTTGCGGCTCTCTAGGTATCTTATTTGAATAAGCACAATCGTTGCTTATCGTAACCCTCAGAGGAAGCTCTCATGACAGCAAAAATCGACATCCTAAAAATCTCGACCTGCGGCAAAGTATCTGCACCTGCCGAACATACATTAACCTACAACATTGGCTACGATACCGCAGGCAAAACCCTACTTGTGCGTATCACCAACAATGAAACCGGCGGCCTGTTCTCAAGCGAATGGATAGCGCTGACCGACGTGCTGAGTGCCATCGAAAAACGCCCCAGCCCAGACAAGAGTTTCAACGCCCGGATATTTACCCCGCTGTATAAATCCCAAAGTGCCAATAACGCCGGATTCCTGTCCGCAGCCCTAAAAGCAGAAAACATACTGATACCATTCAAAGACTCTAAACGCTTACATAATATTGGCGATGTTGAGGCCTTTACCGACAGTATGCAGCCACTCATAAAGGACAAGGTCAGCCTGCCCGATGTGGTGGCCGAGCGTGATGCAATCAAAGCAAAAGTGCGTGCCGAAAACGAGCTGAAACTAAAAGCTACCCGCGCCAAATCCATCTCTAAGTAGTCTCCCCATAACCCCGCTAAAAGGCCTTTTCACATCACGCAAAAGGTCCCTTTAGCGATATGCAACATTTCCATCAGGAGTTAAATATGTCCATTAGATATGTGGCTTACTTTCGGGTGAGCACTCAAAAACAGGGCCGTTCAGGACTGGGCCTCGATGCTCAGAAACAAGCGGTGAAAGACTTCTTGCAGCAGTTTGGCGGTGAACTAGTAGCTGAATACATGGAAGTCGAAAGCGGTAAACGCATCGACAGGCCGGAGTTCACCAAAGCAGCCGACTATGCCGAGCTGGCCAACGCGACTTTATTGGTGGCCAAGCTGGATAGGCTGTCGCGGGATTTACACTTCGTCACCAGTCTGCAAAAACGTGGCATACGGTTCAAGTTGTGTGACCTACCCGAGATTGACAACCTCACCATTCACATACTGGCCGCAATGGCCGAACATGAAGCAAGGATGATTTCAGTCAGAACCAAGCAGGCCATGACCGAAGCAAAACGCAGGGGGGTGGTGATGGGCAATCCACAACTTTCACTATTGAGAAATCGTGATGTCGGCAACGCCAATCAGCAACGGGTGCAAGCTCAACGGGTGTGGCAATCTAAAATCGTCAAGGTGATACAACATTTGGTGGAGATGGAACAACTCGATACGTGTCAGTCAATTGCAAATGCATTAAATTCACGAGGGCTGACTACGCATCGAGGAAAAGCATTCTCAGTGCCTACTGTCAGTAAGCTTAGGAGGTCGATATGATAAACATTGCTACCGCCATGATAATAATAATATCTATCTTAATGGTTCTGAATGGTAAAGAAATGGCGTATGTCGTTGCCATCCTCATGGTCTGCTATTGCTTCCCCATATTAGCATTAATTGTCATCACCTGGGCCGTTCTGGCTAACCACTCTAACTAAGGACGTATCGTTATGAAAAATAGCCGAGAGTTATCGGAGGTATCTGCGCGTCTGGAGCTAGCCTATGCCAACTGCAAAGAGGCGTCCATGACCCAGCAAGAGCAGTACGACTTGTATGAATCCATCGCCATTCAGATATTGGACAGTGAGTTTGACCAATATGCAGAAGGTGTCTTGGAGGAGTATTTGGGCGACGTATTAGAGCGCAAGAGGAGAGAGTTGTTGTAAATTCTGGCTCAACCTGAGCTGGGGTGGGTGGGGTAGCAAACCGGCAAAATCCAAAAAAGTGGCTTAGTCAAAATGACTCAGCTGTCTGTTCGCTAAAAACTTTTCGGAACTTGCCTCCCCACCCACCCCTGCATTTCTACTCAAGATTGACAAGTAATTAAAACCTAAGTAAGTATGTTGCAGGGACGCAACTTTTATTAAGGCAAACAAAACATATGAATGGAATTTCTTTAAAGGAGTTACGTTGGTTTAGCACTTTCAACGATGAATTTTGTGAAAGTGAGTCCGTATCAATCTGGCAGGCTGTCCTCTTCATTTTGCCCTATTTCGATGACGATGCTTCGGTTAGCTACTTTGAAAATATACAAAGAATGGAAGTCAAGGTATGTGAAGACCTTATTGATGAGCTAGATGAGGAAAGAGAGTCACCTCGCAGGGATGATAAATCACCAAATTATACGCATTCTTACACCGAGTGGGATGCTATAGGCAATACATTGCTTACGGAGGAACAAATCGACGCATTTCTACCCGAGTTAAATCGAAGCCGTATGTTGGTGATAGAGCAAATTCAAGAAGCAGACAATATTTATCAGCAACTCAAATTAGAAATCAGAAAATATCGCGGCAATCGTCCCACAAAAATCCAGCTAATTGCAGATGCATTAAGAGACGACTTCGAGCGAGTACTTATTCAGAGAACATCGCTTTATGCTGTATTTCCTGACCTCCAGCCGAGCAAAAAGGAGAAAAAAGTTCATTGGAATAATATTACCGTTCTTATTTTTTATCGACTGGATTTGGAAACAGAAAGTAAATTCTCGTACATGGAATTCAAAGTAGCGCAGAGAGTCCTGTGCAAAATAGAGCGCGAAAATTCGCCATTTCAAGGAAGAAAACTTACTCAGCCGAATAAATTATTTGGGATACTTGAGGACTTCTACAGACCACAAGAAAAGCGAAAACATGATTTCACAAGTCCAAGCTATCGCAAGGCACTCACAGGCCTGAGAACGTTGCTGAATGAAATCACCGGATTAAGTGGCGACCCTTTTTATCTCAAACAGGGAAAATTTGAACCATACACACCGAGATTTAAAGTGGAATTTAGAGAGCATCAAAGTCTTGAATATGACTTGAACTATGACAATAAAACAGTTCAGTATCAAGATGACATTACCGGTAACACGCAGGACTACGACGATGAATAAATTAATTACTGATATATTTCAATAACCTACCCAATTTCGCGTTACCAGTAATCTCTACTATATAAGAGCGCAAAAAATTGCGTCTCTGTATTAAATATAATGGAGAAAACAATGACTGGAAACAAAACACTGCAAGATAATGTCGCCCGCACAGAATCGATAGCAAATCGTATCAAACCTGAAACTCAACCTGATGATAATGGTAACAAGGAAATAAGCACTAAAAAGCCAAGCCTTGCCCCAAAACCTGAAGTCAAAGAAAAGCCAAATGCATCAAATTCTGAGCCAAATGCGGAAGGTAGAACTCTTCAGAAAATAAATCCGTTGAAGTTTCCCCTACTAAACGATTCTGACAAACCGTTCGGCACGATAGAAAACATTGAATATATGCTCAAGTTCTATGGTGTGACCGTTGCCTATGACGTGATAACAAAAGTCGTTATTATTACTAAAGGGGATGGCAAACAAACTGAGGATGTAGGCATAAAGTGGGGTGTCTTATGAAACTTAAAGACACCAGCGACAAAACAACCTCGCCTCAAAACGTTAAGCCGCCTAAACGCAGTTTAGTTTCGGGCAAAATAATTGGAGCACTAACCTCTGAGCCAAATGCGGCAGATAAAGCTCCCGAAAAAATAAATCCGTTAAAATTTCCCATGCTTAACGATTCTGACAAACCGTTCGGCACCATAGAAAACATTGAATATATGCTCAAGTTCTATGGTGTGACCGTTGCCTATGACGTGATAACAAAAGACGTTATTATTTCTATACCGGGCTTAAAATCCAGTAGCGACAATTATCGCAATGTGGCAGAAGCCGAACTGGCTAGCTTAGCTGTGCTAAATGGCATTTATTCTGCCAACTTTGAGCGATTCATTTTTGCAATCGCCAGCAGAAACCAAGTCAATCCTGTTATGCAGTGGGTTAAATCAAAAGAATGGGATAAAAAAGACCGAATCTATGAACTCTGTGCAACCATTACAGTGGCAGACGAATTTCCAAACGACTTTAAATGCTTACTGATAACCAAGTGGTTACTAAGTGCTATTGCAGCCGCTGCGATGCCAAATAATTTCAGTAGTCGAGGGGTGCTAACTCTGCAAGGCGCGCAAGGCTTGGGCAAAACGCGCTGGATAGGCAAGCTTATCGATGACGAGAAGCTAGCAAGTCATTGCATTTTACTTGACCACCACATGGATACCAACAACAAAGATTCCTTAATAAATGCAGTTAGACATTGGTTAGTTGAAATTGGCGAACTCGATTCATCCTTTAGAAAAGATGTGTCGCGCCTCAAAGGTTTCATCACCAATAAAGAAGATAAAATCCGCGTACCTTATGGAAAACGCGAGTCATTATTTCCGAGACGAACCGCATTTGCCGCCACGGTCAATGGAGCCGAATTCTTAGTGGATCCCACCGGCAATACCAGATGGTGGACTCTCCCCTGCATTGACATTAACCACAATCATACAATCGACATGCAACAAATGTGGGCACAAGTCTACGAACAGATGTTTAAAGGCAAAGAATCACCGCAATGGTGGCTAACTGATGAAGAGCAAGACCAATTAGAGGCGTTAAATTCCCACCATAAAAAACGCACTGCCATCGAAGACTTGCTAGAAAGTGAGCTGCAATTTGATGCGCCTAAAGAAAGCTGGACACGGCTAGCAGCAGGCGAACTCCTGAAGGTTGTCGGTATCCAGAACCCTACCAATCAACAAGCAAAAGAATGCGGCGATTTTTTACGGCAACGGATAGGGCAATCTACCCGCTCGCAAGGCAAAGTACGCTGGTTGGTGCCACCAATTAGTGAAGCTTTGCAGCCCCCTACTAAGCCTTATCAGCCGAAAAAAACACCTATACACGACGAGGATGATGACTCGAAATATTAGAGCTAAGTGGTGGGTGACGGGGTAGCAGATTTCAACTTTTATTTTCGTTAGATGATTTAAAAACCATCAAATCCCGGAGAAAAAAGCTGGCGAATTTTGCTACCCCACCCAACCCACCGGCACCTTTGAAATATCTCGATTGGATTTGGCAGAGGATTTTAGGTTTTTACGATCACTCTGCCGTCAACTCTAAATTTTAAAACTCAGGAAAATATTATGCCAAATCATGAAGAAAACATCATTAGCTACATCGACAATTGTGACCATACAGACAACGATAAGGCCATTTTCATCGACCTTCTTTTAACGCTATATATCTATTGTCACGAGGGCTTTCACAACCAATTACTAAAGACGCTCAAACAACTCTTTCGAACAGAAATATGGGAAAACATTGACGGGCACGAGAGAAACACATTGGGCAAACATGTTCGCCATCTCGTTAAGCTCGGTGGTTTACCGCTGACGGATACTGGCGAAAAAAACGGTCGCAATCATCGTCTTTACATAATCAACAAATAAGGGGCCTGATATGCCTGTAATCCAACTAACTCAGGCTCTAACTCAGAGCCTACCACTATGCCCTGAAGGTAAAGGTCGTATCGAATTATGCGATGCCGGCGTCAAAGGACTCTACATTGAAATACGCGCGACCACTAGTGATACTGGCACGTTCTATCTGCGTTACAAAAATGAGCAGAAGAAAACAGCGCACAAAAAGCTTGGCCTCACAACCGAGATGACATTGGCTGAAGCTCGCACCACTGCCAAGCAACTGAAAGCCAAGCTCTTGCAAGGCTATAACCCCAAGGAGGTACAGAAAAAATCTACCATCACTACGTTTGCGGTATTTTTTGAATCGCAATATCTACCGCATGTTAAGCAGCATAACCGGTCATGGAAGAACGATGAGCAGATGTTTACTACACATCTTCGTGGTGTATTTGGCGACATACAACTGGACAAGTTCAAAAAGGCCGATGCACAGCGATTTCATGCAAAGTTGATGGAGCAAAGACTTAAACCTGCGACTTGTGATCATTACTTGAAGCTATTAAGACGCATACTTAATGTTGCTGTTGACTGGGAGGTGATCACTGCCAATCCCTTGGCGCGAGTACAGCTGTTTAACGCAGATAATAGGCTCGAGAGGTATCTTGATGAAGACGATTTGGGCCGCCTGCTTCAAGTGCTCTACAACGATGGGAATCGCATGGTCTGCAATATCTTGCTGTTCCTATTGACTACCGGGGCTCGACTGGGCGAGGCGCTGAATGCCAAGTGGTGTGATATCGACAACAATCGTCAATGGCGCATCCCCCAGCTTCAATCTAAGTCAAAAAAGCAGCGCTACATCCCCCTCAACGATGTGGCAATGAAGGTGTTGTGTGCAGTAGATACTAAAAACAACTATGAGCACATCTTCGTCAACTTAGGTACGGGTGAGAAATACAGATGCATCAAAAAAGCTTGGACGCGCCTTCGCAAGGAAGCAGGCTTGAGTAACATTCGTATACACGATCTGAGACATCAATATGCTTCAATGTTGGTTAATGAAGGCCGCTCGCTATATGAAGTACAGCAACTACTTGGACACTCTGATCCAAAAGTAACGGAGCGCTACGCCCATCTCGCACCAAGTACGCTGCAGCAGGCGGCCAACTCGGTGTCGCCGCGACTGGGCCAACCCTCGGGTCTCTGAGGGCACAATCTGGTGCCAGAGCTGGTCAACACGGGACTTTTGGGGGCCAAGGATGGCTACTCCCCTGCCCGGATTCAGCGTTCGAGAGCGGAGAACTGTAACGCACTTTAGCAAGGAGATTTTAGCGCCTCTATAACTCGGGAGGTAATGAGCAGCACATCTACTTGGGCTCTGCACCTACCATTCACTCAATCTATAAGGAAACAAACCATGACAAACCATCCATTCATTGTGTCAGTCGTTAAAACCACACATAGTTTAGCGTCTTCGGCTAGCAGACAATAAGGTTTTCAACTATGGAGGCCTATCCGATGACCAAACGTACCCCAAAACAATGGCAGCAAATCATGGACGCACATGCTCAATTTGCAGGCACAACAAAAGAATTTTGCCAACAACGAAATATCCATACACAAACCTTTTATTCTCGCCGACATGCCATGGGGCTGGCGTCGCCCATGCAGACGAATAAAGACGCGTTACCAAAACCGTCGAATACTCCCGTGTCAGCGCCAACCGGCCAGTTTATTAAAGCGCAGGTGAGGCCGGTGACAAGCGCAATGGTGTTACACACCCCGCATGCACAATTGTCGTTATCTACCCAATGCGATCCTATTTGGTTAGCCACCTTGCTCAAGGAGCTGGCGGTATGAGAATGTTTGTAGCCCCATCAGCCATTTATCTCTATCCCAAGACCGTGGACTTCAGGCAACAATTTAATGGCCTTGCCTTAATTGTCGAGCAGCAGTTTGATGTGCCATTGATGTCAGGGGCGCTATTTGTGTTCACCAATCGCACCCGTAAACGCTTGCGCATTTTATATTGGGACAATACTGGGCTAGCCATGTGGAGCAAGCGTTTAGAAAAAGACACCTTTAAGTGGCCAAGCAACACGCAAACGTCCCTTTACTTGAGCGAGCAACAACTCAATAGCTTACTAGGCGGCTTCACGATTGAAGGTCATCAGCCGTTGTTTTATGCCTCGGCGGGCTTATAACAACCGATCATAAGCAGCGTTTAACGATCACCTTTTAATCTAAGTTAAAACAACAACTTACAGGCATGTTACGGTATAATACGTGGCATGAAATTAAGCCCCGAACAGTCCTACAATAAACGCGAAAAGCGTATTCAGCGCTTGAATGAAAAAGACCAAGCGGATGGCTTGTCGGTGGACGAAGCGAAAGAATTAATTGGCTTACAGCGTGAGCATTTAGGCTTTTTACAAGAACAGTTCAAGCTCATTAAACAGACGTTATTCGCCAGCAAAAATGAAGCTTATCCTGGTCAGGGGGAGTTGTTTAACGAGCCCGAGGATATCGCACAACAGGCACAAGCAGAAGCGCTTGAGGAAGACGAATATACCGAATATACGGCCAAGCGTAAAAAGCGCAATCGCAAGGTGTTTGATGACAGCCTTGAACGTGAAGTCGTCGTTCACGATATTAACGAGTCGGACAAAGTCTGTGAGTGCTGCCATGGCGACATGCACCTCATGGGTAAAGATATCACTGAAAAACTTGAGTTTGTGCCCGCTACAACCAAAGTGATCGAGCATCATCGCTTAAAGTATGCGTGCCGCGCTTGCCAGAAGAGTGGAACAACAACCCCAATCAAACAAGCGCCACCTGTGCCCAGTATTTTACCTAAAAGTTATGCAACGCCGAGCTTAATTGCGCAAATTATCACGAGTAAATATCAATATGGTTTGCCGCTATACCGACAAGAAGCCATCTTCAAACAACTGGGCATTCATTTATCACGGCAAACCATGTCGGATTGGCTGATTAACATCGCTGCCTTATTCAAACCCATTACTTATGCACCTTGGCATGACACACTGCTACGGCAAAATTATATCCGTGCAGATGAAACCACGATGACGGTGGTGGACGATGACAATATCAAATCGTACATGTGGGTGTATAACTGCGGTGCAGACTCGCCTCAAGGCAACATCTGCGGCGATGATACCCCGAATATCGTGCTATATGATTATCAGCCCTCGCGAGCGGGTCAATGTGCGGTCGACTTTTTACGCGATTACACAGGTTACTTGAGTGTGGACGGCTATCAGGGCTATGGCAAAACACAAGCGATACTCGTTGCTTGCTTGGCGCATATTCGCCGTAAATTCGTGGAGGCTAAGAAGGCACAAGGCAAACAAGCAAAAATAGGCAAAGCAGATTGGGCGCTGAATCTTATTCAAAAGCTGTATCGCATTGAAAAAGAAATCAAGGCTCAATCGGTGGAGGAGCGCTGTCGTATTCGCCAAGAAAAGGCAGTGCCCCTGCTGACACAATTTAAAACATGGCTCGATAAATCAAGCCTAGCGGTGTTACCTGAAAGTGCAATAGGTAGAGCTATCCACTATGCCATTAACCAATGGAATAAGTTTATTCGTTACACAGAAAATGGCTGCATTGACATAGACAATAATAGGTCAGAAAGAGCAATAAAGCCGTTTGTGATTGGGCGCAAAAATTGGTTGATAAGTCAGACGGCAAATGGCGCCAATACCAGTGCAGTGCTGTATTCCATTATTGAAACGGCGAAGGCAAATGGTATCAAACCCTATGATTACCTTATGCATGTGATGGAAAAAATGATGCTCGGACAAGCTAAGCCAAATGAACTACTTCCTTGGAAAGTGAACTTAGGCTAGTGTGGTTCTAACGACTGACACCATTCATTAAATACTTAAACCTAACCCTCTTGATCGCTTTTCCCATCGCATGGTTTTCACCATTAATCACCACTGGACTGCTGCCGCAATGGCACATGCCTTCATGGCTGGGCGGAAAAACAGTATTCGAGCATGATACACTGACCGTGATATCGGGTATTCAGAAGCTATTGGAAACGGATATCTTGCTTGCAATGGTAGTGACATTCTTCGCATTGGTTGCACCGTTGCTGAAGTGCTTAGGCATGGCGCTTATACATTTCAACCTGCTGACGGACGCTGCGCAACCGGTGCTATCAACGCTGGGCAAGCTCGCCATGGCTGACGTCTTTCTTCTGGCACTGCATATTGTCATAGCAAAAGGCATCGGGATCGGGCAGATAGAAGTGGCTTGGGGCTTGTATCTTTTTACCGCTGCTGTGCTGACTTCTTTGGGCATTTCGTTGCTTGCCAAGCGAAAGAGTTGATACCTGACGCTGCCGCAACCTACCTCTAAACCTCCCCCTTTCCGTTAACTCTCCTGCATAAAACCCACCGATAGTCGATCTGATTTTACTTGTGGTTGAGATTTGTCCGCATGTGCTCACTCATCCTGTTAAATTATGATAACGCCCCGAAAAATCGACCCCTGCCCTCTTACTGGCCTGCAAAGGTGCCCGCACTCGCCCACTCAGGGGTGGGTGGGGTCGCAGTTTATTCGATTTTTTTTTGCAAACGACCGAGGCTGAAAAACTGAAATCCTGAAAAGCTGGAAATCTGGATGGGCCGGTTTGAGCGATCAACGGTCATTGGAGCTAACCTAGCCGAACGACTGCTATGCCCAAGAAAGCGAACAGTCAGAGCGTCGATAATAAAATATCGATTTTACCAATGGATTATATTTCATCGGCTCTGACCTACAGCTTCTAACTACCTTGGCTCTGATTGTTGTGGTGCTTCAAGAGGTAACGCTTTTCAACAAGCTAAAGTTGCCCTATTTTTTGGTATCTTGGTGTGGATAAGTTTATTTGTATTTGCACAAAGCAATATTCAAAACTGGTCCTCAAACAACAGTGTGAGGCGCTTGTTTTGAATTCTGAATTATGTGAAAACAGTTGAGTAATAGACCACAGTTCGCCAAATTTCATGCCCTCAAGGATTCAAAATCACCCTGTTCAATAAACAGCTTCGCAAGTCTAAAACAAACAAAGTTTCGGCTTATTGAATAACTCAGTCGCAACGTTTATTCTTACGTTATTCAAAAGTTATTTACATGTTAAGGGTTACGTAATGATTAAGCCTGAAATTCCAGAAAATGAAGCAGAACGATTGCATGCTTTGAGAACATTACAAGTGCTTGATACTGCACACGAGGAACGATTTGACCGCGTAACTCGTATGGCTAAACGAATGTTTGGCGTGTCTATTTCTCTCGTTAGTTTGGTTGACGAGGATCGTCAGTGGTTTAAGTCTAAGCAGGGCCTTGAAGCTACCGAAACACCAAGAGATATTTCCTTTTGTGGACATGCAATAAATGGAAATGGATTATTTATAATACCAGATGCAAGTGAGGATGTGCGATTTTCTGACAACCCACTTGTAACTGAAGCTCCTAATATTCGCTTCTATGCGGGCTACCCTTTGAAAATTAGGGAGGGATTGAACATAGGTACTTTATGTATTATCGATCAAGCACCAAAAACCATGGATGAAGAGGATCAGCAGCTTTTCAAAGATCTCGGTGCAATGATTGAACAAGAAATAAAATCGATACAATTAGCCACGCTGGACGAGCTGACGTTGATCTCCAACAGACGCGGTTTTTTAACGCTTGTCGATCATAGTTTAAAAATGTGCCGACGAAACCAAGTATCGATGTCGTTTTTACTATTTGACCTAAACAAATTTAAAATCATTAACGATGACTATGGGCATCATGAAGGTGACTTTGTATTAACCAAGTTTGCTCAAATAATGCTTGATACATTTCGGGATAGTGACGTAATAGGGCGACTCGGCGGAGATGAATTCGTTGCCATGCTGACGAATTCTGACCAAGAAAATTCTAATGAAATTTTAGCCCGATTTGCGGTAGCTGTTGCAGAAGCAAATGCAACAATCAACAAACCATACAAAATCGAATACAGTGTGGGTGTAGAACATTTTAAGCATGATACAACAAAATCGGTAGAAGAAATGATCCAAGAAGCTGACGCTGCGATGTACAAAGACAAGAAAAAATAATGGAAATAACTGGGGGCAGTGTCTGACGTTTCCCTACGAATAATATATTCAAATCATGAAGATAGTTAAAAAGTTGGGGAACATTCATGGCATTTGGTGATCAGATCTATCGCCAAAAAACCAACCGGTAAGCACCATGAATGTAACCACTTTTTTGAACAATACCCTTTCACTTACCACCGTTAATATGCACCTTACCCGACTTATCTTATCTACTTGCATTCATAGTCTACTGACTGGGAATGCTGCTACTGTAAGGTCTATGAGGCGAGGAATCGACTCATCAGCACATGAAAAATACAGTATTAAACGGGCAGACAGATTCTTTTCTAATCCGTACCTTGATCTTCCTCTAAATCTGTAGACATTTTTCCCTTCCAACCTTAGTAAGTCTGAGAAGCGTTAATGTCTGCAATCTGCTAATTAGGATCATTCACTGGATAGAACATGAACAGCCGACTTTGGCACCGACCTGCCCGATAGTTGACTAGCTGGTTTGAGCGATCAGGAGACAGTCAAAGACTTTCTCGGCTATTACTGGTTTACTGAGATAGCAGACATTCGCATCACTTGCCACAAGTGGACGTAGATGCCCAACAGTTTCACTGGCAGGCAGTGTGAAAACCATTTCCAAGCTATTATTGACTCCAAAAATTAATAAAACATGTACTTCACATTTAAATATGACCACGTTTCTAGCAAATTACCTATAGAAGGCATTGAGCATTTATTCAATTAAGTCAAATATTGATTGGCGCGTGAGCCACCAAATCGATTAGTTGTTTTACTTATCTCAATCACTAAGGTAATAGTGATGCTTACAAGGGCGGCATATGCCATGACTAGTAGGGATATGTGGCTCTTTAACCCATTTTGGTATCCAGTCCCATTGACCGTCTTTAGCTAAGTTTTTTATGCGTCGACAGTTAGCACATTGGGTTACACTGCCGTGTTTATTAATGTAATCGCTTTCAACAACTGTGTTTAGTTCTTGGCTTTGCGAATTAATGTAAGGCTCTTCTATAACTAGGGAATGTATGACCAAAATTCCGCCTTTGTTCAAAGGGTATAGGTGCATAGAGAAAACGCGGTAAAACTCTGGGCTAGAGCATTCATATTCAAATTGCCTTGATATCAAAGATGGGTTTTTATCATGCGTGACAGATTCAAATAGCTTTTTGTAAGTTGGCGCTAGTAAATCAGGAATAAAATCGAAGATATTCTTTCCCAATGACGATGCACTGCTAATACGATTGTTGTGGCTGTTTTGTTCTGAAAATTGAATCGATGCAGGATTTTGATACACAATTTTTAGATCTGAATCTAATCCATACACAGTGCTGGGATGGCCGTTTAAACTCTCCAATCTTGACGGCCCAATAGTCATTTCAAACTCAGATGTTATATAATAATTCAAACATTAATCTCTTTGAAATGAGGTCAAAACATTTACTCTATCTGTTAAAAAAAATAAAACTATCGGTAAATTTACCTAAATTTGATGTTTGTTTAAAGACAATTTTTAACACAAGAAGAACCAAGTATTATACATAACAATAGATGCTCCAACTTTACTCGATAATCATCATCTAGGATTTAATAATTCGTTTATCGTCCATTGTCGGCCACCGCATCACTTATATAACCTCCTCAAACCACCCAAAATAAAAAACTTGTGAAGTAACCCCTGACAGTCTGGTTTCAGCTATTTGGGATCGTTCGGCAACGGCTTTGCGAAGATCCGCATCTGGCACATGGCCGATATTCGGCTTTGAGCGAAAAGCGGCCCTTTACTTCTGTCATATTTAAGACAGGTGATCCGACAAAGCAGACATACGAACAAAGAATTATATTGCTGTATTTTGCTGCTAAAACCCTTCAACATCAACTTCCTCTATCCGTCAGCCATGTGCCAATAATGGCCGTTCGTGGTCATAGCGATTCAGGAGCAAGAAGCCTAATTTTAGCAGATTAGGATATATGTCTCTGCAACTGTTGTAGGGTGCTTTGAGTGGGTAACGAACCTTGCCGTAAGTCGTTATTATCAACATTTATTCTGGTACCCCAGAGCGGGAAATATAACGGCACAACCTTTCGAGTTTACACCTATTCTGTGCGTTGCTCATGACACATAAATGGAGACTGAACACTGCCACATTTGCGGCAAAGCCTGCCGCAAGCCCTTGCTCTGCCATAGGTGGAATGGTTCGCAACGTAAAGACCTTTAGTCCTTGCTGTTTGCCTGTAGCGATACAATAGGTTATTGAATACCCGTAAATTTGCAACATCGGATCGTCTTCCGGTCCATCCAAAGCAAGATAATCATTGTCACCCTCCCTCACTAATGGGCCCTCGCGCTCAAGAAAACCAGCCACACGCTGGCTAATGCGGTGAGTAAGGCTATTCAGTTCACTTTTTGTCGGGGCTTTTATCGGGTAAAAGCGCGT
>NZ_JBDYKM010000030.1:0-39601 GCF_040012495.1 Paraglaciecola sp. 25GB23A
ATATAAGCAAGCATCTAACTTAGTTTAATTAAAACAACGATTGACAGTATTGAGGGAGTCCATATAAGGACACAGAGGCTGCGCCCACTGAGAAAAGCGAATAGATGTTAGGATATTCTACGAGTGCTCACTTTGTGTACCTTGCGGTGCAAACTGTCGCTGCTGCTCAGTGTTCAAGTGTCGACGCATGGGCAGAGCGTTTATTAAAAGTGATCAATAGGCCTATGGCAGTCCTGATGTTTTCTTCTATTTCTTTTTTACCTTTGAGGGCGTATTTTTTGCTGATTTCTATGTTGGTAACGTTTTGCAGTAATACCGCTACTAACAATAGAAATTGAGTATTCGTGAGTGTTGATGCGGTGTTGTGTAGTTGAGCAATGAAATAGCTTTTTAATAATCTTTTGCAGCTTACTAATGGTCGAGTGCCGGCATAAAACTGCTCAATAATCTCAATTGAAGTGAATTCATTGGCAAAGTTTAGGGGGCATGCCAGTAAAAGTTCACTTAGCACTTGGGTCTCAAATTGCTGCAAAGATTTATCGGCTTGATAAAGTAGCTCTGCTTGAAATTCATGTTGCATCGCTAATAAAAATTCTTCGGCAGGTAAGGTTAAGGGTTTGATCAGTTGCGCACTGTGTTCGCCACTGGATACCTCGGATTGCTGGCTAAGATTAACAACACTAAAGCCCGCTTTTTGCCAAAATCTAAGCAGATCTAAGTTGAGACCAAAAGAACTACTTAACACTGAGATATTATTGCTTTGCGCGCTAACGGCAATGTAATTGATTAATTGTTGGCCCATTCCTTGTGATTGCAATTCTTCTGCGATGGCAATGCGCGTGATACGCCATTGTGTTAACTCGCAAAAAGCACCTTGGGCATACTGAAGAGCAAGATTTTGTGCCAATAAGTGACCCTTCACACGTCTAGCGCCTGTGGCGATTTTTTGATTTACTTCAGCTAAAAACGGGCCGCCTTCTTCAATAATCAGAGCAACGCCCAATATGTGTTGATTTTGTTTGATCACAAAACAATGTTGCTCAGGCGAGTCAAACAGTCTGACTAAGTCATCGGGACTGGTTTGGTAATGCGCATTAATTAATAATTGAAAAATAGCCTGAGTCTGAACTAAGTCACCGATTAGTTGTTGTTTACTTATGCGACAATATTCAACTTTTTCATTGCAAACCTTCATCTCAGGTGCTGGCGGTGATGCCATAAAAAACACGTCAAACCATAAGGCCTCAAGGTAATCCCCACATAACCAACGCCGTGGCTGATGTAATTGCAAGCTTTTGAATTGTGGTTTGTGTTGTTTTAAATACTGTTTTACGCGTAGTTCAAAACCACGACCACTGCCTTCATAACCGTGCAAAGTGGTGCTAAAAACAATACGTGAAAATCTATCAATGACTTGCATCAGAAAATGAGTTGGCAATGCAGCTGCTTCGTCGATAAAGAGGATGTCGGCGCAATGTTCATTTTGCAGTAAGTCATCAATGGCGCAGTAAGTGAGGCTTCCCGTGTCTGATTCAAGCTGATTTTTGCTTACTTTTAGGTTGTGAATATTAATTTCGGCATGATGAAAAACACGCTCAATGGTGGCAGGAGAGGGAGCGGTAATAATAATATTTTTTCCATAGGTATTGATCAACTCGGCGGCCGCTAAACCTAGTGCCGATGATTTACCTCTGCCGCGATCGGCACTCAAAACCAAGGGGCGATTTCTATGACCGGTTGCCACTTTAATAATCGCTGATATCGCTGCTGATTGTTCATCAAATTTATCTTCCTCAAAGCTAATTTGTTGTCTTGAAGAAGGAATTTGGGTGATTGAGCCCCTAAATTCGGTCGGAGTCAACCATGCGACATTGGCATCTGCTTGTAGTTTGCTCGTAAGTATCTGAATAAACGAGCTTGTTGTGAAAGACGACAAATAGCCAAAAGACACCCTATTTTGCCATTCTGGATCGAGGTAGGTCGGCCAGTCTTCAATACTTGGGCAAATAATAACCATTAGTCCACCGGCACGCACTACACCACTGAGGGCAATAACGGCATTGGCTCTAAAACCAGAATAACAATTAATCAGTAAGTGTTGATATTCTTGTCCCAGAAATTGGCGATACTGTTGACTATTACTGCTGTTCTGCAAGCCCTCACTGTTACCAATCCACAGCAACAACGATGACTCGGCTAGTAAGGTATTAGCTTGTTCAATAGCCCATCGCTCTGGTCCACTTATCAGCAATAACTGACGGTGAACGGTAATTTGTGCCCTTTGATGTAACCAAGGTAGTATTTGATTGTACAATTTCACTGATATTAGGTCTTATGGATGTATAATAGCGCCTGCTAGTTTATGCAAAGTTTACAAGGAATACGAATGCGCTTTTTATCCCGCCGATTAGTGATGCCCAGTGATCTCAATTATGCCAACTCATTATTTGGTGGTCGCGCCTTAGAATGGATTGATGAAGAAGCGGCTATCTATGCTATTTGTCAGTTAGAAACGAACGTACTGGTTACCAAGCATATTGGTGAAATCAGTTTTGAATCCCCTGCGATGGTGGGCGATGTTGTTGAATTTGGTTTAACCACAAAAAATGTTGGTATTACCTCTATTACCGTCAGTTGTTTGGTTAGAAATAAAATCACCAAAAAAACTATCTGTCTTGCCGATGATATCGTGTTTGTGAAACTTGACCCTGAAACTCGTTTACCCGTCGCTCACGGTAAAACATTGGAACAACTAGAAATTCAAACAAAACAAGAAATCAGTAGACTCGTCTAAGTGTTTAGTATTATTTTGTAAAAGCGCCAAATTGGAATCCAAATAATGAAGCAAAAGGGAATGAATATTGTGATGAAAGTACTTGTACTTACAGGGGTTTTATTGGCGACAGCATGCAGTTCAATGGCATCAGACAGACCAGGCTATACCTTAATTAAAGAATTTATTTTACCGCCTGAATTGGCAGAAACGTCAGGATTGTTCTGCCCTGACCAGAACACTATTTATACCTTAAATGATTCGGGCAATGAGCCAATTGTTTATAAGTTAAATTTAGTCGGCGAAATTGAAAATAAAATAAAATTAGATATTAAAAATAGAGATTGGGAGTCGCTCACCGGTGATGAGCAACATTTCTATATTGGTGATATTGGCAATAACAATGGCAAACGTAAGTTTGTAGAGATTCATGTAGTAGACAAAGATACATCTGCGACAAAGATTAAACGCAGCCTACAGATTTCTTATGCCGACAATTCGATTGAAAAAAATGAATACCTCAATCATGATTTTGATGCAGAAGCGCTAGTCAGTGTTGATGATGATTTAATGCTTTTTTCAAAGAGCTGGCAAACCAATGACTTACATATTTATAAATTGAGTAAAACTGAGTTAAAGCAAAAAATTGAGCCTATTGTCACAGTAGAAGGCTTACCCGGTATTATTACTGGCGTAGATTATAATGCTTTAACCAAAGAATACGTGCTAGTCGGTTATAGTTTGTATGGCTTGGGTAGTTTTTCTCCGTTTATTGCTAAAATGGACAGGCGCTTTAATTTGTTGGCAAGTTACCCTTTAGCTGGTTTTAATCAAGTGGAAGGTGTGTGCGTTAGTCCAAATGGCGAAGTATGGATCAGTCAAGAAAGTTCGTTTTTCTCCACACAAAAATTAGCCAAATTACAACTTCGCTAATTTGGTAAGATAATGAATTAGTTATAAATAATGCTAAATTGTCTGGTCTATTCGCTTGCGCAGCAAAATTAGACTGTTAGACTACGCAAGCTATTTGGTTATTATTAAATAGTAAGCCAAGGGGTGCCGCAAGGCTGAGATGTGTTTTTGTAAAGCACGAACCCTTACACCTGATCCGGATAATACCGGCGTAGGAATGGTAAGACAACATATCCCCATTGACCTGCCGTAATGCCGGATCTTTTCAAATATAGCTGAAGAGATCCTATGATAAATTCAAAGAAAAACTTACTTAATTTAACTATTTCAAGCTTGTTGCTTAGTGCTGCTTTTACAGTGACAGCCGAAGACGAAATCGAGCGTGTTTTAGTCTATGGTGCATTAACCACAACACCTTTGTCTGAGTTGGCCACTAGCATTGATGTGATATCTGCTCTTGCTATTCAGCAGCGTCATGCTCAACATTTAGATGAAATTTTAAATCGTGCTGCGAACGTTAATTTTGCGACAGGAGCGAGCCGTGGGCGTTTTGTGCAAATTCGCGGTATTGGTGAACGTAGTCAGTTTGTTGACCCGATCAATCCTTCGGTAGGTTATTTAGTCGATGGCATCAATTATTCAGGATTGTTGGCCGGTGCTAGTACTTTTGATATTGCCCAGGTAGAGATATTTAAAGGCCCCAATAGTGCGCGCTTTGGTGCTGATGGTTTAGCGGGCATGATTAATGTTATTTCTACCCCTACCAGTGAACAAACAAGTGTAAATTTTCAAGCTGGACTCGCTAATTACAATAGCTGGAATCTGGGTGCTGCTGCGGGTGGGGCATTAAGTGACGCTGCCAATTTCCGAATTTCAGTTCATCAGAACAGCAGTGATGGTTTTATAGAAAATGTGTGGTTAGGGCGCAATGATACCAACAACCAAGATGAATTCACCGCTAGAGCACAAATTGATTGGCAAATAACAGCCGACTTAGGCCTTAATACCACGGTTCATTTTGTTGATGTTGATAATGGTTACGATGCTTTTTCATTAGATAGAAATCGCACAACCCTATCTGATCAACCAGGCTTTGACAGACAAAAAAGTCAAGCATTGGCAATGACTGCTGATTACCAAGGGATGAGTTGGGCAAATCTGCAACTTCAAGCCACTGCTCTGGATGCAGACCTTGCCTACGGTTATGACGAAGACTGGAGTTATGTTGGTATCGCTCCAGATTGGGAATATTCGTCTACCGACGAGTATTATCGAACACGCAAAGATAAGAGTATAGAGGCCAAACTGAGCAGCAAGTCTAGGGTCGATAATGCCTGGTTGGTTGGTTTTTATTATGCTGACAAAGACGAAGATCTTGAACGTTTTTATACCTACAGTGATATTTTTTCTAGCCAAGTCCAAAGGCAAGATAGCGCTTTGTTTGCACATTATAAGTATGTATTAAGTGATACGCAGTGGTTAACAACAAGTTTGCGACTCGCATCTCAATCCTTTGATTACTTAGACAGTAAAGCTATTGAGCAACACTTAGACCACGACGATTGGGGGGCAGAACTTAGTTATCATCAGCAGGTTAACACCAATACCATGCTCTACCTTAGTGGATTACGTAGCTATAAAATGGGCGGTGTTAATGGGCAGGCATTAAGTAAAGCCTACGATGAGGGACTGGCATCCTTTCAACAAATCCTCTTAGACAACCCTACGTTTGGTGCAGAATCTTTGCTAGGTACTGAATTTGGCGTTAAAGGGACCAATAACGACGGCAGTTTAAGCCTTGATTTTAACGTGTTTTATCAATGGCGCGAAGATATCCAATATAAAAATTCTTTTGTGCAAGATCAGTCGTTTGTTGATTTTTACGACAATGCGGCCAGTGGCACTAATTACGGTATAGAAACCAATATTACTGCAATACTGTCTGACGATGTTGCTACATTTTTAAGTATTGGTTGGCTCAAAACGAACATTAAAGATATTACCCGTCGTATTGGTGATGAATTTGAAAATCTTAATAATCGCGAGCAAGCCCATGCACCAAGTTATCAGATTAATGCTGGTATCAACTGGCAATTGAATGAGAATATCACTTGGTTGATAGAAGTGGATGTTAAAGATAATTTTTATTATTCATTTAGTCACGATCAACGCTCTGACAAACAGACCATTGTGCACAGCAATTTGAGCTACCAGTTAGGTGATTGGCTATTAAGTGTTTATGCACGTAATATTTTCGAGCAAGAATACGCCAATAGAGGTTTTTATTTTGGTAATGACCCAAGAGACGAATATGCGACTCATACTTACGAACAATTTGGTGAGCCGCGCCGCCTCGGTGTGAGCCTTAAGTACGATTTTTAAACAATATTGCGAGGGTGAGTCAAATGGACTTACCCTGATATTTATTTTTCTTAGGATTGCAAAATGAAACTGGTTGCAGAAATTTCTTTATATCCATTAAACCTCGATTATATCCCACCTATTCAAGCTTTTATTGATAGGTTAAATACCTATTCCCAACTTGAGGTACATACGTCGACGACAAACACCATAGTGAGTGGAGATTATTTAACCACTATGCAGATTCTGGCTGAAGAGATGCAAAGAAGTCACCAAGAAATTGGCCAAGCTATATTTGTGTGTAAATTTCTAAATGGTGACAAAATGAGTTCGCAAGATTGATGGAGCAAATTGTCAATCTGCTATTACAGCAACTAAGTAATCAGTCATGGTTGGAAGTTGTCGCAGTGATTTTAGCGCTATTTTATGTTTGGCTTGCGGCTGAGCAGAGCATCTGGTGTTGGCCTTGCGCTTTAGCTAGCACCGCACTTTATACCTATGTATTTTGGGAAGTGACGCTACCGTTTCATGCCATGCTCAATGTTTATTATTTGCTGATGGCTATTTATGGTTGGCAGCAGTGGCAAAAGAACAGTGGTCAAAATGACAGTATTCAAAGTTGGCCGGTGAGAAGTCATATATGGTCTATTTTTTTGTTAACTGTCCTGAGTCTTATAATAAGCGCAGTTGGCTCATCTATATTTGATACCGAGTATGTATATCTTGACGCCTTTATTACGGTATTTAGCGTTTTCACCACGGTCTTAGTGGCACGTAAAGTAAGAGAAAATTGGCTGTATTGGATTGTCATTGATGCGGTAGCCGTTTATTTATACTTTGCAAAAGGCTTGGTACTTACGGGGTTGTTGTTTGTTATCTACAGCTTGTTTGCAATATACGGTTATATGCAGTGGAGCAAAAGCAAAGTGGATAATTATGACCAATCTACGGCAATTAAGAATTAAGCAGTGGATAGTAAAATAGCCAGTGTCATTGATGAGTTACTGCCTATATTGGGCGAGGGTTTAAGTCTAAGCCCTATTCAAGGCGGAGCCGTTAACCTTAGCTTTTGTGTTAAACAGCATGAACAAAATTATTTCCTGAAATTGTTTGATGCTCAAAGTGCGGATTTACTCGATCGGCCGCGTTTATTTTTACAGCAACAATGTTTAGCTAAGCAAAATTTGGCGCCTGCACCGATATATTTGTCAAAAAAATCTGAGTTTCAGTTAGACCAATGGGTTGATCACCGCAGTTTGCAGCAAAGTCAGTTGAGTAATGTCGACAAATGTCGACGTTTAGCTCTTCAATTAAATAAAATACATCAAAGCGACATTATTTTAGCCAAACTTGACCTGCACAAAGACTGGCTGCAATATTTGCACAAAGGTAATGTACAGCTGAGTGTTTATCAACAAACAGAGCTCCAAGGGTTGTTAGAGCAGTGGCAGCAAGAGTGTGAGCAATGTAGTGTCTTATGCCATAATGATTTATCTTTCTCACATGTGCCGCTAGACGAGGATGGGGTAATTTTTGATTGGGAATACGCAGGACACAATAGCCCTTATTTTGATATTGCCTCTTGTTGTACAGTAAACCGGCTTGATGAAGCTGATAAACACATTCTCATTCAGGAATATGCCAAACTCGGTTTGTTGGATCCGCAGTTAGTTAACGCCAAAGTGTCCAATATGCTACCTTTGGTCAATAAAACCTATGAATTTTGGCAGCTCGCCTTCACCCAAATATGAGCTTATTTTAGTCTTTTTGCATAAAATATAAGCGTTTGATGTTTAGTTTTCAAATAGTCGCTTAAAAGCACTTTACCTTTATTTATGCATCAGTATAATTCAGCGGCTCAGCAGGGGTGTAGTTCCAATGGTAGAACAGCGGTCTCCAAAACCGATGGCTGGGGGTTCGAATCCCTCCACCCCTGCCAATTTCCCACGTGTTATCTTCTACTTATCTCTTCGCTAGTTAATGTTATGCTTATCATCCATTGAAAAATCGTTATGGAGACAGTTTAGTTGCTATGTTATCTGATTATCAACGTGCAGTATTAACAGAACTCGGTGTTATGTGTTGGCAATCCCAGCAGCAAGCCGCAACAGACTTAAATGTGAGTAGTGAGCAGGCCAAAAGAACGTCGTCCCATGCCGTTCCTCATGCGACTGAGATCAATAAAGCTGCGGTACAAAGCAAAGCACTGGAAAAGCTCAGTCAACTAAAGCAAAAACAAGAGAGTGTCTCCTACACAGATCAGGTTATTTGTTTATTCGATTTAGCAGAGCCTTTACCTATCTTGGTGCTCGATATACTTACTGCCATGGGCTTAGAAAGCATGCCCAAGTTGCAGTTAACGACTGAGCAAGTAAAGCAAGCTAAAGACTATGCCTTATGCTGGTCAATTTCTGATAAGACCCTCAGCTTATCTGCAAACAAATTAATGACGCCAGCCATTCAGATTTTAAGTGATGGTAAGTTGAAAAAGCAGTTATGGCGCTTAATTCAGCAAATGCCTAATGCAGCAACTTGAAAGCGCATCAGCCATGTTTGAAGTGATAACCGCTCAGAATGGGCAAACATCTTTCGAACTGCACAGCAAAGTTCAGTTTAAACCTTGGTCCAAAGCGGTATTTTTTGACTGCTTGACTGCCCCTTATTTTGCTAATCAATTAAAAATATCGGAGCAGGTACAGGGTTATTATATTGGTTTGCAGGTTTTAGACGAAATCACATTAATGGACATTGCGGTAGATCCTGTAAAGCAGGGGCAGGGATTAGGTCGGCAAATTTTAATGCATTTTATTCAGCAGTGCCGTATGCGTAACGGTGCTGAAATTTGGTTAGAAGTTCGCGAGTCTAATAGTGCGGCACAACACTTATATACCAACTCTGGTTTTGAACTGATTGAAAAGCGTAAAAAGTATTATCAAACTGAAACGGGGACTGAGTCAGCTATAATCATGAAGTTGTCTCTAAGCGACAAAATGGATCAATCGCAATAAAGTGTTACTCAGGGAAACGGATGATGGTGTTAACGGAGCAATATGAGCCAGTTGCTCCGTCTAACCAGGTTCAAAACTTAACGCCTTGCTGCACCAATATTTAATGGCTCGCTGCTATCTTGTCTATCAAGGGCCAATTTTACGAATTTAGAAGAGTTAAAGTTACACCCTACGCACATCGCAATAAATTGATTCATACCAGGACTACCAACATTCTTTTCCCAGTTTTCGTAAGTTTTACGGGTTTTAACATTGGCTAATTTAGCCATTTTTACCGTAGTTAAACCTGCTTCAAGACGCATTTTTCTTAGATCACTGCCAGTAATATACATATTCATTCCTATTTATAAGTGAAACAACAATAAAGACATTTCGATTTCTTTTTGGCTCTATTTTCTTTTTCGCGCTTAGTGTAGAGCAACAATTGTGGATTGAACTCCACATGGTAAAAAAAAACGGCTTAATTAGGTAAATTATTGAAACTTATAGGTAAATAATTTTCTTACTGGCTATGAGAAGTAAAAGATACAAAGTCCCACTGACTCAGTGAGACATTTTGCTATGCAAATTTAATATGCCTAATTTAAGCTTAGGTAGAGTGAGGAGGAGACTTTAGGCGAGTTGCACAGGAGGCTTTTGCTGTCCTTTGCTCATGGTCAGTAATACCGGTGGTTTTTGCTGTCCTTTGCTCATGGTCAGCAATACCGGTGGTTTTTGTTGTCCTTTGCTCATGGTCAGCAATACCGGTGGTTTTTGCTGTCCTTTGCTCATGGTTAGCAATACCGGAGGTTTTTGTTGACCTTTGCTCATGGCCAAGTATTGGTTTTCATATCGAAATGTGGATAAAGTGCTAGTAGGTGAAATGAGTGCAGCAGAAATAAGTATAGTTGTAACAAGTAGTTGCATAAAATGTCCTCTTATAATGGTCATTGATTAAGGCAAAATTTTCGCCCAGACCATTATGTACATTTTATGTTCAGATGTAGAGTTTTAAGCTTTTAATAATCTCGGCAGTAAGTGCTTATAACTTTCATTAAAGGTGGCCCATATTGCAAACATGCCAATAGCATGCATTAAAAATGGGTAAGAGTAGTAGATGAAAAGCACATTTGAATAACCTAGAATATGCCTTGCTAGGTATTCAAGTAAGGCAGCAGACTGGATAATGACTGTGGTGCCCATAAGCCGATAAATAATCCAATCTAGTTGGGTTGAAGATGCCTTCAAAGGGAAATATTTATCAACCAAAGCGAGTCTAGAAAATATCAGATAACGACTGAATAAATTGCTGATCATTAACGTGACGTGCCAGTAAATTTCTGGTGCGGGATAGTCAACGATATACCAGTAAATTTCAGCGCTTATGACTAATACCAATATTGCGGCAACACATTTTGCGATAGGATCAAAGCGTAAATAAAAAGTAACAGCGATCGCCAGTAAATATAATAACTCTTTAATAGTAATCGCATTTTCTAGGCCAAACCATGCCATCTCTTCGATGCAACGCTGCAGCAATATAATAAGCAGGACACTGACGATGTTAATATTGCGATAACAGATTACAGCGGTAAAAATCAGTATGCCGATAAACAAACGATCAAAAATATAAGCGTTACCAAAAGTCATGATTCCGCAAGCAACAAACAACCCTCCAAAAAGTGCAGTAAGTAACTGACGTATATAAACGCTGGCTAACATTAGCTAAGCTTAAAACCGAAATAATCCATGACTGCAGAAAAGAAAGACTCGCGTGTTTGTTGTGATGCTTTTTGTCGACAAACTGACCACCATTTACTGATAATCTCAACACCGATATTATTTATGGTTTCCGGTTTTTCATTTTCTATTGCAGAAACGGTCTCACGGCTAATTCCCACTCTTAAGGCCAGTTCTTCCTGAGTATATCCAGCTTCTTTGCGCAGGGCTTTAAGTTGGGCGCCACTAAATTTTTTATTATGTGACATAGCAATGATCTCATTTTATGGATTGACTGGATAATACGACAGGTAAAAAACTTACCTAGATTTTGACTATAAATTAATCTATGAATTGAGTAAACAAAAAACTGCGATAATTATATGTAGGGCAGGATAAGGAGGGGAGGGAGTCATTGGTTAAATTAGTCACATTTCACGAAATTAAGTGAGCTTGATTAAAAAACAAAAGCTTTGATAAAGAATGTTAATGCTTTTGCCACAGGGGGGGCTAAGTGTATAAATTCGTGTATAATCCGCGGCCAATTAGTATTTGAACCGCCATTTTTGAGTTTATCGTCCCATGACATATTTGCATGAAGTTAACAAACGCCGCACCTTTGCGATCATTTCGCATCCGGATGCAGGTAAAACCACTATCACTGAAAAAGTATTGTTATACGGCAATGCCTTGCAAAAAGCAGGTACCGTAAAAGGTAAAAAATCGGGACAGCATGCTAAGTCAGACTGGATGGACATGGAAAAAGAGCGGGGTATTTCAATTACTACCTCTGTGATGCAATTCCCTTACAAAGCTGCCTTGATTAATTTGTTGGATACGCCGGGACATGAAGATTTCTCCGAAGATACCTACCGTACTTTAACTGCCGTTGATTCTTGTCTAATGGTTATTGATGCCGCTAAAGGGGTAGAGGCACGTACCATTAAATTAATGGAAGTGACACGTTTACGTGATACGCCGATTATTACCTTTATGAATAAAATGGATCGTGATACCCGCGATGCTATTGATTTACTTGATGAAGTTGAGGATGTACTGAAAATAAAATGTGCGCCTATCACATGGCCTATTGGCATGGGTAAAGAATTTAAAGGGGTTTATCATATTCTCCTCGACGAAACCTTCTTATACAAAAGCGGTCAAGGTCACACCATCCAAGAAGTGCGTTCAATTAAAGGCATCGACAATCCTGAACTAGATAAAGCGATTGGCGTTTATGCTCAAGAACTGCGCGATATGTTGGAATTAGTCAAAGGCGCATCGCACGAGTTTAACCAAGAAGAATTTATTGCTGGTGAGTTGACTCCGGTCTTTTTTGGCACGGCCATGGGTAATTTTGGGGTTGACCATATGTTAGATGGTTTGGTGGACTGGGCGCCAATGCCACAGGGGCGCAAAACCAGCGAACGTGACGTAGTTGCCAGCGAAGAAAAGTTCAGTGGGTTTGTCTTTAAAATCCAAGCCAACATGGATCCTAAACACCGCGACCGGATCGCTTTTTGTCGCATCGTTGCCGGCAAGTACCAAAAAGGTATGAAGATGTTTCAAAGCCGTATCAGTAAAGAAGTGCGTATCTCTGATGCCTTGACTTTCTTAGCTGGCGACAGAGAACTTTTGGAAGAAGCCTATGCGGGCGATATCATAGGTTTACACAATCATGGCTCTATTCAAATCGGCGATACCTTTACATCGGGTGAAAATTTCCGCTTTGCAGGTATTCCTAACTTTGCTCCAGAGTTATTTAAACGTATTCGTTTGCGCGACCCCTTAAAACAAAAACAACTGTTGAAAGGTTTGATTCAGTTATCAGAAGAGGGGGCTGTGCAGTTGTTTCGTCCCCTGCAAAACAATGATTTGATAGTGGGTGCTGTGGGAGTATTGCAGTTTGATGTGGTGGTAGCCCGTTTAAAAGGTGAATATAACGTCGACGCTATGTATGAGCATGTTAACGTTTCAACCGCCGTTTGGGTTACCTGTAAAGACGAGCGTAAATTAGAAGAGTTTCGTAATAAAGCGGAGGCAAACTTGGCCTTAGATGGTGGCGACAATCTGGCCTACATTGCGCCCACCATGGTCAACTTATCACTTGCCAAGGAACGCTATCCCGAGATTGCATTCCATACGACCAGAGAGCATTAACGAGTAGCCAATTCCACCGCGGAATTTTAACCACATAAAGTGAACACAAAAGTATGAATTTACAACGTTTTTTATTAGATAAATTTAGACAAGCGGTGGCCAAAATAGGCGCGCCAACAGATACTGCTTTGCCCCTAAGTCGCAGTACCCGCCCAGAGTTTGGTCATTATCAATTTAATGGCGCGATGGCTCTGGCAAAGCGCATGAAGTTGCCACCTAGAGAGGTGGCACAGCAGATAATTGATGTTTTGGAATTATCAGATGAAGTCGAAAAATTAGACATTGCTGGCCCAGGGTTTATTAACATACATTTGAATATGCAGTGGGTAGCTTCATTATTAGAGCAAGCGGGTCAAAGTGAGCGCTTAGCAATTGAAGCCAATTTGCCACAAACTGTTGTGGTTGATTATTCTGCACCTAATCTAGCCAAAGAGATGCATGTGGGGCATTTGCGCAGCACCATTATTGGTGATGCCGTGACCAAAACCCTAGAATTTATGGGCAGTAAGGTAATACGTCAAAATCATATGGGTGACTGGGGTACCCAGTTTGGTATGTTGTTGGCGCATCTTAATGATAAATTGGCGGCTAATCAGGTCGCTGAAACCGCCCTTTCCGATTTAGAAGATTTTTACCGTCAAGCTAAAGTGCGTTTTGACAATGAAGACGGTTTTGCCGATAGAGCGCGCGAATATGTGGTCAGATTACAAAGTGGTGATGCCCAGTGTTTACAACTTTGGCAGAATTTTATCGACGTGTCGATTGCCCACAGTGAAGATGTTTACCGTAAGTTAAATGTGAGCCTGACCCGCAAAGATGTGATGGGTGAAAGTGCCTATAACCCTGATTTAGCTAAAGTAGTTACTGAACTAAAATCCTCAGGAATCGCTGTTGAAGATCAAGGAGCTCAGGTAGTTTTTCTGCATGAATTAGCAGATAAAGAAGGTACGCCAGCTGTTTATATCATTCAAAAATCAGGTGGCGGGTATTTGTATTCTACTACCGATTTAGCCGCTATCCGTTATCGTAGCAAGGTATTGGCTGCAGATAGAACATTAATTTTCACCGATGCTCGCCAAGCCTTGCATTTTAAACAAACGGAGTTAGTGGCGCGCAAAGCTGGATTTATTGCACCAGAGCAAAGTTACGAACATTGTCCCTTTGGTATGATGTTAGGCAATGATGGTAAACCTTTTAAAACGCGGACCGGCGGTACGGTTAAGTTAGCCGAACTGTTGGACGAAGCGATTGAAAGGGCAGAGAACCTGATTAATCAGCGTGAATCAGAATTAAGTGAGCAAGAGCGTAAAGATATTGCCCATAAAGTAGGTATCGGTGCGGTCAAATATGCTGATCTAAGTAAAAATCGCACAACAGATTATATTTTTAATTGGGATTCTATGCTCAGCTTTGAAGGTAATACTGCGCCTTATTTGCAGTATGCCTTTACTCGAGTCCAAAGTATATTTCGTAAAGCCGAACAGTATTTACAAAACAATGCGGCTAACATCCAGTTGCTTGAAAGCCAAGAAAAAGCCTTGGGCATTAAACTATTGCAATGTTCTGAAGCACTTAATCAAGTGAGCCAAGAGGCTACACCTCACGTACTTTGTACATATATGTATGAATTAGCCAGTTTATTTATGAGTTTTTACGAAGCTTGTCCGATATTAAAAGAGGGCATAAGCGATGACGTAAAAGGCAGTCGTTTGATGTTAGCTAAGTTAACGGCCAGTACCCTAAAACTCGGTTTGGACCTTCTGGGTATTGATACAATGGAAAAAATGTAGGTATAGTTCAGTGACTATGAATAGTAATACGATGATTTTTTACAAGATAAGGAGATAAGTGATGATCAGAATTTTGGCCTTTGCAGGCAGTGCACGTAAAGATTCATATAATAAAATTATTTTAAAAATCGCCGTGCAAGGAGCGATAGATGCGGGTGCCAAGGTAACCCTATTAGATTTAGCTGATTTGCCCTTGCCTTTGATGGATGAAGACTTAGAGAAACAATCAGGTATTCCCGCCAACGCATTAAAGTTTAAACAGCTATTAAAGGAGCACGATGGTTTTTTAATCGCTTCTCCTGAGCACAATAGTGCTTATAGTGCCTTATTAAAAAATACCATCGACTGGGCTTCAAGACGCGCTGAAGGTGAAAAACCGCTAGAAGGCTTTAGCCACAAAGTAGCAGGTATTATGGCAGCCAGTCCCGGTGCTTTAGGTGGCTTACGTGGTTTGGTACCCCTGCGTATGCTACTTGAAAATATTGGGGTTATGGTATTGCCTAACCAAAAAGCCGTTGCCAAAGTGTCTGCCTTGTTGACCGAAAATGGTATTATAGATGACGAACAAACCATTGCTGGTTTGAAACGTATTGGCAAAGAGTTAGTTGAAACTTTAGCTAAATTAAACCGCTAATTATTATCTTTTTCGCTTCGGTATTTACAATAAAGTGATTGCCGAGGCAGAACTTATATCTTAATTTATTTTGCCTCTGTCAAAAAGCTGTAAAATCCGCTAACATTCGCGCCCTAAAATCGTAATCAATTATGCAGCTTAGCTATCAATTTTATGTTTGAAATCAATCCAGTAATTAATACCCTTGCCGACGTCAGACTACGTGCAGAGTCACTTAGGGGGTATCTTTGACTACGACCTCAAAAAAGAGCGTCTAGAAGAAGTTAATCGTGAATTAGAAAGTGCCGACGTGTGGAACAATCCAGAACGCGCGCAAAATCTAGGCAAAGAGAAAGTGGCCTTAGAATTAGTGGTTGAAACCATTGATAATCTAAGCCAAGGCAGTGAAGACGTTGAGGGTTTGCTTGAGTTGGCGCAAGAAGCAGAAGATCAAGAAACCTTTGATGAAGCGCAAAAAGAACTTGAAGACCTCGTTGTTCAACTAGAAAAACTAGAGTTTAGGCGTATGTTTTCTGGCCCCAATGACATTAACCATGCCTATTTAGATATTCAATCTGGCTCAGGCGGCACCGAGGCGCAAGATTGGGCTAACATGATCCTGCGCATGTATTTACGTTGGGGTGATGCCCATGGCTTCAAACCTGAGTTAATGGAAGTGTCAGACGGTGATGTTGCTGGTATTAAAGGCGCCACGATTAAATTTACTGGCGAATATGCCTTTGGGTGGTTACGCACAGAAACCGGCGTGCACCGCTTAGTTCGAAAATCACCCTTTGACTCCGGCAATAGACGTCATACCTCCTTTGCATCGGTATTCGTCTACCCTGAAATTGATGACGATATTGAAATAGAGATCAATCCCTCTGATTTACGCATTGATACGTATCGTGCCTCTGGCGCGGGCGGGCAGCACGTTAACCGAACGGATTCTGCGGTGCGTATCACCCATTTACCCACCAATATCGTGGTGCAATGTCAAAGCGATCGTTCTCAGCATAAAAATAAAGATCAAGCCTTTAAGCAGTTAAAAGCTAAGTTATACGAACATGAAATGCACAAACAAAATGTTGAAAAACAAGCCATGGAAGACAGTAAATCAGATATTGGTTGGGGCAGCCAAATTCGCTCATACGTGTTAGATGATGCACGTATTAAAGATTTACGTACCGGCGTTGAAACCCGTAATACCCAAGCAGTATTAGACGGTGATCTTGATAAATTTATTCAAGCCAGCTTAAAGTCTGGTTTGTAAAAACGTAGCTAATTATATTTTAGGAAAGTCGATGACTGAACACCAACAAGACGAAAATAAACTGATCGCTGAGCGTCGCGCTAAACTTGCTCACATTCGCCAAACGTGCAAATCAAACGGTTTTCCCAATGACTTTAGACGGGAGTTTTACAGCGCTGATTTGCAAGCTGAGTTTGGTGAGCAGGAAAAATCTGAGCTCGAATCTTTAGGTAAAGTGGTGAGTATTGCTGGTCGAATATTGGCTAAACGTGGGCCGTTTCTGTTGTTGCAAGATATGTTGGGACGTATTCAATCCTATGCCTCAAAAGACACACAAGCCGACATCAAAACTCGCTACGGCAGTTTGGATATTGGCGATATTATTGGTGTAAAGGGCGAGTTGCACAAATCCGGTAAAGGTGATTTGTACGTCAATATGAGCGAGTATCAATTACTCACTAAGTCCTTACGTCCATTGCCAGAAAAATTCCATGGTTTAGCAGATCAAGAAACCAAGTATCGTCAGCGTTATGTCGATTTGATCACTAATCAACATACCCGTGATACCTTTCTTATTCGCAGTAAAATTGTCAGTGGTATTCGTAATTTCTTAACGCAACGCAACTTTTTGGAAGTTGAAACGCCGATGTTGCAGGTGATACCCGGCGGTGCAACAGCCAAACCTTTTGTGACCCATCACAACGCTTTGGATATCGATATGTATTTACGTGTCGCACCAGAGCTCTATTTAAAGCGCTTAGTGGTTGGTGGTTTTGAAAGAGTATTCGAAATAAACCGCAACTTCAGAAATGAAGGACTATCGACTCGTCACAACCCAGAATTTACCATGTTAGAGTTTTATCAGTCTTATGCTGACTATCATGATTTGATGGACTTAACTGAGGAAATGTTGCGCACATTGGCGCAAGACATTCTTGGCAGTGCGATTATTAAAAACACCGTCAAGGACAAAGAAGGCAATGTTGTGCTAGAAAAACATTACGATTTTGCTCAGCCCTTCGCGCGTTTGTCGATGAACGAAGCCATTATTAAATACTGGCCTGACGCAAATGTTGTGGCGATAAACGACCCTGAAAATCATCTAGCTGAGCTAAAAGCGATGGCTAAGCAACTGCGTATCAAAGAGCCTGCAGTCGATGGTATCTGGGGGGCGGGTAAATATCTGTGTGAAATATTTGAAGCCACCGCAGAAGAAAAACTTGACCAGCCTACTTTTATCACCGCTTATCCTTGGGAAGTATCGCCCTTGGCTAGACGCAATGATGATAATAGTTTTGTCACTGACCGTTTTGAGTTTTTTGTTGGCGGCCGTGAATTAGCCAATGGGTTTTCGGAGTTAAATGACCCTGAAGATCAAGCTGAGCGCTTTAGTAAACAAGTCGCTGAAAAAGATGCCGGTGACGACGAAGCGATGCATTTTGACGAAGATTATATTCGTGCCTTGGAATACGGTTTGCCTCCCACTGCAGGCGAAGGAATTGGTATTGATAGATTGGTAATGTTATTTACCGACAGCCCGACCATCAAAGACGTTATCTTGTTTCCACACATGAAGCCAGAAGCGGCAGAGTAATCCGGCGATAATAATCCCTAGACCCTTCTGGGTTTAGGGGCTTTTTGCAAGCTGTCTTGTATATCCTTGGCGTAAAGTTGTCGCCAATTGTAATAGCCATAAATAGCCAGCAGCATTCCACTTAAGAATAACGCAATAGTAACTGTCTCTCCCGTTCGCCAATAAATGACTAAAGAAATAGCATTAATTAGCAACCAATATATCCAACTCTCCATTACACGAAACATCGTTAATGCTGAAGCCAATAAACTGGCAAAAAATAGCCAAGACTCAACAAAAGGGTGGGTTTCGCTAAACCAAGGTGCCAGTAAATAACGAAAAACGATGGCAAGACCAATAATGGCTATCATTAGTTTTATATTGTTTTTTGCAGACAGACTGACAAATAAGCTGGTCTGGTTTTTACCTAAAGGTCTTAACCATACCATCCAGCCATAAACAGCGATGAGCATATAAATAATATTGAGAAGAACCTGACTATCTATTTTTAAATAGATAAAGATAAAAGTGTACAAAAATGCACCCATAAAACCGGCTAACCAACACCAAATATTTCCGCGTGCGGCTAAATACATATACAGTAAAGTAAAGAGTATCGCTGAAAATTCGGTTAAAGGATGTGATGCAAATGTAAGTAAAATAGAATGTTGCAAGAATCTGCCTCTATTGTTGGGGCTTGGTTACTTTACAGGGCTTTAGTGTAGATGACTCCAGAGCAACAATCCAAAGCTTTGGCTACTTAATGATGAATTCTACTATGTCGACACTTCCCGTTGCCGAATTTCTCTACAAAGGGCAAGATTAACTGGGCAAGGTAAGTTGAAACGGGCCGCTTGTTCAACAATATAGCCATTGATGAAATTTATCTCAGTCTTACGTTTAGCCTGCAAATCTCTATTCATAGAAGAATAATTATCACGGGTCTGCTGTATTACTTGTTTGACGGCATTTATCAATCTATCTGACTCAAGCTCAAATCCCAGATGTTGCATGATAAGGGTTATTTCATCACATATCGCGGCAATTTGTATTTGGTATTTGGCTTGAGCCAATTCGCCATTTTTTACCTTGTATAAAGCACTCAAAGGATTAATAGCCGCATTAATGGCCAGTTTGATCCACAAAGGAAAGAGGATGTCGGTATGCCAATGCGAGGGCGGCAGCAGGGCCGACAACATGTTTTGAATCTCAACTTTATGATCAGCAACATTGCACTGAATCCAGCCGAGTTGAGTCTCTCCACAGCCCTTTATCGCCAGTTGATCTACCTGCGGCTTAAATGCCCCGTAAGTAGTCGTGGCAGCCAGCAAGTTATTGTGTGGCAGTTGCTGTCGCACGCGCTCAATGGTGCCCATGCCGTTATGCAGCAAGACAATGGTTTGCCAAGGTTTGATGTAGCTATGGGCCTGTTCAATGAAATCAGCCACTTGGTAGGCTTTTATAGGTATGATGATGATGTCACTTTCCGCGACTGAATTAAGAGACCCAACAGGCAAATGAAAACGGTATTGCCTATTATCAATATCACTCACATCAAGTTCAATTTTCTGATTATCTCGCGTGACAACCACATAGTTGTAACTAAGCTGATGACAGCGAAAAGCCAGTAGATTACCTATCACGCCATTGCCGATAATCGCTATTTTACTGGGTTGATTTAGCTTTGTACTCAAGGGCATTGAACGCTATTTCTTAATGAGGGTGGCTATAATTTGGCCATGTTAATGTCCAGGGCAAAGAGAGGTTACTAAGCAAGTCTTGTGTTGCTGTTAAAGCAAAAAAATCGCCCACCTTTGGTTCACACAATAGTTCGATATTCTCTTGCTGGTAGTTAAATTTTAGTGCGTAAGCATGCAGGTATGTGCGGTCTGCACTTTCCCCTTTATACAGCGTGTCGCCGAGTATCGGACTGCCCAAGCTTTTCATCATAACCCTGATTTGGTGGGTTTTACCGCTCAGTGGTTTGAGTAAAAATAGGCGTTTATTGGGGATAAGACCAAAGCTATTAAACTGGGTTGTTGCGCGTTGATTCTGAGTGTCATCTAGTATCCACAAGCCATCACGGACTTTTTTCATGCCGCCACTGACAGTTCCTTGCTTCTTCTTAGGTTTTTTGCACGCAATAGCCACATAGTACTTTTCTATTTGATGGGCTTCAAATAGTCGACCAAACTCAGCCGCAGCTCTCTCGGATTTGCCTAATACAAGTAGGCCTGAAGTGACTTTGTCCAATCTATGCACTAACCACAGACGCTCTAAGCCTAGTTGCTTACAAATAATAGGTAAGATTCCTTGCTGATGCTCTTCATCTTGCACAGCAATCGTCGGTGGTTTGTTAATAACAACAAAATCAGGATGTTCAAATACTATCTCGATTAACAAGAGGGCTTAACCGAGTATTCGTTTGGCGCTTTCATAATCAAAGTCAGCAATTGCGCTTTTCAGAGCCCTTTGCTGCTCATCATTTAATGATAAGTCGTTCAATAGATCAGCCAGTTTACTTTGGGTAATAAATTCATTGCGGTTTAATGCGTCCAGCAATAACTGTTTTGAGTTGCTGGGTTTTTCTGCAAGTTTAACTTCTGCGCTAGTATTAGAGGCTAGGCCTTGAGTAATCGCCTGGTTAACCTCGTCTAAGGTTTGCTGTATCACCTGAATATAAGTTTGTAATGCGCCTAAATCGGTATTTTTGTCTAGTTTGAGTTCATATTCTCTGCTGGCTAAATGTAAAGACTGCATACCTAAATTACCGCTCACACCTTTAATTGTATGCACATGCAGTTTCAAGGACTTCATATCTTGTTCGAATAACAGTTGCTCTAATAGTTTATCTGCAGTTTGATATTGTTCGTTAAACTTGCCAAACATTTTTAACAACAAAGCGCTGTTACCGCTAAATTGTTTTAAGGCAAACTCATAGTCAATTAAGAGGGCGGTTTTTTCCATTAATTTAAATCTCTTGCGCTAATATCTTGGTAGTTTAACAGACAAAAAATTCAGTTCTATAGGCTTATCTAATCATAATACGATTAATTATCGACTAAATGACTTGAATTTGTGCAAAGCAACATCATAGTACACTGTCATTAAACACATTTTGTAACCTTGCTCAAAAGCAACAAATTTTGGTGTCTTCGTTTTGTAGGATAAGATATCGCTGTAAGTAAGACTTTTTAGCCCTTATGTAATTGAACTAGCTTTGGTGGTGTCGAAAGAGGCATTGCCTTTATAATTGGAATAAGCATTTTGCAAACACACTCAACGACTTTCGCCCAGCGTCTCGCCATCTTACAACAGGACACGGTCAAATCGACACTACCTGGGATCAAACATGGAGTGGAACGCGAAACACTAAGAGTTAATTCTGATGGCGGTTTGGCCCAAACTCCCCATGCTAAAGCATTTGGATCTGCCTTGACCCATGAATGCATAACAACAGATTTTTCTGAATCATTGCTTGAATTTATTACTCCGCCAGAGTCAAGCGCTGACCTTACTATTGCTCAGCTACAAGATTTGCATAAGTATGTCTTGTCGCACATGGGACAAGAAATGTTATGGCCGATGAGTATGCCATGTTTTATTACCAGTGATGATGATATACCTTTAGCCCAATACGGTTCTTCAAATATCGGAAAAATGAAAACCTTGTATCGCCAAGGTTTAAAAAATCGCTACGGTAGTATGATGCAAGCTATCTCCGGTGTGCATTTTAATTTTTCTCTGCCCGATACATTTTGGCAACAGTGGATCCCTAAAAGCAGTGATGACATTGCCACTAAAGAAAGCATTTCTGCGGCATATTTTGCTTTAATCAGAAACTATCGTCGCTTCTGTTGGCTGTTGCCCTATCTGTATGGTGCTTCTCCTGCATTGTGTAGTTCATTCATTAAAAACAAAAAGACTTCTTTGCCCTTCAAAACATTGGGAACAGGTACATATTATTTGCCTTATGCAACCTCTTTACGCATGAGTGATTTGGGTTATACCAACAGTGCTCAATCGGGTTTGGCTATCTGTTACAACGATGTCTCAACTTATATCAAGTCTCTGCGTTGTGCTATTAACAAACCTTCTGCCACTTACCAGAAATTTGCAGGTAAAAAAGACGGTAAATATCAGCAGTTGAATGCCAATGTATTACAGATAGAAAATGAGCTGTATTCACCTATTCGCCCCAAGCAACCCACAAAAAGTCTGGAAAAACCCACTGATGCTCTAGACGCAAGGGGGGTGAATTATGTCGAAGTGAGAGTATTGGATGTCAATCCATTTAGTGAAATTGGTATCGAGCGTAACCAGTTCTTTTTCTTGGATGTATTTTTAGTTTACTGCGCCATAAGCCCAAGCGATTTTATGCAAGCAGAACAATATCAAGAAACCGAGAATAATTTAAAAGCGGTAGTCAAAGAGGGCAGAGATCCCGACTTGATGTTATGCAATGATGGTAAATTAATGAGCTTACCGCATTGGGCTGACGCCTTATTTGCTGAAATGAATGAAGTGGCTAAATTGCTTGATAGTGCCAACAATTGCAAAGATTATACACAGGCCTTGGTAATTGAGTGGCAAAAGGTGCTCAACCCTGAACTGACACCATCGGCTAAGATATTAAATATGCTGTTAAGCAAACAGCAAGACAATAGTGAGATGGGGCTAAATCTTGCTGAAACTTACAAAACCAAACTGTTGGCCAATGAATATAAAACGATGACTGAGGCTGAACTTGATGCACAAGCTCAACTATCGATGCAAAAGCAAGATGAAATTGAAGATGTTGTGAGTGAATCATTCGATGAATTTTTAGCTAACTATTTTTCTAGTGATGAAGCGGTATTAGCTCAATGTTAGTAAGCAAAAAAAAAGCCTGATTTACATCAGGCCTTAAAGCTACTACCAGGGAAAAACACACAATAACTAGAACACATTAAGTCAGAGTGACCAATGTATAAAAAGTTCACAAATAATGTTAAAAAAATTAAAATTATTTTTGTCTCATTGCTTAGCTCTTTATTTTTAGTGGCCTGCAGCGTGACTCCGCCACCGCAAAATAGCAGTGACCTGTGTGAAATTTTTTTTGAAAAACGCGATTGGTATGATGCAGCTAAAGATATGAGTGAAAAGTGGGGCGTACCTATCCATGTTCCAATGTCGATGATGTATCAAGAAAGTTCTTTTAAAGCTAAGGCTCGTCCACCCAAAGATTATTTATTTTTTGGTCTCATTCCTTGGGGGCATATCAGTACTGCCTACGGTTATTCTCAAGCTAAAACACCTACTTGGGAGGATTATATTCGTGAAACAGACAACAGCTGGGCTGATCGAACCGACTTTGATGATGCAATAGACTTTATGGGCTGGTTTATCGCTAAAACCCATAAGATAAATGGTGTTTCAAAGTGGGATGCTGAAAAACAATATCTAAATTATCATGAAGGTTGGGGCGGCTATAAACGTGGTACTTATCATAAAAAAGCGTGGTTAAAAAAAGTTGCAAAAACCGTGCATTATCGATCTTTGAGTTATGCAACTCAACTTAAAGGTTGTGAGGAAGAATTATCAGAAGGTTGGTTCTGGCGCTTATTTAGTTAATCTGAAGTCAGCTTAAGTTAGTCTTTTTTGAAGTTCGTTGGCACATCAAGCAGCACCAGCAAAGCGGATTTCCCTCCCCACTCTTTAGGCGCTTGATGAAAACCTAATACATTAGGGTGTTGCATTAGCCAATTTGGAACACTTTTTTTCAAAATGTGTTTGCCGATTCCGTGCATGATACTGACGCAATTTACGTGTTTTTTATGTGCTGCATGCAACAATGCGGCAATCTCTAACTTAGCATCTTCTTGCTTTAAGCCATGTAGGTCGAGTAAAAACTCTGGTGCGTAGTCTCCTCGTGCTAAACGTTTTATGGTTTGAGCCTCAGTTCCGGGTTTAACATATTTGATTTTTTCGTCTGGATTAAAATAGGCCTCAAAGCCATCAGAAAAAATAAAACTGGCAGCGACTTGCTTGATTTGTTTGTTATTCGCAACATTTTTTCTTTTTCCTTGGGAAATGTTCTTGCTGCAAAAGCGTTGAGGCGGTATTTTGTCCTGCTTTATGGGTACAATATCTCTAAACTCCTGAATGAATAACTCTGTATCAGGCGTTGGCAATGGATCAAATTGTTTAAGTATTTTATCTTTCATCAAATTAGGTATTAGCGATTTATTAATAATAGAAGTGCAGCTAGTGCTAAGTTTGACACATAGGCCTTAGCCAATCCAAACATTAAGCAAGTAAAAATTACACCATGAATCAACAAATTAATATTGAACAAACAGTCAATGAACTGCACACCATTCTCGACCTTGTACGCTGGTCAGTGAGCCGTTTTAATGAAGCAGGCCTGTATTATGGACATGGTACGGATAATCCATGGGATGAGGCGACCAGCTTAATACTGCAACTTTTGCATTTACCGCAGACCTTGCCCCTACAAACGGGCGATCAATTGTTTCATAGTCGCTTAACAACAGCAGAAAAAGTGAATTTAGTGGCCATGATACTGCGCCGTGTGAATGAGCGTATTCCTGCAGCGTACCTGACTAATCAAGCCTGGTTTTGTAATTTGCCATTTTATGTTGATGAGCGCGTTTTAATTCCTCGCTCACCTTTTGCTGAGCTTATTCAAAATAAATTTGATGCTTGGTTGAGCTACGAACCTTTGACCATTCTTGATTTGTGCACGGGTGGCGGTTGTATTGCGATTGCCCTAGCTTATGCTTTTGAAAACGCCCAAGTTGATGCAGTAGACATTAGCCCTGATGCTCTCGATGTGGCTGAGATGAATATTAATGAGCACGGTTTGTCGGAGCGAGTATTTCCCATCCAGTCAGACTTAATGACGGCGCTCAAAGGACAGTGTTATGACTTGATAGTCTGTAATCCACCTTATGTTGATGCCGAAGATATGGATGATTTACCCGACGAATATCATCATGAACCTGAGCTTGCATTAGCGGCAGGTGAAGATGGTCTAGATTTGGTAGATGATATACTGCGTCAAGCCCCTGAATTTTTAGCCGAGGGAGGATGGTTATTTGTTGAAGTAGGCAATAGTGAAGTACACATGCCGACAAAATACCCCGACCTGCCCATTACTTGGGTTGAGTTTGAAAACGGCGGTAATGGTGTATTTGCCATTAATAAAACCGACTTAGTTGAATATTGGCACTCGATTCAACATTAAGCCAAATATCTAAATAAGGCTTAAGCAAGGGAGTCGTCAATTTAATCATTGATGTTCAACACACACATTTATAGTAAGAGACAGGAAATAAACTATGGCGGGTAATACCTTCGGCAAACTTTTCACAGTGACCACTTTTGGCGAAAGTCATGGCATAGCAATTGGTGGCGTCATAGACGGTTGTCCTCCTGGCTTGGAAATTAACGAAAGCGATTTGCAAATAGACTTAGATCGCCGCAAACCAGGCACCTCTCGTTATACCACTGCCAGACGTGAGGAAGATGAAGTACAAATTTTATCAGGTGTTTTCGAAGGCCGCACGACAGGTACCAGTATCGGTTTATTGATTAAAAATACTGATCAACGCAGTAATGATTATTCAAAAATTAAAGATACTTTTCGTCCTGGCCATGCAGATTATACCTACCAGCAAAAATATGGGTTAAGGGACTATCGTGGTGGCGGTCGCTCTTCTGCCCGTGAAACGGCTATTCGTGTTGCTGCAGGAAGTGTCGCGAAAAAGTATTTAAAAGAAAAGCTGGGTATTGAAGTATTGGGCTATTTATCACAACTTGGCCCAGTAAAAATCGAAACAGTGGATCATAGTATTACTAACAGCAACCCATTTTTCTGCCCTGATGCCAGTAAATTAGATGCCCTAGATGAATACATGCGTGATCTTAGAAAACAAGGCGATTCTATCGGCGCTAAAATTTCAGTGGTCGCTACAAATATGCCAGTTGGCTTAGGTGAACCCATTTTTGATCGACTCGATGCTGATTTAGCGCACGCAATGATGGGGATAAACGCGGTCAAAGGAGTAGAAATTGGTGATGGTTTTGCTGTCATTGAACAAAAGGGCAGCGAGCATCGCGATTTGATGTCACCCCAAGGGTTTAAGTCGAATCGTTCAGGCGGGGTACTCGGTGGTATTTCCAGTGGACAAGATCTTATCGTGCATATGGCGTTAAAACCTACCTCCAGTATTAGTGTACCTGGTGAAACAATAGATGTGCATGGTCAAAGTGCCGAAGTAATAACTAAAGGACGTCATGACCCTTGTGTGGGTATTCGGGCGGTGCCTATCGCCGAAGCCATGATGGCACTGGTTATTATGGATCATTTATTACGTCATCGCGGTCAAAACGCCGACGTTATTAATACCACACCAACTATCCCTGGACAGGCGTAAGCCTGTCATAACCGATTTTGTCGCAACGCGCTTTTTCTAATACCAATTTATATTTACTGGCTTTCACCTACTTTTGCTATTTTGGGCAGGTGGGAGTCATTATTCCGTATCTGGGCGTTTTTCTCGATGCCCGGGGCTTTTCGTCGGTCGAAATTGGCCAGCTCACCGCATTTATCACCTTAGCACGTATTATTGGGCCGCATTTGTGGGCTAACTTTTCCGACAAGTCAGGCAAAAATTTACGGATGTTGCAATTGGGCTGTTTGCTCAGCTTATGTTGCTTTAGTTTAGTGTTTTTCATCGATAGCTTTTGGGCGCTAAGCATCAGTATTGGTTTGATGATGATGTTTATCAGCGCCATTTTGCCGCAAATAGAAGTGCTGACCTTGTCTTGTGTCAACGGCCAGGGCAGTCGCTATGGAAAGATTAGGCTATGGGGCAGTATCGGCTATATTCTACTCACCATCGCCACCGGAACGATGATTGATAGCTTCTCAACGGAAGCGCCCGTTTATATTACGAGTTTAATTTTACTGACTCTATTGTGCAGTAGTTTTTTCTTAACTGAACCGAACAAAACACGCGAACCATTACAACAAAATGATTCTATTTGGCCCAAACTAAAGGCGCCTATTTTTATTTGTTTCATTTTTTCAGCCATGTTGTTACAGATGAGCTTTGGGCCTTATTACGGTTTTTTTGCATTATACGCCAAGGATCTTGGTTACAGCGGACAAGCGACTGGTTGGCTGATTGCTACTGGAGTGATGGTCGAAGTCGTTATTTTTATCTTTGCTGGCGGTTTAATTAAACGTTTTGGCGTTAAAAGCCTATTAGTATTCAGCATTGGCTTAACCGCGCTCAGGTGGGCATTGTTAGCCTATTATGCCGATAGTTTATTTTTTTTACTATTGAGTCAAATGTTACACGCTTTTAGTTTTGCAATGACCCATGCCGCATCAATTCATTTCATTCATGTTTATTTTGGTAAATATTTTCAAAGTCGTGGCCAAGCTATTTATATTAGTGTCGCATTTGGACTCGGTGGCGCTGGCGGTGGGTTTATTGCTGGGGAATTGTGGCAACAGGGGCAGGGTGCTGAACTGACTTTCTTATTCGCTTCTTTAAGTGCCATAGTTTCGGCCATTTGTTTACTGCCAATTACAAGCAAACGCATGAATGGTGTAGCTTAGGGCGATTTTATCAGGCGTAAATTAAATGCGCTTTTAGCGACTTGAATTAGACTGTTTTACCGCAGTAAATACGGCTTTAAAAAACGACATCGCAAGGGCATGTTTAGTCTTAATAAGTCTTTTAGTTTAACGATATCAAACTTTCTTTTTAAACTAAGGTATTGAAACACTTAGTCTTGTTAGACCAGTTTTTCAATAATAGTTGTTGACCTTATTAGTAGGAAGGCTATACTAAACAGGCTTGAAAGTAAGTTTGATATTTATGCACATTGTTTCGATGTTCCATAGCAGTACCTCGTCTTGTAGATCATAAGTAATTGCAACACGCTTCAGCACCAAAATCGCCTCATTTGAGGCAAATTACTTTTTATTTATAGGAAAAATTATGTCTACTACTACTGGTACAGTTAAATGGTTCAACGAGTCTAAAGGTTTCGGTTTCATTCAACAAGAGAATGGCCCTGACGTTTTCGCTCATTTCCGTGCTATCACTGGAACTGGCTTCAAAACTTTGACTGAAGGTCAAAAAGTTGAGTTCACTGTAACTCAAGGCCAAAAAGGTCCTCAAGCAGAGAACATCGTAGTTCTTTAATTTTTAACTAAATTAAAGTATTACCAAAAAAAGCAAACTTCGGTTTGCTTTTTTTATGTCTGAAATTTAGTGCTGTAGATTTTTTGTGGTAAACAAAGGCCGCAATTTACTGTGGTAATGACTTATTTTTCAGGTGGAGTATTTTATAGCGTTAGTTCGCCGCGCATATTTTCAGTCAATAATCGTTTGACCTCATTCAGTGGTAAATCTTTACTCAACAAATAATGTAGTTTGGCCAATGCCGCTTCTGGCGTCATGTCAGTGCCAGAAACAACGCCAATTTCTCGCAGGGCATGCCCGTTGGCATAGCCACCCATATCAACCTTGCCACGCATGCATTGAGTACAGTTCAATACGATAATTTCTTGTGCATCAGCATTTTTTAATTGATCTAATAATGGCTTGTTTTTGGGCGCATTACCTACCCCAAAGCTCAATAATATAAGGGCTTTAACAGGTTGTTGCAGAGTATTGCGCAACACTTCGGCACTGATACCGGGGTAGAGTGTCACCACACCAATTGGCTGTGATCGCATGGGGCTTACCCGTAATTTGTTATCCGGTTTCAGTCCGATCAAACGTTTGTCTACGTCAATACTAATACCCGCCTTTAATAGGGCTGGAAAGTTGGGGGAATCAAATGCATTAAAACCATTGGCATCTACTTTTCGACTGCGATTGCCGCGAAATAACTGGTTGTTAAAAAACAGAGTGACTTCAGGAATAGGAAAATTAGCCGCAATATAGAGGGCGTTAAGTAAGTTAACTTGGCCATCTGAACGCAGCTCTGCCAAGGGAATTTGCGAGCCCGTCACTATCACAGGTTTACCTAAGTCTTCTAACATAAATGACAGTGCAGAGGCTGTATAGGCCATTGTGTCGGTGCCATGTAATATGATGAATCCATCGTATTGCTCATAATTTTGCGCAATATCATCGGCAATTTGTTGCCAATCGGTGGGGTCCATATCTGAAGAGTCAATCAATTCATCATATTCATGAATAGTAAAAGAAGGCATTTCGGCGCGATGAAATTCTGGCATTTTTGCTAGGGTGCTTGATAAAAAACCTGCTGCTGGTACATAACCTTGTGCTGATGGACGCATACCAATAGTGCCGCCCGTATAGGCCACATAGATTGTTTTTTTCATAATGGTTAGTTCTTTTGCTGTTTCAGTTATTGTACGCTGAGTGTTAATCTGAAGCCAAAGTTTCGCTTTTACATAAAACTCACTTACAGTAAAAAATTGAATACAGGCAAACAATAATGACAACAAAATGGACAAAGCTACTTGTTACTTTTTCGCTTATTTGGCTTCAACCTGCATTTGCAGACCAAGACAATAATGGAATACTTAGTCTGCGTGACCGTGCTCAAGTTATTAATACTCACTTGGATGATCGACTAGAAAACTTACTTCCTACATTAATGCGCCGAGAAGGCATTGACATGTGGATCCTAATATCCCGTGAATATAATGAAGACCCTGTACTCAAAACCATGTTGCCTGCAAATTGGTTATCAGCTAGACGCCGAACAATATTAGTGTTGTTTGACCCCGGTAAGGATGAAGAGGGTAATTTTCAAGCCATCGAGCGCTTAGCGGTTGCTCGGTATAATGTTGATACTATGTTTCGTAAATCGTGGGATAAAGAACAACAGCCCAATCAATGGGATAGTTTGGTTGAACTGATCAAACAAAAAAATCCGCACAAGATAGCCTTGAATAAATCTACAACTGTGGCCTTGGCGGACGGTTTAACTGCAACTGAATATGAAGAATTCAAGTCAGCACTTGGCCCAAACTTGCAAAGCCAAATAGTATCCTCAGAGCCATTAGCGATTGCTTGGTTAGAAACCCGAAGTGAGCAAGAAATGCAGGTTTATCCAAGCATCGTTAAGTTAAGCCATAAAATTGTGGCCGAGGCGTTTTCAAATGATGTGGTTAAACCTGGGGTAACCACGACAGAAGATGTGGTTTGGTGGCTGCGCGAGAAGGTGGTTGAGTTGAAATTACAAACATGGTTTCACCCAACAGTGTCTATTCAACGTGCTTCAGAAGATAAATTTGATCATATTCAAGCTTTCAGTAAGCGCCCTGAGCAGCAAACTATTATGCCAGGAGATTTGTTACACTTGGATTTCGGTATTACTTATTTGCGTTTAAATACTGATCAGCAGCAACATGCCTATGTACTAAAAAAAGGTGAGCAAGATGCGCCTGATTATCTCAAGCAGGCATTGGCAAATGGTAACAAGTTACAAGACATATTCATCGCTAACTTTAAGCTTGGCCGCACAGGAAATGAGGTACTGGCCATGTCTCGCCGTCAAGCGATTGAACAAGGAATTAAACCTTCAATCTATACTCACCCCATTGGTTTTCATGGGCATGCGGCAGGCACGACTCTCGGTATGTGGGATTCTCAAGGAGGGGTGCCAGGGGAGGGCGATTATCCCTTACATGCCAATACCGCTTATTCAATTGAGCTCAATGCTGCTACTTTCATTCCACAATGGAAAAAGGAGATTCGAATTATGTTGGAGGAAGAAGCCTATTTTGATGGCCAAGGTGTGCGTTATTTAGATGGTAGGCAAACTCAGTTTCATTTAATAAAAAGTGAATAAAATCGGTAAATGATGGGTCTTTAAAGTGTGTTTTGGCGTAAGAGTGTCACTTTTATTAAAAACGAGCGAATGATATGTTTGCAAAACCATTGCACTTAATCAAAGGGGTGATTTTTGATCTTGATGGCACATTACTGACTTCCGCACTGGATTTTCAGGCGATGCGCCAGCAGATTAATTGTCCACCACAGCTAGATATTTTAAGCTTCATTGCAGCTCTGCCCCAAGAGCAACAACGCTTTGCCAATCAAGTGGTACTGGAGCATGAGTTGGCAGATGCACAAAATTCGAGCTGGATTGAAGGCGCGCAAATGGCCATTAGCATGTTGCAGAGTAACCATATTCCGACGGCAATTGTGACTCGCAATAGCAAAGTAGCGACTTGGTTAAAATTAAATAATAATCAACTAGCGGTTGATGTTGTGCTCACTCGCGAAGATGCACCTGCAAAACCTGATCCGACAGCACTGTTACAAATAGCAGAGAGTTGGCAGTTGCCAGTGCAACATTTGGCTTATATTGGCGACTATCTTTATGATCTGCAGGCCGCCAACAACGCGCAAATGTTCGCGGGTTTATATGCACCTGAGCAAGTGCCAGATTATGCCCACCTTGCCGATTGGGTGTTTAGTGATTTTGCACAATTTATTGAGCTACTCAGTGCTAATAAAACCCTAAAATAATGCCACCGTCAGCCGCTTTTTAGTTGAACTGGCTTGGATAGAGCTCTTGAGCGGGTCCATGTTCGAAGCGATAAAGTAAGTCGCTAAATAACGAGTCATTAATAAGTGCATCAAGAGATTTAACCACTTCTTGAATATTTTTATCCTGTTCTCTACCAGCTTGTTGATAAAGCGCAATAAGCTCGGTTAAACGCATATTGTGTTGGTTTTGTAATTGTTGATCAGCCATCACAAAGTACCATGAACCACCCCAATAAGCCGCAGGGAAATTGCGTTTCTCCATCAGTTTAGTGGCAATGCTTGCTGCGCTTTCTCTTATATTAAATCGACTTAAATGAGGTGCGATTTTGTTATGATAAAGCTGCTTAACAGGCTCAGACAATAGTTTATCTGCTTCCATAATCTGATATTGCATATAACTGGCAAAACCCTCAGAAAACCATGCGTACTGTTCTCCTACATAGGGGATCGCCAAATGAGCGAGTTCGTGATAAATCGTCCAATCGCTTATAAAGTCGTGCAAAGCAAACCGAGTATCAACATAAAAATGTATGCTCTCTTGCGCATCTCTGCGGGTATGTGCCCAAGGAACAGGCTGATCAGAAGGTTTTGGGTAGACATACAGCTCAAGGCGACGAGGATAATCTCCTAAGGTTTGGCGAGTGGCCTTAACACCCTCTTTTAACCATTGGCGCAATACGTCTTTTTGCTCACCAGTAAAACGGCTTAAACCGTGAATGCGAAATTGCTGAGCAGCCGGGTTAGCAAAGGTAACACTTTGCTTTTGAGACTCATTATTGCCATTTTCTGCATTGGCTTGGGCAATAAGCAAAGGGTTAAAGCAAAATGCTAAACCAATCAAAACGTTTCTTTTTAGCCTATGCATAGAGTGCTTGATATCAACTAACTATTTTGCTGAAAAAAATCGACTGCCATGCGGTAACACTGCATCGCTAAGGCTGCATCAAAACGCTCTCCTTCATCGCGCATAAAAGCATGTTGAGCATTAAACTCATGCCAACTAAAGTCGCAGTTATTTTCACTCAAGGTTTGATAAATTAGCTGACGTCCTTGTGCTGGTACATGTGGGTCTTGCTTGCCAAACACGAGAACTAATGGGCATTTTATTTGCGGACTCCGACTCAAGGAATCGTTACCAATTTCACAAGGCAGTGTGTTTGAATGAATATCTGTAGGATATAAACAAAACGCACCTTTTATTGCTGGATTTAATGCCGCTCTAAAGGCTAAATGGCCGCCTATGCACACACCCATACTAAACACCTTCTGTGCATAAAATGATTGCGATTTCAGATAATCAATTATCCCTTGTGTATCGCTATCATGATGTTCGAGTGGCTTTGCAAACTTGTCAGCATTACCTTTATCTTTGCCTTTATCGTCATAAGCTAAAACAGTACCCACAGGGTTAAGTTCATGAAATATTTCGGGTACCAGTACAATAAAACCGTGACTAGCCAGAATAGCAGCGCTGCGAGCAATAGGAGCGGTTACTTGAAAAATTTCTGAATAAAAAACGATGGCATTGTAAGTACCAGTTTGCACTGGACGATAAACCTCAGTACGCATAGTGCCAGTGGCTGTGTTTATATCTTGCTGATGGTGTTGAATGATCATAATTATGTTCTCTAAGCTTGCTATGCGAATAATTTAACTTGGTTTACTGAATAAGGTCACCATCATAAAGTAAATAAGGTGTTTAACAATGGCGTATAAAACACGATGAACATTAATCATAAAACTTCGGCGATGCTTTTTTTAAGCGCCTTGTGCTTAGTGTTTTCGGTTCTCCTTGTATCGCCCAATGTGCCCCATTCTGATTCAATCGCTCCAAGCTTAGAAAGTGTCGAACATTCTCAGCCGCTTACGGTTAAGCGTTTTGCAGTAAAGCAATTTGACTACAAGCAAGTAAAGCTTTTTACCGCAGTCAAGCAAATAGGATCACTCGATCCTGTTACTCATAATCAAACCCACAATGACTCAGTCATATTGCTGCCGTTTTTTATCCGTCTAGCAGGCGACGCTTTTGCCCCTCCCATGCTTGAAAACTATCAACATGGTGTTCAGGTTTACATGTCACACCAACAACAAGTGTGGCATAAGATCAAGCGACCAGGCCTTATAAAACTATTCAATCAGCAGTATGAGGCTTTAGATATACTCCCCAATTCAATTTTTGCTTAAGTAACCAAGATTACCGCAGGGATTTTAAACCTGCATAAAAGAAGCAAATTTGAGAATGTAACTATGAGAGATTTAATCGCTATCTACGCTGAGCTTAAGCCTTGGATAATTTTTTTAATTTTTATTTGGCTGTGCTTAAAATTAGTGGCTTTAGCCCGAAAAAGAAAAGGTGTAGCGCTGGCCTTTGGTATTTTTGCCCAAATGTTTTTACCTGATCCCAAGGCTCAACAAACCATAGAAGCTATAGTTCAACGCAAAGAGGAAGTTAAAAAACAACAAGATGAAAATGGTGAACTGAAAAATGATGAGACTAAAAATTAAGTAACTAGTCAATTGTCGTCTAATTTAGGCAAAATTGGTGGCTTATTGACTGCTGAAATCTGTTAAATTAACCACCAAATTGACAATCTATCTCAAGGAACAATTATGTTTAAAGTAAATGAATATTTTGACGGCAATGTCACATCAATGGCTTTTCAAACTGCAACTTTGCCCGCTACAGTAGGTGTAATGGCGCCTGGTGAGTATGAATTTGGTACCAGCCAGTTTGAAACAATGACAGTGGTGAGCGGTGCCTTAACCGTGTTATTACCGGGCCAAACTGAATGGCAGACATTCAGTACCAGTCAGATTTTTACTATTGAAGCTGATGTAAAATTTCAAGTAAAAGTCAGTGTAGACACCGCCTACCTTTGCACTTACGGAAAATAATATGAGCTCTATGAAGTCAACGGTCAAAAAACTTGATGATAACGTGATCAAAGCGCTGACTAAAGTGTGTGAAGAAGCTAAACAACACATTGAAGGCTTTGACTGGCTAACTCATAGAGCTGATTACAGTAACTTTCCTGCCTCACTCGCTGTTACCTGTGTTTTTTTAACTGAGCACCATTTGAGTCAAGCGATGGAGCAAAAACAAGATGCCTACCTGCGCAAGCAAGTGCAAAAGCAAATGTTAAAAGCGGGGATTTTGCTTAAAGATGTCAGGCGCAATGTGTTTTTTGATAGTGAAGAAGCCTGTGCTGCGGGGCATGGCGGAAATTGGGACAGTCGTTTGGCAACCTCACATTAACCATTAAGTCCGCATTCGCACCATGGGCAACTCTGGTGCGAAGATATATTACATTTTCTATCTGACTATCCGTCACATAAGCTTTTTTGTGGAGTTTAACCTAGCTAACGCATACTAAACGCAGTGACGCTTGGGTACTTATTTTTATCAAGCGACATTAAGTGCACAAAAATTAGCCAAAAACACAATCAATCCTCACCTTTACGCGGAAAATGCTGTATATTCCGCCCTCGTTTTTTGACTGTAGCAATTCTACAGAGGATCTCTTATGCAATTTTCATCTTTAGATTTGGCCCCAGAGCTACAGCGCGCCCTCGTGGAATGTGGCTACAGTAATATGACACCCGTACAAATGCAGGCCATTGTGCCAGCACGTCGCGGTAAAGATTTACAAGTAACGGCACAAACCGGCACCGGTAAAACGGCTGCTTTTGCTATTCCTGTATTACAGCAAATGCTTGATAAACCCAAAGCGGTCGTTTCTCGTCGACCTCGCGCTTTGATCTTAACCCCCACTCGCGAATTAGCTGAGCAATTAGCTGATGCTATTAGTGCTTATGCGCAGTTTGTCCCTATCAGCGTAACCGCATTATATGGTGGCGTTAAAATGGGCGGACAAGCGAACAAATTAAAAGCAGGTGTTGATTTAGTTATTACTACGCCTGGGCGTTTGTTAGAGCATATTACTCTGGGTAATGTGGTATTGGCAGAAGTTGAGTTTGTGGTATTAGATGAAGCTGACCGTATGTTGGATATGGGCTTTGTTGCCGATGTAATGAAGTTAATGCAAATGACAGCGGACAAACGTCAAACCTTGTTGTTTTCTGCCACCACTTCACCGGCAGTCAATGAACTATCCCATAAAATTCTGAATAATCATCAACAAATCCGCGCCACTAAGGTAAATAGTACCGCTGATACCGTAAGGCATGCGGTTTATACGGTGGAAGAAAGCCGTAAAATCGAATTATTCGAAAAGCTGCTAGCGGAAAAAAATTGGTTTCAAGTGTTGGTATTTACCAGTACCAAAGAACAAGCCGATACCTTATTAGCCGGCCTTAAAAAACATAAAATTGAGGCGGCCGTGTGCCACGGTGACAAAAGCCAGGGCTCAAGACGCCGTGCTATTGCTGATTTTAAAACAGGCAAATTACAAATTTTGATTGCTACTGAAGTTGCTGCCCGCGGCTTGGACATTCAAGGGCTAGATTATGTGGTTAACTTTAATTTACCCTATTTGCCAGAAGATTATGTACACCGTATCGGCCGGACCGGTCGGGCAGGGGCTGCAGGTAATGCCATTTCATTTGTAAGCCGTGAAGAAGAACAAACCTTAGAACGTATTCAAAAGCTCATTGGTACTGATATTAAACGTATCGTTAAACCTGGTTTTGAAGTCAGTAGCCGTGGTTCTCTGCTTAAAAGTATTTCGCGTAAGGTACTATCAGGCCGCTCAAATAGAGCTAGCGAAACCATTATTGACATGGAAAACACGGGTGACAAACAGCCTAAAGGAAAACCACGCCGCGCCAAAGCCAGTGAAGAGTCGAGTGATAAAACGACCGCCAAGCCCGCGCGTTTGAAAAAGACCAACAAACCAACCGAAACTGGACCTAAGAAGAGAGTATTACGCGGTAAGCGCGCTAAGCAATACTCACGGTAAGTTAAGAAAATAGGTCTTGCTGCTCAAGGATATTTTTCTTGGGCGGCATAGATTTTCAGACAAAAAGCTAATTGATAGCGTCGGTTAAATCGTGGCTTAAGTAAAAAACTCTCGTAATAGCACCCTTCAGATAGATGCTCCTATCACCTCATCATATTCTTTTTTAAATCAATTTTTCGTCTACTTATTTTTTAACCTGGATATCTTCAAGTAAACTTATGATTGTGTGGTTGTTGTTGAGTTTAGCTAGCTCAATGAGATAGCTTTTTTCAAGATCTTGCATCGGTTCGTCTGGCAATAATGAGCGTATTGACTGCTCTTCTCCATTAGCAATAGCGGTCTTCAAGGCTGCAAAGTTCGCGATACCATGTTCATTTTGATTTGTGTTGTCAGTTGCCATCAGTTGCCCTCCAAAATTGTTGCTGATTCAGCTCATAGCGTGTAGCTATCGCACAACAATACGGCCCAGTGTGTTGCAATGCAACTTAAGCTGCTAATTAGCCCGCTTTTACCCGCTTCTAAGTTTGAAAAACTTGTTCTATAAAATCATCTAAATAAGACCATTTAATTCATAGGCTTAGTTTGTTTATTTGGCTATACAACTCTATAGTTGCAGCTATCAAATTTGAAAATGCAGAGTTAAAAATGAGTACCGATAAACCGCGCAAATATTCACATAAAATCGTAGATGGTGCCGCTCAGGCTCCGAGTCGCTCTATGCTAAGAGCTGTAGGCTTTGGCGATGCGGATTTCAAAAAATCACAGGTGGGTATTGCTTCAACATGGTCAATGGTTACGCCATGTAATATGCACATTAATACTCTTGCAGAAGAAGTGGGTAAAGGCGTAGATAGTGCAGGTGCTAAAAGCGTGATTTATAACACCATTACCATCTCTGACGGTATTTCTATGGGTACCGAAGGTATGAAGTACTCCTTGGTATCGCGTGAGGTTATTTGCGATTCTATCGAAGCGGTATCAGCCGGCATGGGGCATGACGGCATTATCGCCATTGGTGGCTGTGATAAAAATATGCCAGGTTGTTTGATGGGCTTGGCACGTTTGAATCGCCCATCAATTTTTGTCTATGGCGGCACTATTTTACCAGGCGAAAACCATACTGATATAGTATCAGTATTCGAAGCGGTGGGCAGTTATGCTGCGGGTGATATCCCCATCACTCAACTAGAACATATTGAAAAAACTGCGATACCCGGAGCTGGATCTTGTGGCGGTATGTATACCGCAAATACTTTAGCTTCGGCGATCGAAGCTTTGGGTATGAGTATGCCAAACAGTTCTGCACAAAACGCGGTTTCAGCCAACAAAAAACAAGACTGTATTGATGCGGGCAAAGCCATTGTTTACCTGCTTGAACACGATATCAAACCCTCTGATATTATGACCAAAAAGGCTTTTGAAAATGCGATCACATTGATCATTACTCTTGGAGGCTCGACCAATGCTGTGCTGCATCTAATTGCCATGGCCGACGCCATTGGCGTAGAAGTGACATTAGATGATTTTGTGCGAATTGGTGAAAAAACACCTGTGATTGCTGACTTGCGACCCAGCGGTCAATATTTGATGTCTGAATTAATAGAAATCGGCGGCATTCAACCACTGATGAAACGTTTGTTGGATGCGGGCATGTTGCACGGAGACTGCATGACGGTAACGGGTCATACTATGGCCGAAAACTTGGCTGGGGTTGCAGATTATCCAGACGGACAGACGATTATTTTACCCTTTGATAAACCTATCAAAAAAGACAGTCATTTGGTTATTTTGACTGGCAATTTAGCCCCTGAAGGTGCGGTTTCAAAAATCACCGGTAAAGAAGGTTTACGCTTCACCGGCTCAGCCAAAGTGTATGACTCAGAAGAACAAGGTTTTGCCGCTATTATCGATGGCAAAGTGGTCGCCGGAGATGTGGTTGTCATTCGTTATGAAGGCCCGCGAGGTGGTCCCGGTATGCGAGAAATGTTGAGCCCCACCTCGGCTATTATGGGTAAAGGCTTAGGTAACGATGTTGCTCTTATCACCGATGGTCGCTTTTCAGGTGGTAGTCGAGGGTTTGTGGTAGGGCATATAACGCCTGAAGCTTACGAAGGCGGAGCTATCGCCTTGGTAGAAAATGGAGATAGCATTACTATTGATGCACAAAGCCGCCAGATGACGCTCAATATCAGTGATGAAGAAATGGCTAGGAGAAAGCAAAATTGGCAACAACCCGTCCCTAAATATACCAGAGGATTGCTTGCAAAATACGCCAGAACGGTCAGCTCTGCTTCCACTGGGGCGGTGACAGATAGACCTGAGTAAATATTGAGTCAAACCAATCCATTTCTATAAGTTATCGCTTATAAAGTGGATTGGCTGCTTACTTGCTTTCTATCCCCGGTTTTAATGATAGTTGGGCCTTTACTCATAACCTACCAAATCAGGTTGATTGCTGGAAACAAGGCAATTTGTGTTCGTTATTGGGCGGCAACATTAGAATAATTTAGATATTTGACACAAACTGCACCATTACAACGCTTGGCTATGTTGCAAGCAATTAAGACAGCCATGATAAGGGGACTAAGAGTAAGATTAAAAAGACAGCCATTGTAATCAACGCTATTATGACACCCATAATAAATTGGCAAAAAGTCAGTTTTGAACTACGCTTTAAAGGTTCAAACAACCACGGATGGTCTGTCATGCCCCAATCACGTCAAAGCCAAATCAGTCTTATTGATACCCCTTATTATCACTGTGTCTCGCGCTGTGTTCGCCATTCTTTTTTGTGTGGCCGAGATACTGTTACCGGCCAAAGCTATGAGCACCGCCGCGGCTGGGTGGAGGCGCGTTTATTGTTTTTATCATCCCTCTTCGCTATTGATATTGCGGCCTATGCGGTGATGAGTAATCACACGCATGTGGTGGTGTATGTGGATAAAGCGCTGGCACAAAGCTGGTCAATGGAAGAAGTGGTTAG
>NZ_JBDYKM010000031.1:0-37170 GCF_040012495.1 Paraglaciecola sp. 25GB23A
TATAAGCAAGCATCTAACTTAGTTTAATTAAAACAACGATTGACAGTATTGAGGGAGTCCATATAAGGACACAGAGTTCACGGAGGGAAAACAAAGCAGTTAGTCAGTTGTAGGAGCTGCTTTAGCTGCGAACATTAAGTGTATAGATTTAGTATGCCACAATAATACGAGCAAAAATCAAAACAAAAGCGATCTCACCACAGAGGGCACAGAGTTCACGGAGGTTTCTGTTGTAGGAGCTGCTTTAGCTGCGAACATTAAGTGTATAGATTTAGTATGCCACAATAATACGAGCAAAAATCAAAAAAAAGCAATCTCACCACAGAGGGCACAGAGTTCACGGAGGTAAAACAAAGCAGTTAGTCTGTTGTAGGAGCAGCCGGTGACCGGCATTGCTCAGCTGCGAATAGCAGAATACATGGCCTGCTATTTAATGACGGGCAGGCCCCATGCTTGTTGTTTGGCTAGATACTGTGCGCGTGGTAGGGCAACATAGCGTGGGCTCTTTTTGGGATCTAACCAAGCTAATAATCTGTCCATATTGGGTTCGGCCATTGCTGTGCATCCTGCTGTGGGTACCCCGGGGCCAAACCAAAGGTGTAAAAAGATACAACTGCCTTGGTCGCTAATATTGGCAACGTTGTGGTCTAGTATGATGCCTTTTTTATAAATATCTTGATTGTTGTTGTGTATATCTCGGCGCATAGGCTCGCTTGAGTCTTTGGTCGCCTCTTTGCCAACTATGGTTTCATCAACGATTTGGTTGTACAAAGGTGAACCATTTACGTCGATGCAGTAGTTACTAGCTGTCATCGGATTATAGGGCATGGTGGTGTCAAGTTGATCTAAATAACCAAAGGTTTGGCTTAAATCAAACACACCGGCCGTCGCTTTACCGTCGCCTTCTTGTTTGTAATAGCCTTTTTGGGCTGAATGTAAACCCAATCCCCAAGCCAGTCCGGTACGACCAATATTAACCGGAAAGGCCGTATCGACTTCTTGCCAATTACCATTTTGCCATTCGAACTTTTGCAAAGTGGCAGTGGTGGCTTCCCAATTGTCGGCAATCACGACAACCACTTGTTTGGTATCGACTCTTTGCAATAAAGGTAAGTCGTTTTTTGATATTTGCGCACAAGCTGCGAGTAGGGTCATCAATATAACTATGCTTAGTTTGACAGTGTTGTGTTTGCTTAAAAAGGCCATGTTAGCTCCTGTAAACCGGTGATTCCTTCAATGCCCAGTCCTGGACCTTGACCGAGATGAATGTGTGAGTGTTCAAAACTAACACCGCCGACCACCGGGTCATATTGACCTAATGTCGGTCCGTCTAAATCTATCAGACTGATACTTGATGCTTTGGCGCTAGCCAAGTGCGCTGCCGCAGCTACACTTATACTGCCTTCAAGCATGCAGCCAATCATACAAGGTATGTTATGCAGTTCAGCTAAATCAGCAATTTTAATGGCTTGACTCAAGCCAGCACTTTTCATTAATTTGATATTGATGATATCGGCAGCACCGGTGCGAATGAGTTCAACAACCTGTAGCGGTGAAAAAGCACTTTCATCGGCCATTATCGGCGTAGTAATACGCTGACTGATGTAGCGCAAGCCCTCAATATCCTTGCTTTTAACCGGTTGCTCAATTAGCTCTAATTCAACGCCCATATGCTCTAGTTTTTGCAGGGCATAAACGGTTTCTTTGGCGCTCCATCCTTGATTGACATCGAGCCTTAAACTAGCCCGTTTGTTTATTTCTTGATAGATGGCCCACACACGGGCTATGTCATTTTCAATGTCGGTACCAATCTTAATTTTGAGTATGTCAAAACCCTGACTCAGGGCTAAATTAGCATCAGCCAACATTTTATCTACATGGTCAACGCTGATGGTGACATCTGTGCGCAAATGTGGATTACCGCCGCCAAGTAATTTGTACAAAGGGGCATTAAAGTGCTTAGCCCAAAGATCGTAAATAGCAATTTCAAGCGCTGCTTTAGCACTGTTATTAGCCACCATAGCATGTTGGATGGTATGGCAAATGACATTAAGATCTTCAATATGCCTACCTATGATCTGTGGGCCAATAATTTTATCAATTGCATAAAACACTGAGCCGTGGGTATCACCAGTTATTACTGGAGTCGCTGGCGCGGCACCATAACCCAATATGCCACTATCAGTCTCAATAATAACCACTAAATCACTAATGTTCTGCACCGTACGTAAGGCCGTTTTAAAAGGTGTTTTTAATGGCACTTCCATTTTAGCAAAGCGAATTGCGGTAATTTTCATGCTTACTTATTGTCCTACTGTACTGTTGTGTGTGATGCGTTTGATATTATAGATTTTATCGAGATAAGTGGTTTCTTTATTGAGCTGCAACTTGATTAAAGGCGTTACTGATACGGCGTTAAGCACACCAGTGTAATAATTGCCATCAGGCGTCCAATACGCCAGTCCTTTCACATCATGGATCACGAAAGGTTGATTATTTTCTTCACCTAAATACAGCATAACGTGGCCCGGAATATAGATGAGATCACCTACTTGCAATTGTTCGATCACAGCCAGTTTACTGCTGATCTCAGACTTATCATCAAAACGATGATTTATGCCATATTCGCCCGCTCCTTGTTGACCTGAATTACGTGGCATAAAGATGCCAAAGGTTTTATATATTTCACCAACAAAACCGGTGCAATCGCGACCATTATAGTCGTGACCCCAACCATAGCGTTCACCCAAAAATTTAAACGCTTGGGCAATAAGGTTGTGCGAGGTGTAAGCGAGGTAACCTACATTGACATCTTGGGTACGGCCAATTAAAGCAGTCTTGACGCTCAGGCTGCCGTCATCATTACGCACAGGTAAGGCAACTTCATAGCTGGTGGCCGTGCTTTGGCCATATAGCTCTGGCTGTTGTTGGGCCTCACTCAACAAAGGCAGTTTTACTCCCATATCCAACTGTAGTTGCGAAACCCTCGGCTCTGAGGGCACATAAGAAGTGAATACCTTCGAGCCGGTGATCAGCAAAAAGTCTTGATGCTCAACAAATTCTTGAATTTGCTGTTTACTACCAATAGCGATAGCGTCTTGCTGCACCCAAGCGAGGTAGTTGTAGTTTTGCACCAAATACCAACGCTGGTCGGCGCTTTGATGCAGCACCGCCACTGCCTCACCAGGGAAGACAGCAGATTCCTGAAAGCGATCTAAATCTAAGTCCATTTGCTCGTTGAATACCCGATCTAAGGTAGGAAATGTGCGTAAAGCTGAACGTCTAACCACCAAACCAAACTGTACTTCATTGATATTTTTAAGGGCGTCTCTGTTTGTATTATCGAGATAAGTTTGAAAGTGTTGAGGATTTACTGGGGTACCGTCGGCATAAAAGCGTGCGCTACTTGGCACACTGCTAATACTGGCTATTTTGTTGTCCAAAGTGATTTTGTCTAGAACAGATTGGGTTTCTAAGGGGTGAACCATATGCTCACTGTTGGCAAAAAGGTGCTGATTAAAAGCTTTTATTTGGCTGGTTTTCATCCGCTTGTCCTCATCGCTCACCGGTTTGGCTTGCCAATATTGTGCGTTGAGTTGTTGGGGGCTTACATCAGGTATATTGCTGGCGCTGTGGGCGAGCGCACTACATAAGGCAAGTGAGTATAGTACTAGCCACAGTTGCAACACTCGTTGCTGCCAGCGACTGGCTTTAAACTTGAAAAGAGCTAAATTAAACATAGTAGTTACTCATCTTTAACTGGGTCGATGCGGTTTGAGGCGAGCGCGCAAATAAAACTAACATGCCAAGCGCAGTTCAGATTGCATCAGTTGCATGGCTCCCCATTCTGGCCCCGCGAGCGCTTTGACGATACGCTCGCGCACCAAGCTACTTAACCACGGTTCAAGCGAGGGTGCTAAGCCCCCCATAAGTACTAAAGACAGCGTAGTATCTTGTAAAGTGCGGCGGCAAAGTTTGTCTAAGTAGGCTACACCTTCTTCTATTAGTGCTATAGCAATCTTATCACCTTGCTTTGCCAAGGCGATAATGCCTGGCGCTAATGCCGCAAATTGGCTTGGACTGGCGCTGATCATACTTTGTAATAGGTCAGTACTACTATTCACCCCTAGGGTGGTCATTATGTGTGTATTGAGTGGACTAAAGCCAATAAGACCATCTAGTGCTTCTAAGGTTATAGCTACTGCTTTTCGGCCAAACCATGCACCACTGCCTTTGTCACCTAAGACAAAACCATGTCCACCAAATTGGCTTAACTGTCCTTGTTGCATGCGTGCAGCAGATGATCCAGTACCCACGATTAATAAGGCGCCATCATTCCCTGCATGGGCTCCATAACAAGCCGTGGTTAAATCGCTGGCGACCTTAAAACTGGCAAAAGGATGCTTCCAGCTCAGCAATTTGGCGTTGACATTGGGTACACAAGCTCCTGCCAAGCCCGCACCAACATGTATACGCGATAGTGATTCTAAACCCAGTTGAGTGTGTTTTAAAGCCAGCTCAATAGAGCTGACAATTGAGTGTAATGTAAGGGGTAAATCTCTGGCTGCATTGGCGGCGCCAGCGATACCTTGAGCAACAAACTCACCTTTATGATTAAACAGAATGGCACTGCATTTAGAGCCACCGCCGTCAATACCTGCATAAAGTGTTAAGTTGTTATCCATTATATCGCCTTGAACAATATTGTATTCCAAACAAAAGCCTAACATAGGAATATTTATTTCAACAAGCTAATCCTGATGGGATTGAAAAATAGTTATATCACTGTTCTGCTCTTTCTACCGACTAAATTGAGTTTAAAGCAGTGATTTGTCAGTTAAACAGTAAAGCTATTTGGCTTGTATGTGAGTTACCAGCGCGGGTGAAATATGTAAATTTCTAGTTAAATATTGACTCAGCCCAAAGTTAATTGTCTACTAATAAATTATTCCAATATTTTTTTAAACTATGAATATGGAGAGCTTATGAGCAAAACTATGGTCATACGACTTGCCTTGTTACTCAGTGTTATTGCCACTAACATTCAAGCACAACAAGCCAGCCCAACACTTGAACCTGCTGTACCACAGCAAGTTGTCGACTTTTATGCTGAAGTGATGAATGCGCCACCTTTTCAAGCTGCGGATATGCGTTCTCGTCAAATCGGTGGCGTTTTGCCATTAGCATCGTCCACAAGCTCTTATTTAAGTTCAGCGCAGGTTGATTACTTTCGAGCTGGCTGGGAGCAACGAATTGCCAAAGATGGGCAGTTTTTTACAGCACCTAAGGCGCTCGGGCGAATTCTGGTAATTGATTATAAAGCTGAGTCTATTTCACCTAACGCGACTTTGAGCTATCGATATTTAGCTAACCAAGACAGTGAAAATGAGCTTTACGAGCCGTGGAGCTCGTCAAAGATATTTGCTTTTACTGCTGCGGTGGCAAAGGTTCGACAATTAAGTGCGGGCGAATTTGGTGGACAAAGTTTAGCGGGGAATATTCCTATCGCAGATTTAATTACTAGCATCCACAGTTATGAACCTTTTGGTCTAGCTGATGGTGATTCTAATGCTATTGCTACCTATTTTATGAACGTAGCAGGGCGTGATCACCTTACCGCTTTATTTCACGATCAGTGGTTATTGTTAAGTAACCCCAGTATTCGATTTCGTGGCGCATATGCCAATAAAGTATTCGAACCTATTGATAGTCAGTGGCACCAAGGTGACAAGCTTTTTCGAGTAGATTATATAGCACAAAGTATTGATGACTTGGGTTATCAAAGTTATCGCTGTGAACATTGTGGCTTAACGGGTAATAAACCCATGACTACCCTAGCGCAAGCAGAATGGCTTAAACGTTTGGCTGTGCATGAACGCGACCCGGTCACCCGCCTACCATATTTGCAAAGTGAAGATGTGCAGGTATTGTTTTTTGGTAAGGGCCATTCGGATATCAAGCATGTTGATGGTGGCATGCTGCAAGGTATTAGTACTATGTTGCATCATGCCATTGCCACCGCTATCGCAGGAGAACTGCCATCCGATCCTAAAAAAGTATTAGATGAGGCCACCCAAGGCCAATGGCGTATTTGGCAAAAAATCGGTTGGGGTCCCAGTGAAACACGCGGCGCCGGTGAAAACGTGGTGTTGGCTCATGTCAGTTTGCCTCATTTTCAAGGCGGCCTCGAGTTTACGCTAGCGGCGCAATCAGCAGAACCTGGTGATGGCGACATTTATGTCAATTATGCAGGTATAAAAATGCAATCCTTATTGACCCAAAGTATGCTTGAGCTATTTGCTGCCAACCAAGTTGTAAAGTAGGAGAACCGCAGGTTGATTACTACCTCATTTATTTATGTTACCGCCTTGTTAGTCATCGCCGCGATGCTCAAGGTATTAGAAAATACTACCCGTTGGCGCTTGTTTGAATATTTACCGGCCATTGTGTCGCTGTATTTTGTAGTGATGTTGTGTTCTACATTTGGGGTTTGGGAAAAAACCGAAGAAATTAATAACGCTTACAAAATGCTGCGTAACAACCTGTTACCGGCAATGATTTTTTTGATGTTGCTTGATGCCGATTTGCGTCAAATTAAACAGTTGGGTGGCAGAATGTTGTTAGCCTTTTTTATTGCGGCTGTCAGCATTGGTATCGCTTTTGTTGTAGCCTTTGCCCTGTTTCAAAGTTACTTGCAACCGGAGGCGTGGAAGACTTTGGCGGCTTTGAGTGGCAGTTGGATGGGCGGCACTGGCAACATGGTGGCCGTGCAGTTGGCCTTAGATGTGCCCGATGCCAGCATGGGTTATACCTTATTGATTGATTCAATCGACTACGCCATGTGGGTTATGTTTTTATTGGCCCTAGTGCCCCACGCCAAACGCTTTAATCGCTGGGTAAAAGCGGATAGCCAAATACTTGAAAAAATTGGTGCCAATATCGAACTCGAAGATGAGCAACGTCCGGTTAATGTCGGTGGTCTATTAATTTTACTAGCCAGTGCTCTACTGATGTCAGCCTTGGCGCAAAGTGCGGCACTTAATTTGCCCACTTCAAGCTATTTCACTCCCACGGCTTGGACGGTATTAATTGTAACCTTGGCTGGTGTAATTGGGGCCTTAACACCCTTGGGTAAAATTGCCGGTGCCAGTCAGTTATCGATGTTGATGTTATATCTGATTATTGCTCTGATTGCCTCACGAGCCAATTTTGCTGAACTTACGCAAGCGCCAATTTATATCATTTTAGGTTTGGTTATTTTAGCGATACATGCACTGATCATGGTGCTTATGGCGAAATGGCTCAAACTGGATTTATTCACTTGTGGGGTCGCATCACTAGCGAATATTGGTGGTGTGGCCTCTGCACCTATCCTGGCAGCATCCTATTCAAAAGCTTTGATCCCAGTGGGTGTTTTAATGGCTATGCTCGGCTATATCATTGGTACTGGCGGGGGCTTGTTAGTCGGTAAAATGTTATCATTTATCGCCAGCTAAAATATTAGCTTAGTGTAGTAGTGACTTACGCTTTTGTTGTGGCACACTGCAGTACTAGTCTTTGTGCTGCTTTTAAGGAACAACATGCACAGCGTAACTCCTACTGAAAAGGCCGCGTCGCTTTTAATATCAAGACGTTTGAAGGGGCAAAAAGGTGATCTATTGCCTGCTGATTGTCGACCTAATGACAATCAAAGTGCTTTTTCAATTCAACAGGCTGTGAGCCGCTTATGGTTCGAGCAACTGGGCGATACTGTGGGAGCTTGGAAGTGTTTGCAGCCCATAGACGGCAAATGGGTGGTGGCGCCTATTTTTACCAGCACCATTAATACCGTTCCACCTACTGCTGTTTGGCCTGACAATGACGTAGCACGCATCGAACCTGAGCTCGTGTTTTATTTTGCACAGGGTCTACCTGCGCGCGATGAGGCATATTCGACAGATGAAATCGATGCTGCTATTGGTCGCACACACATGGCCTTGGAATTAATTTATTTTAATTATGCTCAAACTGATTTGTGCACCCATTTTGATAAACTCGCCGATGGTTTGGTTAATCAAGGCTTGTTTGTGGGTCCTCAAGTTGCTACCGATTTGGCTAGAGCGGCAAGTCACATAGATATCACCCTGAGTTATGCTGAAAATATTCAACACTTTGCCGGTAAACACCCCAATATTATGCCACGAGCACCTTTGTATTGGCTGGTAGAGTTTTTACGTCAGCAGGGTATTGATATTGAAGCTGGTCAGGCGGCAATTACCGGCTCTTATGCCGGTTTGATCGATGTGCCACTGAATACTGACATTTCGATAAAATATGCAGGTTTAGGTGAAATGGATGTGCATTTTAAAGTACGAAGATGAAAGGGGAAGATAGCTATGAGCCGCGTGCTGCGGGTTTCGAGCGACGAGTGTGGCTCCCCGAGCAACAGCAACAGAAAACTAACTTTTACTCCAGTGCGTGCAACGCATTCAATGAACTAGGGGATTATTTATGAAAAATTTTATTGTGGCCGTATGCTTAACTTTGGGCTTGATGGGGTGTTCAAGCTATGAGCTTCCCGGTGAACTGACCATTGGCGATGCCATGGTACAAGTATCTGGGCAAAGTCTTGCAGGCGAGAAAGTGTCTATTCCTGATGATTTTAGGGGTAACAAGACCTTATTGTTGTTTGGTTACAAACAGGATACTCAGTTTGATATCGACCGCTGGTTAATCGGTTTAGATATGACTCAAACGGTGGTTAATGCCTACGAAATTCCTACTATTCAAGGCATGTTCCCCCGTATGTTTAGTACTTTTATTGATAGCGGTATGCGCTCAGGTATTCCCAAAGAACTGTGGAAAGGAGTTATTACGGTGTATGAAGATGGTGAAAAAGTGCAACAGTTCACCGGTAATCAAAAACCCAATAACGCCAGAGTGATGCTGTTGGATGAGCAAGGCAAAATTATTTATTTCTACGATCGAGGTTTTTCGGTCGAGGCGCTCAATGACGTGCGTGCACTATTGTAGGTGAGACTTAAAATGCCATAGCTGCTTTAGCTATTAGATTAAATAAAACACTCAATCTTGGTTTAACGTTTCGGGCTACACTAGCGCCACTTTAGCAGTGGGGCCCGTCATGACGTGGATTTTCTTAACTTTGTTTGCGGTGTTTATGCAAGCTTGGCGCAATGCCTTTCAAAGCCAATTGGCGAAAGAAGTAAAAACACTGGGAGTGACCCTCGCTCGTTTTATCTGGGCTGGACCGATTGCCGCCTTATATTTGTGGTTATTATATGCCATAGAGCCTACTGAAATCCCCACCTTTACCGCCCGCTATTACTGGTATGTTGTCGGTGCTGCGAGTGCACAAATTCTGGCAACTAGCTTGATGGTTAAATTGTTTAAAATGAATAATTTTGCGGTTGGTGCAGGTTTGGCAAAAAGTGAAGCCTTAGTGGCGGCCGTATTAGCTACCGTATTTTTTGGCACTACCTTGTCTTTATTAGGTTGGCTAGGGGTTTTAATTGGTGGGTTTGCCGTGTTTATGTTGAGTGCAGCAAAAGGGTATCGCTCTTTATCTATAGCTACTGTTGTCATGGGTCTGGCCTGCGGTACTGCCTTTGCCCTGACGGCATTATGGGTTAGAGAGGCCAGTCTACTATTAGATTTACCCTTTCCCTACAGAGCAGCATGGGTGCTATTGATGATCATTAGCTTGCAGACCCTGGTATTATTAATATTTTTGATATTGGTTGACCCCAGTACCTTGAAGGCCTTATGGCTGCATCCCAAATTAACTCTGTTAATTAGTATCAGCAGTTGTCTAGGCTCAATTAGTTTGTTTAGCGCCATGTCTATTCAAAATGTGCCCTATGTTAAAACGCTGGGGCAGGTTGAAATATTTTTTACCATATTGATTTCCACCTATTGGTTAAAACAAAAAGTAAAAATTAAAGATGCCTTTGGTTTTGTACTAATTGCTATAGCCGCTTTACTGGTTATTTGGGGCTAAGCTATTTTAAGCACATAAGACTTAGGGGTTTTTAACCTTCGTAAAATCTAAATCCTGAAAGTCATAACTAAAATCAATGTTGCTCGATTCAGGGGCGATGCTCATGCCGCTAACCTCGCCTGTGCTGTCACGTTTAAAGCTGATAATGGCGTCAGCTTCTAAGCTGCGGTCATGCCAGCGGATCAATAGCGAATCTTTACCAACTTCAAACAAGCTACCGATCAATTTCTCGACACGTATTGAGTGGACTTGCAGTGCACCATCCTCTTGATTTTCTATAATAAAACGCCCTAACCACGGATCATCATAAACCCCGATGTAGTCTTTGTTACCTTTGGTTTTTATACTGGCAAGCTGGAATTGAGAGCCTCCTTTTGTGCTGACTGTTTGCTGGTCAACTGGACGCGGTTTAGGGCTGAATTGTGCTAACCAATCCGTTTGTGTATCGCCTAAATAGGGTTTCATTACGCTATACATCAGAGCACTTCGTGCCGCACTAGACTGCTGATTAGTCAGTACCACAAAACCTAAATCTAATTCTGGAAACAAACTCACAAAAGAATACATACCGGCTAAACTGCCGGTGTGATGCACTTGCAAGGTGCCGTCCATGTCATTCACCCGCCAGCCCAACGCATAAGCACTAAAATGACTGTTATCGCGTCTTTTACTAGCAGTCGATAAGGGCATGATGGTTTGGGCTTGCCACATCATCTTGTGTTGCTGGGCACTGAACAAACGTTGAGTGTCATCGATTTTTCCCTGACTAAGCTGTACTTTTACCCAGCGCAGCATGTCGTTTAAGCTACACTGAATGCCGCCAGCTGGGCCAGATACGCTGGGCTTAGTCGAATCGATACTGCGAATAATGGTTTGTAATTGGCCATTGACGATGCCATGTGGCGTAGCGACGTTTTGCTGCTTGGCTTGACTGACTTTACCGGCAAAACAGTTAGTCATGCCGAGGGTGTGCATAATGCGTTGTTCAACAAAGTTCTCCCAACTTTGACCGGTGACCGCAGGGATGATTTCTCCGGCTACAATGTAGAGTAAGTTGTCGTAAGCATAGTCAGCACGAAACTCACCCGTAGGCTTAAGGTAGCGTAGATTGTGCAGCACTTCTTGGCGACTAAAACTAGAGGGCTCTGGCCACAGCATTAAATCACCAGCACCAAGGCCTAAGCCACTGCGATGAGTGAGTAAATCAATCAGGTTAAAGTGCTGACTCACCCAAGGGTCATACAATTTAAAATCACTTAAGTAGGACTGAACCTTACCGTTCCAATTTATCTTGCCCTCGTCAACTAAGATGGCTAAAGCGGCAGAAGTAAACGCTTTAGTATTAGAGGCAATTTTAAAAATACTGTCGGCATCGACGGGATCGTCTTTACCGAGTGTTTTGACGCCAAAACCTTGTGCTGCTATTACTTGACCGTTTTTAATGATGCCAATCGCCGCACCGGGTACTTGAAAGTGCTGCATGATGTCATGCACTTTTTGCTGATTAAATTCCTGTGCTCGAATAGACAGGTTGATGCTAACCAAAGTGATTAAAAGTAAAAAAGATCGGCTAAACTTTGGCATTACATCCTCCTATGGGGTTTCGAGCAAGGCTTCATAAACCAAACTAATAATGCTGCCGTATTTACCTGTTTCAAATAGCTTGCCCTTAAATTCAGGGCCCTTGCCATCTTCGCGCTCAACAATTTCAGTGTGGCGAGCGTTGGTGAGCAGAATAATAGCTAAATCATAGGCAGGGTCAATCACAGTCACAGTGCCTGTCCAGCCGGTATGCCCATAAGCATAGGGGCTTGCGTAGGGGCCAAAGTGCCATTTACTTTGTCCCTGATCAGCGCGGCGCCAGCCTAAACCAAAACTACTATCACCCTCTTCTGGTTTAGTAAATTTGTCTAATACTGCACGATCGAATACTTTTATCCGTCCGTATCCACCGCCGTTCAGCAGGGTTTGAGCAAGTATCGCTAGGTCGTCCACGTCAGAAAACAAACCCGCATGTCCAGCAACACCTGCAAAGGAATGAAAGGCTTTTTCATCGTGCACTTCACCTTGCAATACGTAAGTACGTACGTTGTCGAAATCGACGGTGCCCCCGCGGGTATTACCTTGAATTTCAGTGGCAGCAAATTGTTGCTTAGAAAAGCCTTTTTGCAAGGGGTTAAACAGGGTATTGGATAAATTTAGAGCATGATAAATCTCTTGCTCAAGGTAACGGTCAAGTGACATATGGCTTATGCGTTCCACCAATAAACCTAACAACATGTAATCTGTATCGCTATAGACAGCCTTAGTTTGACGGCCTATTTCGAAGGGCACACGACTGAGTAACAAATGTTCGGTTTGCTTTTTATTTTGGGAAAAAAAGCGCGGGCCTAGTTCATTATCCTTAGTGAAAAAACGCACTTGTGGTGAATAACCTGCGGTATGGGTTAATAAGTCGCGCACTAAACGGCTTTCTCGGCCTTGGCCTTGATACTCAGGTAAATATTCACTGAGGGGGCGGGTGACATCAATCTTGCCTTCAGACACGAGTTTCATTAAAGCAAAGTTGGTGGCGAACATTTTAGTATTGGAGGCTAAATCAAAAAGCTGATTAGCTTGCATTTTCACGGACTGGTCTAAGGGTAGGCCGCCATCAGCATATTTCCGAGCATAGCCATAAGCGCTGCGCTTAATAATTTTTCCATCTTTTACCACTAACAGCACTGCGCCAGGAAAACCTGCTGCAACATCACTATTGATCAATTCATCTACTTTTGAAAATCGCCTTTGATTTTGGGCAGTAGAATCGAGCAAGGTGGGATAAGGGATCATCACCCTGATGCTGCTGCCTTCGGGCAAGACGTTTTCTATCTTTAAGGTATTTTCACCTTCTTTGGTGCGACGGGCGAGGCTATACTCATAGCGTTGGTAAGGTTGCAATGCGTTTTCGATATTGAGCTTTTGGCCATTGATGTAGATATCGGCACTTTGGGCATCAACATTGTCCAAAATAATCTGTCCTTCGCCTTGGTAAGCTTTGAATATAGTGCGATCATTTACCCATTCTCGGGTACTGCGCTCTATATTGGGAAAAGACTCATCTACCTGATAAAACCCCATAGTAGTGGCTGCCTTGATGGGCTGTTGTTCTGCTGCATAACGCAGTAATAGCCCTTCTATTTGTTCAGGGAAATACTTTTCGATTAAGGCAAACAAGGTTGCCGCGGTTTTACTGTCAAGTTGGCCACTAACCGACCAAGGCAAAAAATGCATTTGGAAAGCCGACAAAGTATCAAAAGTGGCGCCGTCCGCTATACCTGTTTCGATGATGCCATAGCCATAACGGTTTAATGCATGTTGCATTAGGCCAATGCTCAAGGGTGCTTGATTAAATAGCTGCCAATATTTTTGTAAGGTGTCGTTATCATACCAAGCCCCGATACCAGCCTGATAAAGTTGGTACCACGGAAAACGTGGGCCAGGATCATTCTTACGGGTGGGAGCAATATCAGAGTGACCAACGACAGCGGTAGGTAATATATCAGGATTACGTTTTAGGATGTCTTTTGCTAAGGCAATCAGCAATTCTATTTGTTTGGGATCGTAATCGGGGAATATGCACAAGCGATCTGGCGCATTTTCGCGTTTGGGGCCATCTAACGTTGCGCTATCTCGCATACAATGGGGCACATTGACAATCTCAATGCCGATGCTTTGATCATTTAAGTCTTCACGACCTTGCCAATAACTGTTGCCTGCATGCCACGCTCTGCCTGATTCTTCTACTAGTTGTATGACTTTCAAGGCACCGTCTTTATAACTTGGGTCATTGCGTTCTGGTATCAGGTAGTGTGAGCTCAAACCGCCTTCATCGACCAGTGCTGTAACGGACTTTTGATAGTCAATAGCGGTGTAATGCATAACCAAAAACTTGATTCGTTGACTATAGTTCTTTGATTGCATATACGAGAGTGGCAAGTTTGAACAACTAACCAATAGCAAAAGTAGGCCCAAAAGTCCTAGAGTTTTGCTACCTTGTCGCCTATTGACTAAGCTAGATAAAGAAAAACGAGTACGCAGTCGCATGGTAAACCCTAGTTAAAGAATAAATAATTATAAAAAATAATAAGCTTGTGAATAAATATTCTACACCCAATTTTTGCTTGATTGTAACTGATTATTAGAATTTATCGCGCTTTTTGCTTGCTATCAAACTCTATAGTGGCGCTGAGCTCACCGTGTTAATGGAATTATGTATTCACTTATTCTTAGAACCTATGAATGTATAATTTATTACTACTAATTATTATAAATGGAAAATATTATTCTTGACGTCTATGGTTATTGTTTGTTAAATGAAGTTGCTCCTACTTAAAGCGAGTGTCAGTAAAGTTAAGGCGGAACGAAATTAGTAGGTATACCGCTAGGAATATAATTAAAAAGATACCAGGTGGAACACATGTCAACACAGCACGTACATTTTATGGAAAGGCGCTTACATCAGGCTCTCAGAAAAACATTAAGCTTTCATACCTTACTATGGGGAACATTATGAAATATTCTTTACGATCTTTTTCACTGTTTGCATTGCTTCTGTTAGGAATGAACGCATATGCTGCGCAGGTAGGTGAAATTATAGGTAAAATCACAGGACCAGATGGCTTACCACTTGAAGGTGTATCAATCGAGGCGAAAGGTGATGTATTGCCTAAAGCACGAAAAACAACATCCAATTCCGATGGTAGCTACCGACTACAACTTTTACCCCCGGGTAATTACGAGATAACGTTTAGTTCACCTAATAGTGAATCACAAACTGTCAACACTGCTGTACTACTTGAGCAAAGAAAGACACTTGACTTTCAACTAGGTTCTAGCAATGCAGAAAAAATAGTTGTTTATGGTCAAGCATTAACAACTTCGACAAATTCATCACTGGGTAATTCCCTTAATTCCGACGCCTTAGATGTGCTGCCGACCGCTGTCGAATACAGCTCGTTACTTCGTTTAATACCTGGTGTTCAAGTGACCTCTGACAGCGTACGTGGTCCGAGTGCGGGTGCAAGTGGCCAGGATAACGGCTACAAAATGGATGGCGCGAACCTTTCTACTCCTTTGTTTGGTGTTTTAGCCTCGTCTCCATCAACCCACGACATTGCACACGTTTCTGTCGAGCGCGGCGGTGCAAGGGCCGTCGGCTTTAATCGAAATGCTGGCGTAACCTTGAATACTGAAAGTAAATCAGGAACCGATGAATTTAAGGGCAATATCACTTATCGTCTGCAAAAAGGTTCTTTGCAAGCAGATGACGAAGACGGTCTAAGTACAGAGGATGATATCGGCTATATCACTGTGGGTCTAGGTGGGCCACTAATTGAAGATCAGCTCTATTTTTATGGTTCTTACTACACCCGTGACGACGCAAAAGAAAGTGGCACCAACGCTCGTGGTACTCTGCCTGATATTACCAATGAGCGGGAAGAATACTTCGGTAAGTTTACATGGACGCCAATTGATGATGTTTTGATTAATGCTAGTTACCGTAGTTCTGAAGTGACCACTACTAACCAAGAAATCGGCATTAATGATCAAGCGTCTACGGCATTGGACGGCGTTGACGAATTTAAAGTATTGATAATTGACGGTTCTTGGATCATTAATGATTCTACTACGTTTAACATGTCTTATGCAGACACAAAACAATCGGCTGGTTCGTTCCCAATTACTAATCTAGGTTTTAGAGGCCAGTCCGGTGGTTCGTTGAGCCTTGCGGATTTAGCGTCACAGGGTTTCTTTAGCGTCCCAGACCTTGAAATCAGAACGGGTGCTGATGCTAGCGAACAAGCCCTAATTGATGCCTACAATGCTGGCGCAGCCCCCCTTATTGCAGCTTATGGTATCAATGGTGAAGCACTTGGTGGTGTAGGTGCGGCTTCGACTATCAACGATAACGCTTATTTGGGTGAAACCATTGAAATGTCGCTAAATCACGTTATGGACCTTGGCGATACGACACATGAATTTCATTTTGGTATTCAGCAAGAAAAAGGATCTGAAGAGCTGTTTCGTGTATCTAATGGCTGGGGATCAGTTGAGTATTGGGGCGGCTTGGACTTTGACGATGGCGGTATTGTGGCGCCCGATGGCGACCCCATTCCAGTGGGTACAGCTTATCGAGCAACGGTGCAAACCCGTGGCTTCGATGCAGGCGGCTTAACGGGCCCGCTCGTTTCAGCATCTAAATCTATAAACATTGCAGTAAACGACACCATTTATTGGGACGATTTTACCTTTGATGTAGGCTTTTTGCTGAGCCAAGATGAGATTATTGGTCAAGGATTACGTCGTGCTAACACTAGCTCAGGCTATGAAGAAGCACGTGGTGAGTCTTACGTGATGAAAAAAGTTGGCTTCAGTGAAACTTTCCAACCGCGCCTAACGGCAACTTGGGACTATAGCGCAGACGCTTCAGCATTTGTAAGCTTTGCAAGGTACAATCCATCAGTAAGTTCTCTTGCTCGCGCAGCCTCTTGGGATCGTAATACAGGTGGCAGTACTACAAGAGTTTACTTTGATGAAAGCGGTAATTTCCTAAATTCTCAAACCAATGTGTCTTCAACAGGAAAGCTCTTTGCAGCCGGCCTAAATCCAAGAACGGTACAAGAGTTTATTGTCGGTCACCAAATGGCGTGGGAAGACAATTGGACTATTCGTAACCACCTTCGCTATCGTCGCACTTGGAACTATTGGGAAGATACCAACAACAACTCTCGTGTAGTATATGATTGTGCAAGCTATCAAGGTCGTGTTGCGGGTTTTGCTGATTTGTTTCCTGACTTGGTAGCCGCTGCAGATAATTGTGAGTTTGACTCGCCAGAACCTAAAGAACTGTATATGCCGGTTAACAACCTGATTGGCGAAGGTTCATATGTCATTGCTCAGCTAGCTGGGGCTTATACAAAGTATGCAGAAGCAAGCATGGAAGTCGACTACAAGTCTGAAAACTTCTTTTCGACTTCGTCACTAGTTTGGAGTCACTATTACGGTAATTTTGACCAAGATGGTTCGACTCGTTTCAGCAACGACCAAGCTACCTTCATTGGTTCTTCGAACATTGCAGACAGTTGGTACGGACAGTTGTGGGGTAGCTTCACTGACGGTAATTTGCGAGCAAATCGTACTTGGCAATTCAAAAGTTACGGTGCTTACGAGTTTTCGTGGGATGCAACGCTTGGTTATCTAGCATACTGGCAATCTGGTCACACTTGGGCACAGCAATCATCGAGTACCTTCTATTTAGAGCCCCGTGGTAGCCGCGAAACCCCAAGCCATTGGCAGTTGGATTTGAACTATACTCAGAATATTGGTATTTCTGATGGATACGCTTTTCAACTTCGTGTAGATGTATTTAATGTGTTTGATAAACAAACAGGTTATAACCCTCAACCACTCTATAGTAGCTCGGCGTTGGGTGAATACCGTAGTCATGAAAATCCACGTCGTGTTCAACTGACTGCAGCACTTACCTTCTAAAGGCTAGAAGCTAGTAAATTTGGCCCCGTAATGTGAGTACTTTGCGGGGCTTTTTATTAGGTGGATGAAAAATAAGTTAGTTTAGGTTTTAAACGATGATTTTGGGGATGATAGTGTTTTTAAAGAACAAGGTTTTGGGTATATTGGTATTGTTAACAATCGTCTCATGTGCGGTTAAACCTCCAGCAGATCCGCAATTGCGTCTGCTTGTTGCACAAAAATTAATGCTGGATTTACGTTATTTTTGTGCTGACCAAGCAGTTGAGCAAAGATGTCGCAAACCCCTTACTGAACTGCCAGAAGAATTAAGTCAGATGATCAGTGATTCAGGTATTGGTGGTGTAGTATTGTTTGCTGACAACTTGCAAAACACCGAGCAAATGTTGCGCTTGAATTATGCGCTACAACAAGCCGCACAAAGAGGGGGGCACTCGCCTTTGTTTATTGCTATCGATCAAGAAGGTGGGCGGGTAGTCCGTATCCCGCAAAACCTAGCGACATCGTTTGCGGGTAATATGGCCATTGGTGCCACTTATGCCCAACATGGCGACTATTTTGCCCGACTAAGCGGTGAAATAATTGCAAAAGAGCTTCTATCTTTAGGTTTTAACCTGAATTTTGCTCCAACGGTTGATGTAAATGTTAACCCGCTTAACCCCGTGATTAATGTGCGCTCTTACGGTGAAGATGCGCAAATCGTCGCAGAACTAGGCAGCGCACAAATGGCTGCTATGCAAGGTCAAGGGATGATGGCGACCTTGAAGCATTTCCCTGGACACGGTGATACCAGTGTTGATAGCCATACCGGTTTGCCTAGGGTTGAGCATGGCATGCAACAAATTGAAAACTCTGATTTGTTGCCCTTTCAATATGCTATCGATCACGATGCTCCAGCGATGATCATGACGGCGCATATTCAATACCCGCAGCTAGATAATACCGAATTTACCACCAAAGAGGGCGACACCATTATTTTGCCTGCGACCATGTCACGCAAAATATTGACAGAGTTGTTGCGTAACAAAATGGGTTTTAAAGGTGTTATTGTGACGGATGCCCTCGATATGGCAGGCATTGCCCACTACTTTGATCAAAGTGAAGCGGTGATTCAAACGTTTAGTGCAGGGGCTGATATTGCTTTAATGCCTATTACAATCCGCAGTCCCGACGATATTGAGAATGTTGAAAAGTTAATTGATGAGGTGGTAAAAGCAGTACATAAGGGTCGTTTAAATAGACAAGAGTTACTTGAGTCGGCGCAGCGAATTGAACACTCAAAAAGTCAGTATCATCTTGCAAAGACCTTTTCGTTACCATTGGAACAGGCGATTGCACAAGCGCAAAATACCCTCGGCATAAAACAGCATCGCCAAGTGGAACAAGCACTCGCCGATAGTGCTATCGTACAAATCAAAAATAATGGTGTACTGCCTATTGGCAACAAAGTAAAAAATATTCATTTAAGTATGCCTGATAACACTAAGTGCATGGCCCTGACGTTCGCACTTAAAACACGATTTCCCACTGTGCATATTAGCTGCAGTAGTTTGGCTAACAGTACGACGGTCGCCAACCGTGATTTAATTGAACAAGCAGATGTATTGATTGCAGCAGATATCTCACCAGATCAAAGTTTAGCAGAGTTAGGTGGCATGGATGATATTCAATCTTGGCGCGAACGAGCGCCCAAAGAGTTGCAAATAACCCAACAATTGAGCCTCTTACAAGCAGCCAAAGCCAAAGGTAAAACCACGATTTTTATCAGCTTGCGTACCCCCTACAATGCAAGGTTATTTGCTGATTATGCAGACCTTATCTTGGCAAGCTTTGCCTATAATTTGAATAAAACGGAGTATATGGACGATTATGGACGATTAATCACCCAGTATGAGGGGGCTATCTATAATGCCCTAGCTGATGTGATTACGGGGCAAAAAGTGGCAACCGGTAGCTTGCCGGTTTCAGTCGATTTATAAGACTACACTGTAATGTTAGTCCGAGTATTGGTATCCCATTGTCAACGGATTTTGCACCAGCAGCAGGAGAATCGAATGCTGGCCTTAGATATCTTTCGTGGCATCACCATTACCGCTATGATTCTGGTCAATAACCCCGGTAGTTGGCAGTATATCTATCCGCCTATGCGGCATGCTGAGTGGCATGGTTGGACGTTAACTGACCTTATTTTTCCCTTTTTTATCTTTATAGTTGGTGTATCGATTCAGCTCTCGGGTGAGCGTGTATTAGCTAGTGGCATGAGTCGTTCACTGATACTAAAACACGCTTTGCTGCGAACAGTTAAACTTTTTTTACTCGGTTGGTTTTTAGCCTTGTTTTATTATGATTTTGGCGCAGAGCACTACAACTGGTTTGCACAGCGATTCATGAACATGCGTTTTATGGGCGTACTGCAGCGTATAGCTTTGGTCTATTTAGTCTGTGTTTTATTGTGGTTGTTTCTTTCAAAACGCGTACTATTGCTGAGTTTTGTTGGTGTATTACTGCTGTATTGGTTAGCACTAACAAATATTCCTTACCATGACAGTATGGGCAATGAATATCGTGGTCTACTTGAGTTTGGCAATAATGTTAGCGCATGGCTCGATTCATGGCTATTTGGTGCCCCCCATCTTTATTATTCAGCCGCATCGCCCTTTGCTTTTGATCCAGAAGGCATACTCTCTACCCTGCCTGCTGTTGCTACTGGCATTTCTGGCGTGCTGGTAGGTAAACTACTCACTCAAACTTCGTTAAATAAGCGTGATATGACCATGTTACTTGTTGTGCTAGGTGGTATCGGTGTATTGCTGGGTGAGTTGTGGAGCATTTATTTGCCTATCAATAAAGCGCTATGGACTTCAAGTTATGTGCTGTTATCGAGCGGGTATGCGTGTCTAATGTTAGCGGGCTTGACTTTTATTCTGCCCAATAAAAAAGCCATGTTGTGCAGTGCACCTTTTCTGGTTTTTGGTGCTAATAGTATCGCCTTTTTTATGTTTGCCGGTGTGCTTGGGCGTTTAATGATTATGTGGCCGGTGGGTGATATATCAATTAAAGCCTGGTTGTTTGAACATATTTTTCGTTCCTGGTTTGGGGCTTTAAATGGCTCTTTGATGTTTGCTCTAAGTTTTTTAGTCTTGTCTTATGTGTGTATGCACTGGCTTTATAGAAAACAACTATTTTGGAAAGTATAAATCTGAGTAAATTATTACTCTTTGTTTGCTGTGAATAAATATAAATTTACAGCTAACTAAAAAATTCCAAAAAGATAGCATAATGGAAATAGTATTGTTTCTAACTATGCTAAGTGATGGTGTAAGTTGGCCTAAAAAGCCCATTGCAGTTTATTTTCATTTATTAATCAAGCTCCCTTGGGTTACACTTGGCTTTAGTTGTTTACCAAAATATTTTATGAGTTTTAATGTCTACATTTACTAAAATTAAAGCCTTAAGGGGCTCTTTATCGAGTAGCGAGTTGAAGCTAGCTAAATTTGCCTTAGATTCATCGAATGCCATTCGCGAACTGTCGTCGCAAGAACTGGCTAATGTGGTGGGTGTCAGTCAATCGAGCGTGGTCAAGTTTGCCCAGAAACTCGGTTACAAAGGCTATCCTGCTTTTAAACTAGGGATTATTGATGCGGTTAATACCGTGCCGACCAATAGTACTTTGCATGGCAAAATAACGATTAATGACAGTTTTAGTCAAATGTCAGACAAATTATTGAGCAGTAAAGTGTCGGTGTTGAATGAAACCCAAAAATTGAATGATGAAAAAGCGTTTTTAGCGGCAGTAGCTTTATTAAAGTCGGCTAAACGTATTTTGATTTGTGGTTTGGGTGGTTCGGCTTTGGTGGGTAAAGATTTTTCATATAAATTACAAAAACTCGGTATTCTGGCTATAGAAGAGCCCGATGCTCACGCCCAACTGGCTTTTGCGGCGACCTTGTCTGACAATGATTTAGTCTTTGCAATTAGTGAATCTGGCAGTACCAAAGAGATTGTCAATGTAGTAAGCCAAGCCAAAAAAAATCAGTGTAAAGTTATTTCTATTACCCGTTATGGAAGTAATCTGATTTCAGATATGGCTGACGTAAAGCTATATTCTATCGCGGATGAAGAGTCTGCGCGTTTATCGTCAATATTGGCACGTACTGCGCAAGAGTTTATTATTGATATCCTGTTTATTGCGATCACCCAATCGTCCCGTCAAGGTCGTCAAACCTTAGAAAAAACCAATGCTGTAGTCGCTGAGTTTAGACGAATGTCTTAATAGTCTGGATAGAGTAAATAAGGTCGGCGCAGCTGTTTAAAGGCCTGTAAGTCAGTGTGCCATGACGCTGTTATTTGTTCTGCACTTTGCCCTTGTTCGATAGCTAAACGCAGTTTGTCGGTGCCGGCCAATTTATCCATAAAATCTGCCCGTTCAAAAAAACCATAACCGGCATGTTTGAATTGTTGGTAAACCTGAATAAATACAGTTAAGTCCAGACCTTCAATGCTACTTTGGCGTAAGTCTGTACCAAATAAGACTTGGTTTTCAAGTTTCGGATGCGCAGCACTACCCGGTTTAGATACGGGGGTAAATTCAAAATCACCCATTGAAATAATGTCATGACCTATTACTTGAAAAGGAAAATCAGTACCTCGGCCAATACTGACAGGGGTAGCTTCAAAAAAGCATAGTGAAGGGTATAGCTGAATAGCTTGGCTATTGGGTAAATTAGGACTGGGCGCCACTGGCAGTGAATAAGGTAGCTCGCGACGGTAATTGTTATTAGCAATGGTGATGAGCTCTAAGGAAGCAGCCTTATTTATCCATCCTTCGCCCTTAATCATCAGGGCTAATTCGGCCAAGGTCATACCGTGGAGCACGGGTATGGGGTGCATGCCAACGAAGGAGCGAAATTTGGGTGCTAGTATCGGACCATCGACAAATTTTCCGTTGGGATTGGGTCGATCGAAAACGATAAACTGTGTGTCAGATTCGGCTGCAGCTTCCATCATGTAATGCATCGAGCTGATAAAAGTATAGAACCTGACCCCCACATCTTGAATGTCGAAAATGACCACATCCACCTCATCCATTACAGATTTCTCTGGCTTTTTGTTGTTACCATAGATAGAGGTAATGGCAATGCCTGTAATCGGGTCGATAGTATTTAGGACATGAGCACCGGCATCATGATCGCCTCTAAAACCATGCTCAGGAGCAAAAATGCGTACCACATTGATTTGTTGTGACAGCAAATAATCAAGTAAATGCTGATTATTGACTCGCGATGATTGGTTAACCACCAAGGCGACTTTTTTGTTTTGCAGCAGGGGCAAATATAACTCTCCCTGCTGAGCTCCTACTTGTATGGTTCCATTAACTTGCTTAACTTTTGGGGCCTGAAGACTGGTGCACGCGGTCACGAAAAAAATACAAGTAAATAATGCGGCTTTTAGCGAACAGGGCAAAGTCATGGTTTATTTCGTTTGGCTCTGGACCGCTTTGCGTAAAAAGCCGTGATGCTGCTGTAATAGTTCGCTTGCGTAATTTGGGCTGGTGCCAGTCAATATCATTAAAATGGCTAATTTGGCTTCATTATCGGCTTCTTTTAAAGCCAGTGTCGCGGTTTCTTCATCACAATCAGTGGCTTGCATGACAATTAATAAGGCTCTTGCATAAAGTTTGGCATTGCTGGCACTGACGTCAACCATTAGGTTTTGGTAGGTTTTGCCAATCCTTATCATGCTGGCTGTACTTAACATATTTAAGATCAGCTTTTGCGCTGTACCCGATTTCATGCGAGTTGAGCCGGTTAAAACCTCAGGTCCTACCGCGGCACAAATTTCAATATCTGCTTGTTTGGCAATCGCCGAGTTAGGATTGCAACTGACTGATACTGACTTAGCGCCAACGACTCTGGCGTACCTAAGCGCAGAAATAACATAAGGTGTGCGTCCACTGGCGGCGATCCCTACTACCACGTCATTAGCATTTAAGTTTATCGCGCTCAAATCGGTAACCGCGGCTTCTTGATTGTCTTCAGCGCCCTCTACTGCCCGTTTAATGGCTCTTTCTCCGCCAGCAATGATGCCCACTACCATGTCTTCAGTGACACTAAAGGTTGGCATGCATTCAACAGCATCAAGAATACCTAAACGACCGCTGGTACCGGCACCAATATAGATCAACCTGCCTTTATTTTGGAAGGCTTCGACTATGCAGTCGACGGCTTGGGTGATATTGGGTAGAGCGGGTTTGATTGCTAGTGCGACCTTCTGATCTTCTTCATTAATTAAGTTCAGGATTGCAGCAGTTGACAACAAATCAATATCTAACGTGCTGCTGTTGCGTGTCTCTGACAAAATTGAATGGAGCTCGTTTAAAAGAGGGTTTCGGGTCATGTTAATATTCACGTTTCTTTTTGATTAATGTACAGAAGCATTTTTGGTGTGTTTTATATACCAAATTGCGTTAGTTATCTTGTACTATTTCTGTTTGCTCGCTTTGGTTTACACCACTACTACAAATTATAAAGGCAAGCGCACTGCCAATACACAGTTGCCAGGTAAAACCCAGATCAAACAACCAGGTTGTGGGTAAGATAAGTGCCATCACATAAGGCTGAAAAAATAAAGTGAGTAAAAAGCCACCTAGCAGGGCCGCTAATACGCTTGTTTGATTGCCGCGTTGTGTAAACAAAACCGTAAAATAAACACCTAATAGGCCACTATATGAAAACACCATCACGCTAAGGGCAAATTGCAAAAGTGGCATATCTGAGTGTTGTTGCCAGAAATAACACAAACAAGCCATGGCACTGAGCGCGAGTGCAACCACAAACATGCCTATTCTACCCGCTTTTACGTAATGAAGATCACTCACCTTATATTTACGACGCACTACCCAAGGTCGATATAGATCTTGCACAATGACCGACGACATAGAATTTAAACCTGAGTTTAAAGTGGATAACGCTGCGGCGATAATACCTACAGTAACCAATGCTTTTATGCCTGCTGGTATTTCATTCAGTACATAATACATAAAGATGGTGACTGATTCGCCTTTAAAACTTGGCACTATGGCGCCGGCTATGCCATTGTTCATGATGTCGGGCCGGTCGTAAAAGATAAACAACAATAAGCCAATAGAGATAAATATCAGCATCACTGGAATCACCATCAGCACTGAATACAGCATGGCCTTACTGCCTTCGCGTGCATTTTTGCAGGTCAGTACCCTCTGCGTCATATCTTGGTCTAAACCAAAAGCAGCAATATTGAGCAATACAAAGCCGGTGATAACAGACCAAAAATTAAATACGCCCTTAGAGCTAAAATCGAGATCAAAATGGAAAAATGTGAGCTTAGACTCTGCTCCCGGGCTCGGTTCGGATAGGGCTTTTACAATAGTACTGAAATCAGCGGGGATAGCAGCATACAGAAAATAAACCACTGCCATAGCGGCGCCAACATAGATGGCGCATTGCAATACGTCGCTATAAATGACAGAGCGAATACCGCCATAAACGGTATATAACAAACCACAACTGGCAATAATTAATACCGAGATAACCACATGCGTGGCAGCAATGTCGCCAAATAGAATCATTGAGATGGCAATCGCTGCCATATACAAACGCGCCCCACTGGCAAATACTCGACCAAATAAATACATTAACCCGGCATGTCGCTTGGCTTTCGCCCCAAAGCGTTGCTCTAATAGTTCATATACGGTGTAGACTTTAAGTTGGTAAAAACGTGGTATCAGAAAATACGATACAAACAGTGCGGCAATAAAGGCCCCAATATTTGAGGTAAGGTAGGAAAAATCGCCTCGGTAGCCTTGATCTGGTCCACCTAGAAAGGTCGCAGCAGATTGAGATGTGGCTAATACTGAAATAGCGACAACCCATACAGGCATGGAATTTCCACCCAGAAAGTAATCTTGGCTGTTAGCCGATTTGCGATTAAACAACCAACCAGAAGCCAATAACACAAAGCCATAAGTTGCAAATACCAGCCAATCTAAGCCTGTGTACTGTTCTAGCATCGGAAGCTCTTTCAATTAACAATCAATAATCTAAGAATATATTATTCATTAATTATTGTATACAAAGAAATAACTATTATTGGAAACGAGCTGCGAGCTGCGAGCTGCGAGCTACGAGCTACGAGCCGCGAGCCGCGAGCAATGAGACAAGATTCCGCGTGCGCGGGGCCGAGTAGACACGAGACATTTATAATTTAGAACTTGTGGAAGCGGTTCTCTATTCACTTAACCAATAGCTAACAGAGCCTCGCCCGTGGTGATTAGAACCACTGGCGAGGCTCTGAAAGTGAATTAGCCAATCATCACAATACTGGCAAGGATGTAAGCGACAATACTTAAGGCGCCGGCAAACAATGCATAAGGCATTTGGGTTTTGACATGAGTTAGCAGGTCACAGCCAGCTGCAATAGAAGAAATCGCGGTGGTATCAGAGATTGGCGAACAATGATCGCCAAATACACCACCACCTAAAATCGCCGCTATTACTAAAGAAGGTGGTAAGCCTAGGGTTTGTATTAAGGGCACTCCAATAGGGACTAAAATAGCAAAGGTGCCCCAAGAGGTACCCGTGGTGAACGACATAATACCACCGGCAATAAATAGCATTGGCGCGACCAAAATTAAGGGTAAGTAATCACCAACCAGTCCGGCAACAAACACGCCAGTCCCGAGGGTTTTTAAACTAGCGCCTAAGGTCAGTGATAGCAATACGATGGTGACCACGGGCAATAACTCACCAATACCTTTGAAGCCTAACTGCACGACCTCATGATGGGTAAACCGCTTGTGCCATACTAATAATAAATAAGCCACAACACAGGCTAAAAAAGTTGAATAAAGCACAGATTTTGTGCCACTACCTTGAATTAAGTTACCCTGCCCGGTCCACAACATAAAGGCTATCATTCCAAAGATCATCACAGCCAAGGGAAGCAACATAAAACGCGCTTTAGTGGCAGCAGTACTCTCCAGCTCATGATTTGATGTTTTGCATTCTTTCTCTGCCTCTCGCATCGGCCCATGTACTTTGTCTTTAGTAATGGTGTAGGCAACTACAACTAAGGTAATGATGGCATAAAAATTTAATGGAATAGTGCCAACCAAAATACTAACTGGTGTCTCCTCTGCCAAGTCATAATTGCTCAATAAGCCGATGACAAGTGCCCCCCAACCATTAAGCAGTATAAGGATACACACCGGAGCACTTGTGCTGTCGATGATATAAGCCAAGCGCGCTCGACTCATTTTGTATTTATCAAATAATCCTCTAGCCAGTATGCCTGCGGTTAATACGCTTAAATTAGACTCGATAAACACCGCAATGCCGGTAAACATGGTTAGTGCACCCACCTGTCTTTTGCTTTTTGCTATGCCTTTGCTAACAAGCAAATTTACAGTAGCAGCAACACCACCTGAGTCACGAATAAAAGCTAGCAAAGCGCCAACTAACAAACTAAAAAGCAGTACTCGGGCATTACCAGGATCACTGACGATGTTGACAATTTGTTCAATGGTATTGATGGGGGTCAGCCACAAAGACGTGTCTGGTGCGGCAAAAAGACTAATAAATTCAGCACTCAAGATAGCTAAAAATAACGCGAGGATGACCTCTTTTTTCCAAAAGACCACCACAATAGCGACGATGGGAGGGATGATAGAATAGATATCCATCTTTAGTTCCTGTTTTTAGTGCAATTTAATGCTTGTTATTATCGGCAATACGATCGGACATTAGTTTAAAGTAAGGCCAATAAAAATTACCCGACTAGAATCACCACAGCAAATGTTAATAAATTATTCCATCTAAAAATTATATTAGTAATTTTTGAGTATCATGTCGATAACTTTATGAAATCAAATAATATAAGTTGCTGTGCCTGTGGCAATATGGCGTCCAGATTCGTTGTGTAAATCCATTCGACACACGGCTACTTTTTTACCTCTACGAATAACTTGTGCGGTGGCAATGAATTGTTCTCCCTTACCCGGGCGCAAATAATCCACTCGCATATCCAAAGTACCACCATTGGGTAATTGGGCGTAAAAGGCCGTGATATCTTCTTCGCTGCTTAAATTTTTAACACCATGCAATAACGCGGCAACACTGCCAACGGTATCTAAAATGGCTGCAGTGACACCACCGTGGAGTATTTTGTGAATGGGGTTGCCCATCAGTTTGTCATGCCAATCAAGTCTTATCTCAGCCTGAAAATCATCAAGATGACTGACCTTAAGACCTAATAATTGATTAAAAGGCATGTTTTCATTAAAAAACTGGGTAATGTAAGTTGCTACGTTGTGTATTGCAGGACTCATGTTTAGGTTCCAACACTTAAATTAAAGAAAATACTGATGCCATTTAAAACGGCACTTACAGCAATTGAAGCTAAGATCATTCCCATGACGCGGCTGACCACACTGGCACCGGCATCACCAATGACATTAAGAATGCGACTGGCCAATAGCATGAAAATAAGGGTAATAAGTAATACGGTCAAAATAATGAGGGTAGTAACTCCCTGGTGGACCCAAGAAAACCGGTGATTATCTGTCAGTAATACCGCCGCCATCATAGCACCTGGCGACGCAATAGAGGGGATAGCAAGAGGGAATACATATTTATGGAGATTGCGATCGACTAAGTGCAACTCAGTTTCTGGTTTACTTTCACCAAAAATCATCGTCAGTGCAAACAAAAACAAAATAATGCCACCGGCAATTTGAAACGCCGACAAGGGGATTTGCATGGCATCTAATAAATATTCACCGACCAACACAAAAGATATAAGCACTAGGGCGGCAACTAAGGTGGCTTTAACCGCTATTTTACGGACTAAAGGACCACTCATACCAATTGTTACAGCGATAAACACCGGAATAGTACCTATAGGATCGATAACTGCCCAAAGTAATACAAACTGTCTGATTAAGTCGTCCATCAATGGCTCATCTTGCTAAGTGTTGGCTATCCATAAACAATAGTATCGTGAAATATCTCATTGTGTAATGTAGCAGCACAATTAAACTAAGTAAGTCGCATCTGCTGGCGCACTGCCCTTACTCTGGTAGTCGTTTATTGCAAGCGTAGCTTGCTGGTTTTCTCAGCATATTCCGCTTTCATTTGCTCTGCGCGGTAAAAAAGTAAATTTTTATGGTGAAGCCCGTGAAGCCTAGGTAAAAAACCTTTAGACTTGCGAGCTTGAATTTTTGATGACGAGCTGATTTTTGACTGCCCCTACACCTTTGATGCAACAAGCGACTGCCCTACTTAACAATATCTTTGGTTATCCTGAGTTTAGACCGGGGCAAGCTGAAGTTATTGAACAGGTTTTGGCGCAAAGGGATACCTTGGTGCTGATGCCAACGGGTGGGGGGAAATCCTTATGTTATCAAATTCCTGCCTTAGTGTTGCCTGGTCTCAGTATTGTTGTATCACCTCTCATTTCGCTAATGAAAGACCAAGTTGATGCTTTAAATGCTTATGGTGTTGAGGCCGCCTATATCAATTCTAATCTGAGCTCAGAGCAATTAGTGCAAGTATTTCGGGCAATGCAGGAAGGGCGTCTTAAGTTAGTCTACGTTGCACCAGAACGTTTGATGAAGTTAGATTTTATCGAGCGATTACATCATCTTGATATTAGTTTAATTGCTGTGGATGAAGCACATTGTGTTTCACATTGGGGACATGATTTTCGTAAAGATTATCGCTTATTAGGCCAACTAAAAAACCAGTTCCCCCATGTTCCTATGCTTGGTTTAACGGCTACCGCCGATTTAGCGACTCGCGCTGACATCGTTCAACAGCTTAATTTAAACCAGCCCTTTGTTTTTAAAGGCAGTTTTGACCGCCCCAATATCCGTTACAACCAAGTGACAAAATACAAAGCTACCGAGCAAGTTATCCAATTTGTTAAACAACAAGAAGGTAGTGGCATCATTTATTGCAATAGCCGCAAAAAAGTAGATGACTTAACTTTAGCACTGGCCCGTCAAGGAGTTAATTGTGCAGGCTACCATGCGGGGTTAGAAGGGAGCGTTCGAGACAGTATTCAACGTGATTTTATCCAAGACAAGATTGATATTATTGTTGCTACGGTAGCTTTTGGTATGGGTATCGATAAGTCTAACGTACGTTTTGTGGTGCATTTTGATTTGCCGCGAAGCATTGAATCCTATTATCAAGAAATAGGTCGAGCAGGACGCGACGGCATGCCTGCTGAAGCATTATTACTATACGATGAAAAAGATGCAGCCCGTATCAGGCAATGGATCGCCAGTGGCGAAAATGAAGAACGCAATGAAGTGGAGTTACAAAAATTTGCTGCGATGGAAGCCTTCGGAGAAGCGCAAACCTGTCGTCGACAAATTTTGCTTAATTATTTTGCTGAATATTCAGCCGGGCAATGTCAAAACTGTGATATTTGCCTCGACCCGCCTAAGGCGTTTGACGGCACCATTGTTGCGCTAAAAGTGCTTTCCTGTGTATTGCGTTTAGAGCAACAGGTTGCTAGTCAATACTTAATTGACGTATTACGTGGCAAACAACTGAAACGCATTATTGAGTTGCAGCACGACAAACTCAGTACTTACGGTATTGGCAAAGAGCAAAGTGATGCTTATTGGCACAACATCATCAATCAACTTATCCACCGCGGTTTACTGCGGGTCGATATTACCCAACACTCCGTACTTAAATTGACCGAGGCTGCCCGTCCTATCTTGCGACAAACACAGGATATAGAATTGGCCGTGCCACGCTTGACAATTGATTTGAGTAAAAAGAAACAGGTGGCTGAACAAGCCTATGATCGGGCCTTATTTGCCAAGCTGAAACACTTACGCAAGAGCATTGCAGAACAAGATGATGTGCCACCCTTTGTGGTATTCAGTGATGCCAGTTTAGCCGACATGGCAGCTAAATGCCCGCAATCCAGTCGTGACTTTTTAGCGGTGTCTGGGGTTGGCCAAACCAAATTAGAACGTTATGGCCCACGTTTTATTGAAGCAATTTCAAGGCACTTAAACTAGCGTTTAACTTCCATTGCGACATGCTGATCTAACAACTTATTGATGTGTGTTTGTAGTTGTAAAACCATTCTATCTTCAAACCAAGTATTACGTTTAAGCCATATGTTGTTGCGTGGACTGGGGTGAGGCAGGGGAATTAATGCGCTGGGTTTGTCTAACCAACCTTTAACTGCCTGCGTTAAGTTCCCCCTATGTTCAGGCAGATGATAGGCTTGGGCGTATTTCCCGATAATCAAACTGAGTTCAATATTAGGCAGTGTACCTAATACCTTTGCTCGCCAAGTAGCTGCACACTCTGGTCTGGGTGGTAAATCCCCGCTTTTTCCTGTGCCCGGATTTATTTGTAATTATAAATCTATACTACTTTGGTTGCGTATTATTTTGTGGGAATACCATCATAAACATCCCTTAAATAGCAGTTCGAATAACAACAGATGTTGTACTAAAGTTATATTCTTATGTAATTTTAAAAAAAGTGAAGTTATCTATGGGAAGGCCTATTAAGTTGATACCTAATTTTCGTGGTGTCGACTTTGTTATGATTGATATTGAAAGAGGTGCAAGAGGTAGTATTAATACACCGTGTTTCACTCTTGATGGGCAACGCCTAGCAGCGCCAACACTATGGCTGATGGATGAGTCTTGTTTCAATACTCGAAATAAGTACGCCAGCAACTTGCGGGATTTTCTTAACGAGTATTTAGAAGGTATGTCAAATGATGAACGAACCAATATTGATCACAGTTTTTGGCAATCAATCGACAGAGATACAGTACAAGGATACTTTTATAGTGTGCTGCTCGATGAGAGAGGATTAAAGAAAACAAGTATTCTTAATATTAAAGCCGCGATACAGAGTTTTTACCGAGCTGCTGAAGTGAACGGATGGACTTCCAAACAGTATTCAAACCTCTTTAACAATATGAGCGACATTGAAGAGGAAACTCAGACTGATCTGCGGTCGCAATACCTAGAGTATGATCTTTACCAAGTAATTATAAAACAGATACTGCAATCTCATAGGAATAAAGAAACAAAAAATATCGATCAAAAAGGAATTAATTCCACCCCTTTTTTGCAATCTAGAGACTATTTAGTCATGGAACTGGGCTACTCTGGCGGCTTTAGAGCTAACGAAGCTATGCAACTGCATGTAGAGCAATTACTTCCGAAACTTGAAGAAGTTGAGGAAAACGGAGTTATCAAGAAGGCTATCAGGATTCGTTTAGTTCGTAAGGGAGGGAAATCTAAAGAGCTTGATATATCGAACTACTTGGGACAACAAATATATAACTTCATAACTAAGGAGCGGTCCAGCCAAGCTAAGCTACAATTTGGTGCCCAACACAAAGGTGGTCGCACTGGTCCTCTAATAAGTTCCATCACGGGTGAAAAAATGTCAGTGAGGTACCCAACTAAATTGTTCAAATCCCTAAGATGTGTAGCGTTAGAAGATATTATAGATTTACTTCATACAGTAGAAAAAGATTCAAAATGCGGTTGGTGGCTGAGTTTAGACCAAATAATAGGGGATCCTAACCAGCACAAGAGTGCTCTCAGTTATCATTCTTTACGGCACACCTACCTAACTAATCTTGCGGGCTCTAATCCTCTTGACCTCGATTACGTTAGGCAACAAGCAGGACATGCAAAGGGTGATACTACATTCAATATTTATGTCGAGTTTACAGTTATGCGTGATAAACACTCATACATTAGGAGTTAAGAGGATTAGAATGATTACAACTCTAAAACTGAAATAATGAGCAATCGTCTCCTCAATAAGACAAAAAAAATTAAAAATCGTCAAAGTTTAAATGAGCGAGCGCCAAAGCTTGCACTTCCTTTTGCTACTCGAACATCCGCTATTGTAACAGTTTGCGTAACAGTTGGCCAAAAGCCTCAAAAGAAAGTGATAAAGTTATCTGAAAGATTAAAAAATGTTCCCTTAGCGCTTGCTATTATATTTGGACTACAAGATCGACCTGATAAATCAGCCGTGACAGCCTATAGCCGAACACTCTCTGTTCAAAACTTCTTAACTTTCTTGATAAATAACCTTGTAGATGGCGAGTCTCCTGTTGATATATTCAGGCTCTTCGTTAATGAGCTTAATCAAAAAGTTTTACAGAGAACGGTGCAATGCCAAATCAATAATCTAGCCATTCCATTAAAGCACGCCATTGATGAGCCCCGATTTATGGATACTCTAGACGCAGATCAACAGTGGCTCGTCCGACGCATATTTTCAGCAATACCAAGTATATCTAGATCACCAGGTAAAGCACGAGCTGGTATGGGAGAATTATTTGAGAACCTAGCTGATGACCGTTCATTATTTGATGGTGTTCGAGATTATGCTTCTTGGGCAATGCTTGAACTGCAAGCTCATCGTGATGAATTATTACAGAGTAAAGATGTACAACAAGCACTTTCTGATGCTCGCCGAATTACTTCTGGCGATGTTAACGCGCTCAAGTATGAAAGTAGAAATGCAAGAAATGTGGGTTCGAACAATCCATCGAATTTATGTAGCGCAATATTCAAAGCTGTTTATCGTAGTAATTCTAATTCTCTCAAAGAGCGACTTTTGCTTGGCCTTGAAGAGTACCGCTCCTATTTATCAGACGTTCACAACAAAATACCAGCAACACGATTAGAGTTAGACAGTTGGTTAGAGCTTTGTATTAAAGGCAATAATAAAGGTTTTCGCCCGACAAGTTTAAATACGATATTACTAAAATTTGATCAATGCGATTTACGATCACTTTTAGAGCCGACTGATGCAGAATGTGTTTGTTTACAGTGGCTGCTTGCTAGTCTTTCGGTGCAACCGTCAGGACAGCAACGCGCTCAAATTGGTAACTATATTATCCATTCAAGGTCTATGTATTTCAAACATGATAAGCAGCGAAGTAAAACCAAACGCAAAGACACTGACCCTATATCAAAAACATCAAATATAGGTAAAGCAATATCCGGCTTCATAAAAGTTAAAGAGAAGTTGACTGCTAATGGGCGTTTGCTTGAAAAACAATCATATTTGAGTAAGTTTTTGTTTAGAACACCCCGATGGCGCTTTTTACTAGCTGCTACATTTGAAAGCTCGAACGTCAGAGAGTCATTCCTTCAACAATTTCCACAAGGTATAGGATTTTTAGCTTTGCTAACGAAGTTAAGAATACACGGCGATAAATATAGTAAGTATAAGAATGAGTGCTCTATGCTTTACACCTACCATCCTCCAAATGAAGAGCGGGCGCGACGGATTAAGGAACTCAAGCAAAAAATGACCGTCACAGAAGAAAAGACATTAAATTGTGAGGCGATTCGCAAAACAAGAATCTCACTTCAAGACGTCATTCCGGGTCAGTCAGCAATATCTCGTGAGATAGAGGAAAATGCTATTGCGACGTCTAATGGCCACACTGTCGAAGTATTTAGAACTATTTACCGTAACAGAGATCGAAGTCGTTATAGATTGAAACGCAGGGCAGAATTTGCATCCGCGGTTGGTGAACTGATGGTTATCCTTTCAGAGAAAGTCCGAGCAGTGAGAGATTCTAATGAAATATTGCTGCCGGATGATGTAGCTAACGCTATAGGACTTGAAAGGGGTTTCGAAAGCGAAGATGAGCGCGTATCTCGTTTGTTCGTAGAGCTCGAAATTCAAGGTTATCAGTTGAACTATTTTGGTGCTGCCACTAAAGGCAATCGTCGTATTATTATTGAAACGCCTATTACCGTTGCGCTTCTTTTAGATGCACAAAAGTCTTATCTAGAAATTGCAGGGAAAAAAGATACTACAGATTTACGAATTGAAGAAGCTGCGCTTGAGTATGCGCTTTTAGAAATTATCTTAGATAAAATGAGTAAAAGGATTGTTGACCAAGGAAAAAGTCTTTACGAAAAATTAACTTTACCACCGCATATTATGGTCGGGGTTGAAAAATGAAAAGTAAAGAGCCACAAGAAGTAGAATCTGCGACAGAACGGTTTATAGAGCAAACTGAGGTCTTTTCAAGAGAACCTATTGTTTTGGATAAAAATGAAATTGGTGGAAGGTGGTGGAAATACCATGAAGAGACTGATAGGTCAAGAAATCTTCAGATCATCGATTTCACCGATTTTGACGATCTTAATAAGCGCCAAGTTTTACAAGAGATTATGCTATATGCTGTGACTGGTGGAATAGGCTGGGCAGACAAAGATAATCGTTTAGCGGTGACCAGTTATGGATGTCTAATTGGTCACCTTTGGTCTTGTAGACTAATATACAACTGGTGGTCGAGTAAAGCTTCTGAACTTTCATTATCAAGTTTTAGCAGGGACGATATAGTTAGGCTATGTCGTCATGTCTTGGAAAATAATCGTGGAAAAGACAAGAAACCCTTAGCCGGAGTTCTAAAAAAACTTAGAGCTACCATAAATGCTGCTAATCGTTTTTACAGCAATTGTAGTATAACAGACGGCTTTGTATACCCGATTTCAGAGCATCTAAGACGTGATATTGCGGAACCATTGTTAAAACCACACAGTATCAGTTATGAGGATTGGGTAACAAACGAGTCTTACAAATGTATTCCAATTGAAATTGGTCTCACACTCCTTTTAGAGGCCATTGATGTCATCCGTTCAAGAGACACTAGGATACTTCTTGCCATTTTCAACGCCTACCGGCATAGCCCACTAACCAGCAACGGACGAAATGCAATATTCCTAGGTTTGAAACGCTTTAGAGAATATCAAATAACTGGTTTTTTTTCCCTGAATATTAAAATTGAAAGCCTGAAATCACTTCAGGCCTTTGGCGAAAAGTTTGATGAATTAGGTATGTCTGATGTCAAAGTTTTGCCTTGGTCGAATTTTAAGGAATTGACGAATCACTGTCGTTTAGTCAGAGCAGCCTGCAATATGTTGTTGCATTTGGTGGCTGGTAATCGAGTGCATGAGATAGCAGGTTACCAAATAGGGCAATGGTCTAAAGATAGTAAAGGAACATGGTGGTACCGTTCAAAAGAATGGAAAGTTAACAAAGGATGCAATGCTGAGCGCTCTGTTGACCCTATTGGTGCCGAGTCTGCAGAGGTTCTTACACAGATGAGCTTTCTTGATTCTAACGAGCCACGTCCTCTTTTAAATGGTAGTTTTTTAACAGGTGCGTTGAACCTTGCAAGACAACAAAATGGATTGTCTTTTAAACACCCGTGGCCTGACAGCAGAGCGAAAAAACAGATGATAAATAAGTCTCTTAGAAACTGGTTTTCTGACTTTTATCGATCTCATCTAGTGAAACTGCACCCTAGAATGGGAGAAAAGCATCCAAATTCAAATCCGCATGAGGCTCGTTATTTTTGGGTGGATGTTGCGCTTCGTTGGATAGATCCCAAGTATTGTGATGTCATTGGACAGATACGTGAGAATTTAAGACACTCAAGCCCAGATATGGTGTATTCCTACACTGATGGAAAGCGTTCCCAAGATATTCAAAGAGATGCTCAAGCGCGTTACATGCATGAAATTTTACAAAGGATCATAAAAAAAGATCCTAATGATACATGGTATGGTTCTGCTGCAAAACGTATTCTAAATGAAGCTGTTTCAATTGAAGTTAAATCACTTGATGCACTTGACGAATTCGCTGAGGCACAAGGTGAGCTTTACTCTCGATTTATTTTTTGGGAATGGGGGATTTGTGCTGTTCCCATTGGTGAGGAGGCAAAAGGAAATTGTTCTGATAGTGCAACTGGTATCCCAAACTTGGTTGAGACAGACAGAAAAATGCAGCCAGAGGTTTGTTTTGGATGCATCCACCAAATGGTACATAAGGGATTTAGAAATAAAATAGAACGAATAGGTATTACTTGCCAACAACGCGGTGAAGCCCTTCAGAAACTAAATCCTACCTTGGCAAATACACTTGGTTTTAAGCCCGCTAAAAAAGCAAGAATTCTTCTTAAGGAGTTTGACTCATGAATGATTCATTTGATATCAGAAATTATGTCACTATAAGTGACGCAATTCAGGAGGAATACATTCCTACCAAATGGAAGGGTCAATATCAATACATGTATGAGGCTTTACAAAATCTAGCTAAACAGCGAATGCAATTGATTAAAGAAGAGCCAAGAGCTTATGGTGAAAGAGCTTACATGATTTCTTCAAGGGATCTGTGTGTTGCTCTTGATAAAGACAAAAGTTATCTCAATGAAAAAAGATGGAAATCTAAGAGCACACCTTTAAGAAGAATGATGGCGCTTGCTGTTAAGGAACTTGATATTAAAAATAAGTGTCTGTTGGTATTACTAAATCAACAACGATTAAAAAAAGCGGATAAAAAGAAGTCTAAGTCCAATAATAAGAACGCGATATTAGTTCAAGAGAATGCTCGTCAGCAGAGAGCTTTTAACAATCTACTCAAACAGGGCTATGAGGAACTAATTCAGCAAATCAATTATAGTGGAGCAGAGCTTGCGTCAAAGTGCACTGATTGACCTGGTCAACCTAATACGACCACCTTAGTTAAGCTACTTTCTGTAATTCATTGTTTTGTTGTTCAAAGTCATTT
>NZ_JBDYKM010000032.1:0-32955 GCF_040012495.1 Paraglaciecola sp. 25GB23A
GGTAAGTTAAATAAACGGTGACCTTCCTACAGAGGACTTTCACCTCATTAGTTCATGCCCATGCTGGGCGTACACAAAGGACTGCTACGGAAAATTTACTCGCTAGCGCTCGCAAATTTCCGCAGATTGCAGCGTATAAGGCTAAGGAGAGCATATTTGGCTTTAAAAAATATAGAAAAAATTTCTCTGTTTACATACTTCAAACGGCCTTCCTTGGACGTAGGTAAGCCTGAATTTCCAGTAATTGCTTTTATTGAGAATGGAGAGGTAATTGCCGCTATTAAGGTATCCATGCGCCAAGCGTGGCATGTAGACAATGTCACAGCCAAAAATAACTATGGTCCTACTATTTATAAGGTTTTGATGGACTTGTCAGGACAAAAAGGGATTGCTCCATCGTTTAAATATGCGAAGGAAAGGAAAGATTTTGTTGTCCCAAAAAGCAGAAATATTTGGGCGAGATTTTGTGAAAGCAAAGAAGTTTCGACCTCGTTCCTTGCGGATAAATATGAAGATAATGTTCTTAACAATAGGTTTGTTAGTGTTAGAGCAATTGATGGAATTAACGAAGCAAAAAGAAATCTAAAGAACAATATCAGAATCGAATACATTAGAAGCATTAGCTTTGGTAGAAAGCTGGCATCTAAGATCAGACCTAAAAAAATAGATTTAGGCTATCGTGCTTTCATATGTAATTACCATTTCAGTATAAGCCGCGCAGCTAAAAAGTTATTGAATGCAAGTGTACAAGCACATCAGTAATACCGCCTTATAACAAGTCGTTTAAAAGGAAAAAAAACAGTTGGATTTTGTTCCTTCGTCAATTATTTTAGCCAATTATTTTTTTGCCCATTAAAAGGGCGTTAGAATTTAACAGGAGGAATTTAAGTTGTCTGAAGCTGGGAAACTGTTTAACTATTCAATAAAAGATGCGGAAAAATTACTAGCGCGATTCGATTCGGATAAACAGGATCCCTCGAATGGGTCAGAGACTTTAAAAAGAGCAGGAATGATCATCGCATTAAACAACTTTGGCACAAATATTGTGCTTTTAAAGCGCTTCTGACCGCTTACCTGAAATTATTTTCAAGCACACCAAAAAGCAGTTAAGCCGAAACTTACCGCTAAATCCCAATTTTCATATTGTTTAAAGCAACATCTATTAAAAATGTGCAGCGCTGCATATTTTTGTACACAGAACGAAGAGTTGGTGATATCAAGCCACTCAAAATGCGCGTTCGGAAAAGTTTGTATACTTGTCAATTATCCATCAACATCGCCAGTAGATAAAAAATTGATTATGCTTTAAATCTCTATATTCAAAAATTCTCCTGCTCTGCAACTAGTTATTTTCTCATACTAAACAAGGAGAAAGTAATGAGAGACGAGATTCAAAACAATTTCAACAGAGAGAGAAAACAAGCTTTGATTAAAATTTTAACGGCGATATTGGAGGTAACAAAAGCCGAATTGCCGCGACAAAATTCATCTCAATTGAATTTGTTTGATACTGATGACCATTTTTATCTGGCGGTTTATAACGCAGTATGGCGGATAGAAACGGATCATCATGATGCATTTTATACCATGCAATATATTGATCGATTCATTAATCGACATGATTTTTTTGCTGAAAAGATTCTGTTTTAAATTCAACAATAACAACTTGTAAACATCAAAAAACTCCTGAGTTATTAAAAGATACAGGAGTTTTTATTTGTCCCAATAAATAATCCGTACATAAACAAAATATTGTTGTTTTAATTGATTAATCAAATCTAAAAACATACATAAATTTTTACTCTAAAATCACCTATAGCCATATCTCCAAACTGCGGTTAATATGTTGATGTGTAATCAATTATTTGCCGTTTTCTGGTGCTCTATCAAATACAAACAGGCATTAAAAAGACAATTCGCGTTGAGATAAAAAAGAGGGAACTTTTGTATGTCACCCATCAATAAAAAAGTGCTTAGCGAATCTGACATCATCAGCAAATTTATCATGCCTGCCATTAAGGATGCCGGTTGGGATGATATGTTCCAAATTCGCCAAGAGGTGAAGTTACGCGATGGTAAAGTAGTTGTACGTGGCAACATGGGTGTGCGTAAAACCGTTAAATCTGCTGACATTGTGTTGTATCACAAACCCTCTATTCCTCTTGCTGTCGTTGAAGCCAAAGCCAACAAACACGAAGTAGGCAAGGGAATTCAACAAGGTTTAGATTACGCCCGTTTATTAGATGTGCCGTTCATTTTTGCCTCCAATGGCGATGGTTTTATTTTTCATGATAAAACCAATACAGCACAATTAGAGCGTGAAATTACCTTAGGCGAATTCCCCAGTCCGCAAGAGTTGTGGGCCAAGTTCTGTGCTTTTAAAGGTTATACCGACCTCCAATTACCCATTATCACTCAAGACTATTACGATGATGGCAGTGGTAAATCACCGCGTTACTATCAAATTCAGGCCATCAACAAAACGATTGAAGCGGTATCTAAAGGGCAAAATCGTGTTTTACTCGTTATGGCAACAGGTACAGGTAAAACATATACGGCTTTTCAAATCATTTGGCGGTTGTGGAAGGCAAAAGCCAAAAAGCGCATTCTGTTTTTGGCTGACCGAAACATCCTAGTTGATCAAACTCGTATAAACGACTTTCAGCCTTTTGGGCAGGCCATGACTAAAATCACTGGCCGAAAAGTAGATCCAGCTTACGAAATTCATCTGGCACTTTATCAAGCTTTGACCGGCCCCGAAGAATCGCAAAAAGCCTTCAAACAAGTCGACCCTGACTTTTTCGATTTAATCATTATCGACGAATGTCACCGTGGCAGCGCCGCTGATGACAGTGCTTGGCGTGAAATTCTTGAGTATTTCAAAGGTGCGACTCAAATTGGTTTAACCGCCACACCAAAAGAAACTGAAGAAGTATCTAACAGCGATTATTTTGGTGAGCCTGCTTATATGTACTCACTCAAAGAAGGCATCGAAGACGGCTTTTTAGCGCCGTATAAAGTGGTGAGGGTGGATATTGATGTCGACCTACAAGGTTGGCGACCTACCAAAGGCCAAGTAGATAAAAAAGGCAATGTGATTGAAGACCGGATTTACAATGGAAAAGACTTTGATCGCACTTTGGTCATTGACGAGCGCACTCAGCTTGTGGCTGAAACTATTACTAACTATTTAAAACGTACCAACGAGATGGATAAAACCATCGTGTTTTGTAACGACATCGACCATGCTGATCGCATGCGCCGTGCACTGATTAACTGTAACCCACAGCAGTATGCCAAAAACGATAAATATGTGCTCAAAATCACCGGAGATGATGAAATAGGTAAGGGCCAGCTCGACAATTTCATCAATCCTAAAAAAGCCTATCCGGTTATTGCCACTACATCGGAATTAATGACCACAGGTGTCGATGCTAAAACTTGTAAATTAGTGGTGCTTGATCAATCCATTCAGTCCATGACCAAATTTAAACAAATCATTGGCCGTGGCACCCGTATTGACGATAAATACAACAAACTGTGGTTCACCATTTTGGATTTCAAAAAGGCCACCGAATTGTTTGCCGATAAAAACTTTGACGGTATTCCTGAAAAAGTATTTGAAACTAAAGCCTCAAATATTAATGATCCAGAATCCAATTTTGAAGAAGAACTAAATAACACGGATGACGTTGATACAGACTCCGATACCTCAGGTGTCAACGGAGGTGAGTCTACTTACGAGTCTGGTAATTCTGAGCCAGATGGCCCTATCAATGGTGGCGACTGGACAGATCCTGAAAAGGTTAACAAATACCATGTTAATGGCGTTAAGGTACTTAAAGTCGCCGAGCGTGTGCAGTATTACGACAGTGACGGCAAATTAGTCACCGAGTCATTTAAAGACTACACCCGTAAAACCTTAACCAAGCAGTTTGCTACTCTCGACGACTTTGTACGTAAGTGGAATCAGAGCGAGCGTAAACAAACCATCATCGATGAACTTTCGTCAGAAGGTATTTTGTGGGAAGCTCTCGAACAAGAAGTCGGCAAAGACCTTGACCCCTTTGATATGATTTGCCACGTCGTATTCGACCAGCCGCCCTTAACCCGTCAAGAACGGGCCAATAACGTTAAAAAGCGTAATTACTTCACCCAATATTCTGAGCAAGCACAAGGTGTATTAAACCGTTTATTAGATAAATACGCCGATGCAGGGGTCAGCGAAGTTGAAAACCTGCAAACCATTAAGGTCTACCCCTTTACCGAAATTGGCTCTTTTAGTGAAATAGTAAAAAAAGGCTTCGGCGGTCGTCCGCAATACGACCAAGCCATAACCGAGCTTGAAACCGCCATCTATAGTTTCAAACCAGACAAGTCGGCTTAAGCCCTGCGTTAACGAGCAGTGTTTAAGTTTTAAAGTAGTAACACGACAACCAGAGAAAAATTAAAATATGTCAGTCAGTAGCGTAATTAAATCCATCCAAGACATCATGCGTAAAGACGCAGGCGTAGACGGCGACGCACAGCGTCTCGGCCAAATGTCATGGTTATTGTTTTTAAAAATATTTGATGCACAAGAAGAAGACCTAGAGCTTGAATTAGACAACTACCGTGCCCCCATTCCAGAAGAGTTTTTATGGCGCAACTGGGCGGCTGATCCAGAAGGGATCACAGGCGACGAACTGCTTGAGTTTGTAAACGACGAGTTGTTTGGCACGCTCAAAAACCTCATCGCGCCCATCGATAAAAATCCCCGTGGTTTTGTGGTGCGCGAAGCCTTTAGTGATGCCTTCAATTACATGAAAAACGGCACACTGCTGCGCCAGGTGATCAACAAACTTAATGAAGTCGACTTTAGCGATTCACAAGAGCGCCATCTGTTTGGTGATATTTACGAGCAAATCCTCCGTGATTTACAAAGTGCAGGTAACGCTGGCGAGTTTTACACACCACGTGCTGTAACCCGTTTTATAATCGACAGGCTTGACCCAAAACTAGGTGAACAAGTATTCGACCCCGCATGCGGCACAGGTGGCTTTTTAGCGTGCTCAGTCGACCACATTAAAACTAACTACGTTAAAACCGGTAGCGACCATCAAACCCTGCAAAGCCAAATTCACGGGGTAGAAAAAAAGCAGCTGCCTCATTTGCTGTGTACCACAAACATGATGTTGCACGGCATCGAAGTACCCGTAAAGGTTAAACACGGCAATACCCTGAATAAACCCTTATCATCATGGGACAGCACCTTTGATGTGATTGCCACTAACCCACCATTTGGCGGCACCGAAGAAGACGGTATCGAGAAGAACTTTCCATCAGACATGCAAACCCGCGAAACCGCCGATTTGTTTTTGCAGTTAATCATTGAAGTGCTTAAAGACGGTGGCCGCGCCGCCGTGGTATTGCCCGACGGCACCTTGTTTGGTGAAGGCGTAAAAACCAAAATCAAAAAACTGCTTACGGAAGAATGTAACCTGCACACCATAGTGCGTTTACCCAATGGTGTATTTGCCCCTTACACTGGCATTAAAACCAATATCCTGTTTTTCACCAAAGGCACACCGACTAAAAATATCTGGTTTTATGAGCACCCTTATCCAGAAGGCGTAAAAAACTACAACAAAACCAAACCCATGCGTTTTGAAGAGTTCGAAACTGAAAACCAGTGGTGGGGCAATGAACAAGACGGTTTTGCTACAAGAACAGAAACCGAACAAGCCTGGCAGGTGAGCATCGACGAGGTCATTACTCGTAATTACAACCTCGACATTAAAAACCCCCACTTAGGCGAGCAAATCAGTCACGACCCACAAGAGCTATTGGCTGCATACAACTCACAGCAACGAGATATTCAGCAACTGCGCGATCAGTTAAAAGGCATATTGGCCGACGCCCTGTCATCCAATACAGGTGAGGGCAAGGTGTAATGGCTGATTCCCCTGTTCGTCATTCCCGAGAAAGCGGGGATCCACAAGTCTTAATCACCGAGCATTTGGATATCTGGACATCGGCCATCAAAACCAAATCCACCGCAGGCCGTGGTAGCTCAAAAAAGCTGGAACTGGTAGGTGTTAAAAAACTCCGTGAGCTGATTCTAGCACTGGCCGTGCGCGGTAAATTAGTCCCGCAAGATCCTAATGATGAACCCGTCAGTGAGTTGCTCAAAAAAATTGAAGTTGAAAAAGCCAAATTGGTAAAAGAGGGTAAAATTAAAAAACAAAAACCTTTACCAACTTTTAGTGATGGTGAAATAAAAATTCAAGTGCCATTGGGATGGGTATGTAAAAAATTACCTGATATATATTACCCAATATCGCCAAGTGGTAAGAAATTAAAAACATCAGAAATTCAGAATCAAGGGCTGCATCCTGTTGTAGATCAAGGGCAAGAGTATATTTCCGGTTATTCAAACGATGATGAATTATTAATTAAGTTACCAAGTCCTGTAATCGTTTTTGGAGATCACACTAGAAATATAAAATATATAGACTTTGATTTTATTGCTGGAGCTGACGGTACAAAAATTCTGTGCCCTATCTTGATATATCCACGATATTTTTATCTTTATTTGAATAGCTATGATTTGGAAAGCAGAGGATATGGTCGCCACTTCAAAATACTAAACGATAATTTGTTTTTTATTCCTCCAGAAGCTGAACAACACAGAATAGTCGCTAAAATCGATGAATTAATGGTGCTGTGTGACCAACTCGAAACACAAACCGAAAGCAGTATTCAGGCCCATCAGGTTTTAGTTGAAACCCTTTTAGCCACCCTAAGCAATGCCAAAGATGCCGACGAACTCAACAACAACTGGCAAATGATTAGCCAACACTTCGACGTGTTATTCACCACTCAAGACGCTATCTCCCAACTACAACAAACCATCCTGCAACTCGCAGTCATGGGCAAACTCGTCAAACAAGACCCCAATGACGAACCAATAGAAAATTTGGTTGAAAAATTATATCAAGAGCATTGTGAGCGAAAACTCAACAATAAAGATAACTTGGTAATTCAAAACGAATACGAAAAAGCAAAAGTTAACATCACCAACAATAAAGTGTTAATTAAAGCTAGATTTATATGCGATTTTATTACAAAAGGTACGACACCATCTAAACCAGAATTGTTGGAGAGGGGGGCTATCCCTTTTTTGAAAGTTTATAACATAGTTAAAAATAAATTGGATTTCGCGTATAAGCCTATATTTATTTCTGCTCAGACTCATACTGGGATTCTAAATAGATCTAGAGTATTTCCTGGTGATGTGATTATGAATATTGTAGGCCCTCCTCTCGGTAAAGTAGCGGTTATTACTGATGAATATCCAGAATGGAATATGAACCAAGCACTTGCTGTATTCAGGCCATTGGGTGGCATTAATTCACAGTATCTGTATTACATGCTACCTACAGATCTTGTTCTGGCGTCGGTGTTAAAAGAAGTTAAGGGAACGGCGGGTCAAGACAATTTGTCTCTTGAGCAATGTAGGGATTTATTAATCCCAATCCCATCAATTAAGCAACAGCAATTAACTGTTGAATTAATCGAAATTCTTTTCAACTTATGTGAATCCCTAAAAGCCAAGCTAAATCAAGCCCAAACCACCCAACTGCACCTCACCGACGCCATTGTGGAACAGGTGTTGTGAAAATTAATATTTGAACGAATAGGGAAATAATAAAATGTCAGAGGAACAAGATTTAGAGGTTTTGTTTTCGGCTAATAACAGGGAGGAACTATTACCATTACCTGGACAACTTATTATTACCCCGTCAGAAGACAGCTGGAATGATTTTAATTACCATATCAGGTGTTCTTACAAGGTTTGCATAAATGAGGAAATTACACCCCATGAGGGGAATATCCTCATCGGCTTTTTGCCTTTCACTGACAATGATTCAATGAGTAGAGAGAAATATGAGCAAATTAATCTATCGTTGTATCAATATTTGCGAGAGTTAAATGTTGATGGCTTTGCTCTAACTCACACAATACCACCATTTTTTACAATGCAACTAGATATGCAAGGATATCGTTCCTTAGTTGAATCTCAAGGGCAAAAAGCTAGCGAGTCTGTACTTAAAGCAGTTAATGACCTAGTTTACTTTAAAAACAAACAACCCAAATGGTTTACCGATGCTCAAGAATCAAAGGTCTTTCAACTGGGTTTTATGCGAAACTCTGAGCCGTTTTTTGCATTCCATAATGCAGATAGCATATTAGACGGGGTGGAAAATGAAAATCTGTCAAGTATATCTAACGATCTAAAGCTTTCATTTAAACTTGAAGGATTTGCAGTTCCACATTCGTTGCATCTTAGATTTAACTCAGAGTCATTAATCCCACGCAGAATTGCAGTGCTTATAGGTAAGAATGGATTAGGCAAAAGTGAGTCTTTAAAAGCATTTTGTAGAGGCGCACTCCAATATGATGATAAAGGACTTGAGCTTTTAGACATCAATGGGGAAAGGCCACTTATCAGCCGTATATTGGCAATGGCGACGCCTGGGGAAACGTCGAATACATTCCCAATTGAACGACGAAAAAACCAAAAATTACATTATCGACGTTTAAACTTAACTCGAAAAGGCACTCGTACTATTGCCAACGCACTGGTGCAAATAGCACGAAGTAGAGAGTCTATAGGAAAACGCTCAAGATGGGATTTATTTGCAGGTGCACTGGCACAGGCTTTACCGTTTGAAAATATACATGTCAGATTGAAAGATGGAGAGCACTTTCCGTTAAGGAAGTTACGCAAGCCTGGTGGTGAGCAACACAGTTTGGAAGTTTGGGGAGGGCTACTAGAAGGTGCAGATCCTGTATTTAAAGTAGACAATAATCACCATCCTTTGAGTAGCGGCCAGCTTACTTTTTTGAAATTCGCACTCATGAGTTGTTTGCATATAGAAAATGGGTCATTTGTATTGATGGACGAGCCAGAAACACATATGCATCCAAACATGATTTCTGATTTTGTTGGCTTGCTTGATGAAATACTCGAATTTACCGGCTCTTTTGCAATATTATCTACTCATTCTGCATACTTCGTGCGCGAGGTTGCTAGAGAGCAAGTTCATATTTACAAAAAAGAAAATCAGCACATATCGATTACCCAGCCAAGATTAAGAACCTTTGGTGCTGATGTTGATTCAATTTCCCAATTTGTTTTTGAAGAAGATATCGAAAGCAAACTAACAGACAAAATATTCGAAAAAATTAAAGGTCGCACTTTTGATTCTGTTGAAAAACAGCTTGGTGAAGAATTGTCACTTGCTGCTCTAATGGATTTGCAGTCGAGGCTTGAAAATTAAGATGAAAAAGCTTCCTCTACCCGTTCAAAATGATGAAAGATATTTAACAAGCCTCGCCAGCAACCACAAATTAACATCAATAAATCCGCATTTAAGGGTCAACGCAGACTCAATTAAAGCTCAATATGCGCATTACATGCAGCAATTGGGAAATGCTTGGAATATTATTCCCAACGTTATTACGGATGAGCTTAAAAGTGCTTTAATAAAAAGTTATGAAACAAGGCAGGATGACGAACTCAAGTTTATAAAAAACATGAGAGATACTATTGATGAAACTTGTTCAATGTGTGGAGGCAAATTTCCCTGGTCAATAGACCATGTTCTGCCTAAATCTGATTATCCTGAATGGGCTATTTTTTCTAAAAATCTTGTCCCAGCTTGCCGCTGCAACATTCGACGTGGAACCTTATTAAAAGGGAGTCCAGCAACTAACGCACGTGTCTTACATCCATATTTTGATGATGAATTTGAAACTAGACAGCTTTCTTGTTTGATTACAACCACTAATCATTTTCGCTGGATAAAAGTCGAAATTGTTTATATTCAACCCAATCATCCTGCAATTAATTCAATTAAATATCATGTTGAGAATATTGTAAAAAGATCCGGTTTGGAAAAATATTTGTCACGTACTCTGTGGTCTAAGCTTATGAATCAACCAGGGCTAGCGATCAGGGGGTTATATGAGAGAGAAACATTAACCGTAGCCAATGTCATTCATTTAATTGAGCAAGACTTAAGGTGGTTTGATGATAGGACTGGAACTCCCAATAATTGGGATTCTATTTTTTTGCATGGGCTTTTAAATTCGCCTAGAGTAGTCGATTTTGTAACTCAACATCACAATCAATTTGTGTTAAACGGCGGCTTAACAAATTAATTTTACTCGTGATTTAAATGAATATTTTTATATTGCTGACCATAGTGCCCCATAAAATACTAACTACTATGAAATTCCCATTATCGTTTTCCATGGCAAATAGAAAAGAAAAACAGAAAAAGTAAGAATTAATAAACCTAAACCAAAAAAGTAAAATGAATTAAGGTTTTTACGTTGTGATTTTTCACGCTTGTCCAAGTCATCTATTGATTTTTTTATTTTTTCAAACTGCTCTGGATATTGATGTTTTAAACGATTCATATGACTAGTATATTCGTCTTTTAGACTAGTCAAGGTCGCTTTTTGCCCTTCAATTAACATTGACATCATTGCAGTATAAGCAAGGATAGCAATCAGCAATGTTAAATTGGCCCAAAATGTTTGGCTGTCTATTATTGTGCCCATCTTAAAAGAGATTAAAGCTAATGATATTGGTATGCCCAGCATTTTAGTTTGAACTTGTGCAAATACATCATTTATCTTTACTAGATAATCGCGTTTCTTTTCTTCGTATTCTCGCCTGACATCATCAAAAGAAAATTCGGAGACAAATAATTGATAATTTTCATTCAGTCTTTTTGAAAATTCACCAAAATGTTGTATCAAAAAATCCAATCTTTGAGTCTTATTAATATTAATTAGAAAACCAAACATTACTTCTTTCAGAATGCTTAACTTTTGATCTTTGTGTGCGGGATCAGAAAACAAAGAATTGAAAATACTAATTCCATCAAGACCAAAATCTAAACAATCAATCGAGTAATTAACAACTATTGCCATCCTAGATTTATGTAGAAAAACCAACTCATATATAACGTTAGAGTTGAATCTATCCTGATGATCGGCGTATTCATTTAGAGTTGAAAGCAATCGACATACATTAAAATAGGTTAATAATTTATGATCAGATACATCAGAGGTTTTTGAATATGAAAGTCGCTGTTCTAAAATGATAAAGTTTTCAGGTGGTGTTAATAAATTAGGCTTGTAGGCCAAAAAATCTTCAAAATTTGTGTATATGAAAATATTTTGTTGCCGCAAATAATTATTAGAAAATTGAACTGTTAGTATTCTACCCTTAAAACTAGACAACTCATCAATATCAATAAACTGCTCATCAACTTTTAATCCATCAAAAGATAAACCGTTTTTGTAATCTTCTTTCAAAGAAATAATTGTCTCTTCGCTTAATTGGACTTGGTATTCAAAACCATTTTCCGACGCTTTTAGCTCGGATCTAAGTGCCAATTTTTCAAGTAGTTGGAAAATTGAGTTAGTTGTTAAGGTCATTCTTTTCAGATCTTAATTGTTCAACAAGTGCATCGGGCAAGGCAGTAAATCTTAATTCACCTTTAGTCGAATCAAAAAAGACTGTTGTATTTAATAGTTCGCTGTCGAAGCTGATCGATAGGTTTTTATTCTTTCCCGAATATCGAGTTAACCCTCGAAGTACAGAACGTTCAACCATCAAATCATTGGTTAAACAATATGGTTCATTCTGTGCGATTTCTAAGAAAATTCCCGTGTTATCATTTTCTGGCCCCAAGAAGCTTTCATCTAAAATTGACGAGAGCTTATCAAGCTTTACAAATTCTTCATTATCAATCCAATTTAAACATTGCTCAAGAACACGCTGTTTTACTTGTTCGGTTTTGAATTCATCAAACGAATGTGCCGCACAATATTTTTTTGTAACTTGTACTAGGTTTTGAGTATCAGCCCTAGCTTTAATAAATTCTTCGCAACCTATAAATTTTGAAAAATAGTCAGTTACATCTTTAGCGTTTCTTCCTATTCTAAATGCTATATATCTGTTTGAAACTTCATTTAACCAAGCATTCAGATTTATTCTTGCTGCCATATGTAAAGTGTCTAAATCTAATTGCTCTATTTCCCCTAGATCAAGCTCTTCAGTAAGTGCTATACCGTATTTTTTTCGCAGTAATACGATAGATAAAAAATGGTCATCATTGTGGGTATAGTGATTGAGCCAAAGATAGCCGCCTTTTGAAGAGCCACTTTCGTCTAAAAACGTTTTAAATAAACGGGTTGCAGAGCGACTAAATTCAATGAAATCAGTAAATTTACTATTTTTGAATTGACTTTCAACAAGTTGCATAAATGCTGGTTTGGGAAGATTCGGATCTTCTGGAACTGAAAATTGCCCAGTATTTAAGCCTGTTTTACGAAACAACTGAGATAATTGAGATACCAATGTTTTTGCATGCTCATTGGCAATATTTTCTTTTTCTCTGAGGTGGAGAATACTGCCACTAGCGTCCTTACTTTTCCTAACTTCGTGAACAACTAAATTTTTGATATCCATTAACGTCCCTGAACAATTTAGATTTTTATGTAATTACAATAACATGTAAAATAATTTACTCAACTCGATAGAGTTAAAATTTGATGGGTGTTAAAGAATATTCGATAGAAAGGTTGGCACGTTATGGATGAACTATTAGAAAAGTCAGAAGGGCTGAACAGCGAATTTAGCCGTATTTTTGATTACGGCCCATTTGATGATAGCAAGCGAGTTACGTCGAGTTGGATCATGTGCATGGTTGCTGTCGAGCATGCCAGTAGCCTGCGCCAGTTAGCGATGTGCGGAAATTACACTTCAGCAATATGTATCATGCGTGCTCAATTTGAAGCCCTCACTAGAGCCATATGGCTCTTTTATGCCGCAAGTGATGAAAAGGTGGAAAATACGTTTTCGACATTAAGTGAACTCTCACAAAATGCCGATCAAAAACCCAATAATGCCGATATGATTAAAGCCATTGATGGCAAAGCGCCAGAGCAAGCGGTCTTAATGCTTAAAGAGTTTAGAGACGTGCAATGGGCTGCATTGAATTCTTTCGTACACGGCGGTATTCACGCATTACAACGCCACGGTAGTGGTTATCCAATACAATTAATTGAACAGATCATAAAATCTTCAAATGGCTTGTTAACTATGACCACTATGATGGCTGCAATATTAACGGGGAATGCAGTGATCACTAAAGATATAATTCGCATTCAACACCGTCATAAAGAATGTTTACCAGAATTCCTGACTAACCAATGACAATTTATAAAATAGCCGTTTGTTCAAATGATGTTGAGATAATGAGTTTGCCATCCTTGGCAGTGAGGACATAAAATTGATCTATTCCTTTATAGCTATAGCCTTAATTTAATTAGTATTACTAGCGACCTACGTCTTTTTACCCAAAATTATGTTGCGTTATATATCAAAAGAAAAATAGTTTGTACTGGCTAGCGCTTTAACTTTTTGACAAGCCAAAATCCGCCGACAACGAAAACCAAGGCGGGTAATAAAAACCACAATTGTTCCATTTTAACTCCTATTTTTTTAATAAAATATCAATAGTGAATAACTCAGTAAAATCCAACCAGAGCGTTCAAGTTTTTTCAACTCTACATTTTTTTCGTATCTCACAATCCCGAAATAAATTTTCCAAAAAAATCCAATATTTACAAATACATAAATAAGGCTTTTGGCTTCTAATTTATCTAGGCTTGCAAGCAAAAATGAAGGCAAGCAAATGGCTGTAATAACGGATAATAATGTCAGCAAAATTCGATGTGCTAGTGCTTCACTCATTATTTTTAATTCGTACAAGACTTTCAATTTACATTAATGATTGAGTTTTCGAATGCAATCTTTTTTATTTAGCTGTTCGGTTTGTAATCTATTAAATATCTGTAAAGCCAAGATTCAATAAGTCTCGCTTTGCTGCATTTTTACTGAAAGTGACTGTCGCATTTGTCAGCATGACAAACTGCAAAAAGAGCGTTTGTGAAACAAACCAGTAATTCACGTAGTCGATAAAAAACAAAGTTTTGTTCGACGAAGTCCGGCGCGTGCGGCTTGTCCGTACTACCGTCATATTGGTTTTTGCCCTAGCAAAAATTGTGAGGAAAGTTGGTACAACTTAACGAACAACCTGGCATTTTCAACAGAAAATGGTTCGTCAGCAATGGCTGAAATTGACAGTTTGAAAAACGTCGATGTCGAACGCAAATATGGCGGTAGTACGGGTGAAGCAAGTACGCGCCGGCTTGGCTTGAAAGCCTAGTGACGATAGTCGCGTAGAGTCAGCTCGTCACGCATGTGACAAGAGAGATGACGGGGCTTTCAAGGCAGTTAGGATGTTCCGAAGGAATATCCTAATGCTCTTTTTCCTTGCGGTTGAACTGTCGGAATTGGTGACGGCAACAGAGTTTAAGCCGCACGAAACCTAAAACGACAGTTTGCTTGTTTGTAAACGGAAAAATTTCGCAAGCGCGGCCTCTATTTTTGATTAACAGTAATCAAAAATAGAGGAACCATATGACCAGTAATAATTTTTTCCAGAATAGCTCTGAAATGAGTTTGTTAGTTCAACGATATTTCGACATCGATATGCGGTATAAACATGCCGAAAACAACAATGAAATAGGGCGATTACGACAACAAATGACAGTTGTTGTGACTGCTCGGATTGGACTCTGCTCTCCAACATTGATAGCAAGTTTGTATTCAATATCAAAACGACAAGCGTTAGAACATTTGAACAAGCTCGTAAAACAACAGCTACTGATTTGCATAATTACACATCGAAGCGTTGATGGACGTATTTATATCTGTGATAGCCATGGAGCTAAGTTTGCTGAAGAGTTGATGACCATTCCAGTTCATTTCAGACGCCACACACCAGCAGAAAAAGGTGTAAATCAAAACACAATAATGCATGACTTAATGAATGCTCACATCTTACTAAGCTTGATGCAAGAGACGTCTCGAAAGCAGCCTGAACTTAATATTTATCAAGGTTTAATGACAGAACGTGAATTTAAACGACAGATGACAAAAGCAGATACGCGAATCGTTGATGGACTGCTATTAGAGAAAAGTGAAGGAGCTAATTGTATTATTGCTTTAGAGCTAGAAAACTCATTTAAGACTAAAGCTCAAAGGAGTGCAATTTTACTCAGGTATCTTGAAGCAATTAAAGCCGGATTTTATGAAAAAGTATTTTTGATATCTCAATCTAAAGATATTTTAGATGATATTAAGCGTTTTCATTCTCAATTATTCGACGAATTGATTGAAGTGAGAAGCTCAAAAACAAAACAGCCACTAATGTCTGTAAGTGACGTTCAGTTACTCAAACAAGCAATCGTTTATCGTACAAAGTATTGCGATGAACTTACAGAAATGTTCTACCGTTAAAACCAAAATGACGCTCATTATCGAGCGCCATTTTTTTATGGCTGGATGACATTCCAGTCAATGGATTAAGTCTGTGAAAGTCGGTTCTCTTTAGACTTTTAAAAGAAAACAGCCAATTACACACATCGTTTCAACGCTGCTCGTATTCTCAATATTTGCTCAACAGTTATCTGTCGATTAGTCATTTAGTTACAATAAGAACACAGACTGACGTAGAGTAGTTTGTCACTCGCAGTCATTAATAAGTAGTCTTGCAATATGAAAAATATGCCGATTTTTCTTTTGACTTCGCGTTTTTTATTATTAAATTAAGATGTTCATCGAATTTGAGGAGAAGCAGATGAACAACTTTAACAGCCGTTCTAAACAAGATAGACAAACCCGCAAAGATTTAATGATTGAGCATGTTTTAATCGAATTAACTAAGACATTCATACTCGCAGGAATATCTACTTTTCTATTAATAAATGGTGCACTCCTGTATGGATTTTTGGTTGGCATATTTGCTTATTTCTATGTTTTTTATGGCTTATTTGTGAAAGTGCCTGAGGAGGCAAAAACTTATCCATATGTCGGCGGAAACGCATGGTATGAGCAAGGACAAAGAAGCTTTGAGAATGACAGACGGATAAAAATAGAGAAAATTAAGCTGTCTAGACAGCGCTCACTTTCATCAAGATCCAATGTTAAATCGTTGTCTATTGAATACACTGGGTACGCTAATAATCAAGGGGGGCTTGATTTAGATAATGATGATGAAGATTGGGGAGTAAACCCTGCGACTGGCCTGCCAATGATTGGATGTATAGATGTTGCTGGTAACCCTTTTGGCAGCGACATGAGCCATGATATTGATATATTTAGTAATGATGATCTTAACTCTAGCGTTAGTGATGACTTCGACATTAGTTCAACAAGCGACGATGATTGGAATACCTAATTTGATGCTATGCGGTTATAAAAAAGCGAACCAGTCGGTTCGCTTAAAATATGCAACTAAGCATCACTTATTTTTTCAAGCCAATACTGTTCGGCATAGGTAAAATAAGTCAACGGAGGTATTAAAAACATATCAATAAACTCATTTCTGAAAAATTCACAAAATGCCGTAATTTCTTCAATATGAATCAATAAAAAAGCATACATTTCTACTCCATCCAGATACCTATTTTCAAAGTCTGGATTTTCAGAAAGCATTTTTTTGCTAATACTAATCCCACAAATTGTGCCGTCAATTTCACGGTGAACATAAATGTATCGTTTATAGTCTATTTCAATCCCTAAGTCGTTTTCACAAATCGCTGAAGCAAGCCACAACATTGTGGAGTGATCAGAAAATGGTGACTGACTTGCTCGTTTATAGACTTTAACAAACTGACTCTTTTTATCTCTATTGACACTCATAATTAACCTCGATTTTTAATGTTCTCGAAGTTAACTAGAGCCTAGTTAGGAAAATTATCCGCTTTCTCAAGTTTTTACTAAGCGCGATAGAATTATTTTAAGTCGCTTTTTATGCTTCTAGCTTAGAACTTTTTAATGATCCAACAGTTTTTTGACCCAGTCTGGAAAGTCATCAAGATCATCTTCGAGGCTGGCTAAATAATTATAAAAACTCAAAATATCTTGTTCTAAACTTGACATTAAATCATCCGAAAAGACCACTTCGGATTCCTTGGCTTTTAATTTAACGAAATCGGCCATGTCTGTTAGCGACTTAGCATTTATTTCTAATCCAAAGGGGTCATCTTCTATTATTGGATCAACTGCATCCAAAATATATACCTCATCCGCGTCATCTAACTCAAATAAAGATTGCTCTAGCTCTTCGATCCAAAAGTCTGCATCTTCGTTAAACTTGCCTCTGAAGTTATTGTTATCGTACTCAATACTACTGCCTGTCAAAATGGCTTGAAATAATGGCTTTCTGCTTTCAATACAGTCTGTAATTTGTTGAGTGGTAAGTCTCGGATTTATTGGAAACATCAATACACGACACGTTGCCATTTCAAGGGAGCGATTATGTCCAACGTGCACATCTATATCCCCATGTTGAATATCCAAAGTTAAATATGCTGGTTCTTCAGTGCATCCACTCATACAATAGAGTGGCAGTAATTGACTTGACCTAAATTCATTCGTCACTTTTACAAATTCAGGAATTTCGCGTTTAGGGGCGCATAACTCATTACCTTCCACTATCCATTCATGCCTAATCCATTTACTTACTTGTTGACTAGTAACCCCCATAAACCGTGCAAAAGCCGATTTGTTATCGTAAAAATTTTCTTTAATATATTGTTCGAGGTTTGATGACATCTTTTTCTCTGTAAGGTTATAAGCAAGAAAATGTTACGAACTCAAAAAAGGATAATCAATTTTTGATTGTATCAAAATATGATTATGTCGAAATGAATACACATGTAGCGGTAGTTGTAGTTAATTGTATGGTTGTTTTTTGTCTCAAAGCTTAATATTAATAACCTACTTAATATTACATTTGGATGTTTCGAATAAAGTCAGTGTAAAAAGCCAGCAAAGCTGGCTAAAGTATGGCTACATTTAACAATGATGAGCCGAAATTGTCCTAAAAAAGGTAGTCGTCGTCATCCTAAAAAATGCATGAAACAACTCTAGTCTGTTTTCTTGGAATTGATAAAGTTGGATCTTATGTTGGTAGTTTAGCAATAAATGATACTCATTTAGTTCTAAATAATTTCTAGTTAAAAATTTACTATCATCTGAACAAAGCAATGATGGTGACAGTAATATATATTCAATTTGTCGTTGGATATTCCTGAACAAAACAATACGTTCAGTTTTATCGTCAGACTCAAAAAGGACTACATATTCATCAGTTTGATCTGATAGTCCGATATTAAGATCATCATACTCAATATTATTTTTCATTTTTAATTTCCTCTAGTTGGCCTCACTTTTAAATAGGCCAATCAATCGGAAATTTCTTTCATTTAGAGTTTCAACCGTTTAATTAAAATTACTGATTTAAGTTTCGTGTTTTGAAAAATCGCTAAAATTTGATTTGCAACTGGCAAATAGTCGACACTCAGTGTTCACAATAATTTTGGTACGCCAATGCAAGATCAACTTCAGAAACAGTCGAAAGCTCATACTCATAAGAGTGTGAGTGTTTCTTCGTCTGTATTTGAAAAGACGATTTCGTATATTTCGATATCTGAAATGTGTCAGCGAACCAATTTACCTGAATTTGTCATTCTTGAATTTTTTGACCAAGAGGTATTTCTTGGTTTTCAGACAAAGAGGGACTCAAACTTATATTATTTCGAGTCGAATGCGCCGGCTTTACTGGAGCAATACCTGCGTAATCGTCGAGCTTCAGAGCAAAAATACCAATGCATTAGGGCTGAATTACCTCAGCTGAGTCAAACTCAATCAGTATTGTTAAATGCTCCTGATGTTCCTGTTCATGTTACTCCAGGCGCTAAGGTCGCAAGTAATGACGAAGATGAACTCAAGTCAATGAGCGTGCCCATAAGTAAATCAACTACTTCTTTTGTTGTTGGTAATTTACAAGTTCAAAAGAAAGCAATGCAAGATCCGCTAGTCCAAACCCATACTAAACCTATCAGTAAGTCGATTTATTTAAGTGATGTTACTGATGAAGCGATAGTCAGTAACGTCTGTGAAAGAAAAATACGAATCTATACTACTGAAATAAAAGGACTTTATTTAGAAATTAGTGCTAGCAAAAGAAATTTGATTGTGAAAGGTAAGCGCAACGGTGTTCATTCCAGGGTTGTTATAGAAAGTTGGGAGACTAATCAAGGGATTTCGTTAGTTCAATTAGATTGCGCCGTTAAGGCGTATAACAAAATAAAAGTTAAGCTCGGTAGAGCACCAGATCAACATGAATTTAAGTTACATTCTCATAAAGTCGAAGTCATAGGTGATGTTTTACACGCTCATTTGGAATTTAATGTGAAAAATAAGCATGGTGAAGGTTCTGAGGAGTGGAAACAAATAACAGCTTTGATTAAGAACTATTTTTCAAAAAATATAGTGGTTGACATGCCAAATGGAACCTTAGAATCAATACTGCTCATGAATGAGAAATTAGAAAACATGACTCAAGCTAGATTTAAGAGTTATCTAAGATCTTTTGCAGAATCTAACGGTATTCACGACAAGATCGTCACACGAATAAAAGCGGCTATGAACTTTTGTTTTAATGAAAGATTAATTGGTCGTGATGATATTTATCACTTTCATAATGTTAAGAGAATAAATCGTCAACGGCATGTAGAATTTTCTGATGAAGACCTGAAAGCACTATTTGAGTATCTTGATAGTTCAGAAAATACGGATTTTAGATTTTTTATGAATCTGCAATCAACGGGGCATTTCAGGACAAACCAAGTAATTGGGATGAAATACACACAAGTTGATTTCAATCATTCGACAGTAAAAGTTAAGCCTAAAAACGGTATTGAGACAGAAATAGCAATCCCAGTTGATATTACTCGAATGATTTCTGACAGAATGCAAACCTCTAGCTCAGAATATTTATTCCCATCACAACGTGCCGAAAAAGGCCATAAAGCCAACTTTGATAAGGAATGGACAGATTTGAGATTAACATTAGGTTTTTTCGCCGATTCGACGGATGCCATTGTTAAATATAAATATAGGTTACATGATTTTCGAGAGTCGCTACTTGGCAGATTAGAGGATCTTGATGATTTAACGTTATCATCACTTTTAGGGCATTTGTCACTGCATTCATTGAAGCACTACAGAAAAGCCAATAAAAAGCGTGTGAAAAAGGCCACAGAGCTTGGATATGGAAAGTTGCAGCAAGTTAATGCCTGCCAGGGTGAATAGTTGATTTAGGGATTCTGAGGCTTTATTCGTAGGGCCGGAATGAGCGAAAAGCGGAAGTTCGGCTGAGCTGCTATGAAGATCGCCTATCAAACTAAAGCAGACATTCAACTTTAAATTTCCATTCAAAGCGCTGTTTTGTGTGGTTTATATCCATTAAACATATCGGGTGTGTTACTGAGAAGTCTCATTAATATCCTTTAAAAACTCGGTGTTTGTCATAGGTTATTGATTTAGCTATGTTTTTCTAAAAATGAAGCCGATATTACTGAGACTTCTGAGTAATATCCTATTTGAAAGGTAAGTTTAGTGCTCAAAATGCTTTCTAACTTATTGATTATTGGTTAACTTAGGATTATTAATTCACGTAGGTGTCTGGAATTTACTGAGACGTCTACATAATAAGCTGTTATAGCGCAAAAATGGAGTTGTCTTGAATTTCAAAATTTGGGTTGTTCTGGCTATAGGGTTTATTGGAAAGAGTGCTCTTGCTGACAGTTGGCCTTCGCCGACAGTGCAAAGTTCATCTAGCCCTAATGGTGAATTTCTTTTGAGAGTTGTGCCTTCCGAGGATTGGGGAAACAAAAAAGCATTAGCAATTGTTTTTTCTTTTGAAGGTACAAAATACACCCAAAAATCGACTTTCAATATGACTAATGAAATTTCGCCATCAAAAGTTTTGATTACGGACTTTGGGACTACATTTTCTTTCGATAACTGGGGCGAATTAGGTCTTGGTTATGTGGTTGTAGTTTATTCCGCAGGCGGTGATATTTTAAATAAATACACGTTAAATCAACTTTATGATGAAGATGCCATACGCAAAATAAAACAGTCGGTTTCATCTGTTTGGTGGAGAGATACAACTGCTCCGCCTTGGACTTATCAAGACATAGTGTGCGTGAAAGATTCAATTGGTGGTAGCTTCATGTTTAATTCAATGAATGGAGAGTTTACATATTCAAAGGGTGAAGGGTGTCGTCTTGCGCAATAACAAACCAATTATTCCGACCTCAACTCGCTGCGCTTGTTTCGTCGGCATATTGGGGCGTTATATGCAAAGGATAATGCGGTGAATCTGAGGACTTTATTTTTAATACTTTCGACTTTTTCGTTATCTGGTTGCTTAATTACTGAATGGGAAGATGTCAGTGGTGAAGATGAATATAAACAAATAATAGGCGTTCAACTTAAAACCAAAGTGGCCTTTGATCTTCACGGCGTAACAATGGAGCCAAATTATGAAAAAGTACTTCATCAATACGCGTTAATGGAGTCTCCGGGTTTTTCTGGTCCTGAAGTTTTAAGTAAAGCAAATATTCCAGTAGGTACTTTATTTAACTTAGTAAAAGTAATACGTTGCGTTGACTGCATATTTAAAAAAGAAAAGTTAGTTTTAGAATTTACTTCTAGTGATAAGTACAAAGACGCACCTATTACTTATAGCTATGATCGATATTTAAAAATGCAAAAAGAGTACTTTGAGTAATTTGCATATAACAAGCGGCTTAATTAAGATTCACCAAAGCTGTCATGCCATTTGCGGAGCAAATCGCCCGCCCAGCATTTGGTTCACTTTTTAGCCGCGCGTTAGCAACACAGGGAAGCCAAGGATGAATTATAGGACTTTAACTTTTTTGATACTTATCTTCATATGCTTTAGTAGCTTTGCTACTGAACGCGAATATGAAAAAGAATTTTATTTTATGTTGAAGTCCTCTCCAGACTTGTTTAAATCTTCAGTAAACCTGCATGAAGAAATTTTAGCTTTAGAAATTGAACCAGAGATTAAATCTAAACTTCTTGATTGTGCTTTAAATGAAAAACATATTTATTTAAGCGAGTTCATTCCACTTTTTAAAAAACACCTATCGCTTAATGAATTAAAAGAAGTATCAACGTGGCTTAATTCTGACTATGGTAAGTTATGGTTTAATATCCATAAAGGAAAGGCTGATATAAATAATCTACCTCAAAACACTATCGATAAAGTCAATGAATTTGCTGGTGGCAAATTAATGAATAAATTCAATGATTCGCTAGTAGATTCAATTAAAGTTGCTAATTCAGCAGGTGTAAAGTTCGCAGATTACTGTTCTAAAAAAGCGGGCTTTTAGTATTGTATTGCTAACAAGTCGTTAAAGAAATGGACAAATAGAGCTTGGCTTTGTTCACTTCGTTCCAAATTATAGCCAAGCAATATTTGCCTCTTAACGAGGCGTTATATGACTTTGAGTGAACCATGCTTACTACGTTAATGAATTTGATTGTTGGAGGATTATTTCTCCTACTTTTCCCAACGCAAGCTCGCAAGCTAATTGTCTGGATGGTAAATTTTTGCTCGAAGCTATTTTCGGGTGAAGTTTTAGATCTGGAAAATGCGGTGCGTCTCAGTTATATACGTGTTTTAGGTATCTTAAACTTGTTTATAGGTTTACTGGTCTGGCTTAGATATGTACCAGTCATATAACAAGCCAATGTTGTTCGGCCAACAAGTTGGCCTGGGAAAATTACTCGCTGCCACTTCGTGGCAAAACACTCATAATTTCCCCAAATTGGGGCGTTAGCCGTTCTTTGGAGTTTGGTATTTGAATATTAGAGAAGCATGTCAATCTGACTTAAAAGATATAATTTTGTGTGTTAATTCTGCTTATGAGCATTACATAGAACGTATTGGGGGAAAGCCTGCACCAATGCTCGCTAACTATGAGCAATGTATTAAAGAAAAAATCACTTATGTTCTGGTTGATAAAAGCTTAGGTCTAGTAGGGCTTTTAGTATTAATATTAATTGAATCAAAGAAACAATTATTTATTGAAAATATTACAGTTCATCCAAAAGCTCAGGGAAATGGATATGGTAAATCCTTACTTCAACTTGCAGAGTCTATAGCATTGAGTAAAGGCTTTAAGTTTATTGAATTATATACTCACGAAAAGATGGTTGAGAATATTTCTTTATATCAACACGTTGGTTATTCCATTTCTAATCGTATTGTCGAAGATGGTTTTTCTAGAGTTTATATGAAAAAGAGTCTAATGAACGGCTAACAAGAAAATAAACAAGGACACGTAACAGTTGGCTGCGTTCCACTTCGTTTCACTTTTTAGCCAACCATTACTTAGCCTGTTATTTGGGCGTTAATGTCCGCTTTAGGGTTATAGTCCAATTAAAATCCGAATGTCCCCATCGACTGCAATTGGCACTGAGACGACAGACGGCTTCAAGACCATACCTCACGGTTTAGCCCTTGCCATTCGCTAGTAGTTAACGTTTAATAACGGTAAGTTAAATAAACGGTGACCATCCTACAGAGGACTTTCACCAGGGGCGGCCTCCGCTCATTAGTTCATGCCCATGCTGGGCGTACACAAGCCAATCAACCGGACGCCAACTCGCTGGCTGGAGCTCGTTCCTCGCCATTATAGCCAGCAAGTTTGCGCCGTTTATTAGGGGCGTTAGGCACTACGGAGAACTGAGCATTGAATGAAATAGTGGCTCAACTGGGAGACAAGAAATCTCCTAAGCGCCGTTCTGCTGCAAAGAGATTGCGAAAGCTAAAAGATGTTGATGCAGGCTCGTCTCTATTAGCTGCGCTTGAGATCGAACTTAAAGATCTTCGGACTTGGGAAACTCAGTACCAGATGATCATGGCTATAGGTGAATGTGGTTATAAGCCAGCATTGCCATTTCTGAACGAGCTTACAAAACAAGATTTCGAAGCAACTATGGTTTACGTTGCTATTGGAGATGCAATAGTTAGACTTTCTATCGAGAACGAAAGAGATACTGCTCCAATATTCAAGCTCCTTGATACTGGTAACGAAATGCTTATTGACGGTGCTCTTCGAGCAATGGCTATGCTCAAAATGGTGCCGAGTGATAGTCACATTGAAAAAATCATCAATTACGTTGCCACAAGAGAGTTGAACCAAGGTATTCATTTCTGGGTTGTGGCAGCAGCCCCAGGGTGGTCTGGAGCGAAAGTAGAAGAATACTTAGATTATTGTGCAAAGTCTCCGCGAGAGGAAATCACAAGTGCTGTTAATCTGGCGCGTAAGAATAAGTACAAAAAATGGAGTCCACTGTAAAATGTCTTATTTAGAGAGAAAAGTAATTGTTAAGTCGATTGCATATGCTGCGTTTGCATCAATTGGATTTTTTCTAAGTAACTACTTTTTACCGGTCATTGATCCTTCAAATAGTGAGCTATTTAAATTGAAAGAGTTGATTGGTGCTACCATTATCGGTTTTTTCCTATCATTAACTTTTTTTATTTTGGTGCTAGGAAGCCTTAAGTGGCTGGAACGCAAGCAGTAAGTTTTTAAAGATAGAGTCAACGTTACATGCATAACAAGCCAATAATTCCGACCTCAACTCGCTGCGCTTTTTTGTCGGCATATTGGCGCGTAAGGTGTCGTATCTTTTGAGGTTATTTTCAGTTTTTTATGTACTAGCATCTATATATTCTATCTTTTATGTGATGGTATTTTATGGATTGGGGATTTTGCTAGAGGGAACTTCTTTAGCGAGTGATATTTCAATGTTTGTTTATGTTTTCGGGATGGCATCGCTATGGGTATTGCCTGTTGTACCGATTAGTTACATATTTAGAGCTGTTCGAAATCATGTTAAATTTCAAATAGGCTTTAGACTTGCGGTTTCATGCGTTGTTATTACCTCTATATTCATCGTATGGGGTACTAGCATGGTGTTAATGGCGGCTAGTTCAATCTAAAGGGTATCTAACGAGTACATTATGTTTTTGAGCAAACACCTAACAAAAATTTTGAAGACTGATGTTCGCGAAGAGCGTGCCCACCGCTTAAAATGGCGTTAGCAGCACTAGGAGAGTATTCATGCGCAAATTGACCAGCTTATTTTTTGTATTCGCTGTAATTTCATGCTCTACCACTACGGTCCCAAAAGTTGCAGCGCCAGATTCAAATAAGCTGATAGGCATATGGCGAGTCGATCTTCGCCCAACCCCAGGCGCTGAGGAATACTTCCAAGAGTTTGTAGTTACATCAATCGATGGAAAGACCTTTCAGGGCTCTTTCTATGGCTCACCTATTTCACAAGGACGAATCAACACTGACTGGTCTGCAGTTCGTATTGCCTTTGTGACCGAGGATAGGTCTGGGCCTTACAATCATTCTGCTGTGTTGAAAAATGATAAGTTGGAAGGCTTAACTAATTCTACTGGACGCGATTTTTTATCTTATTGGTCAGCAAAAAAACACTAATATGTGACCCAACAATTCGTTCAGGTAAATCCCGCATGGCTGAGGAGATGCTTAACTCAAGCGTTAGTGTCTGCTTTGCAGTAACTTGAGAGGGTAACCAAATCAGTGGTGAAGGTCTGCAATTGGCACATAGCGCCTATTCAAACATGATCTAACTCTTGAAATTTTAATTATAAAATTGTGTACGGTCAGAATTTCCCTAATCTCTGCTAACTAAATGAATACCTTTTTCGCCTGGAAAAACTATTTCTATAGTAATTATGAATCTTGATTACTGATTTGTAGAAGGATAGCGAATTTATCTATATTAGGGCCAAGAATAAATAATTTGACCTTTTGACAGATAAAAATACAATGGAAAAGTGGAACAAAAGTGGCACAGAATTGATTTGTTTTCAGGTAAGTTATTGATTTTAAATAGTTTTATCTTTAAAAATGGTGGCCCAACCCTGACTTGAACAGGGGGCCTGCCGATTATGAGGTAAGGAGAGAGTCCTGAATTTACCGGCCAAGCTCATGAAAAGTAACGCTTTTTTCCGGTACCAAATCCCCTTGGTTGCATAACCGAAGCTATACCGAACTTTTTGGGTTTTCATAATCGTCAGCTCGCCGTAAGTGGAAGAAAATTAACGAGTTAACCTGACCGAACTCCGAACTTTTTCCGAACTGAACCTTTAAAAGTGCCTGTTCTGGTGGGTGGGGTGGGGCAGCGAAAACTGAAAAGCTGGAATTCTGTGAACGCGGAAAAAGTAGCTGTTGGTCTATCCTCAAACATGCCAAACCTTACCAACATTTTCAACTCGGCCACGCTCGATACGGCCTATTCATGGTTGTGTAAACAACGGCGCAACTTTCCCGCCAATACCGTGATCTGGCATTTGCGTTTTCATTGGTACACGGGTCGACCTTTACTGCTACAAACACTCAACAAGCCGGATTACACCTTCCTGTTGCTGAGTGTGATCAACCAAAGCCGATGGTAAAACCATTCATTTGGAGGCATTACAAGATGGCAGAGGGTAAATAGGAATTTCTCGATGATGGTGTGAGAGTTTCTGGCGACCGGCTCAGGACTGATTTTTAGCTTTGAAGACAGTGTTGATTTAGGTTTTTTTTTAAACATAACGAGCGTATTCTTTTATGGGTCTGGTTTATTTTTTTAATCAACAGTTGTAGGGTGTCAATGTTTAAATATTTGAAATTATCGGCATATCGAATCCCCATTGTCGTGCTTGCTGTTGGTTCTATGCTCTCCTTATTAGTGGGTTTATACCTAGAAAATGAGTCAAGAAAAGATGAGTTAATTGAGTTTTCCTTTGCCAGTGACGAAATTACTCAAAAGATACGAGAAACCCTGGGGACATTTGCTATCACACTCAGAGGTGGGGTTGGTTTGTTTGCGGCATCAGAGTCGATAACGCGAGAGAATTGGAAACAATATTCCGATGTATTAGCACTGCCAGGAGTTCAGGGCTTTGGCTATGCACAGAAAATTGCGCCAGAATTGCTTGCTCAGCATGAAAAAGACGTTCAAGCGCAAGGTTTTCCTGAGTATAAAGTGTATCCGCTGGGCGAAAGAGAAATATATACCTCAATTATCTATCTCGAACCCTTTAGTGACAGAAATTTAAACGCCTTTGGCTACGATATGTTTTCCGATATAACAAGGCGCAAAGCGATGGAACAGGCCAGAGACACGGGTGACGCCGCACTCACCGGCAAAGTTGAATTAGTGCAGGAAGGGAAAGGCAAAGTTCAGGCAGGTCTACTGATGTATGTTCCTGTTTATGCTAAAGGAAATGTCGTTAACAGCATCGAGAAAAGGCGTCAGGCTTTGCAGGGCTGGGTATATAGTCCATATCGCATGGATGATTTAATGGCTGGAGCATTATCCCAATGGATAAATAAACAAGGTTTTAATGTTGATATAAAAATGTTCGATAATGCCGATTACAGTGATAGCTCATTATTATTCAGTTTAAAAGGGGTTGGTAATCTACCACTTAATACTTTTGAGAAACGCGTGATCGACTTTAATGGAAATAGTATCCATCTCTTTTTTGGCAAAAATAGTAGTTCGACTTTTATTACCTCTTTTACTTTCTGGCTTCCTTTTATTGTTGGGTTGGTATGTAGTTTTCTTTTGTTTGGATTATTGCTCTCTCTCAGTAACACGCATAACAAAGTAATAAAAATGGCACAAATATTATCTTTTGAATTGCTAGAAAAAGAAGCCACCCTGCAGGAAAAAGACTTGCGTTGGAAATTAGCGGTAGATGAAGTGGGTGATGGACTTTGGGAGTTGCATGTTAAAACGCACGATTTTGAGATTTCCAAGTTGTACGCCGAGATGCTCGGATACCAAGAAGGGGAATTGCCCTCACATATTGCCGCGTGGGAGGAGATGGTGCACCCAGATGATCGGGACGATGCAAAACTGAGTTTGGAAAAATATGTTAACGGTGAAACGTCGATTTACTCGAACGAATTCAGACTTCTTTGCAAAAATGGTGAATACAAATGGATATTGTGTCGTGGCACTGGAGTTGAACAGGACGAAAACGGAAAAATAGTGCGCCTGATTGGTATCAACTCCGATATTAGTGAGCGTAAGTTAAAGGAATTTGAAGCACTTCAGATGAAGGCTCAACTTGTTCAGGCAACAAAAATGGAGTCGATGGGACACTTAACGGCTGGGATTGCTCATGATTTCAATAACTTGCTCGGTGCAATGGTCGGGAATATCTCATTAGCAAGAAAATTACTAACATCCAGTACAAAAGATGCTGTGGACAAATGTTTGCAAGAAGCACTATTGGCTAGTGACAGAGCGACTTCACTGATTAAACAAATGCTGACCTTTAGTCGTATGCCTTCAGAAGGGGATAGTCAGGAAGCACAATTAGTCCAGGTCGCGCCCGTGGTGAGAGAGGCTGTGTCGTTGTTACGCTCCGTTATTCCTATGACTGTCGAATTAGAATGCACAATAGATCCTGCTTGTGAGGACCTTAAGGTTACAATGGATGCGGTTAATTTGCATCAAATTGTCCTAAACTTAGGGGTAAATGCACGTGATGCGGTGGGAGAGTATGGCAGTATTGCCGTGAATGTGTGCACAGTGCATGAACAACGAGCTATCTGCAGTTCTTGTAGCAACGAATTTTCCGGTGAATGGCTTAAGATGGTTTTTAGTGACAACGGCTCTGGAATAGATAGTTCGGCTATTTCCAAAATATTTGACCCCTTTTATACCAACAAAGCAGTCGGCAAAGGCACGGGGATGGGCCTTTCTGTCGTACATGGTTTAGTGCACTCAAGTAACGGTCATATTTGCGTTAAAACTATGGATAAAAAGGGTACTGAGTTTGCCCTATACTTTCCCCTTGTACATTCAGATGACGATGTTACATCGACGATTACTGAGCAGACTAAGGAAGAACCCATTAGTTTGGCGGGGATCCGTATCATGGTGATTGATGATGAAGTCGCTCTTGCGAGCATGCTACAAAATTACTTGGAGGCCTTTTCTGCTAGTGTTACTATGTTTAATGACCCATCGAGTGCACTGGCAGTATTTAAACAAAATCATAGTAATTTCGATGTGATCATTACTGACGAAACCATGCCCAATATGTCGGGAATGTTGTTGGCCACTAATATGCTTGTTATTGATCCAACAGCCTCGATTATAATGTGCACTGGCTATAGCGAATATGTGACGGTAGATTCGGCAACTAAACTCGGAATTATGGCCTTCTTTTATAAGCCAGTAAATATGACTACTTTGATAAACAAAATACATGCTTTGGGTAAAAAAGATAATCAGCCATAAAGCCCTCGGTTTTCAACTGGACTTGTATCTTTTTTCACTAGATAGTTGCGCTGTTGTTGCGGGATATCGCCTGAGCGCTCAACCCGGACCATGCCACAATTTCAGAATTCCAGTTTTCCGCGCCCCACCAAAAAAGCAAACAAAAAAATAAGCACCGCCACCGGCACACGGCCGGTGAGGGTGGCTGTTTCGCAAAACTCACCGAGAGTGTCCCAGAGTGTCCGAGGGTGACAAAATTTCTGCCGCAGGGTGCCTCGGTCACGGCCCCGAACATTTTTCCCAGAGGTGGTCACAGCGGAGAAATTTGGCAGTTTCGCAAAACGTGGGTGGGGTGGGGCGGCGGAAAACTGAAAAGCTGTGAAAGTGAAAAAAAACAGTCGTAAAGTTTCGAGTTATGATGTTGGCTGTGGATATTTTGAGGTTAGTCAGCGGTATTAATCGCCACCAAAGTTCGTCCAGAATTGACATCTGTTGGGCAGAGTTGTGCCAACAACGGACGCTCACCAAAATAAGATTGAAAACGGATAGTACGGAACCCCCATCACAATCTATTAAATAATCGGAGAATGGTATAAGTTTCATTGGTGTTGAGTTTAACTATAAAGATGGCCCCTATTGGCATCCAATTAGTTGACTTATTTCGTTATCTCAACTTCCTTATAAATTTCAGAAGATACACTGCGTTCCGCTTTTATTAGTTTATCAACATACTCCTGAAAGCCACTTAAGAATAATGCTCTCCGGGTCTTCCAATATAATTTCCATCCAGGAAAATCTTTAATAACTACAATGGACTCAGAAATAGAATCCTTCATTTCTGCATCAAGGGTCCCTTCATTTGTTAAATAGAAATTATTTTGCAGGATAAGCATGACGCCATGAAAATTCATTATGACTTGAAAGCGTTGTTCCTCAGACATAGAACTTGGATTCGCCATAAAATTACGAAACAGGTTGCTATTTTGTTCACTACTCCCCAGATTGGAATACCATTGTGACATCGAGTTAGCAGCAGCTATTGCAGAAGCTGACTTAGTAGCACTTGTGTTTTTTTGCAATTGGGCACCAACAAATACCAGTGACAAAACTATCGCTACAGCGCCAATAATTTCCGCAATTTGCGCGACTTCTGATAGTTTATATTTCACATCTTAGCCTTTTAATGAATTATGAGAGCATAAGCAGAATAAACAACATCCCAGCTCTATTCAACAGGTGTTGATTTTGCTGAGTTGAAAGATGACCAACGAATTGATTGTTGGTGCAGATTTGTGTTGAATGAAATTACGATTTTGGTAAAGCAAATGAGATCTGATAAAAAAATTTCAAAATAGAATACTTTAAGTACATAAACTTCCACCGTTTCCTACAGCAATGAATGAGCAACGACTAGTTTGCAGGTGCTAGGCTTCCCAATCGAAATCTTGTTACATTACTTTTGACTTTGGAAGAACTCGCAAAAGTGGTAATTCGCTCCAAGCCGGCCGTCGCCTGAGTGCCCAGACTGTGTAAAAACTATTGATCACTTTTTGGTCTAAGCACGTGATATTTATGATCAATGAATCTTAGCCACCGATCCAACTTTAAGTCCGAGTTTAGTATAATAAAAGGGTAAGCCAAACCAGAGTATACCTGACATGTCTCACCATATTAAAGGTCAAGCAAGACAGCAATCGACACTCTTCCCAGAAGTAATAGATGACTTTGTTAGTGAAGATAATCCAGTTCGAGTTATCGATATGTTTGTTGACCATCTTGATTTGCTAGACTTAGGTTTTGAAACTGTTAATGCAAAGCTTACTGGCCGCCCAGGCTACCATCCTTCCACTATGCTAAAACTCTACATTTATGGTTACTTAAATCGTATCCAATCATCTCGTCGGCTAGAAAAGGAAAGCCATCGCAACGTTGAATTAATGTGGTTGCTTGAGCGTTTAAAACCTGACTTTAAAACCATCGCGAACTTTAGGAAAGATAACGGCAAGGGGATTAAAAATGTCTGCCGCAAGTTTGTTGAATTGTGCCGTCAGCTCAACATGTTTGATGATTCAGTCTTCGCCATTGATGGCAGTAAGTTTAAGGCAGTTAATAACAAATCTAAGAATTACACCCCCAGTAAAGTCCAATTCCATATTGACCGTGTTGAGAAGAGTATTCAAAAATACTTAAGCCAAATGGACACCAAAGACGACAATGAAAAAGAGACTGATATGACCGTCTCAGCTTCAAAATTAGTCTGGCTTGAACAGCGTTTGATTGAGCTTAAAACACTTGAAGCAGAAGTGAATGCGCATCCAGACAAGCAGATATCACAAACCGACCCTGATGCCCGTTTGATGAAGACACATCACATGGAAAGAAAGGTTTGCTACAACGTGCAAAGCGCTGTAGATACCAAGCACCACTTGATTGTTGATCACGAAATTACCATGACGACCGACAGAGGCCAACTCACCTTAGTGGCAGAGCAAGTCCAAAAAACGTTAGATAAGAAAGACATCACCATTATCGCTGATAAAGGCTATTTTAGTCGCACCGATATCAAGGCCGCACAAGATTTAGGCATGACGGTTAACGTGCCTCAAACTGATACATCAGGCTCAGCCAAAAAAGGTATATTTAACAAATCCTTATTTAAATACGATAAAAACCAAGACCTTTATATTTGTCCGGCTGGGGAGGAATTACCGCATCAACGTAACGCGACAGATAAAGGACTTGAGCTAAAGGTATACGTTAATTTTTACGCTTGCCGTGATTGTAAAATAAGGGATAAATGCACAACGTCTTTAAAAGAGCCAAGGAAAATGAAGCGCTGGGTTCACGAAGATATGATAGACGCCATGCAGCAGCGACTCGACGATAATCCAGACATAGCGGTATTGAGAAAACAAACTGTTGAACACCCATTTGGCACGATTAAAATGTGGATGGGCGCGACACACTTCTTAATGAAGCGTAAAAAGAATGTGAGTATCGAAATGAGCCTGCATGTGTTGGCTTACAACCTGAAACGAATGATGACCATAATGGGAACAACTGGGTTGATGGAAGCTATCAGACAATAAAGGCGCTTAGCCTCAATTTACGCTTTAAAACAGCCTCAGAAAAGGCATATTCATCATTACCGACCCAACTTGAGACGACAAAACTAACATTCAGTGCTAGCCATAATAATCGGCGTTTTAGTCAATTTTCACCTTGAGTACCACACACGAGAAGATTTGGCAGGCGTATTCTGAGTTTTTACACAGTCTGTGCCAATTGCGGTCATTGGGCACTTTTGATAGTAACTTCGGCTTCACGCCCAAAGCGGACTAAACGAATTATTGAATCGAACGGAAAAAATGAGTGAAGCAGACGGTGGGCTAATTAGTTTTTCAACCGTTAATGTCCTTATATTTGCGCTATAAAGTGCCAGCATACCTACAATAAAAAAACACACCTATACTGTATAAAACAACAGTTTTTTGGGTGGGCTATGTCACTTGTAAAGGATGCCAGAAGAGAGGGGACGGTAAAGTATGAACGTCATAAACCAGAGCAAACCCTTCTTTATCAAATTATTGAAAAATATTACCCGC
>NZ_JBDYKM010000033.1:0-26986 GCF_040012495.1 Paraglaciecola sp. 25GB23A
GAGTATCAATAAGACTGATTTGGCTTTGACGTGATTGCGGCATGACAGACCATCCGTGGTTGTTTGAACCTTTAAAGGGTAGTTCAAACCTGTTTTTTTGCCAGTTTATGATGGGTGTCATATTAATGTTGGTAGTTCAAAACTGACTTTTTGCCAGTTTACTATGGCTGTCTCAATAATGTTGGTAATCGTAAGGTATCCAAACTAGCTTGATTAACTCACTTGTTGGCTTCTCGACAATGATAAAGCCACTGGGGGGAAATAATGAGCAATATCAACAAAACTAATGGTGTTAAAATGGATGCAAGCACACTAAATAGCGCATAATTTAATACATAAGGATGCTCTGGGTTTTCTTCGGTATAAGACAGGAGAAGCTTATCGCCAGTCTCGATAAGCCCTATAGCTGAATATACATGTGAATTGACTGAAATCCAGTAATCATGGTTTTTGACTGAGTATTCAATTAATATTTCATGACGCTGGGGTGTAATCTGTGAAACGTTATAGTTGGCAGGCCTCTGACGTTCTATGTTGTATTCGATTACTTGACCAAAAGTGCTTTGTGAGAACCAATATGCCAATAGCGGCTTAGCACTAAGCAGCAATAATATAACGAAGCCAAGAAGGCCAATAAACATGCTTACACCCAGTTTTTTAAGCTTATTTATTTGCTGCATATGCCCTCTACAAACCTTTTTATTACTCAGCCGTAGCGATATGTACTATGTCTACATTGCTGCAAAGCAGTCAATCGCTGGTTTTAAATGAATGCCTTCTTCGCAGCTATTTATCAACCTTTAAACCCCAGCTTGAGCTGGATTTGCGACTAACAATTTGCCGCTCGCTTGCCGCTACTTTTCCCCCCATACCGCGTATTCATTGCCGTTAACATCAGCAAAGTGAAAACGTCGGCCGCCAGGAAAGTCGAATGTCGCTTTAACAATAGTCCCACCAGCGGCTAATATTGCTTTTTGCGTCTTCGCCAAATCATCACTGTATAACACGACTAAAACACTACCGGTTTTGGTCGATACCTGTTTATCTGACGAGAAAAAACCACCGTTAATGCCCGCATCTTGAATTGCCGCATAGTCATCACCGTAGTCGACAAACGTCCAACCAAAAACAGTTTTAAAAAAAGCTTTGGTAGACGCTAAGGCTTTAACCGGAATTTCGATATAATTGATTTTATGATGCAAAGACATAACTCACTCCAATAAACTAGACTGCGCAATCTTAGCAAGGAGTAGCCGGTTTCGAAATGTATATTTACGGGTGGACTAAGTCACGAACCCCACCCGCAATTAACTAGTAGCCATTAAAACTTAGCACTTACCCATGCCCATAACTTGTCTGTGTCCACTTTGCCACTGTCACCTGAATATGCTGCGTATTTGATGCCAACTGTATAGTTAGCGCCATAAGCACGAACGTAACTTGCATCAATTTCACTGCCTAAATCATCGATGCTTGCACTGGCCTCATCCGCTGCAAATGTATGATAGGCCAGAAGCCATTTACCACCCATTGCGCCACCAGCAATAGAGGCATAGGTATCAACCAAACCTTGTGCTGGGGTATTTAAAAAGGTATCCGCCCAACCATTGAACTTATGCAAGGTTGCCAGTGGAGTAGCAAAACCATAGCTGCCATTATCAGAGCCCAGTACTTCATAACCCAGTTTGCCGGTAATGCCGCTCAGCACTGCACCGGCTTCTAACAGCATATAGTGAGCATCAAAATTAGCTACACCTGTCTCACTTGACTGGCTGGCATATTCCGCTGCATATACGATTTTAGTGTCACCGACCATGCTGCTGCCGACAAAACTAACACCATAGGTATCTAAGGCGTTGTCGGTACTATTGTCTAATTCCAATAAATAGCCATAAGCGGTCAACTTACCAACACTGGTAAGGTATGCGGCATTAAGTAGGTGGTCTTTACTGTCTTGATCCTGAGCTTCAGCAAAAATACGATTACGCTGAGTTAGGTAGGCATAATTCAGAGTTAATGCGTCAATTGGATTGTACTTGCCACTAAAGCCATCAAAGGTTTGCCGGTCTTGACGCCATCCCACATGGCCAATATGCCGTTGTCCGTCCCACGCGATGACTTGACGGCCAATTTTAGCGCTAAAGGTGGCACTCGAATATTGTACAAATCCCTGATCCAATTCGGTATGTTCAGGATCAGCGATGACCGAATAAATCCCACTTTGATAAGCGGTTTGCGGCACACTATAATCACCCTGCCCTAAGACAATACGGGTATCTTCCATTTCAACCATGGCAGACCAACCACTGACATTGCCGGTTGTGTATGATAAACGAGTACGTAAGGTGAGCGCATTAGCGTCTTGTAGAGCGTTATCTTGTGCCACGTTTTCATAACGTAGATTAAAATCTGCGTTAGTTTTACCACCGCTTAGTGCAGAGGTGAAGTCCTCAGCCCATGAACCACCACTAATGCTCGTTAGCCCAACAAGGACAGAACATGTAAGGGACTTACGCTTAAAACACTGTTTAACATTTTTCATGATTTATCCTCAATTTTTAGGCAAAAAAGTCCACTGACGCTGCTAAAAGCGTCAAAAATTTAGTTATTGGCGTAAATAGTTTGCTTAGTTAAAAGCGACTTACATTAGGCTTTATGCAGCATTATCATTTGCTACCGAAGGTTGTTTTTGTGCCATACGATGGCTACTGACCGATTCAACTTTGCGCTGTTTTTCGTATAAGAATTTCAACACTTGGTGGCGATAATGGTTGTATTGAGGGTTGTCAGCCAAGGCAATGCGATTGCGGGGTCTTGCAAGATCAATAGTCAAAATCTCACCAATGGTTGCTGCAGGGCCGTTGGTCATCATTACAATACGATCTGACAACAATACAGCTTCATCCACATCATGGGTGATCATGATCACGGTATTACCTAATTCGGCATGAATTTCCATGACAGAGTCTTGCAAATGAGCACGCGTTAAGGCGTCAAGTGCACCAAAAGGTTCATCCATCAGCAATACTTTGGGCTCCATTGCTAATGCACGGGCTATGCCCACCCGTTGTTTCATGCCGCCAGAAATTTCAGAGGGAAGTTTATCCGCCGCATGACTCATGTGCACAAGCTCAAGATTATGTTCAACCCATTCACGAATTTCTTTTTTACTCCGCTTTTGCGAGGTTTGTTTAACCGCCAATTCAACATTTTTATAGGCGCTTAACCACGGCAACAAGGAATGATTTTGAAATACCACCGCCCGCTCTGGACCAGGTTCGTTGACCTCTTGATTATCCAAAATAACCCCACCTGCCGTTGCCTGATAAAGCCCTGCAACAATATTCAAGACGGTTGATTTTCCGCAACCAGAGTGACCGATTAACGAAACAAACTCGCCTTTTGCAATACGTAAATTAACATCCTTTAAGGCAGAAAATGGCCCCTTAGGCGTAGGGAAATCCATACCTACTTGGCTTAACTCTAGTTGATGCTTGTTTATCATAACCTTACCCTTTTTAACTAAGCGAAGAATTAACGTAATACCGCGGTTTTATCCCAACTGACTTTTTTCTGCAGCACTAACATTAAGCGGTCCAAGGCAAATCCAATCATACCGATGGTCAGCACGGCCACCATAATTCTGGCTAATGACTCTGAACTACCATTTTGAAATTCATCCCATACAAATTTACCTAAGCCAGGGTTTTGAGCCAACATTTCAGCAGCAATCAGCACCATCCACCCTATGCCTAACGACAAGCGTAAACCGGTAAATATCATGGGGATTGACGACGGCATGACAATTTTCAGCACATGCGCCATAGGTCCTAAACGCAATACTTTGCTGACGTTTAATAAGTCTTTATCAATACTAGACACGCCTACAGCCGTGTTGATTAAGGTTGGCCATAAACAACACAACGAAACAGTAACTGCCGAGGTAATAAACGACTTAGAAAACATCGGGTCAGTACTGACATAAACGGCACTCACCACCATAGTGACTAAGGGCAACCAAGCCAGCGGCGATACGGGTTTAAGTAACTGAATAAGCGGATTTATCGCACTGTAAGCCGCTTTACTTAATCCGCACAGAATCCCCAAAGGCACTGCAATTAAAGAGGCAAACAGAAAGCCGACGGTAACCGTGTATAAACTAGTCCAGATTTGCGCAAAAAAAGTCGGGGGACCAGTAAAGTCCCGTATCTTGGCATTATAACTGGGATCTTGGGCTAATCGTTCGGCATTACGCTCATCTTGGCGTTGATAAAACTCACTGGCTTTTTCTTGCTGAGCAGCATGTTCATCAATCAAGTTTAAAGCCTGCTCCCAAACAGCTGCTGGCCCGGGAAATTCACCTAAAGACGTATCAATATTTTTGGCAACGATACTCCATAAGCCTAAGAATAGAATGATACCTATTGCTGGCAGTGCTGCTTGCCCTAACCAGCTAGCAATTGACTTCAGATTAAGGCTCTTAACCGCCAGTAAGTTGAGCGGAAGAGCTAGAGTTTTAGACATGTCAATTTCCTCTTGAGCGAGGTGAGAACACCTCGCTATTGTTGAACCTTTTTACAGTGTGGCATCGCCTTTTAAACCAATTTTAAATTGATCTAAATACGCATTAGGCTCTGAACCGTCATACACAATATTGTCAATAAAGTCAGCTTGTGGGGCTTTAAAACCGCTCTCACTGGCAAATTCTGGAAAATCGCTCACTTGGGCTTTACCTTCGGCAATTAAGGCCAAAGCAGCTTGCGCATAAATATCAGGACGATACACTTTTTTAGCGATATCTTTGTACCAACTATCTGGTTTTTGCTCGCCAATTTGCCCCCAACGGCGCATTTGGGTTAAATACCAAATGGCGTCACTGTAATAAGGGTAGGTAGCGTTATGCCGGAAAAATACATTAAAGTCAGGTACATCGCGGATATCACCTTTTTCGTATTCAAAGGTTCCGGTCATACTATTGGCGATAACCTCTTCATCGGCGCCCACATACTGACTTTTAGCCAGTATCTTCACGGCTTCTGGTCGATTAGCATTGTTGTTGGCGTCTAACCACATAGCAGCACGTATCATGGCTTTAACCACACGAATATGGGTATTGGGATATTTGTCAGCCCACTCTTTACTCACACCAAAGACTTTTTCTGGGTTGTTTTTCCAAATTTCATAATCGGTGATCACCGGCACACCAATGCCTTTAAACACGGCTTGCTGATTCCACGGTTCACCTACGCAATAACCGTGAATCGTGCCGGCTTCCATAGTGGCTGGCATTTGCGGTGGGGGTGTTACTGATAACAAAGCGTCTGCATTAATTTGCCCGCTGGTGTCGCCCTTGTCGGGAGCATAATATCCTGGATGGATCCCCCCTGCTGCTAGCCAATATCGTAACTCATAGTTGTGGGTTGAGACCGGGAATACCATGCCCATTTTGAACGGTTTACCTTTACGTTTAAAATCATCCACTACCGGTTTAAGGGCATCAGCTTTGATTGGATGAATGGGTTTACCATTTTCCATTGGTACATGGGGTTTCATTTGCTCCCAGATTTCATTGGAAACCGTTATCGCATTGCCGTTAAGATCCATACTAAAAGCAGTAATAATATGAGCCTGAGTACCAAAACCAATGGTTGCACCTAAAGGTTGACCGGCTAACATGTGAGCACCATCTAATTGCCCATCAATAACCCGATCAAGCAGGACTTTCCAGTTTGCCTGTGCTTCTAAGGTCACATACAAACCTTCTGCTTCAAAATAGCCCTTTTCATAAGCCACAGCTAGCGGTGCCATATCGGTTAGTTTGATAAAACCAAACTTCAATTCTTCTTTTTCTGGCCAGCCCAATGGCTCTGCTTGAACTGCACCAACTAACGACATTAGGCTTACACTGCACGTCAGTGCAATGGTACTAAGGCGTAACTGGCGAACGGTACCCTTTACATTTTCTAGGAATGCGGTGCTCTTCATGATTTTCTCCAATTTTAGCCAAAAAAAAACCCACACAGACTCCAGGACACGGAAAGTCTGTATGGGCTACATTGCCTTATTGTTGCCTAGCATCGATGCTAGACGAACAATAATTGATTTATATTGTTTTTGTTTTTATCTTAAATGCGTTTAAAACACATTTGACTCAATATTGTTTTGCAGGATAGATGCCAACATTTATAACCCTTACATATCAACAACTTAAATAAAAACATTCGAATTAACTAATAATGACTCTTATCAACTTAGTGCAACTTGCCCTAACACTGTGCTACGCCAAGTTGCCTCCTAGCTTAAATAAAGATCAACTTATCCTGAATGTCTGAAAAACTGCACTTTTTGATCCTCCAAGGTCAACCGCATTTGATGATAAATATCAGGTCTAAACACTCTTTTAACTAAATCAGGCGGAATATCGATGCCCGCTAACTGTCCGGCATTATGCATCTGACTCATCAACCATTCGCCCCGCACATATTCAGGGATATTAATCGAGCCATTGTTTGACTTAGAAAATTGATTATATGAGGGTATTGCCCTGGGCGGCATACTAATATGGGTAAGACAACTCCCTATCAGCGAAGGCGCGATAACATCAACAGAGGCATCAAGATAACGTTCAGCTGACAATAAACGCGCCGCTTCAAAACGATTAGGAATACACTCCAGCCAAATACAAGCTTGTTTTAAAGCCGCTGTTAGTGCCAAGACGGTGTTAGGATTAACTTTGTACCAACTCTCTAATAATCCTAACACTTTTTCGGGTGAATCCTGCCAAATGTCAAAGGAGGTTAAAGCGGTTAAGCCTGTCCCTGCCCTGACCGCTTTAGCATTCCAGGGGCCACCCACGCAGCAGCCATCAATTTCGCTACTTTGTAAATGGGCCACCATATTCGCCGGCGGTACCACGATGATATCAACATCGTTATCCGTAATATTTGCCGAGGCTAACCAGTCTCTAAGCTGATAAAAATGACAACTGTAGGGAAACACCGTCGCAAATACCAATTTAGGTCGTTGCTGCGCTTTTCGAGTGGCTATCACCTTTTGTAGTAAATACGCTGCCATGGGTAAGGTAAGATGGGTGATTTTATTTTCTTTAATCACTTCTTGATGGAGCTTTTCTGACAAGGTAATCGCGTTACCATTTAAACTCAGCACCAAGGGGGTAATGACCGCGGTCGGCTGACAGCCGAGTCCAAGTGTACTAGCCAGTGGCATAGGTGCTAACATCTGCGCCGCATCTAACAAACCCGCATGTAATTTATCGCGTAAAGTCGCCCACGAGTTTTGTTTTTGCAAGGTGACATTTAAGCCCCACTGGCTAAAAAAACCCAGCTCCTTGGCAACAATCAAAGGCGCAGAGTCCGTCAAGGGAATGAATCCCAAGGTCAAATTAATTTTTTCTGGTTTTATCATAATTGTGCCTATCTTTTCTTTAGCCTGACAAAATCACAATGTACTTAATAGCGAGATTAAGGTTTTTGCTACATCATCAAGCTTTTGGCCGGTATCCATTGCGGTTTTGCGCATCGCTCGAAACGCATCATCTTCACTTAAATTTTTCTTTTTCATTAACAAACGTTTGGCTTGATCAATAATCTTACGCGACGCCAACTGCTGCTTGGTATCGGTAAGCTCATTTTTTAATTTTTGAAATTCTCTAAAACGGGCGACGGCAGCATCTAAAATGGGCTTTACTCTAACGGGATCAATATCTCCCACCACATAAGCACTGACACCCGACTCAATAGATTGATTGATGGTGTGTGTGTCGTTTTGTGTAGCAAACATCACCACAGGTTTAGGGTTAAAATGTGAAATAGCCTGTAAACTTTCTAATATATCGCGACTGGGAGATTCAATATCCATGACTATAATATCAGGTTGAATCTCATCAACTTGCTTAAGTAGTGACACACCAGGACTGGCTAAATGACTAATGCGATAACGGGAGTTATTGAGTGCGCAGCTGATAGATTCAGCTCGTTGCTCATTTTCATCAATAAGCAATATGCACAGCTCCGCATCCTGATTGAGCGATGAATTGTTTGCTGTTGGGCGCAGGGGTTTTGCTGACATGATTGACTTTTTAACTTTGTGGCTACTTATCACTTCATATTGCAAACCCTAAGCCAATAAGTTTGAACATTGATTAAATATCAGGAATGTTCTTTATCTTATATTTTGTGCCAAAAGCAACAGCTAAAGTGCACAAAAATACCGCGTTTTCGAACAGTTCTTACCGTACCTTCAGCCCTACAGTTAATTTTTACTCGCTCATTTGCGTTTACCCTTGTTTAAAATTGGGCTTATCTAGCTGATATATAAAATAATATTTATTCATGACTTAGGTAAGGACTGTGATATCAGGCGTAGTCATAATCACCGACTAACAAATCCTTGATTGATAAACTAAATGTTATTTTTTTGTGTCATTTGGCCGTGCAGTTGCACCAAAATATGGCACAAGGGAAATTTAAGAATGTAAATTTGTGTCGATAAAATAGCAATGTATGAGATCGATTGCAGTTACGTCAGTCAGCGTTTTCAGCGTAAACTCGCAGTACCAAGCTTGGCTTATTAATGTGCGTAAAACTTACCTTGAGTATTAAATACCAAAGATGACTCAAGTTTGGGTAATTTCAAGGGCCAGGTAGTACTGCGCGCCTGCCAAAGTTGCATTGCTTGCAGTTGTGCACTGGGCCACGGCAACTGCTCAGTTAAGACCAACATAATAGCCAAAGTGCCTATAATAGCTTGCTCTGCATAGGTATCTTGAATTTGCCCACACCAAAGGTCGACCATCTGCGCAACCACCAACTCTTTGGGTTTTAGGGCCCAACTTTGGGTGGAAGAACGTAATTCCATTGTTGTTGCTTGCCCGTGCCGTGCCAAATGTAAGGTCACATCACGTTCCGGATTAAACTCAACTTCTCCTCCCTCACCACGAAAACAGACAATATTGGCTGCTTTTAACAAGCAGGCTGTTTGACTGTGTTTTTCATCAACATTACGATGAAATACGCCCTGTAAACTGAAAGGAGCACTGATTGGATTAAGCATACGGGCCAAAGTATTTGCACAAGAGCGCAAGCCAAATTGCTCGCGTAACTGAATAATCTCTTCAAGGGGAGAATTAAACGACGCTAAATCCATATAAGCCAAACCCACCTGCTCTAAACTACTGCGAGCATCGTCAACCGTGGTAGATACCAACAAGCCTAATTGCGGCAATACTTCTTTTAAATACAAACGCTTTGAATCAGGCTCATGAGTACCGTGCATAAACACACGTTTACCGCTTTGTGCCAGTAATAAGGATGCCAATAAAAACCAGGGCAAATGTCGCCTTTTGCCGGCATAACAGCCCATATCTAAATCAACATTCAAACCCGCTAAGTCTGGGTGGTTGAAGGCTCTAAACGCTAAGGTAAAACCCGCAAGTTCTTCGGCCGTTTCTTCGCGCACCCGCAGCAACATTAAAAACGCACCTTTTTGTTCAGGTGTCACTTGCCCATTAATCACCATGCTCATCGCTTGTTGCGCTTCACTTATCGTTAATGTGCGTCCGGCCCGTTGGCCGCGGCCAATAAGCCGGATAAAGTGTTTGAAATCTGTAATTTGCTCGTCTGGCATAGGTCAATTATTCGCTAAGAGTGATAGTTTGAGCAAGGTAGCAGCAAACCGAAAACAAGGTGACACATTCTCAGTTCTGTCCTCTGACCGGCACAATTGAATTTAATCCAATTGCACAACTGAAAGGCCTTTGTTATCTATTCGCTTATTGCTGATATGTGTGTGGCTTGGCAGGCTTTGATGCTGTTTAAGCAACTGACTCAACTCTGCCTTACATGAGCCGCAATTTGTACCACATTTTAATTTTTCACCCAAGGCATCGACAGTCTGACATCCCGCAACTATAGCTTGCTTAATGGTGTTTTCGCCTACTTTAAAACAACTGCAGACCAAAGAACCGGTATTAAAATTTTCAGCCGCTTGGCCGCTGAGTAAGGCATTGATTGAATCTTCATTAAGGGCTTCTTGGGCAAACAATTGGCTGATCCAATTTTCATCCATCTCAGCATGAGGAGCACTGCTGATAAAAAGGGCTAAACTAAACTTGCCATCACTTAGTGCATAAATATTTTCTTGCTGATCTACTTGAGCAGCCATCCACTCGTCATAGCGTGGTAAGTAAGCTTGCAGTAACTGCTTAATTTGAGTGGCACTTTGATTGCTAGCAAAATTAATCAACTGACCTTGGGTAAGCGGTGTCGCTACAAAGTAGTCAAAACAAGCGCGTAATACCGTGGCCTGTAATGGATGTTTGATAAACAACTGGCCTTGGCAAACAAACTTGACTTTAGTCATACAAACCGCAGCATGTTTTAATTCTGGCTGGCCCGACAACTCATCGTTAGCATCTGTATACAAAGCGGCGATCGCACTATGCGAGGCGTTGACGCCGCTCCAATGAATAGGAGCAAAAAGCTCTCCCCTGCGCTGTTTGCCATCCAGATTTACTCTCAGTACGACCTGACTTTTTTCTGTCGTATGACCAGCGCTTAGCTTAACCAAGTCATGTTGTTCAAGATCTAGATGTGCTGCATCAGCAGGGTGTAAGGCAAGTTTAGGCTCAGAAATATGGGCTGTCAGTTCACTGCTGTTTCCCGTACGGGTCATGGTATGCCACTGATCGCGAATACGGCCACTATTAAGTACAAAAGGAAAATTTTCTGAGGTCTGTTGCTGCGGCTTTTTAAGCTCTAGAGCAATAAACTGTGCTTTACCGCTTTTGGTATAAAAATGACCATCTGTAAACAAACGAGCAGTCCCTGCAGGTTTTGCTGCAGTAACAGGCCATTGTATCGGCCTTAATTGTTCATACTGCTGGACACTGAGTTGGCGTAAAGCAGTCAAATCTAGCGCACGGCTACCATTATTTTGCTCGGCGCTTAAACCGACATATTCGCTGAATATTTCATAGGCTGATTGGTAAGCAAAACCTTGGGTAAATCCCATGGCTTTGGCCACATCACAGATAATTTGCCAGTCATGTTTAGACTCAGCAAAAGGTGGTAATACACCTCTTTGCCGAGAAATGCGCCGTTCTGAATTAGTTACAGTGCCATTTTTCTCTGACCAGCCAGTCGCAGGTAAACATACATCAGCCAGCTCAAGGGTATCGTTATTAGCAACGCAGTCTGAGACCACTACTAGCTCACACTTTTTCAAGGCTGCGATAATTTTGTCACGATTTGGCATGCTCACCACAGGATTGGTGGCCATGATCCATACCGCTTTGATGCTGCCATCGTGAATTTTGTCAAACAAATCCACTGCTTTTAGACCTGCTGAACGAGCAATCTTGGGCGACTGCCAATAGTCTTGCACTAATTGGGTATGTTGTGGGTTTTCAAGATCCATATGGCAAGCAAGCATATTGGCCAAGCCCCCGACCTCTCGCCCGCCCATTGCATTGGGCTGTCCGGTCAACGAAAAGGGGCCACAGCCTTCGCGGCCCAATTTACCTGTGGCTAAATGACAATTAATAATGGCATTGGCTTTATCTACACCACTGGTGGACTGGTTAACCCCCATAGAATAAGCCGTGACGACCTTATCTTGCTGCATAAATAATTGGTAGAACTGTCTTAATTTTGTGGGACTGATATCACACTCGCGGGCTACTTGGCTTGGGGTCCATGGCTCACTGAGGGCCAAGGCTGACTCAAATCCTTCCGTAAAATTGCTTATATAGGCCTGATCAAGGCCCTTATTAGCGGCCAAATAGGCCAATAATCCATTAAATAATGCTACATCACTGCCCGGTTTAATGGCTAGATGTAAATCAGCCAACTGTGAACTGGCGGTAATACGTGGATCAATTATCACCACTTTTAAAGCGGGATTTTGTTTTTTCGCGCGCTCAATGCGCTGGTACAATACCGGATGTGTCCAGGCTGCGTTAGACCCCACCAAAACTAGTAAGTCAGTTAGTTCTAAATCTTCGTAACAACACGGCACGGCATCAGCGCCAAAGGCTCGTTTGTAAGCGGTTACCGCAGATGACATACACAAACGTGAGTTAGTATCAATATTGGCACTACCGATATAGCCTTTCATCAACTTATTTGCCACATAGTAGTCTTCGGTCAACAATTGCCCCGATACATAAAATGCCACCGCTTGTGGCCCATGTTTGGCGATAATATCGCTAAAAGTATCCGCCACTTTGGCAATAGCCACGGGCCAACTGACCGACTTACCAGCGATCTTAGGTTCCTCCATGCGCCCTACTGTGCCGTTGGTTTCTAATAATTTACTGCCCTTAACACATAAGCGGCCGAAATTGGCAGGGTGTTCTTTAGTACCGCTTATGGCGCTTAGTCGCGCAATGGGTAGCTTGCTCAGTGAGGCCTCTAGGTACTCAACTGATATGTCAACACCGCAGCCCACCCCGCAATAAGGACAGGTACTCGACACGAGACAGGCGCCTTGGTTTAAGGTGTTTTTACTGATAGGAGCTATTGGCAGACTGTGCGACATCGGCTAACTCTACTTAACTAACTGAATTTGGACTAACTGCTGCTCAATACGTATGGGATACACCCGCACACTGAACTCGTCTGAATCCAAACAAGCACCGCTTGTAAGACAATAATGTTGTTTATACAAAGGTGATGCGACCGTTATGGTATCGCCAACAGAGGCCAGTAAGCCCCGATACAACACATTGGCCTCACCAATAGGATCCCAATTACTGATGGCAAACAGCTGTTCATGTTTAGCCTGTTTAATTTTAAATAAAGCCACTTGCTGCTCGTTAACTAAGGCACATACACCTGAGTTATCAACCAAATCGCTGGCTTGACATACGGTTAACCAATTTGTTGCATTTGTCATTATCAGCTCCTTACACCAGTTCAGTGTTGTTGGCTTTCGCCTGATGTACTTGTTGGTATGTCAGCTTTTCTTCAGCCGTTGCGGGGCGTATTTGCTGTCTTTCTTGCACAAATACAATATTGGTGTCGGTTTTATCGCTGTTAACAAACTGACGGAAGCGTTTACGTGACTCCTCATTTTCAAGGGCCGTCTTCCATTCACATTGGTAAGAATCAACTATGTGCTGCATCTGAGTTTCTAACTCAATACCCAGGCCCAATGAATCTTCAATCACCACTTGCTTTAAATAGTCTAAGCCCCCTTCGAGGTTTTCCATCCATACCGAGGTACGCTGCAAGCGGTCAGCGGTGCGGACATAAAACATCAACACGCGGTCTATATATTGCACCAAAGTGGCCGTGTCTAAGTCAGTAGCAAATAGATCGCCATGACGAGGTTTCATGCCGCCATTACCACAAACATAGAGGTTCCAGCCATTTTCAGTGGCGATGATGCCGATATCTTTACTCTGAGCTTCAGCACATTCTCGGGTGCACCCGGATACCGCAAATTTTATCTTGTGCGGAGCCCGCAAACCTTTATAGCGATTCTCTAGTTCAATCGCTTGCCCGACCGAATCTTGTACCCCATAACGACACCACGTGCTGCCCACACAAGATTTAACGGTACGTAATGATTTGGCATAGGCATGGCCTGTTTCAAACCCTGCATCGATTAAAATCTTCCAAATATCAGGCAGTTGATCAACCCGAGCACCAAATAAATCGATACGTTGGCCGCCGGTAATTTTGGTATATAAATTATATTTTTTGCCCACTTGGCCCAGCACTATGAGTTTATCTGGGGTAATTTCACCGCCAGCAATACGCGGAATGATGGAATAGGTGCCATCTTTTTGCATATTACCTAGATAGGTATCATTGGTGTCTTGCAGACTCACGTGGTCGGGTTTTAAAATAAATTCATTCCATACGGAAGCCAAAATAGAAGCAATCGCAGGTTTACATATTTCGCAACCAAGGCCCTTGCCGTGTTGTTCAATCAAGGTCTCGAAACTTTGGATTTTAGCTACTTTGACCAGATGAAAAAGCTCTTGACGGGAATACGCAAAATGTTCACAAATGTCTTTTTTTACTTCGACACCGCGTTTGGTTAATTCATTATCACACACACTTTTTAGTAAAGCTGAACAGCCCCCACAACCGCTACTGGCTTTGGTACAAGACTTAATATCAGCAACACTGCAGGCGCCGCCATCAAAGGCTGCAATAATGTCGCCCTTAGATACATTGTGGCAGGAACAGATGGTCGCAGTAGCAGGCAAAGCATCAGCCCCCAAACCAGGTTTAGCAGCGCCATTGGCGGGTAAAATCAAACTCTCAGGATGTTCAGGTAAATCAATGCCGTTTAACGCATATTGCAACAAGGTATCGTAGTCAGACGTATCGCCCACCAATACGGCCCCGAGTAGTTTTTGTTTAGTGGCATCTACCACTATCTTTTTGTACACACCCAAGGGTTGGTTTTCATAGGTGTAACATAAGGCACCTGTTTGTTTTGCATGGGCGTCACCAATTGAGCCGACTTCAACCCCCATCAATTTTAATTTGGTGCTCATGTCTGCACCCAAAAACGTTAGGTCTCCACCCAAAATATGTGTAGCGGCAACCCTTGCCATGGTGTAACCCGGCGCCACGAGACCAAAGATAAAGTTATTCCACAGGGCACATTCACCAATAGCGTAAATATCCTCGACATTGGTTTGACAATAATTATTCACTTTGATGCCACCACGTTCACCGATGGCAATATCAAACTCTCGGGCTAAGGCATCTTGTGGGCGGATACCAGCTGAAAACAAAATCATGTCAGTTTCTAAAAACGAGCCATCGGCAAAACACATTTTGTAGCGACAGTTTTCGCCTTTTTCTATCACCTGGGTGGCTTTTTGGGTATGCACCTGCACGCCCAATGCCTCAATTTTACTGCGTAATAAACGGCCACCACCTACATCAACCTGTACCGCCATTAACTGCGGAGCAAACTCCACAACATGAGTTTTTAAACCTGCTTCTTTTAAGGCATTTGCCGCTTCTAAACCCAACAATCCACCGCCAACAACCACACCAACGTGGCTCACCTTAGCCGCAGCACTAATGGCCTCTAGGTCTTCAATTGTGCGGTAAACTAAACAATGGGGCTGATCATTACCAGGAATTGGCGGCACAAAGGGAAACGAGCCCGTGGCTAATACCAGCTTGTCGTAAGGTAAGATCTCACCTTGTGCGGTAGTGACCGTTTTGGCTAATTTATCAATATTAACCACCGCAGAATCAAGCTTAAAATCAACTTGATGTTGTTGATAATACTCGGGTGTTGTCAGTGCCAGCTCTTGTGCGGTTTTACCTGAAAAATACTCGGATAAATGTACCCGATCGTAAGCCAATCGAGGCTCTGCAGACAAGACTGAAATATGCAATGGCGACTGATCGGCCCTAAGATTATTATTGTGCTGAATTAACTGCTCAACAAAATGATGGCCAACCATGCCATTTCCGACTACGACAATACGGTTTGTTTGAATGCTGACTACTTGTGCTGACATTGACATATCTCACCTTTGGCTAAAATGATGACAAAAAAAACCCGCGTCACTGATACGAGTCAGTGACGCGGGCTTCTTTGCCGGACTCAAACCAACGCAGTTGTTGCTTTGAGTCAAAATAAGTTACAAATAAATCGACGATTAATTTATCTAAGTATTTTTAACTTATACAGATTTAATGCCAAAAATTAAAACCTTAAATTTCAATAAGTTAAATATAAACATATACTGACTGCACGGCATGCACGTTATAATTTGGTGCAAACGTTCTACGATAGCGCAATCCCAAAAGCGCAAACATAGTTTGCTCATACTTCACAAACAACGCTATCCTTGGCCTTCTTTTTTAACCTTGATCAAATGGAAATTTAAAAAACATGAAGTTTAACAAACTATGTAGTTTATTATTGTTAGCCACTGCAACATTATCAGTGCAAGCGGCTTCGGTATGGAAAGTAAGTTCAGATAAGCACACGCTTTATATTGGCGGCACCATTCATATTCTTAGTCCAGAAGACTATCCCCTACCTAGCGAATACGATGTTGCTTATGAGGCTGCCGATAAAGTGGTATTTGAGACCGATATGGTTGCGGTTAACGGTCTTGAGTTTCAACAAAAAATGATGGCAAAGTTAGTTTACTCTGATGGCACTACCATCGATAAAGTTTTAAACGCCGATACCTACGCAGCGCTTAAACAGCATATGGAACAGCGCAATGTACCCATAGCAGCAATGGCTACCTTAAAGCCCAGTTTAATCGCTATCACGCTAAGTATTATGGAGTTACAGGCCCTTGGATTTACCAGCGAAGGGGTTGATCAGTTCTACGCGAACAAATCACAAGCCGATGGAAAACCCCAATCGTGGTTTGAAACACCTGATGAACAAATCGACTTTATCGTAAACTTAGGTAAAGAAGATGAAAGCGGCATGATCGACTACGCCATTAAAGATATCAAAAAATTACCTGAAACCATCAACGCCCTTCGTGACAGCTGGCGTGAAGGCGATATGCAAGCCATGGCAGACGTATCAATCGATGATTTCAAAGCAGATTATCCACAGATTTATCAAGATCTCTTAGTTGATCGTAACAATAATTGGTTGCCTAAAATTGAAGTCATGTTACAAGATCAACCTACAGAGTTCATCTTAGTTGGCGGTCTGCATTTAGCCGGCCCTGATAGTGTATTAACTAAATTAGCCGCAAAAGGTTATAAAATCGAAAAACTATAAGCACTGTATCTACACTGCATTTTAGGTAAATAATAAAAAGGCGCTGAGTTGCTGCAACCCAGCGCTTTTTTTGTTTGTTCAAAAAGGCGCCAAGCAAACACTCAACCATATTGCTAAAGGCAATTTCGTTTAGACACACCGATCGCAAGAAAAAGCAGAAAAATAATTCAGACAAAGAGATAGACACTAAGATAAGTGAGCTTTTGTAGGATTTGCTGATTAGCAATGTTTGACAGCTTCAGATAAAAAAGCAATTGAACCCCAGCCTCTTAATCTTTTTTAGGAGCTCCTTCAGGCCCGAAAAAACAGCCTAAAAAATCTATATGGTATGGGTCACAGAAAAACATAACAAGTAAAGTCCAGCATAGCCCTTCTGGCTTTAAGCGCTTAGGCGCGCATCTACTTTAGGACTTACTTATATGCCGTAATGATATCGGAGTTGTGCGATTAGAATAGAGCCATCTTGTTGTTTATAAACTATCCGATGTTCATCATTTATACGACGAGACCAATATCCACACAAACCATGTTTTAAAGGCTCTGGTTTTCCAATTCCTTCATTAGGTGTTTTTTGGATATCTTTAATTAGCAGGTTTATTCGCTTTAGTATTTTTTTGTCTGTTGTTTGCCAATAAAGGTATTCTTCCCAAGCTTTGGTTGAGAAGGTCAGTTTCATTCAATAAGCTCTCGTTCAGCTCCTTTGCCGGTTTCAAGCTCGGCAATTGATTCTAAAAGGACTCTAGCATTTGCTGGAGATCTCAGTAAATATGTAGTTTCCTGCATTGCGTTATAGTCTTCTAATGACATCATAACAACGGGAGCTTCACTCTTACGGGTAATGATAATTGGTGCGTGGTCATTACAAACATTCGCCATTGTATTTGCTAAATTTGCTCTAGCTGCTGTATAACTTATTGCATCCATGGTAACTCCAAAGTGTTCATGTACGTTAATTTGTACAGGATAGCCCAATGGCAAATAACAAGCAATTCAACAAGGGCAAAAAACAGCGGGCTTTTGTCACTTCGTTCCTATTTTAGCCCACTATTTTTTGCTCGTTAATTGGGCGTTAGGTTTAATTGAAATGAACAACCATTGTGGTATCTGCAATAGAGCATTAGACAAAGAGAATGACCCGTTATCGGCAGATTGTGGTGGAGATTGTTGGGCTGCATTGGTGAACAAGAGGCTGAGATGGGAGGTGAGCAATCTATTGCAATGCTAAGACAGGAATTTAAGGATGGTTTAAGGGACGCTTGGTTGCCTTCACCAACGGTCACCACTATAAGTAAAGTTCCATCTGTTGAAATTCGTCTAGAAAACCCGCTTGGAGATCCTTGTAAGCATCAAGAGTTTGCTGTTCTTCTTTATAAAGAGTCATTGTTTGGTCGAAAACGAATCTATGTAAATGAGCAAGCCGTGACGGACGAAAATGGCATATTTACAATAAAAATAAAGAATCCGAAGCAACTGAATAATTCATTGTGTAAAATCCAACGAGGCAATACATCGTGGTTCTGCCCTGTAACAAGTATTTAAACCTAAAAGTAAACGGATACATAACAGTTGGCTGTGCTCATTATTCGCTATTAGAGCCAACTTTTATTTAACCGCTTATGAGGCGTTAGAAGTCCATGGAAAATTATGCCTCGTCGTAGAGAATTGAAAGGAATTACACTAAATTTCACTAAGTTATTAAACCAAAGGAACAATGACTTTTTGGGGTATTGGGCTGTTGGTCAACTCTGTTTGATAGCACAAGAAAATGATGTAGATTCGATAAAATTGGATTTAGTTAATTACAAAAGTAATTTAAATCTACCTACACTAGTTTCAATGTGTCAGGTTATGAGAACTAATTTAAATCGTATGCTTGATGCACATAAGATCCCTGAAAAATGGATTCAAGCTATTTCAGCTGAGTTCCGTTTCAATCAGGAGTACGAAAAAGAGTATCACTATTGGCGTTCTGCACTAGGCGAGCCCTATTTAGTTCAGTTGAAAATTGAAACGGATTTAGCTTATGTTCATTCAGCTATTCAAGGTGGCAACGTAAGGCCTCATGATCCAAAAAAAGAACAACGCAGAAGCGACTTCTAACAAGCCATGTTAGCGTGAGTTCACTCTCTGGCTTTCGAGCAAAATACTCCCCCCCTACTTCGGGCGTTGTTATGAAAAGAAGTTAATGTGCCATTTACACCCTTCCACATTGGGCTTGGAATTCTAGTTAAAGCACTATTGCAAAGTAGCTTTAGTTTAATGGTTTTTGGATGGACGCAGATCGTAATGGATATTCAGCCATTAATTTTTCTTATCTCTGGTGAGGGGCATCTTCACGTTTTTTTTCACACGTATATTGGCTCAACCTTATTGGCTATTGTAGCCGCGCTTTCTGGTCAATACCTTTCGCAATTTGGTTTATGGTTACTCCAAGTTCGGCCATCAATACCTGTTAACATCCCTTGGTGGGTAGTATTTCTCAGCGCTTTTATAGGCAGCTTTAGTCATGTGCTATTAGACAGTATTATGCACTTAGATATTCAGCTATTTTTTCCAATTACTTTAAATAACGCCTTGCTAGATGTTGTCTCAACTCCAGTTTTACATAAAATTTGGTTGTATTCAGATTTGGCAGGTGCAGCCTTGTATTACTTTCTGCAGTGGCGTCATAAAAATACATAATCGAGTAGCGGCAGATTTGTAGCCACAAGCCCAGCATCACTTTTCACCGAGACATCGATCCAAGTGGCTTCGCACAGAGTGTTTACTAAAATATTGAAAGCATTATGGTCGTTTAGCGGTTTGAGTTGATGGCAATCAAAAAGCTAAGGCATGGATATATCAGAGTTTAATTGGATAACTGCCGTTTTCTTGTTAAGTAAATATCTGGAAGACAAGACGCGCCCGCCCAAATAAGTGCATAAACTATCTCTGCATTGCAGTATCATCTTTGGTGGGGCTTAGTCCGCTTAGCTTTGTTAATAATATTTCCAATTTTTGTTTAGAGGATAATCATGATTTTGGCATTTCTTATTAGCTCATTGGCAGCTATTTTATGGTTGGTGGGTTTGGGTATATTATTTGCCAAATCAATAAAACCATCAACCTTTAGAGGTTCTCATAAAGACGGTGCGATAGTGGTTTTTTTCTCATCATTTGCGCGGGCCGTTTATATTAAAACGATTGTAATGAATTCAGGTAGTGAAATAATTATCGCAAGGTTTTGTTTAGGTTTTTTAATACTTTTCTTTGTATCATTTATTATCGCGATAAATGAGGTTATTCAATATCATGCATAACGTAACCATGAAGTAAGACAGATTTAAGAGTTCGTACCCGTCGCTTATTTTTATTAGTAACATCTAATATCAGTAACTATGGAGAAATAGGTGAATATCAATAATTTTTTGGTACCTTAAAAGAGGATCTATATTGTATTAGTTTCAACTCTTTTTGTTCTATTTCTTCCTTTTATTGCCATGCAATTTACTAACGAAATTAGTTGGGGTACAGATGATTTTGTTGCAGCAGGCGTGGTACTTTCTTTTTTTGGTTCTCTATTTATCGTTTTAACAAAGACGTCTAATAGTTAAATAAAAAATGTAGTTATCGCTACCTAAGTTTTCGGTTTGTTAGTTTTAATTTGGGTAAACCTTATTTAACTTTTTAATATATTTGCAGATACAAAGCGAGGCCTGTCGTACTTTTCTTTGCTGGTCGCAATCGACCAAGAATCTAACAAAGCGAAATCGAAACATTAGTTATTTTGGAGTATTCATGAATTGGTTAAAGCTTTCAAATAGCGAAATAATGGCACTAGTTACTCCTATAATGGATAACCTTATGGATGCTTCTACTGAAATTAATCACGAAAAGCATGTGCGAGATTTCAGTGACAATATGAAAAGTATCGTAAGCAAAGATGAACTTGAAAAGCAGTGTAAGGCATACCAAGAAACGTTGGGCTTTTTCTCAAAACGAGAGTTAGTAGGTGTTTTTAGGAAAAAAGGGGATGTTAGAGTTTTTTGGAAACAATGGTATTCAAAGTCAGATGATGAGTTTCTTGCTTTCGTTCACATTGTGCAACGCAATGGCAAGTTAGAAGTTGTAAATGCTTCTGTGTCATAGTAAAACTCCCAATCGGTTAGCTCATAATACTTCAACGTGCCCCAGCCTTTACTATGAGCATTTGACTACTATACCGCCTTCTGACCTCTGCTTAATCATTAACAAAATCCCCCCTATTGACCCTAAAAATATTTAAACTAGCCTGAGTTATTGGGGCATATTGTTAAGCCTAATGACGGATTACACATAGCGAAAGGCCTTAACTGACATAGAGTAAAGGCCCTAATTTTGTCTGTTTATATCGCTAAGCTGCTTATATTATTTGGGACCTAGGCATTTTGTAAGTTGACAACATAACGTCCAACCACTTGGCTTTTCAAGAAGCGGTCTAAGTACTCAGGCGTTTGTGCTAGTGATATTTCTTGCTGATAGCTTTCTAAATTAGGCAGTTTCATGTCAGTGGCAACACGCTGCCAAATATGTTTTTTATCGGCAAGAGGAATGTACACTGAATCGACACCCAGTAATGACACACCACGAGTAATAAAGGGGATTACATTCATCGAAATTTCAGCTGAGGCAGCCAAACCGACCGAGGCAACACCGCCTCCTGGTTTTAGTTGCTTTAATAAGCCAGTTAAATAATTGCCCCCTAAGGTATCAATACCATGGGCCCACTTAGTTTTGCCTATTGGCAAATCCTGTACTTCTAAAATAACATCTCGGTGCAGTATTTCGGCCGCGCCTAAGGCCTTTAATTTATCTGATTGCTCAGGCTTGCCAGAAAATGCCACTACGTCATAACCTAACTGTTTAAGTAAGGCAATGCTTATACTGCCTACACCGCCGGTAGCACCGGTCACAGCGACGGGACCATCACTGGGCTTTGCTCCCATTTTTTCCAGTTTCTGAATACACAAGGCAGCAGTTAAACCACCTGTACCGTATGTCATCGCTTCTTTTAGCGTAAGTGTGTCAGGACAAATAACGGCCCATTTAGCTGGAATAGAAATCATTTGACCCAGGCCGCCAGGAGTATTCATGCCTAAATCGTAGCCAAACACCAAAACTTGCTGCCCCTCTTTGAAGGTGCCTGATTTGTCGCTGACAACTATTCCAGCGGCATCAATACCTGGCGTATGCGGGAAGTGCTGGCTAATACGCTTGTTGCCGCTAGCCGACATTGCGTCTTTATAGTTCAGCGATGAATAATGTACATTGATAAGCAATTCGTTGTCAGGCAGGTCGTTGAGACTGCGCACTGCAATGCTTTTACTAAAGCTTTTGTCATCTTGCTCTTCAACCAATAATGCTTTAAATGTGGTGGATTGAGTCATGAATAAAATACTCCTGTTAAAGGGAAATGGGGCAAATGTCGAAATACAACATTCGTAAAAGAGTTCAGGCAGGATAAACACTATACCACAACGATACAACAGGCTTACCTTAAGCATCAGCTACGCTGACCTAACAGCAAACAAACACATAAAATTGTTTTGTCACATCTACAGAGGGTGAACCCAAAGTATCTACAATTAGGATGTTTGGGGTGATTTAAAGCAGCAGACCGTAATTTTAGCCCTCAGTATTTTATTAAACAAAGGCAAAGACTATAAAATATTTATCAACCTTGGCAAAGCGGGGTTACACCGTTTTAGTCTATAGTTAAACCCCATTTACGCTTAATCGCTGCATAGGTGCCGTTCAGTTTAAGTGCAGTTAATCCCTCTGCTAATATTTTTACCGTACTAATCGGCGTATTGTGGCCTGTGGCAAACTGTAGTTCGTTAGATAATTCTGTAACATCAAGTATATCCTTGGTCTGCTCTGGATCATATCCTGCGCTTTTTATTTCATAAGGGCTGGTTTCAAAGTTTGATAAGACCAAGTCCACTCTGTCATTAAATAGTAGCCCCCACATTTGACTCGCGTTACTGGCTAAAACTAAATTACTACCTTCCTCAAAGCCATTATTGATTAAATAGGTAGCAGAACCATAACCTCTAACAGACCCTACTCGCAGCTTAACCGCATCGCCCAGTTCGCTTACAGAAAGTTTATCGTGACTTTTCAATCCGATTAAATGAGCTTTAGCTTGATGGACTTTACCGATCCACTGGAATTGAGGTTCACGGATAGGAGTTTTAAGTACGGACAAAAGAATAACATTAGGCTCATTCAGGCTCATTTCATAAGCTCTAGCCCAAGGTATAAAGGCGATGCTGGCATCAAGTTTAGTATAGTTAATAAGAGCTTGGGCAAGCTCAACCAAAGCGCCGGTTTTGTGCTGCTCATCTTCTAATACTATGAGTGGCGGTACAATTTCACCGACAAATAAAATTTCTTGTGCCACAACATTCACTGTAGATAGTAGCGATAAGAGACAGGTCAAACAGATGTGTCGCAGTTTTGATAAAGTGTTTTTCTTGTACGTGGATAACAAATACAGCATGAATATCCGACTCCAACTAAATTGCATGGGCTTAGCCTGTTTAGCTTCGCCTCTGCAGCTTAATAGGATATTTGTAAAATTTCCATACTTACTATTGATTGACTCCCTGAGGAATAACACAAACTCAATAATAAGGAGGCAGAATTCCTTGGGCAATATGTTCATTATTTTGCTCAGTTGACTAGGGTAAGTGTTCAATAAACGTGCTATATACCTTATTACGGTTACAAAATAAAAAATTGAGATCCGCTTGTTTAGCATCGCCTTTAATTTTGAAATTTTAATCACGTCTCGATTTACACGTCTTATTTTTATTTTGCTATTCATGTTGCTGCTTGTCATGGGTGTTACTAGGCCAGCGCAAGCAGATACCCAATGGCCAGTGACTGAATTCGAAATTTTTGAAGGTCTGCCTTGGGGTTCTTCAAATTGGTATGAAGCTAACTTAGGAAGAAAATTAGGTAGACATAACCTAGAAACAAAAACGCCAGCTAGCGTGCCCTTGACGGCAAAATTAAAAAAAGACATGGAGACTTACCTTCATCAAGTCGCCTTAAAAATGCAAAAGTTAGATTTGCCGCCTCCTTACCTGGAACCCGTCATCACTCGTGATGACGGCACACAAGCATTTCGAATTTATTACTTCGATTTTAGCAAAGAAAATAACTCCGATCCTGCTGACTATGCAGTTGCATCTTATGCCTGTAAGGATGAAACAGCCCAGCGCCGAATTATTAAAATTAACGCATCTAGATTGATTTCTGCCAAGACCGGCGGGATTACTGACAAAGGCTATGTTGATTTAGCCCACGAGCTTTTTCACACTGTACAACGTGGTAGTCAATTTTATGATGCGAATTGCGAGCCACCAAACTGGCTCACCGAAGGTATGGCGGAAGCGATTGGTACGGATATAGCAGTCGAATTAAGACGGGTTAAACCGGCACAGTTGGCGCGCTGGGGTTTACGTCATTATTACGAACGCCTTGCCGTAGATGGCAATGCGAATGTCAATCCTGCGAGAGCCCATTCTTATGCAACTAGCTCATTTTGGCGTTACTTGGCTGAACTGGCACACTATCGGAAGAGTCTTATACCAAGTGAGCGCTGGCCCCAGGCCAGTGTGAACTCACCCCGTTACGGGGTGGATTATAAGTATGTAAGCCGGCTATTAGGCAGTGCTGAAACCCTACCCGACCAACAAGAAATATTGGATTTTTTGAATAATTTTCTGCTGGCTGATCCGGCCTTTACCATGCGGCTCTCCAGTATTTACCCAGTTTTTGCGGCCACCTTCGCCAATTATGGTTTAGAGCGGGTAATCGATGATCGAGATGCTAAAGTAATGCACAACGGTTGGATAAAAAAGGCTTTTGGTGAATGTCCAATTATTACTCTTGATGCAAGTAATACGGTCGGTCGCGCGCTGCTCCCACTTAATCGAATAACAGGTCGTTGTGTACATATTAATATTGGCGCAATTAGTACGCCGACAACAATTATGGATGTCAGCACATTGGTCCCAAATAAGGCAATCGGTGCGCAACTTTATTTAGGTACAGCAGGTGGTAAAAGTGTGGCACAAGCTATAGTCAAAACAGCTGGAGCGGCTGGTTATACTGCCAGCTGGGATCCATTAGTACAAGCCGGTGACTCTTTTGATCTGGTTTTTACCAATATCGCTGATAAACCACGAGCTACTTTGTTAGTTGATCTTACAGTCCAATTTTCCCTACCGGGTTCAAGCAATGATCAGGTATCAACCCCTCCACAAGCGATTAAAAAGCAAAAGAAGAAGCCAAAAAACCAACGAGCTGAGACTGATATTAAACCAGACAGCCCGGCGCAATCTTCTGGCAGTACGACAGTGTCGAGTTCATGTGATGACGAGATACCAGAGCAAGGTTGTGGCTGGCCCGCCAGTGAATTTAACGGCTATTGTGGCCCTTCAATGAATATCGATTTACATACATTACCCGTCGGCGTGGCAAACATGAGCATGATGGGCAGTCCGCTGGGTTTAATGAATCAGGTATTTAATACTGTTGCGGGTTTTATGGGGCCTGAAAACGACATGTCGAATATGCCCGATGCATCTGAATTTGATACCTTGCGGGTTAGCATTGGGATCCCCCTACCCAATTTTGGCGAAACCCCAAGCTATAGCAACGCAGCAATTCACGTAGAAGGTGGTGGTTGGCCCAATAGCGGCACCTATGGTCCGCGTGATATTTTATCTGGCTCGCAAACCTACTTTGCACCTTCAGGCCGGGTTGTATTAGAGGAATACTCTGCCCTACTCTTGCGTGGCTCCTATGAGGCGCGACTAGTCGCGCTGCCCACACCCTATGCCGACAAAGCAAACTTTATGGAATTACCCGTAATAGGAACATTAAAAGGTCGTTTTTTAATTCCACGCCCATGTGGAAAAGGTATTGATGAGGAGGAAGAAGTCGAAATCGATCGTCAACGCGTAATGCAGGATGTCATGGCAAATTTTGCCCCGACTAACATGCTCATTCCAACCGATACAACAGAAAATACAAGCCCCTCGCAGAGCAGTCAAACCTCAGGTTTTGCTTGCGATTGTTCTTGTAGCGGTATGCGCAGTTCAACCGCAATCTTAGACGCCCTAGAGAGTGCGCCTGACGCTAAAACCATGAGCCTAGCGATGTGTATGTTAACCTGCGCCGCGCAATATCAGCAGTGTGATGAGGAAGAATAGTTGACCGGCTAAATCAACCAGTGCATCGATGCTAGATAAACGCATTTAATATTTTTAACTTAGTGTAAGCAATGAGACGAAATCTATAAATTTATTGAATAGAATTTCAGATAGGCTAGTCGTGCTAAGAATTAGATATAATGCATTTTGTTATCGAAATCTTTGCTCATGATATTTATCCAATAAGATGAGATGTACCTAGGATGTCGATAGACTCCTATTTTGAATGTCTGTTGTATATATTAGGTATAGCGTTTATTGTCTTTGTACTCATTGAGCAAATCTTAAGAGATAACTGATAATGCTAGTAACTTTTTCCTGTAGGGCCACTGCCAACATAACAATGTTCGGAGATGTAGCAGTCCAATTAATAAAAATGATGGAACATAGCGGAACCGTCCCCAGTGCGATACTTGCAAAAGATGTCGCATCTGCTCTGAGGCATCTGGAAGCTGCGCTCGCTACAACAAAGGAAAAATCTAAACCAGAAGTGTCTGAAGAGGATAACGAGGAAGGTTCTTTTGTTAGTCTCCCTAACCGCGCCTCACCTTTGATCGCCATGCTGGAGGCCGCAATACAGGATGAGAGTAATGTTAGTTGGACAAGTAATAGCTAGTCGACTATCGCGTCAATAATTAAGACCAGAATAAAAGGGGTTTTAATAACAAGACAGCCAATTTTAGAAAACATAACATCTGTTTACTCCAAGATTTTCCAGAAACAAACAGAAATAGCCGAAATGGCCTATTTTCTTATTAAAAAAGACTGATTTGGTTTGAGAAATCGCAGGTAAGGCTAGATTTAGCGTTTAAGTCTAAATGTCGGACAGCCTTGTTGAACAACTGGGTGTTGCTTTGTGTTTTTGTAGGAAGTTGTCGAGCTTAGGCGCGTTGTAATAAAGCTTTAGCCTGACTCATTCCGCGTATTCGTTGGTGGTTGGTATTATTTTTGTATTGTTGCAGCATCTGCTCGCTACCCACCGC
>NZ_JBDYKM010000034.1:0-25962 GCF_040012495.1 Paraglaciecola sp. 25GB23A
TACGTGCTGTCATTATCTATCTCCAGTTAAGGCTATTATGTCTTAACTAGGGCGGTCGTATCTATTCAACCACGTCAGATCTCGCTGCTGCATTAAAAAACGAGCGTGAAAAAAATGAACATCTTATGCATGCAAGAAAGGAACAATTAATAATCCAGACACGTAATATCGTTGAAATCCAACGTCTCACCAAATTGAACGCTTTGTTGGTTCGTCAATTGAATGAGTTGAGGAATCCTGAGACTATCGGTTTCGAATGGCCGAAGTGACGAAGTATTTGTAGTAGTGTGATTTGTATTAGTTTAGTTTGGATTAGTGTGATTACCAAGGGAATGTGTAGGTCTAATTACCGAGCAACTTTGTTAGCATATCTTTGCTCTGGAGCCAAATAAGTAATCATTTTGACCAAGGTTTTGCCTAGCAATTAATTCTGAAACAGATTTCCTAGTATTTTCAGTTATCTCAAACTGAACGGGTAACTGTGTTTTCTTCTGAATGACAATCGCCCTAGATTGGATGGTGTTGCCATGACAAATATCTCTGACCCGCAACGCGACAACAATCCTGACATAGCGGGGAAATGACTGTCTGTTTTCACCGAAATACGCAGTGCCAATACCCGACAGTCATCGCTCGCTGGCCGACTTAGCTGTTATTAGCAGAAAGGAGACGATTAGGGGGATGCCCTGAATTTTACAATTTGAGGAATAATTTAGCAGTGGACTTGTTCTAGTATTTATTGGCTTTAAACGCAAAGCGGACATTAACTACTAAGCTCAGCCGCGCGGTTTTTGCGTCGGCCGGATTGTTATGAACATTTATTTACCACTGCAATTTCTGCTACAGGATCTGCTGTGCCTCTAATAAGACCTTGTTCAGGTTTATAAATAAACGGACCATCCTCGCCATTAGCTTGGTAATAAATTGATACATCGGTTAAATCGACTAGCTTGCCTTGAAAAGGACCGCCTATTACTTTAGCTAATGGCGTTATAGTCGTAGCGCCCCCATACCATAAGTTCCACCCAGTAGTTTTCTCTAGCCTATGTGGTTTTAAAATGGTGCCTTTCTCGATAATACCGACAATATCAATTTTCTTCTCGAATCCATCATATTGCTTAATAGATGCCTGAACCGGATCAGCACGATACTCGTCAATTGTATCTGGAGCAGACCAATGAAGACCCAGGCACCTTTTAAATGATTCTTCTGGTACCAATACAAGGTGACCCCCAGCATTTTTATCTGCCTTAATAATAAAAACAGACCGATCTAAAAAATACTCATTATCAGGGTTATAACCACCCCATAATTTCTTATCATCAGTGACGTCAGTGGAGAATGACACCCCTATCATGGCAAAAACCCACAAGCCTACAATTGCTACTGCAATTCCGACTAACCACAATGCTGATTTAGCAATAAGGTTCATAACGCCCCGCTTTAAATGCTTGTTAGGTGCACTAGTCACCGCCACCACCTCCTCCATCACCACCTGAAAAGCCCGAATCACCTCCATCGGCATCAGAATAAGAAGCGCCACCACCATTTTTAGAATGTTTTTTGGGTTTAGTGGGACCTGAAAGTTGATAAATTAGTAGTGTGCAACCAGCAATAATTAGTAACCATCCTAGTGACCCAGCCGCTTCAGACTTTAAATTTGCGACTCCACAAAGCAACAAGAATACTGCAAATATACCTTTAATCATTCCATGTACCTCCGTGCACCTTAACGCCCCAAGCAGGGGATTTTATGAGTGTTTTTCAGCGAGTAAAATTCACGCTGACTTGGCTTGTGTGCGCCCAGCATGGGCATGAACTAATGAGCGGAGGCCGCCCCGGATGAAAGTCCTCTTTAGGAAGATCACCGTTTATTTAACTTACCGTTATTAAACGTTAACTACTAGCGAATGGCAAGGGCTAAACCGTGATGTTTGGTCTTGAAGCCGTCTGTCGTCTCAGTGCCAATAGCGGTCGTAGCGGTGGCTTGAAAAAAAGGGTTTTGACGCTCATGATTGCCACCATTGCGGTCCGTAGCGTCACTATTTTTATGTCAGCAAGTGCGACTTTTTTTACCTTAGTAGTATCGATTTTTAACACCATTTTTATAAACAGTTTGACCAATTTTAATCGTTTGGCAGGTTGGGTTTTAACGGCGGGGCTAATAGTTCAACGGACATTTTTTATGTGGCTTGCTGAATGTCAAAACGCGTAGATATTCGAAAACCTAATTGTTATTTATTGAATTGTTGGGCCATTTAATATATTTTCGTCTCCGATTCGGCTACCTATTCATTTTATTTCAAAAAGGTTATGAAATATGGACGTTTTACAATCTTTTACGCGATTTCAATCACTCTTTATCTTCGCTGCATTTATTAATCTAATTTCATGTGGTGGTGGAACAAGCGAACAAACTCAAACACCCCCAGTAAATCGCTCACCTTTAATAAACAGTGCCAGCGAATATATTTTTGACGAAAATCTAATTGTAGAAATTGCGATTCAGGCCAACGACCCCGATGGCGATCCGCTCACATATAGCTTAGAAAATTCACTAGACTCAGGAGTTTTTACGATTAATTCCCATTCCGGACTGATTACCGCCAAAGGTGTTAGCACGAACGGTTTTGATTTTGAAACCCCACGAGACATTAATGCAGATAATATCTACGAATTGTCCGTAATAGTTTCAGACGGTGTTCTTTTTGCAAAAAAAAATATTGGCATTACGATCAATGACATCAGCGGTCCATTAGTCTGTTCTGGGTCAGAATCTTCCCAAATTTTTGAGGGTGTAAAGGGGGCTTTTCACACATTGACTCTTTCAAAACCTGACGCAGAATTTAGCCAGATGACCGTTAACCCGATCGTTGAGATATCACGGCAGAGCGATGGACTTTCGTCAAATGATATCTTCTACACTATCGACACCACAGTTGTTGAATCACGAAATGTGGCCACAATCGAGTTTGGTCTTTTTGCACCAGTCAATGCAGAATTACATGGTAACCTTCGTGATAATTATACCTTTGAACTGCAAGCAAAATATGAAAATGAGATTGTCATTTGTAGTTTCGAGGTAGAAATAGTCGATGTGGTCGACGAAGTACAGACGGGTATAAAAGTGTCTGGTGAGGAAGGTGAACACGTCGACCTCAAAGTATATTCCATTGGTGATATCAATAATGATGGGGTAAACGATTTATTTTTAAATTCAATGAAGTTCGTCTATTCTGAATTAGGACGATTCAATGGACGGGCCCAACTAGAAACCCCAGAATTTCATGGCTATGTAATAGATGGTCGCATGATCCAGTCTGATATAAAAATGCCAAATGGCAAAGAGATCGTTGCTCGCTCCATAGATAAGTATGTATTACACAAAATGTCTGGGTGGTATCCGTCCTTAGGAGTAATTAACTCAATAGAAGATTTTACAGGTTATGAGCTGATACCAGAGCCTATTGGTGATATTGACGGTAACGGTAAGACCGATCTATTGGTCACGCTCAGATCAAGTGAACACGCTTCAAATAATGCGTTTGTAGAAAGACCATTGGCCTTTGTTATTTGGGGTGAAACTTTACTCAAAGACAATGCCGAAACCAACTTAAACACAATAGTGCCTTCGCAAGGGCTTATCATAGAAGGGATGGGAGGCCGAAACCGTACGGCAAATATGACAATAAGTGGTGATTTTGATGGGGATGGGCTTGCAGATATTGCGGTGTCTGTTCCACAAGTTAATTTGAGGGACAGCGAAGATAGAGTTTACAGTTCGCAGCTATTTATCGTTTTTGGTGATCATATCAAAAATAGAAAAGCGGAAGGACTCATCAATTTACTAGATGACAGTAGCGATCCCAATAAGGTATTTCACTTATCATCTTTAGTTGAGGACAGTAACGTCGAATTTAGATTAGCCAGTCCTTTTGCGATCAATCAATTACAAGTATTAGGCGACATCAACGGTGATGGTGGTGAAGAGTTACTGATTGGAGCAGGCGAAAAACAATTCAGAGTTGGCCATTCGATTATCGTTAAAAGTCAGTTGTTTATGCAAGACAACATCAACCCAATAACGTTGACGAATGATATTCGAGATGAATATCTTTATGTGATTGAGTATCCATTTTACGATACCGATATCATGAACAATACGGGAGACATTGATAATGACGGTGTTAATGATCCACTTATTACTACTCCATCATTTTTCCCTGAATTAAACGGCGTGCGCCTAATAAAAGGAAGCACCTTGCTAGCCAATACGACTGGTCAATCGATTGTGGCTGAAAAAGGAAACGATGGTGTGGTGATATTTAATACCACTGATAACAATGTCTTCGACTCCGCCTCTTTCATTGACGATTTGGATAACGATGGTCGTGATGATTTGGTGTTTTCGTATTATTTAGGCAATTCAGACACCCCTAACGCGAGCGTAAGTATCGTATTGGCAAAAGCACTGGATGAATTTGAAGCTGGTGCGGTAGTCATGCTCGACCAAATCCCTGATGGTTTGATTTTAGAATTAAAAAATACATCTCTTGAAAATCGCACCTCATCTTTTTCGGTTATAAACGATCTTGATGGTGACAGTATTGCTGAATTAGGCATCCATCCAGCATACCCACTTATTGAAGTCTACATATTGCCAAGTAAAGATATTATTCAGGCACTAAAATCAGGTCAACGCGAATTAGATATTGAGTCACTTTTTAGAAATTTTTGAATATCGGAGTCAATGAACCTCGGGGCAGAACAGGATATTCTCAGCCCCTAGTATTAGCTTAATTTTACAATAGCTATCTCTATCACTTGCGTCAGGTAATAGAATTTTATTTTGGAAAAACCTCAATAAATCCACATAATCATGCGTCAGCTTTGAGGTGTGATTTCATTCGCTTACCAGTCACGTTTTATTCAATCGTATGACTATATTTCGCTCTGAGCCGAACTTCGTGTTTGTGCCAAAAGCGGCTGTTCACGGTCTACCAAATGAACGATTCCTTCTAGCAGTTTGCAGACAGTCAGGGTTTTTACAGTTTGTCGGGTGATAGCGTGGAGGGCTCAGTCGCGTTTCATTCAGTCGTGTGAACGTTGATCGCTAATGACTGTCAGTAGGATTTTATCTCAGAATACTAACTTTTGCCTCAAAAATGACATTAAGTACTGGAGCAAAAATTCTAATTCGGATTAGTTTTTGTAACGAAAATGCTAAGATCTAATGTTAAACACTTCTGTCAACTAAACTTGGGTTTTGTTTCCACACAGCTAACCAAGTTAATATTTCGTTTGCAGGCATGGGTTTCGCAATACCATATCCTTGTGCATAATAACTACCTAAGGATAATAATAACTCTCCGTGGTGAGGAGTTTCCACTCCTTCGGCAATTACTTTCAAATTAAATACCTTTGCTAACTCAATGATACCTTGAATAATTGCTTTATCATCCTTGTCTACTAACATGTCTCTAACAAATGACCGGTCAATTTTTAAATACTTAGCGGGCAAGCGTTTTAAATACGTTAATGATGAATAACCGGTGCCAAAATCATCAATTGAAAAACACACACCTAGTTGCTGACATTCTCTCATCACATTGTAAACTAACTTAATGTCTTTCAGTGCACTGCTTTCCAAAATTTCAAACTCAAGACTTTCTGGCTTAAAGTTAGGATATTGAACAAGCATCCCCTTCAAATCACTAATGAATCTATCATACTGCAAATGTAGCGGGCTTATATTTACGCTTATAGAAATATCATATCCTGAAGATAGCCAATCTTGTATTTGCGAAAGCGCAGTCTTGATGACCCATTCCCCTATTCTAATATCTAATATATCATTCTCCACAATTGGTAAAAACATAGCGGGAGCAAGTAATCCTCTTGTTGGGTGATTCCAGCGGATTAATGCCTCAACCCCAATTATTTCATTCGTTCTAAGGTCAATTTTAGGTTGATAATAAAGTAAAAACTCCTCATTTTCTAAGGCTTGAGCTATCGTTTTTAGTTCCTCGTTATGATGTTTAACCGCCGCATCTTGCGCTATATCAAAAATATAACTCCGATTTTTTCCTTTTTGCTTAGCTATATACATGGCCTGATCTGCATGCCTTAACAACTGATCTGGGCTAGCATTATCTAGCGGATAAAATGTAATCCCTATACTGGCAGTAACTTTCAATAATTTTTCTTCAATCATCAGTGTATTAGAAACTGATTCAAGCATACGAGACACAACGATGTCGCTTTCTGAGGGGTCAGAAAGATCATCTATAACAGCGACAAACTCATCGCCTCCAAACCGAGATAATGTATCTCCCTCTCTCAGAGCATGTGTTAATTGGTGAGTAACTTTCTTCAATAACTCGTCACCAATGTTATGACCATGACGGTCGTTGACTTCTTTAAAGCCATCCAGATCAATAAATGCAACGGCCACAAACGTTTTATTACGCACGCTTTTTTTCACCGCATGCTCAATTCTGTCAGCTAACAAAGTTCGATTAGGCAATTTCGTTAATGGATCATAGTGTGCTGATAGTTTTAAAGCCGAGTTTGCTGCCGCTAAATTAAGGTTACTTTTCTCAAGCTTTCTTTGGTTGTTTTTATGAGTACTAATATCTTGAAAAATACCAGTGAGGCGCACCGGTATTCCTTCTTCTAGCGTAACAGTACATGTTGTTCTAACGTCTATTTTTCTTCCTTTGGTGGTATATGTTTCTAATTCAAGATCATAATCTACGCCATTATTGATGGCCTCATCCAGTGCCTTCGTTATGATGGTTTGAGACTGGGGAAGAAAATAATCAACACCGGCATCTACCGTCGGATTAAATTCTTCAGGTGAAGTGTCATGTATCCGGTAGGTTTCATCAGTCCAAAACAAATCGCCTGTTTTTAAATCTAATTTCCATCCTCCCAACTTCCCCACCTGCTGTGACTCGTTTAACAGCTGAGTGGTCACAATCATCTGCTCTTCAGAAATTTTTCGTTCGGTAATATCTAAGTGCGTACCTATCATTCGCTTTGGTTTGCCTTCATCATCCCTTTCTATTAATTTTCCTGAAGCCTGAACCCATACATAGTGTCCCGATTTATGTTTTATCCTAGCTTCAACTTCATAAAAATCTAATTCACCATTAAAATGTTGTGCAAGTAAATTTTTAGCTTTTGTTAGATCATCTGGATGAAGGTTAGTAGTCCAAGTGTTAAATTGAATGGGTAGTAGCTCTTCAACGGTATAGCCAATGATTTCTGCCCAACGTTTATTAAATGTTAACTCTCCGGTTTGAACCTGACAATCCCAAATTCCGACACCAGTAGCGTTAATAATAAGTGCTAAAAGCTCACGCTTATCATCTTCTTGTTCGTCAATCTGTGGAACGTTGTTATTCAAATGCGATTCCTAATGAAAATTAATGCTCAACGTTAGTTGATATATCAGTTGCAGATGAACCGCTGTTTTAGCACGGAAAAAAACGATGTAAAAATTAAAGCGAAATTTACAATGTTTACTTATTTTAAACCATGCCATTACACTTTTAATTTGCATAGTTCCTGAATTTTTAACAAGATTTCGCTCATCTTGAATGGTTTGTCAAAAAATCCGGCTATACCGATTTTCTCAACTGACTCAGCCGTCGCGTATTCGCTATAACCTGTGCACAGCACGATGGGTAAATCGGGTTTTAAGGTTAATAATTTCTGGGCGAGTAACATACCAGAAATTCCGGGCATGGTTTCATCAGTAATCACTAGATCAATACTGTCACCAATTTGCTGAAATGCTTCCCAAGCAAGAGATGGATCGGTAAAAGCAGTGACGTTAGCACCTTGCGCAGTGAGGTAATCATCAAGCAGGGCTGCAAGTGTTGACTCATCATCAACTACCATAATGTGCAAACCTTTTATATTTCCAATCGATGGCACATTGGCAATCTTTGACGACGGTTCTTCTGACCGCACTGGTGTTAAAAGGATGTTGAAAATGGTACCACCTTCTATAGTTGACTCCACCCTAATATGCCCCCCTTGTTCATGCACCAGTCCATGCACTACTGAAAGTCCCATACCACTATTATTACCTTGTTTTTTTGTGGTGAAAAAAGGATTGAAAATTTGGGCCAATACATCTGGGGGAATGCTGCTGCCACTGTTGCTGACGGACAGGTTCACGTATTCACCCTTGTAGCGTTGGTGACAGGAGGTACAAACGCCAGATGAAGTACTTAGGGCAGCATTTATATCTATTCTTCCATATTCACTCATTACCTGCCATGCATTGATGACTAGGTTCATTAGTATCTGGTGCAAATGAACCGGCTGCATTTTGACCTTCAGGCTGTCATTCTTTATATAGTTATTGATTTCGATAGTGCTGGGAATGGTGGCGCGCAGTAATCCATTTATCTCGTTAATCATTGGCTGCAGTATAGTGGTGGGTGTGTTGCCTATTTTCGGTTCAAGACCTGAAGCACTGAATAACCGCATTTGGGATACCAGCTCCTTGGCGCGGTTGGCGGCAATCTGGATTTGAGTGATATATTTCTGGTCGCTATCGGACAAAGGAATTTTGTCTGGCCCTGATAAAGTGAGCATTTCGGTATAGCCTAACATTGCCCCCAACATGTTATTGAAATCATGGGCGATACCGGCAGTGAGTTGCCCGATTGACTCCATCTTCTGGGCTTGCAGAAGCTCAATGGCACGTTTTTCTTTTTCTTCATTTTGAAATGCTAGTTCTATATTTGCAATAACGAGTTCAGCGGCGCGTTTTTCCTTTTCTTCGTTTTGGATGACCAGCTCTGTAATATCTAGATGCGTGCCAATCATTCTTTTTGGCGAACCATTACTTTCCCACTCGATTACCTGTCCGGTATCATGGACCCAAACCCAGTGCCCATCTTTATGTTTCATCCGTGATTCACAAATATAGTATTCAGTTCCCCCTGCCCAGTGTTCTTCTAGTAAACGACCTGATTCCTCAAGATCATCTGGATGTGCATGCTTCATCCATGTTTCAATGCTTACAGGAGATAATTCTTCTAATTGATATCCAATAATATTTGCCCAGCGCGCATTATATATTGTCTTACCTGTTTGCACATACCAGTCCCATATCCCAACACCTGTGCTTTTTATTACAAGTTCAAGCTGCTGCTTACTATCTTTCAGCTTTGAAATCTCCATATTCAAGACTTCGACCTGAGATTGCAGTAACTCTATTTCATGGGACATATGGCTCTGAATATACTTGGGTGGTTTTCGTGGATACTATTAATAACTCTTATTTCCACTCATGCATAGTATCCTTTATTCTAATAGTGCAAGTATTGAGCTAGAACCTGTGGATCCGAGCTTATTATCGACGCTGCGACTGTCTATTCTCAGTAAAGTAGATCGTGGTGTAAATAATCCTGACTGACCGTTTCTCGCTCAAACCAGCTAGTCAACTATCGGGCAGGTCGGTGCCATTTGCAGCCGTTGAGTAGAAGTTCTCTGGAAGGCAGCTGTGAACCTAAGCGGACAGTCGAGCGTTAACCCTGACTGAGATTCTGTGTCATTTGCGGATCTTCATTCGACCTTGATTGAGTTGGTGGTAATTGTAGCGTTACGGACAATCAGCTTCTTATTGGTGAATACACAATTCAGTAGTCATTATCAGTTGTTTTGAATTTCCAGACGAAGAGCACCGTATCGTATGCAATACGGTGCCCAATAATCACACTTTGGTTGATTTCGAATGCATCATCCGATACAAAATAGGCAACACTATCAATGTTAAAATAGTGGAAGAGATGATCCCGCCAATCACTACCGTTGCTAGTGGTCTTTGCACTTCAGCACCCGTCCCGACATTCAGTGCCATCGGAATAAAACCTAAACTTGCTACTAGTGCCGTCATTAAAACCGGACGTAATCTTGTGATAGCACCATCGACAATAGAGTTAATTAGGTCACCTGTTTCCATTACTCGCTGTCTAATGAATGACAACATCACTAAACCGTTGAGCACCGCAATACCAGAGAGCGCAATAAATCCGACTCCAGCTGATATGGACATTGGCATGTCCCTCATCCAGAGCGCGAAAACACCCCCAGTTAAGGCCAAAGGCACGCCAGTGAAGATGATCAAAGCATCACGAAATGAGCCAAACACGACTACCAGTAACACCAATATCAGAAATAGTGTAGCTGGCACCACGATAGACAGCCGCTGACTGGCACTTTCAAGCTGCTCAAATGTGCCGCCATAATCTAGCCAGTAGCCTGCTGGGAGTGCAACCTGTTCGGTTATTTTGATTTTTGCTTCGTCAACAAAACTACCCAAGTCTCGTTCTCTGACGTTGGCGGTAACCACGACTCTGCGCTTACCGTTTTCTCGACTGATTTGATTGGGAACAGACGAGTAACCCAGCGAAGCAACTTCTGATAATGGCACAAATTCCCCATCGGATGTAATGATAGGAGTGCTGCCAATGGCATCTAAATCTGTGCGAATACCTTCATCAAATCGCACAAGCAACTCGAATCGTCTATCTCCCTCAAAAATTAAGCCAGCGGTATTACCACCGATGGCCGACGCCAACCATTCCTGCAAATCGGCGACGTCCAATCCATAACGTGCCAACTCGACTGGCTTAGGGTTGATAGTGAAGATAGGGATATCATCGACCTGTTCAAGTCGTGCATCCGCCACGCCGTCAATTGATTGCAAAACGGTTAAGATGTCGTTTGCAGAAGCAACTAGCGTGGTTAAATCATCTCCAAATACTTTTATACCAAGGTCAGCTCTTACCCCACTGATCAACTCGTTAAAGCGCATTTGGATAGGCTGAGTAAACTCATAGTTATTGCCTGTCACCGCTTGCAAGTCTCGCTCAAGGGTTTCCACGAAATCAGCTTTTGATAGGTCAGGATCAGGCCACTGTGATCGTGGTTTTAGAATAACAAAGGTATCGGTTACGTTGGGCGGCATCGCATCCGTAGCGACTTCTGCGGTACCGGTTTTCGCAAACACTGTGAGTACCTGTTCGTATTCCATCAAGGTAGATTCAAGAGTTTTTTGCATGGCAACGGCTTGTTCAATACCCGTGCCTGGTATGCGCATGGCGTGCAGTGCGATGTCTCCTTCATCAAGCTGGGGAACAAACTCAGAGCCTAATCGCGTTGCCAACCATAAGCTGCCCACTACCAGCACGACTGAACCGACTAGCACTATCCAGCGTAATTTCAGTGCAAGGTGAATGATGGGGCGATAGGCGGATTTGGCTGCAACAATAATGAAGCTTTCTTTTTCACTGACTTTACCGCCCATAAACATCGCGACTGCCGCCGGTACAATGGTAATGGAGAACAGCATCGCTGCTATCAGCGCCATGATGACCGTGGCCGCCATTGGCTGAAACATCTTGCCCTCAACGCCTGTCAATGAGAACAGCGGGATATACACGACAGTAATAATCAATACACCGAACAAGCTGGGACGAATGACTTCGTTGGTCGCTTGAAAAACAAGTTCAAGCCGTTCTTTGAGTGGTAACACTCCTCCAGTGCGTTTCTGAGACTCGGACAAGCGCCTGATACAGTTCTCGACAATGATCACCGCACCATCGACAATTAATCCAAAATCCAATGCCCCAAGGCTCATCAGATTGGCAGACACACCGGTATTAACCATCCCTGTTATGGTCGCCAACATCGCTAGCGGTATAACTGCCGCAGTAATCAGCGCAGCGCGAATATTGCCAAGCAAGATGAACAAGATCACGATGACCAATAACGCACCTTCCACAAGGTTCTTCTGAACCGTGTCAATCGCTTTATCGACGAGTAGGGTGCGGTCGTAGACTGGCTCAATGACAATACCATCAGGTAAGCTGGATTGAATGTCCTTCACCTTTTTGGCAACTGATTGGGCAACGGCTCGTGAGTTTTCGCCGACTAGCATCATTGCAGTACCTAAAACGGTCTCTTCACCCTCCTGTGTTGCCGCACCCGTTCGCAACTCCTTGCCAATAGCGACACTGCCAATGTCTTTCACCGCAACGGGGACAGTATTAATGCGTTTTATCACCACATTTTCGATATCGCTAATTGTCTGGAGTTGACCTTGTGAGCGCACCAGAATTTGTTGCCCATTTCGCTCAACAAACCCCGCTCCCTGATTCGTGTTGTTTCGCGCCAAAGCACGATGGATATCACTTAGACTAATGTCAAAATTCAGCATAAGCTGTGGTTCAGGATTCACATGGTATTGCTTAACATAGCCTCCAATGGCGTTTACTTCAGTGATCCCTTTAACCAGTGCGAGCTGCGGTTTTACAATCCAGTCGTGTATCTCGCGAAGCGCCATTGCATTGTACGGCTCACCATTTTTTTGCATGGCATTTTGCTTGGCTCGCAAGGTATACATATAGATTTCGCCCAATCCAGTAGCGATAGGCCCCATTTCAGGCTCTAACCCTTCAGGTAGCTGACTTTTGATTGCGCCTAATCGGGTATTGATGAGATTACGCGCAAAATACAGATCAGTACCTTCATCAAATACCGCTGTTACCTGAGATAGTCCGTAGCGAGATAAAGAGCGGGTGTAGGACAGATCAGGCAATCCCGCCAGTGCTGTTTCTACTACGAATGTGATCCGTTGCTCGGTTTCCAAAGGCGAATAGCCCGATGCTTGTGTATTGATTTGCACTTGCACGTTGGTGATATCGGGTACTGCATCAATAGGTAATTTTTGATAACTGAATATCCCCATGCCCAGCACAAGGAAGATCAACATCAGCATTAAACCTCGTCGCTCTATGGACAAACGTAAAATGGATTCAATCATGTGTTCGTCCCCCAATAACAGAGACGCCTGACCAAGTAGATAGCATTGAGTTATTAATGATCATGACCGGCCTCCGACTTTTCTAAATCGGCTTTAAACAGGTAGCTGTTCTGGCTGACAATCACATCTGCAATGTGCAGACCTGATAACACTTCAATATTGTGGTTATCTTGTTCACCTAAGACTACGGGCACGGGACGGTATTCGTCACCTTCTTTGACAAACACGACAGAAGCCCCATCAAACTCTTGAATCGAAGCTTTAGGCACCATCATGGCGACATCAAGGTTGTTGATTGTTACAAGCCCTTTAATAGCTGCGCCGACCGGCCATCGACCTGACGTGTTAGCAATTTTTGCATACGCCAAGACATAAGGCTTCTCATCAGGTGAGGGCAAAATATGCTGGATAGTCGTTTCTAACGATGCCCCTGCCACACTAAGTTGAACACTATGTCGCTCAGCAATATCAGTGAGTTGCTGTGGGAAGATTTTAAGCTGTGCCCACACGTCATCATAGTTTGCGATTGAAAATAACACTTGACCATTGGATAACTCGCCTTCATTGGCATGTCTGGCAATCACCGTGCCTGAAAACGGGGCTGTAACAGGATAACTTTTAAGGCTTTCATTGGATTCTACAACCGCCAGTGTCTCGCCTTTTTTGACTTTGTTACCTAAATTTGCGTTGACCTTGGTCACCATACCGTCGAATCGTGCACGGACATGACTCAGTGAAGCAGGGTCGGTCACGATATTTCCGTAGATAGTGGTGGTGATATTGAGACTACCCGTTTGCACACTTTGCGTCATCACACCCATTTTTTGCGCCATGCTATCTGACATGAGCACGAGTTCATCCTCATGGGTTTCTGCATTGCCATGTGCATCCTCTGATGCTTGTATTGTGGTGCTTGAAAAAAATCCCAGCGCACTGCAAAAAATGAAAACTAACATAGTGTTTTGCTTCTTGATTACTATTTTTTTGTTCATTTTGTTTTTCTCGAAAAAGAGGTGTTGATCGTATCCACAAGGGGCTGTGCAGTCAGTGATTCGATATCTGCGCCGCGTTGATGAGCTTGCTTCGCTGATTGAATTAGGGCTTGTTTGGCATTGAGCAATTCATGACGTGTACTCACCCATTCAAGGTAGCTGAATCGTCCATCGATATAGGCTTGCTTTACCAATTCGAGCGCTTGAACTAAGGGTGGGATAATAGAATTTTGTAGTGTCTGCACATTGAGCAACGCATTATTTCTGACCATCAATGCCATATTTAGCTGATGGTATAGACTTTGAGTCGCTGACTCTTTTTGTTGCTCCAGTTGTGCCTGAATTGCTCGCTGTTTTTCGTACTCTCCAATATTTCGCTCACCGGCAAATAACGGCATACTGACTCCCGCTATAAAGGCTGTTTCATCTATACCATTCATGCGCCTGATTCCGGCTGTCCAGCTTAAATCCGACTGATTGGCTGCTTGGGTCAGACGTACTTGGGATGCCTGTAATCTCGCTTCTTGCGTATAGACATCGAGATTGGGACTGCCCAATAGGGTGTTGAAAAGCACGGTTAAAGATGGAGACGATTGCAGCGCAAATAAGTCACCCGCTACATCGGTAAAAGTGGGATATTGTTCCCCCCACATAATCGCCAGACTATTTATCATGGCTTGCTTAGTTTGCTGTGCCGTCACCACATCCAGTCTGGCTCTTGCCAGTGCGGCTTCAGCGCGTTGCTGCTCAAATACCGGAGATGCTCCTGCATCCACACGCTTTGTAACAGCTTGATAGGTATATCGAGCAAGAGTTTCTGCTTCTTGTTGTGCGTCAATTAGCGCTTGTTGCGCCAATACATCGATGTAGCGACGTGTCACTTCAGCCAATACATCCAAAGTGTGTACTTGTTTTTGCGCTTCGACGAAGGTGGATTGCGCTTTAGCAAACGCCTTACGTGAGTTGAGTTTATTGCCCAGTTCAATGACCGATGACAATGTGAGAGTTAACTCCGAGCCTTTAATGCCGGAGACCTCACCTGTTCCTAAAAAGTTTTCCACTTCAATGCCTGCATTGAGAGCAGGTTTGAGCGAAGCTGTTTTAATTTCCCCTTCTATCGCTTCTTGCTTGTATGTGAACTCATGCAATTCTGGCGAATTTGTTAATGTTCGCTGTATGGCGCTTTGCAACGTCATTTCGCCATTGGTGATACTGTTTGTTTGTGCTACTACCACGGTGTGTGTTGTCAAAAGGACAAGCATCGTGGAAACCACCCAAGCGTGCACACGCACAGGGCGATTCAATGAAATATTCATCATTGTTTTATTCCTAAATTATCAAAAATGTATATCGCCAAGCTGTTGGCGAACGGTGTTTGATTAGTTCAGGGTTATGCTTTAGGTGGGCGTAATAATTGTGTGACCGGTGCATCTATTACTTTTGATAAGTAATAGAAACCGTGATGGGTGGTAACAGCATCGAGTTCGATACCATTGGCGTTTCCAAGCCATTGGGCATGCGTTCCGTGACAATGACCACAGTGGTGGCAATCAGCAGGATTGTGAGAAATATCTACTGTGACGTTGTTAGTATCGGCGTGTTCGTTAGATTGTAATTGGACATGCGTCTTTGCTGATGCGGTGTTATCTCCCGCTTGATGTTCGTGTATTTCGCTTAGGTGTTGCGAGTCGATAGCATGAAAATCCAAGGAATTGGCGACAGCCGAAAACGACTGAAACAAAATCAGCGAAATCAACAGGTAACTTGCCACCCTCACACTAAACATATCTATCTACTCTCATCATTTTTATGTTAACAGCTTATCGAACTAAGACCAACCGCAACAAAGTATTTCAATCCTAACATTACTCATCTCGACAATCTTCATTGGCAAATTCAATTTCAATGGTAGTATGCACAAAATCAAACTCATCAAGTCCGTGGCGAAGTTCGTCTTTGAGTGTTCTCAATTGAGAAACAGAAACATCTTTTTTCAACGCCACATGTACTGTCATGACGCTATGTTCACCGTCCAACGACCAGATATGAAAATGATGTATATCCGCCACATCAGCGTTTGACATGAGCACTTTACGCACTTCCTCCATCTGCGTAACATCTGGCGTGGCTTGCAAGAATAACAATAAGGTTTCTTTTAGATTTCTGACGACATTGAATAAAATGAATAATGTAAAGCCAATAGATAAAATGGGATCCAAAATCGCCCATGGCTTGAACATCAGCACAATCGATACAATCAACACTGCCACCCAGCCCAATACATCTTCAAGTAGGTGCCAGTTTAAGATCCGCTCGTTCAATGAATTCCCTTCACTGAGTTTATAAGCGGCAAAACCATTTACGGCGATGCCAAAAATTGACAGCAACAACATGCCTTCCACCTGTGGCATTTCGGGTGCTGAAAGCCTAGGGATAGCTTCGAATAAGATCCATATTGAGCCAGTCGTTAACACTAACCCGTTGATCAATGCACCAAGAAGTGAAAAGCGTTTATAGCCATAGGAAAATGTATTGGTTGCTTCTTTATCACTGAGTTTATTTAAGCCCCAAGCAGTGCCAATGGATAAACTATCGCCTAAGTCATGCACTGCATCGGCCATTATAGCCGTGCTGTTTGTCAGCCATCCGCCTATAAATTCAATGATAGTGAATACGACATTCAAGAAAAATGCCCAGCCAATGCGTTTTGATGCGCTGTTATCACTGTGACTGTGGTTATGCATCGTTGATTTTGTCCAATATAGCTTGATTTTCAGCACTTACCGGTAGTCGTTTGAATGGACTGATATTCGTGCCACCTGTGTTCCCTTTGGGTACAAGGCCGATAGCGGTTTTGGTTGCAGCACCAATTATTCTTATTACTTGTCCAAAAACGGCTCTCCAATCTTTGTTTAGAAGACCAAGTCGCAGCATTTTACAATGAATTAAACAATGATAATAAGTAGAGTGCTGACCAATTACATGCGCATCCTCCAGCGCTGCAAATGCCTGCCTCTCATTATTTTTAGACATTGCATCTGAGTAATCTGTCAATTTGGAGTCAATATAAGGCTGAACGGCTTGGTTGTATTTCATAAGGAGCTTCTCGCATTGTCTTTAGCCAGTTCATTATTAAGCAATTCTTGCTTGGCGTCTTTCAGGATCAACCATGCTCCGCGCAGTACAACAATCGACACGATACAGCCGATAATCAGATCGGGTACTCTGCTATCAAGCCACACCACTAGAATACCGGCGATGATGACACCCATATTGGCGATGACATCATTAGCTGAAAAAATCCAGCTGGCTCGCATACGTACTTCGTCATTTTTATGATTGCGAATAATCACCAAACAAGCGACGTTTGCAATTAGTGCAATGAAACCCATTCCTATCATTAATGATGAGATAGGCTCACTGCCCAAGAATAATCTTCTGGTAATATCAATGAGAATGATCGCGCCCAGCAATAGCTGAAAGTAACCACTGATTTGCGCAGCTTTGGCTTTGTGAAGTATAGATTTACCCACAGCATAAATACCTATACCGTATACAACCGCATCCGCTAGCATGTCCATAGAGTCTGCTATTAAAGCAGTAGAGTCAGCCAAAATACCAACGGTCATCTCAACGAAAAACATCGTCGCATTGATGCCGAGCAGCCAATACAGAACCCGTTTTTGTGAGGCATCTTTGATTTCCACTTCACAGCCGCAACCACTCATTATTCAACTCTTATTCCCAAAACTATAGGTACAGTGTAAAGTCTATACCAAGTATAGGGTCAACAGCACAAAGTCATATTTATGAAAATAGGTGAGCTATCAAAAAAAAGTGGGTGTTCTATTCAGACGATCCGTTTTTATGAAAAACAGGATTTGTTTGAGGCTTGCAACCGCAGTGAAGGCAACTACAGAATTTACGACGCATCATCGTTGAGAGCACTGCGATTCATTAAACAATGTCGCTCATTAGATTTGACCATAATAGAAATTAAACAGCTGTTGGATACAAAAAATAATCCCGATAAAAGTTGTTCTAGTGTGAACAATTTGATCCATCAACACATGGTTGACGTCACACATCGCATTGCAGAGCTTGAGGAGCTAAAGCTTACCTTATCTGACATGGCTTCGGCATGCACAGATGATAGAAAAGTTAAAGAATGTGGGGTGTTGCAGTTGCTTGAAGAGTGATACTAATATCTACAAGTTTTGTAGTTTTACGTTCGCATACGGTTTCACAATTGTACATGGTTCGCTAATTGAAATTAGATAAAGTAACCAATACACAATAAATATCTACGTCCGCTTTCTTGGGCATAGCAGTCGTTCGGCTAAGCTAGCTCCAATGGCTGCAATTCGCTCCTAGTCGACATTCGGTCTATATAAAAACATACAATTTTTTTGTGTCTAAAATAGTAGTTACTTCCATATTGGCACTAAATGAATAATTGCAAAATAAGTTACATTAAATTGCATTATGAACGGACCATAAATTACAGACTTTCCTTACCAGCTAAAGCAGATTTACATCTTTGTAAGTTGATTTAAGTTAAGTGCAATATATTTTTTACTGTCTGTATACTTCCAATAAAGCACTCTTCATATAGCTATATAGGATAGGTATAGTGGTCAAGTCATATTGGCCATGGTGTTTGTTCTTCGCTACTAAATGAAATAGCCCCAGTAGGTGAACATTGATCTATGTTCAAATTAATAGTCACTTAACTATTCTTAATAGTCTGACATTTCATATTCATTATCAAATTTAAAGATCCTTTTTTATATAGAACACTTTAAGAGTAGATTTTAAATTTGGTAAGGCGATTAATCTGGTTTCGACTAAGGGCATAAAACCAGATAGTCGTTTGATTGATATAATAAGCTGGCAATTCAAACCTAAAGTCTTATCAATGTTTAAAACGTTGATATATCTGGCGGGATACTAATATAACAATTATGTTCAGTTAGGGTTAGATGTGAAATTTACTCATCTGATAGTTGTTTGATCATTTTTAATAGTTGTTCTTTTTTATCTTCAGACAGTTTAGCTATTTCAATTGATAGTTCTGCTGTTGAGTCATCCTCACAGAAAAAGTAGTTTAACGGCACACCTAAAGCGTCGGCTATCTTTCTAAGTATATTAATGTCGGGCGTATGACGATCCTTTTCATAATGGTTCATACGACCACTGGCTGAACTTTCATCCATCCCAATTAATAATCCGAGATTTTTCTGAGAAATACCGGCTCTTTTGCGCGCTTGTTTGAGTCGATGTGGAATGGGGTTGTTAAACAAAGAAGATTCATTTTGGTTGCCGAGTGTTTTTTCATTGTCTTAGTTTTACCGATTTTTGTATACTTAGCAATCCTAAGTATTTGATTTGTTATTGTATGAAAAGAAAAGCTCAAAAGATAAATAAGTTCATGTTCGCGCTATTAATTGAAAAAGGGATGGATAAGTTTTCTGTTGTTGAATTAAGGGATGGTTTTCTTGAGATTATGGTGGAAAAATACAGCCTTGATGAAGCGAGGAAATATGTTTATCGGCAAATATTAGCTTATGAAAAAAAGGGATGGTTAACGAGTGAAGGTCAAGGAAGGCGTAAGGTATATGTAAAGTCAGATCTATTTAACAGCCTTGAATTTATTGGGGTCAATACCCCCAAAAAAGCGAGTTTGGTCAAAAAGGAACTTTCTTCTATCGATAACTATACGACACTGACAAGAGAAAAATCTAACAGTGAGGGTGAGCTTGCAATTGTTTTAGGTGAAGTAGAAGAATATCAAACTTTAATGTCACGCTTTCCAGCATTAAACACTTCGTTAAATATTCTATTTGAGGAAGCAAAAGACCGCTCTGCTAAACTTTTGGGTAGAATTAATGCTTTATCAAAGGTTATTGAATTGTCCCGGTCCAAAGACGCCCTATGTTAAGAACTTGGCAGTTAAAGTCTATTAAGCAGGCTCTAAAAAAATATTTCTCAGGAAAAAGTCATTTTTTATGTCAGGCAACACCCGGTGCCGGAAAAACGATTATGGCTGCTCAATTAACGAAAGAACTATTCAATAATGGGAAAATAGATTTTGTTTTATGTTTTTCGCCTTCTTTGTCGGTGGCTGAAGGGATAAAAAGTACTTTTTCAAGAACCTTAGAATGTACGTTTAATGGTGAAATAGGCTCTATAGGAGCATCAAGTACCTATCAATCTTTAAAGTACATAGATAAGTCCTTTTGGGTGACGATGCAAAAGTACCGGGTGTTTGTGGTATTTGATGAGATCCATCATTGCTCTGGCGATAATTTTGAAAATGCTAACGTATGGGGCGAACAAATTCTAGCAATTCAAAACCTAGCTAAATATACACTTGCGCTATCAGGCACGCCTTGGCGATCTGATTTAGTGCCTATAGCCATGTCGGAGTATACCGATCCAGAAGGCCAGCTAATTTGCGATTATCAGTATGGATTAAAACAAGCAATTGACGATGGTGTATGTCGACGACCAAGGATAGTGCTCGTAGACAACGAACATTTAAGTATTTCAAGTGGGTTTGAAACTCAGTCATTCTCCTCTATTTTGGAACTGCTGGAGGAATCAGATACTTCTTACGTTAATGTCATCCAAAACAGAGAGGCAATGACATATTTACTCAGTTTGGCTTGTCGTCAACTGGATGAACTAAGAATGCAAGATCCTTTTGCAGGAGGTCTAGTAGTTGCTTCTTCTGTCAATCACGCAAAAATTATCCAAGGTATTTTAACGAATGAATTTAATCAAACGAGTGTATTAGTTACTCACTATCAAGAATCAGCTTTAGCCGATATAGATGAATTTAGGAATAGTGCCATTAGATGGATCATCAGCGTTGGTATGATTAGCGAAGGAACCGATATTCCTCGCCTTCAGGTATGCTGCCACTTAAGTGCAATTAAAACGGAGCTGCACTTTAGACAAGTTCTAGGTCGGATATTGAGGGTGACTCCAGCGAATAATCAAAAAGCGTGGCTGTTCACTTTTGCGGAAAGAAACTTGATTGGTTTTGCAGAAAGAGTTGAACAGAATATCCCTGATGCTTGTGTGTTCGCAAAAATGGGGGCAATACCACAATTATCAGACCGATTCGGCAACCACTCTAAAATCTTACAGGATTTGGCGAATTTGAAAGAAGAAAATGAAGCCGTACGCTCTTTAGAATGGTTTAAAAGTGAAAAAGCAGAATTTCATGAAAGTGTTACAGGTAACATAATATCACCTCAAGAAATAAGATTGGGGCGTTTCAAAGAACGTATTCTCGCTGCTTTTGGGTAAGATTGGTGTCCACACAGGGTGTTAATTTCAATTTTTTATTTATTGCTTGTTAATTTGCATTCAAAACTGATCCACTTTACCCCCTAAATTTCTCGCAGTTTCTGCCTGGCTATAATTTTGCTCATCCAATAACGGGATTGCATCAAGTTTAAATTCCTTTAAATATTGTTTACGTTTTGTCATTGTTGCTCTCCAGTTAAGGATATTATCTTTCAACTGGGGGAGTCGAACCTATTAAACTACGTCAATTTGCAACTCGAGAAAATGTGACAGGTCACACAATTTCACATCAAGAAATGCGCTTAGGGAAGTTTAGATAACGTATTCTTGGTACTTTTTAGTAAACTTGGTTTCCACAAGCGTTAACCCTAGTGGTCAAGTGCAGAATATTGATCTTAGCTTTCTAATAAGTGCTGCCGTTTGATTTAATCTTCGTAAATAGAGATTTAAATTTCATTCAGCAGTTTCATCTGTTAATTTGCATCCAAAGGTGATCCATTGTGAATGTTATTTTTATCAAAGATTGAACCATGATTAACAATTTGAACAGACATGAATTCTGGCTTGAATTAACTACTGAATGGATCACTTTTTAAGTGCATTGGTGGATTAATTTCTGATGTAATTCAACAGCTAAATTCACAAACTTAATGTAGTACTGACACCGGATACAATAATCGAAGTGGGAAACTAACAATATAAGATGATCAAGAGATGACATTTGTTCATTTGTACTTAAAAGTGACTCAAGATTTGCCTTGCATTTTGATCTGCCTCAAAATCCGTTGCAGCTTAATTGTGGGCACGTTTCCATTGATTATAGTAGATCATTCTAGTTTGCAAATTATTACCAAAATTGGACCAATTCGGTCCAAAACTCGACAAAAACTGTCGGACTTGTCAAATAACGCGTGACTGAAATTTATTGCTGTATATAATTACAGTATATGTTGAAATTCATCCCCATAAAAGCCCATGCAGGCATAGTCGGATTTGAGTCACCTGCGACTGAATACACTCAGCTAGGGCTTGATTTAGACCAGCTCCTCATTGACCACCCTTCAGCCACTTACATCGGTATTGCTGAGGGTGAGTCGATGAAAGGTGATGGTATTTTTTCAGGTGACTTGCTTATCGTTGACCGCTCTCAGACCATCAAAGACCAAGATGTGGTTGTTGCCAATCTGAACGGGGTGTTTGTCTGTAAAAAAATAGACAAGGTACAACGGTGTTTAGTGTCATCAGGCCGCGGCTTTCCTCCTTATTTCTTGCGCGAAGGCGACGAGTTTCAAATTGAAGGGGTAGTTACACGCTCAATCAGATTGCATCGTCCGTTTAAAAAGCAGCTTTAATGTACGCCCTTTGTGACGTGAACAGTATGTATGCGAGCTGTGAAAAAGTCTTTGACCCCTCTATTCGTAAAAAACCTGTCGTTGTACTGACCAACAACGATGGTTGTATTTGTGCCGCGTGTGGCATTGCCAAACGCATGGGGATTGGCAAGAAGTTTGTTCCCTATTTTCAAGTAAAGGATGCGCTTCAAAAAGCGGGAGCAGTCATACGGTCGAGCAACTATGAGTTATACGCTGACCTGAGCCAACGAATGATGGATACGTGTGCTCGTTTTGCACCTGACATTCATATCTACTCAATCGATGAGTGTTTTCTGTATTACGGCAAAAGTGACTCAGCACCGCCTCAAGGATGGGACGCTTTAGCGACCGCTATCCGAAAAACCGTGTGGCGAGAAGTCAGATTGCCCATTGGCATTGGTATGGGGCTTACGCCCACGCTAGCCAAAGCCGCTAATCATGCTTCTAAACGTATCGATGGTTTTAATGGTGTGGCCGTTATCGATAATGACGTGAAGCGAAAGCTTATTCTCTCCCAAATGGCAGTCACCGATGTATGGGGTATTGGGAGTCGATTAGGACGGCGGCTAAATGTTATGGGCATTAAAACTGCCTGGGATTTAGCCAATCAGAATCCCACCAAAATTAGAAAAGATTTCTCCATATTAGTTGAATCCACAGTGCGAGAACTCAACGGAGAAGTCCGCAATTGCTGGGATGATGTCAGAGCCGCGAAAAAAGAGATATACAGCACCCGCAGTTTTGGGCAACGCATCACCGATATGACTCAATTGCAATTTGCACTCGCGACACATGCTGAAACCGTGTCAGCAAAACTGAGAAAACAAAAAAGCTTAGCAAGCGCGATGAGCGTTTTTGCCACTAGCTCGCCTCACGACAATGAAGGGTATTTTAGTGAATCTTATTTTCATCGATTCACGGTGCCGACCAATGACACACGTAATATTATTAGTATTGCACAGGCGGCTATTCCTACACTTTTTAAGACAGGCGTCAGATATTACCGCTGCGGAGTCGGGTTAGTTGATTTGCACAAAGAGGAGCTATTTCAGTATGACCTATTTAATCAATCGACAGATAGCCCCAAATTAATGGCATGTATGGATAATATCAATGCGCGATTTGGCCGCTCGACAGTGCACATTGCAGCCAAAGGGTTTGACCAAAAATTTGCGATGCGCCGCGAGTTCTTATCACCGCAGTACACAACCCGATGGCGTGATATCCCCAAGATTATTTGTTAACCAAATAATCACTTGGTGCTAAGGAAAGCAGATTAAACGGCAATGTTATTTTTTGCTAGATAATCCGCTACCCCTTGCTCAGAGCCAAAGGCTGCAATAAGCATTTCTGCCGCATGCGATTTGATTTCCTCATTATCACTCGTTTTAAGTAACTCTAACCAGGTCATTACTAATATTTTGGGTGGTTCATTTGTGCTCATTACACGTCCCTCTGCACACCTAATCAAACACGCTTTAAAATTATAGTTAAGATAAGTTTTTTTGCCTTTTTAAAAATATTCTACTAATTTGAAATAGGGGATGTAAAACAAGGAGGTCTTTCTCAATGGATAGAAACAAATATTTACTATCATTAGCGGAAAAAATAGAACTGGCTTATCAAGCGTGGCGTGCCCATCCGAATGATGTCAAATGTCAGGAGCAGTATGAGACAGCGAAATCGCAGCTGGATATTGAGTTGAAGCAATTTATGAATGATTCTTATCAAAAACATCATCATTAATTTTGTTTAAATGCATAAGCATTTTCCCAGAAAGAAAAGCAAAATTTCAAAGCACGAAAACTGATATATTCTCATTACACCACTTCATTGATTGAAACTATAAGCATGCTCAAAGCCATATTGTTGATTTTTCTTAGCTATTCTGTTGCTGCTAATGCGGACTATCCCACGTCATTTAGTAACGCCAAGACAAAAGCTGAGAAAGAAGTGTATTTCGACCAGCACTCAACCTTTTATTGCGGTTGCGATTTTGTATTTGATGATAAATTAGATTTTGACAATGATGGCGACACAAAAGAGTCTTTGGTTAATCCCGAAAAATGCGGCTATAAGCCGCGTATTCCGATCTCAAGCTCTGGTAAACCTAATGCTAGAGCATCCCGCATTGAATGGGAGCATGTTATGCCTGCTCAGCTAATTGGTGGTCATCTTGATGAATGGCAAAACCCTGAACACTATGCAGCGTGTAAAAAATCAAACGGAACGTTTTTGTCTGGGCGTGAATGTGCTTACAAGGTGAATGAAGCATTTAGAAAGGCCCATGATGATATGAATAATCTCGTCCCAGCGGTGGGAGAGCTGAACGGTGACCGCTCTAACTTTCAATATGCCAATATCGCACGGGAGAGCAGAGCTTACGGCGCATGTGATTTTGAAGTTGATTTTCAAACGGATACCGCTGAGCCTGCCGACTCGGTTAAGGGAAATGTAGCCAGAATTTATCTGCATATGATGCAAACCCATGACGCTAATTTAGATACGAACACCTTATCGCTCATGCTCGTTTGGGATAGATTAGATCCAGTCGATAAGTTCGAATGCCTGATAAACGACAGGATTCAAAATTCTCAGGGGACGGGTAACCAGTTTGTGTCCAATCGATGTAATTAATTTTATTTCCTGACAATATGGATTTATGTAATGGTTTATGAAACTGTATATTTTTAAATATACTGAATGGCCACTATGAGCGAATTGCCGCCGTTTGGCATAGTCTATTTTCTATTGAGCTATCGCTCTAAAGCGGACATTAACGCTAAGCTAACGGGCAGTGACGTAGCGGCATAATCGCGAAGCGCCGCTGCGTTACTGTCCCAGTGACCGAAGGGAACGAGTTTAGCGCCTTGTTATGTGGCCTGCTAATACTACATGTAATCTGCTTTTTGATACTTTCCATACCCTGCCTGTGTTAATTCCTTGAGCTCTTGAAAGAGCTTGTCATCTGTTGCTTTAAAGTTGAAGCATGATTTGCCTTGCATTCGTTTTTGAAGCTCTGGAGATATACCTTCCAATAATTCTGGAAATACGTAAACAGGCATAAGATGAAAGCTGACATAATTCTTATTGATTTTGACTGAGCCAAAATACATTAGCTTCTTGTTTTTCATGACATGATGAGTGTTTAAATAAAAATTATCGGGTTTGTCAGTGACCACGACCATGCCGTTTGAATAAGGGAGCAAAATTTCTTTGAGGTGATGAAATATTTCTTCTGGATTATCCAATTTTTTAAAACCTCTTAGACTTAAACATTACGAAGTCACATAACGCCCCAAGCAGGGGATTTTATGAGTGTTTTTCAGCGAGTAAAATTCCCGCTGACTTGGCTTGTTAGTGTTGTTTACACATGCTGGTCAAAAAGGATTGAATTACCATCAGGATCTTTAATTGAGAAACTCGATGG
>NZ_JBDYKM010000035.1:0-25636 GCF_040012495.1 Paraglaciecola sp. 25GB23A
GGCATGAGTCAGGCTAAGGCCTTATTAAAACGCGCCTAAGCTGAATAACCTCCTATAAAAAATACGTAACAACACCCGGTTGTTCAGCAAGGCTGCGCGATGTTTGGGGGGTGAGGGCTAAATCTAGCCTCTCCTGCCATTTTTAATAGTAAAACCCCCTTTTTTAAAGTGCAAACCGAGTTTCCGACTAATCATTGTCGTTTTAAAATAATTGCGAGGCAATCGAGCATTACAGTTTTTATATTGGCTGTCTTAATATCTATGTTTTCTCTAATTGTATTTATGTATCAGTTTTACGATTTTTAGATACCCTTTACAGCATCATCTAATGCACCAGCTAAAGTCGAGTAGGTGACACACTGTATGCCGTCTGGTTTAAACCCTGCTTTGGCTAAAGTTTTAAGGGGCTGAAATTGAAAATCAGCAAGCAATACACGGGTGTTGTTTTGCTTGCATTGAGCAATGAACTTATACAGAGCAGCAACGCCACCCGAGTCTAAAATAGACACGCCATCAAAATACACTACAACTCCATCTTGGTCCCCGCTTAAATGAGCTAGTTCACCAAAGACACTATCGGCTGCTGCAAAAAATAGCGGTCCACTAATTTTGAAAACTTTCCAGCGTGGCGGTAAGTCAACATGCACATGTTTTTTCTGCTCGCTAATATCTTGCACCTTGGTCATATCAGCCACTTGTTTCATAAACAATAGTGACGCCAAAATTATCCCAGCACTGATCGCGATAACCATGTCGAAGAAAATGGTCAATAACAAACACACCAGCAACACTAGCACTTCGCTAGCGGGTGCTTTTTTGACTAACTGCACAATCTTGTGGGCTTCGCTCATGTTCCAAGCTACCATGATTAGCAATGCTGACATGCCCGCCATCGGTATGTAAGCCAAAACAGAACTAAGCGATAACAAGGACACCAATACGACCAGCGCATGGATCATCGCTGCTATCGGGCTTACCGCTCCGGCTTTATAGTTTGCCGCCGAACGAGCGATAGCTGCTGTAGCAGTAATGCCACCAAAAAATGGCGTGATAATGTTACCTATACCTTGGCCGAGTAATTCGCTATTGGCACTATGCTTTTTACCTGACATACCATCGAGCACTACAGCGCACAATAGTGACTCAATGGCACCTAATATGGCGATCGCAAATGCTGCAGATAACAAGTCACTGGCTAATTGCCAACTCAATACCAATGGCATTTCGCCCGTTTGACTGCGCAGCCAAGGCCATTGAAAATCCGGTAACATGGATGGAATGCCTGCTCCTAATGTGCCATCAGACATAGTAAAACTGAAGGTGGAACCAATGGTAGCTACCTGAAAACCTTGTTGGTTTAGTAGCAATGCCCCAATACTTGCGACAACAATCGCCGGAAGATGCGCTGGAACAGTCAGTTTTAACTTAGGCCACAAAATAAATACTACTAATGTAGTTAAGCCTACCAGTAATGTCGGTAGCGAAAATGTAGGTAAAGCTTGAGTTAATTCGACAACTTTACCGACAAAGCTTTCTGGCATTTCGACAATACTTAAGCCAAAAAAACCTTTAATTTGCAAGACGGCTATTACCACTGCAATACCACCGGTAAAGCCTAATGTCACTGCCTGTGAGATATATTGGATATATCGTCCTAGCCGAAACAGCGCCATGATGATCAAAATAAGCCCAGATAAAATACTGGCAAGCAGCAAACCTGAAAGCCCATATTGATGAACGATGGGATATAAAATCACCACAAAGGCAGCAGTAGGACCTGACACACTAAAACGAGATCCACCCGAAAGAGGGATAATAAAACCAGCAATAATAGCGGTATATAATCCGTATTGAGGCGCGACCCCTATGGCAATTGCTAGTGCCATAGCCAGTGGAATGGCAATAATGCCCACAGTTAAACCGGCTAATAAATCTTTAGTGAATGCATTTGCTTTGTAGGGAGCTTCTCTTAGGGACTCTCTGAGCGCATGGCCAATTCGCAAAGAAAATAAATGCTTTCTATATTTCATCGGCAAGTAACCTCGTAAACCAATATGTCATCGGTATTATTAGAGGAGCGATGACTATATGCTCATTAACATACAATTCAAATACCAATTAGTTATATTCTAATTAGCGTCCTAAAACATTCATATGATAATTACATTTTGCTAAAACGAAAAAAACTGAGTGGGGTTAGGGCGATAAAATGACTATTGATCCCGCCTTTTGCTCTAGTCAAATAGGCACTCATAAAGCTTTAATAGGCTCCTGCAATGTCCGCAAAAAATAGCCAGTTTGTTTGCTGCAAACTGGCTAGTATTTTTAATTAGCTTGTGCTGTGTCGATTAGATTGAGCTTAAAAAAATCAGCCATCATTGTCATTTGATGAAGTTGAGTGCCTTTACCTTCACGCAATGAATGTGAGCGGTTTGGGTAACTCATAAATTCAAACTGTTTATTGTTCTCCACTAATTTATTGATCAAGCGCTCAGAACCTTGGTAATGAACGTTATCATCACCGGTGCCATGAATAAGCAACAATTTGCCTTGCAGATTCTGCGCAAATGAAATTGGCGACGCTTGGTCGTAAGCATCTAGTCCATTTTCCATTTGGTAGGTGTCTGGCAATCCCATATAACGTTCTTGATAGATGGTGTCGTACAAACGAACGTCGGGTACTGGAGCGGCAGCGATGCCTGCTTGGTATTTTTCTGGATAGCGGAACAACATATTTAGGGTCATTGAACCCCCTCCAGAATGCCCCCAAACGCCAACTCGTGAAGTATCAATATATGACCAGCGTTTGGCCATTTCATCTAAGGCCGTAGCCTGATCTTTAGCGGCCAAGGTACCGATATTGCGATATATCTGTTTACGCCATTCTCTACCACGAGGAGATTTGGTACCGCGGTTATCGATGGAAGCCACAATAAAACCTTGCTCGGTTAAGTATTGGTACCACATTGGACCACGACCCCAAGTATTCTTAACTGTTTGGCCGGCAGGTTCGCCATAAACATAAAACAAAATAGGATATTTACGCTTGGGATTAAAATTAGCCGGGCGCATGATCATGCCGTCAAGCTCTAAACCGTCATAGCTGGGCACCCGGAAAAACTCTACTTTGGCCATTGCAAGGTTACTTAGGGCTTCAGTAACTTCGTGGTTATCAATCAAGGTACGAATAGTACTGTGGTCGTACAAGCTGACAATATGGTACTGGGTAGGGATGTTGAAACTAGAATAAGTTTGTACCGCTAATTTACCATCGGGTGAAATTTGGTAGTTGTTAGTCCCCTGCCATTTAGTTGGCGTGACGCGCTCAATAGCTCCACTACCATCCAGTTTAGAGCGATACAGATATTGCTCTATGACCTTGTCCTTACCTGAAGTGAAATAAAGCCAACCTTGGGTTTCATCTACATGTTTAATGGCAATAATATCAAATTCGCCAGGGGTAATATCGCTGATGCGTTTGCCATCTCGACTGACTGAATAGACATGACGCCAGCCATCACGCTCACTGATTTTTAAAAAGTGTTGAGCATCTTTTAACCACTTTACATCATAGTAATCTTCGATAAAGGCTGAGTCTTGGTCGACAAAAATGTTGGTTGCTTTGCCGCTTTTTACATCAACAAGATAGTGATCGTTATGGTTCTGTAAACGGTTAACCTTCTGCACAATGATTTCAGTACTATTACCCGCCCAATCCATGCGAGGTATATAAAAGTCAGTGGTATCAGCTGGAATATTAGCCCATTGAGTTTGTTGGTTTTTTACATTGACCATACCAATGCGTACCGTAGAATTTTCTTCACCGGCCTTAGGATAAGGAAATACGGTCAGGGTAGGATAAAGTGCATCGGTATTATTGATCATGGTGAAGTTTTTTACTGGGCTCGTATTGAGTTGCCAATAAGCGATATGTTGGCTGTCAGGACTCCAGCGAAAACCGTCAGCAATTGAAAACTCCTCTTCATAAACCCAATCAAAAATGCCATTGATGATGTGATCTTTGCCGTCTTGAGTCAGTTGGATAATGGAAAAGTCGCTGAGTGACTGGAGATAAATATTATTGTCGCGCACATAAGCAACGCTTTGGTCGTCCGGTGAAAACTTAGCAAACATCATGCTAGCGTCTGTTGGTTTTGGCGCAGACTGGCCTAGCTGAGTAAGGGTGCCGTTTTTGATTTTCAGTAACCAATAGTCGCCGCGGCTTTTACTGCGCCAGACTTTTTGACTATTAGTATAAATCATTAACTGACTTTGGTCGCTATTCCACTGATAGTCGTCAATCTCAAGAGGCTTATCAGCGCCCTTAGGGGTTAATGTTGCGGCACTGACAAGGACTTGTCGTTCATTATTATTTGCTTGATATCTTACGATGTCTTTGGCTTTTTCATTGTCGGCGGAGGTTTCTAGAGCTGTGTATGACAAACCGTCTTGCATCCAACGCACAGAGCCTAATTTTTTAGTTTCATAGATTTTTTCTTGGTAGATGTCTGCAAGATTAAGCTGCTGTTCTGTACTAGTTTGTTTTGAGTTTTTTAATGTGGTTGAGCTACAGGCTGTTATTAATAATACCAACAACATCCCTAGCGCCCTGTGCGGGTAATTCATCAGATGACCTTTTATCTTTTTATTTTGAAGATCGAATTTACATTTTTAGCCCTGTTAGTACAACTAACAACACGGCCAAAAAGCTGAGTAATAAGATAAATGACCACTTAGTAGTAATATAAATTTACTCACATCCCAAGGGCACGGCTGCAACATTAGGTAGTTCACCCATCCATGAAAATTGCGATACTGGAGGGGCCATGTTAAATACATAAGGGGCAGATTGGGCCCGCAAACCGCTGGTGTCTGGGCGCAAAGGATGACTTTTTTTATTGCAGAATAAATAAAATTCTGTGGTGTCGCTCTGCCCATTCTGATGGGCCTGTTTACCACTGAAATATCCGCAGTCTAGCTCAGTGAAGTCAGTACTGGGTTCGCCGATAACTTTGACATAATCGCTGTTTGATTCCACTAAACGTATTTTGTCTTCGTCTGGCAGAGTATTGTCTTGTGATATTTGAAAGCTGCGAGGATTACTGGCATTGCGCACCACCACGGTAGTGGGTTTGTCACCATCACTAAACCAATGACTCATGTCATACCAATACACCATAGCTGCACATTGTTTATTGTTTTCTTGATAGGTGCTCGTACCTTGATACAAATGATTGGTGCAGGCACTGGTGGCCAATAATAATAGGGGTAATAATAATTTCATTTTTGTCTCCTAAGTCAACATGCTAACTAAGCCGTCACCTACCATCGGGTTTTGCCAATAAGCCGTATGGGCAAGTAACCATGTTTTGCCTGTGACAACTGGATAATCCTGTATATACCAACCGAAGTCTGCTTGGTTTTGCTTAAATCGCTCTGCAACCTGAGTTGAGGCCAGAGCAGAGCCAAAAATACTACCGGATACAACAGGATCATTAACGTCAAAGTAGTTTAGCCACTTAAAGTTAAATTCCCCAAGGCCCAGTGCGGTCGCTTTGCTACGGCCGCTTTGTTTAAATAAATCTAAGCCTAAAGGGGAGCCAATGGTTAATATGCCTTGTACCGGCCAACTCATTGGGTCATCACGTTTAAAGTACTCCGGTTCAGCCATCAGTTCGTTTATCACATCAAAACTATAAACAGTGCCTAAACTGTGAGCCAAAACATACACTGGGTGACCTTGTTCGAAATAGTCCAAGATTTTTTCTTTTAACTTACTGCGTATTTCATTGGCGGTTGAGTTACGTGATAAGGAAATCACTACGTCTGCCACAATATCTAGAGCGCTAGTGGCCAACATACTACTAATCGGGGACTGAATAATAAGTTTGCTCAGCTGTTTTAGTTTTTGCTGGGCTTGGTCGTTGAGGTTTTCGTAAGTGTATAGCTCAACATCAAACTCAAGGGCGTGTCCGACCAATCGACTTTGCATTAATTCTTTGATGTATTGGTCTTGTTTTAAGTCTTCGTCCTCGCCTAACTGTACACCGTGTACCACTAGGATCACCGGTTTTTTTTCTGCTGAAACGGTCACGTTGCATCCTTAGTATTTAGAATAATTTACAAGCTTGAAGTGTAGTCAATATCAACTGATTAAAAAACCATCATCTAAAAATAGTTTGAAGTGTAAATAAGCCTTGTTATTAAACCTTAAAATAAGTCGGTTAATTCTAGATTTGTGCACTAAGCTTTATGGATTCATCGATAAGGAAATCAAAGAATATGTCGAATTTACAACGCCACCTTTTGTGTATTATTTTATGCTACTTTTTTACCAGTCTCTCCGCCAATGCTGAGGATGCCCCTAAGGCAGACTTAAGCCTCCAACTTGCGAGTGTTTATCGTCATGATATTGAGGTAAAAGACTATTGGGTCAGTGAAAAGCTTGATGGTATTCGGGCTAGATGGGATGGCAGTAAGCTATTGACTCGAAACGGCAATGTTATCCACGCGCCAATGTGGTTTATTGCCGATTTCCCCAGTGAGACACTCGATGGTGAGCTGTGGATAGAACGACAACGTTTTGAACAAACTGCCTCCATTGTTTTACGCAATACTCCCTCTGACGACTGGCAAATAATTCGCTTTATGTTGTTTGATTTACCCGCGCATGAAGGAAATTTCACCGAGCGCTTGACTCAGCTTCAGCTCTTAGTTGAACAAGCTAATAGCCCTTATTTACATCTGATCCCTCAGGGTAAATTAGCCAACAAAAAGCTACTGTTGGCCAAATTAGATGAACTGGTGGCGCAAGGGGCTGAAGGCTTGATGCTGCATCATCAAGAGGCCTATTATCAAGATGGGCGCAGCGCGAGCTTATTTAAGTTGAAAAAACACCAAGATGCGGAAGCAAAAGTTATTGCTCACTTACCTGGAAAAGGCAAGTATCACTATATGCTTGGGGCTTTGTTAGTTGAACTCGATGACGGTCTGCAATTTAAAATTGGCTCCGGCTTTACCGATTTACAGCGCCAAAATCCACCGCCTGTTGGTGCTTATATCACCTTTAAATATTATGGTCTTACTGCCAGAGGAATTCCGCGTTTTGCGAGTTTTTTGAGAATAAAACCCGAGGATTAAACTAAAAAATCGGTATTAGCTGACTCTTAATATAGTGTGTAAGTTTACACCTCTTTTCATGTAAAAAATGGATCACTGAAGTGTAAGTTGACCAAGTTAAAACACCTTAAACGGCATAGCTGTCGCAGGTAATTATGGCGGCTTGTTATCTCGTCAATCACTACCTTGTTATACTGGCTGCTTATTGTGGCTCCTATTTAAACCCAGTGTCATTAAGTTTTGGCACTAGCCACTTGAGTAAAACTTGTTTGGCATTGTCCAATTCAACCATTTTTTGGTCTATTCGTTCGACTTGATCACGAATGGTGGTCTGTAAAATAGGGCAATGGGGATCGGGATTAGCCAGATGAGGTATAGCGAGTTTTATCTTACTTAAGGGAAACCCTACAGATTGGGCAAACTTAATAAATTTTAATTCTTTGATGTGCTGTTCACTGTAGTGCCGATAGCCATTAGCTGCTCTTAATGGCGCTGAGATAACGCCGAGTTTTTCGTAATAACGCAGGGTATCTTTTGCCACTCCAGTTTTATTGACTATTTCATGTGCCTTCATTACTACCTTCTACTGATCCGAGTTTAGACTAATTATCACTTGACTATGAAGTTAACTCCATACTTTATACTTATTCATAAAGACAAAGCAAAAAAGAGAGTTATTACATGACTAAGTTGCCCTACTCCCCCATAACGCTGACGACTCTTGATCAAGTTACGATCGCAGCAAGGCATTATAGTAATACGGTGAATGCGAAACGTCCGCGCGCGATTCTGCTTATGGCCGGTGCTACTGGTGTACCTCAACGTTTTTATAAAAATTATGCAGAGGCGGCAAATCAGCAAGGTTTTGATGTGGTTACGCTGGACTATCGTGGGATTGGAGAGTCGTCACCTGAATCTTTAGCTGGTTTTAACATGAATTATTTAGATTGGGCTTATCAAGATTTGGCTGCGCTGCTTAGTTATGCGGATGAACAAACAAAACAAGGATTAAAGCAAGTGCCACTTTTTATTGTAGGGCATTCTTTTGGTGGCCATGCTCTGGGGTTGCTGCCTAATGTAGACAAATTGCAAGGTGCTTATTTATTTGGAGTCGGGGCTGGGTGGCATGGTTGGATGCCTCCCATTGAACGACTTAAAGTGTGGAGTATGTGGAATTTTTTTGCACCAATATTAGTCAAAATCAAAGGTTATCTTGCTTGGAGTATGCTGGGAATGGGTGAAGATTTACCTTTTGGTGTTTACCGTGATTGGAAACACTGGTGTAGCTTTCCTCATTATTTTTTTGATGATCCTAATATGAGTCACGTCCATCAGGAGTTTGCTCGTTGCCGCTTTACTATTATAGCGGCCAATGCGGTTGATGATTTATGGGCCCAGCCACGATCGCGCGATGCTTTTTTTAAAGGCTACCGTAATGCAACCGTTATAAAACAAGATCTAAAGCCGACTGACTATGGCTTAGGGAAAATAGACCACATGGGCTATTTTACAAAAAATGCCTCAGCCATTTGGCAGCAGAGTTTTCAGTGGTTTGCCCAGCAGATTGACTTGCTTGACTCCAGCGACTCTATTTAGATTTAACTAAAAAGCCCTTCATCGGATGGTCCGTTGGGGTTAGCATGAACTACGTTCTGTTAGGTATTGTTGGATTGTTATGTTGAACCTGAAAAATAAACTGTCGATTTTGGTTCTGTTTTCGTTGTTAAGTGCTAGCTGTTTAGCCAAAGATCTTGGCCCCGCTAAATCAGCAAGGGTATTGTTTGTTGCGGCAGTTACCAGTGAAACTGTGCCAGGCATCAGTGTAGCCGTTGCGGATAAAACAGGCATCTTGTGGGCTGAAGGGTATGGTTACGCTGATTTAGAAAACCAGGTAGCCATGAGTCCTTTGCACACCTTGCGTATTGGTAGTGTGGCAAAGGTGATGACGGCTGCAGCGATGATGCGCATGTATCAAAAAAAGCTAATCGAGCTAGATACACCCGTCACGCAATACACCCCCGATTGGCCTGCCTTTCATGCTGACATCACCTTGCGCCAATTGGCCGCTCACACCTCTGGTGTCCGTCATTACAAACCAGACGCCAATGAGTTCTTACTCAATCAACCCTTTGCCGATTTAAAAAGTTCATTGGCCTTGTTTAAAGACGAAGCCCTGTTGTTTGCGCCTGGCACTCAGCATCAATATACTACCTTTGGTTGGACCTTAGTCAGTGCCGCGATGGAAGGGGCCGATGGAAAACGCAGTTTTAAACAAATCATGCAGCAAGAGGTATTTGAACCGCTGGCGATGAATGACACCTATTTTGACGACCAATATCAAATCATTTCTCATCGAGCCCGCCCATACAGCTATTACCAAGGCAAATTACTTAACTCTCCACAAACGGATCATAGTTATAAATGGGCTGGTGGTGGTTTTATCGCTACTCCTTCTGATGTGTCGCGTTTTGCGGTAGGGCAATTAAACGAACAATACTTAAACCCTGAAACAGTTAAGTTAATGTTTACTAAAGCTAAGTTAAACAATGGTGAAGAAGTGAATCATGGTATTGCTTGGGATATTGGTTTTAAGAGTTACATTAGCCGCTCCGACTATCAAAATGAAGAACTGCAAGCCATGATGAAAGCGATGCCTCATGTCGTGACGCATGCCGGTGGCAGTATGGGTGGAACCACCATGCTAATACTTTGTGTCGATCATGCTCGCGCCGTTACTGTCGTTAAAAATGTTAATGGTGAGCGCAGTGCAGATGCATTTTTCTTGGCTTTAAATACCCTAAGTTCCTATCACAACTTGCATGAATTAAGCGCAGAGTAGGGATAGGCTTTGGTGTAAGGTATAACTCAACAAAGAAGTCTTAGTCGGCTTAATTTGTGCTACATCTTATATTGGTAACTTGCACATAATCGAGTGCCAAGATTAAGTGTACCCAGGCCGTTTAATAAAGTCAGCGTTTTCTTAAGTTAGGCATATTGTTTATATAAGGGATTGTGTTTATTCTACTTTTACTCCAAAGCCGATATGTTTGAGGCAGTACAGACAATATGAGCTGGAAATTTAAAGAGCACGGAATGTTACATGCAAAAAAAGAAAACAATATTCTTGTTGTAGAAGGGACCGGTCCTTGGAATATCGAAATGCTCGATAATTCTGGCGTGAAGGCAAAGCAAATTTTGAATGAGTTATCTCAAGAATTTTGGGGAGCCTTAACTATAATGCATGGCGAAGCCGTATATTTACCTGACGCAGCTGAGCGTTTAATTGAGATAGTAAAGCAGCAAAAATCCCTAAAAAGAGTCGCCACTGCAATTATAGTTGCAGACTCATCTTTGCCTGCATTCTCTCAAGGTTATCTTAGCGGAATATATGAAAAAGCAGGGGAAGATTTCGCGTTTTTTGAGCATAAAGCCGATGCTATAAAGTGGTTAGAACAACGTATAGGTCTTGCCAGTAAAGTAGAAATATAAAAAGCGATAGGCTAAACCGTCAACTTATTTCAGGACGGGACAAGCAAAACAGTAAATTCAAGGTTCAGCGGTAAGCACGGCAAGCGTCAGTAAATCCGGCGATTAGTTTTTCTGATTACCCTGAGCTAATTGACAGCCCTTGGGTTACAAACCTTGCGAGGACTGTCAACTTATTGCATTAACTTAAATTGTTTTTGTTTCCTCAGTAGATTTGGCTGTTTCAGCTCTCTCTCTTATCTCAGTTTCATCTGTCGGCGAGGCAGAGCTTTTTTGCTGTCCAGAGGGATCGGTGTAAGTATTATTTAGTTCTTGCACATAGCGGTCTGCGTTGCCAAGCACTTGGCGCAGCGCCCTTTTAGAGCGCCAGCCCCAACCAACGGGGCTGGTGTTGAATACACTATTCCATATACCAGTATTGTGTTTAAAAGCATTAATCATGCCTTCGCGTCGCTCAGCTCCTAGGTCACTCGCGTTAACAGGAATTGTTTTACTAATTTTTACGGAAGTACGCTTTTTGATTTGTGCATAAACCCACAGCAATATGGCAACAATGGGTAGGCCTACAATTAGCCCTGTTTGCCATGAACTAATAGCCCAAGTCCACCATGGCGTATTATACAAATGACCATATATGATTGCGGCTGCTGTCGCGCCGACAAGAGGCAATAAAAACAAAGCACTTCGCCAAGCAATACCCTTACGCCACTTCTTTTTAAGCTCTATTAAGCGCGGCACCAATTCGTCTTCTATCTGATGAGCAGTTCGTTCTAAATTCGCGATGATACGGTAAAAACGCTCTACTTTAACTTGTGCTATACGTGCATAAATATCTGCCATATCGGTGTTACTTTTGGCTTCCAAACGTTCGCGCACTTTTTCATCTTCAATAGGACGTGCTTGCTCAGGATTAAATATAGTATAGAACTTCCCCGCAGTGAGCCCCTTTTCAGCAATGGCACGTTGCCAAGCACCAACCACTTCTTCCAGATTATCTTCCTTGGCAGTGGTATCAATTTGATTGAGAATATATAAAAATTTATTAGCGTCACTGCGGCTAACTGTTTCGCCAACTAAGTGCTGCAAAGTATCGCGCATCGCGCCAGGCTCAGGCCGACGGGCGTCAAATAGGACCAACACTAAGTCAGACATATTCATAATGTGGTCAGTAATACGCAAGGTAGCGGTGCGTTGTGCGTCAGCATCAAAGCCTGGTGAATCTATCAGTATTTGACCTTTTAGCTGCTCGCTAGGGCAGGTCTTTAGCTGTAGATAGCTGTCAATACGTGCGCCTTCGCTTTGAGATACCTTGTTTAACTCTTCACGCATTTTATAAAAGGGAAAACGAGGATCCGCGTCTAGGGCAATACCCGGTAAACTGCGCGACTCTTTATCTTTTGAATAACACATAACAGTGAATTTATCGTCTACTGCCTGAGTGCCACTTTCTTGCAATTTAATACCAATATAGCGATTGATGAAACTCGACTTACCAGCGGAAAAAGTGCCAAGAATAGATATCATCGGCCACCAAGGCACATGAAAAGCAAAGGACTGAGAGGTTTTTAACAAACCTAAGCGATAGGCAACTCGATCAAGGCTGCGAAAACTCTTCACTACTTCAACTAGTAGTTGATTCTCGTTCTTTAAGTGCGACTCAAGATCGCTCAGACGCTGTTTTACTTGTCTATTAGGTCCCGGCATGGAGCGCTCTCTTATAAGTTTGGAGTAAAAAAATAGGGATTAATACTACTATGAAAGCTTAACGTGCTTTGATATTTACCAGTGTTAATTTGAGTAGCATAGCGCAAAAAAACAGTAAAAAGAGTGAAAAAAGAATAAACAATATACCTTACAAATTCAACAGACGCAGGTTTTATAGGCTTGGCAGGTAATGCGGACTGTCAGAAATCCACACTCTACAAAATAAGTAACGCATCCACCCATATTAAATTATTGAGACACCCATAGTAATTCAGTCAAATATTAAGCGTTATTTAGCCATACTAAAATGGGTGTCTTGGTAAGCGTTGTAAGCGTAAAGTAGGTTTACGCTGTTTTTGTATCGCCAAAGGTTGCACGAAAAGCGTTATCTAGATCGGCGATCAAATCGTCTGGGTGTTCTAGACCAATTGAGAGGCGGATCAGACCGTCAGTGACACCAAATTTATCACGTAAGTCAGCGGACACGCCCGAGTGGGTTGTACTTCCTGGGTGACAAACAAGGCTCTCACTACCGCCAAGGCTGACCGCTGATTTGAAGATAGACAAATTATTGATCAAGCAAAAAGCGTCTGATTTTGGCACGTCTAACACAAAAGAGAAGGTAGAGCTGGGCCCTGAACATTGACGTTTATAGACGGTTTGGTAGGCCTTATTTGTGATGAAATCAGGATGCAGGATTTTGGCAGAGATATAGGTATTGTCTGCTAGCCATTGCGCTACTTTACGGCCACTGTCTGCGGAGCGTTCCATACGAATACTCAATGTTTCGAGTGAGCGGGAGATCATCCAACTCGTATGTGGGTCTAGGTTAAGACCAATCGCCCCACGTGTAGCACGAACCGGTCGTAACATTTCACGGTTACCGCATACGGCGCCAGCGACAAGATCACTATGGCCGCCAACATATTTGGTCAGCGAATACATGGCCATATCGATGCCTTGTGGCACGACTTGTTGAAAAACAGGGCCCATTAACGTGTTGTCACAGACACTGATTGGACGGTGACCTGTTTCAGTCTCAATTATGTCCAGTGCGCGGTTTAGCGCCTCGAAGTCGACCAAGGAATTAGTTGGATTGGCGGGAGACTCGACGAAGACCATGGCGACTCGACCTTTTTTGCTAGCATCACGCAAGGAGCTGAGCATACCGGCTTCGTCTAGACCATCATGGAATTCGCCAGTTTCGATATTGAATTCAGGCAAAAATTTGCGCATCAGTGTCTCAGTACCGCCATATAAAGGCGTGCTTTGCACAATAACATCCCCTGGTCGCAAGTAAGCCAGCAGTATCGCGCTGATTGCCCCCATGCCGCTCGAACAAACCACAGAGCATTCTGAGCCTTCGAAAAGTGACAGGCGGTCTTCGATAATTTCGACGTTAGGATGATTAAAACGGCTGTAAATAAGGCCGCCAACACTGCCTTGTGGTGCCGGTTTACGGCCAGCCATGATGTGGAAGAATTCTTCACCCTCTTCCGGTGTCTGATAGGCAAACGTGGAGGTCAAAAAGACAGGCGGTTTGACCGAACCTTCGGACAATTGCGGGTTATAACCATAAGACATCATCATTGTTTCAGGTTTAAGTGGGTGATCACCGATTTTATTTTTCTTGTAGTTGCCGTCGTTAGCCATGGTCTTTTTTCTCTTTATAAGTTTAGCCTTAGGTAGTGCGGAGGATTATACCAATGTTTCCTCAGTACAGTGCCTATCGATATTTCGGGATATAGGTCATGCTCCATTTGCTTGTTGCTTACACAAGTCTCAACTGGCAATAAATAATCATATTATGACAAAATAGTATCACAGGATTAGAACCACTCTAAGCATGGCTTAAATTATGGTTCTGGTCGGGCATAGCGTGCTAATTAATGCTAGCTAAGTATGAGATTGAAAGATTATTTTGAACTGTATCAAGCTGACATACACACTATTTAAAGTAGTATTTTACTTTGTGAGTGCTATCCCCGTCTAGACTGTTGCTCATTGCTTGGATTCGAGATAGTGGTTATGCTTCTTTTTCCTAAGCAGATGGCTTGAAGTTAGCCGCAGTGAGTAAACAAGTCCCAACATTCACTATAAACAACAGTTTGTTAGCTGCGAAACGGTAATATAAAGCTTAAATATATTTGTCATTATATTTCACCAATTTCCGTGCAGATTAGCATGCCAAATTTGAATAAAAAGCAGGTGTTTATGTCAATCGAATCAAGTGAAAATGGGACGTCAGTGTTAGTAACTGGTTCGACAATTCCTAAACGTCATCGATTAATACATAGCTTAGTCGCCCTATTATTAATCGTATTGGGCGTGTATTTATCAATAATTCAATTCGCTGGCTTAGAGTGGCTTACTCGCACTGGTTGTTTAATTGTGGTGCTTGGCGTTTGGTCTGGTTTAGGTGGCATTATTCAAGAGCGTTTATTAATTGGTCGTCTGAATTTTCAGCACCGTGTTGCGCTCGCTCGGGTTAAAAGAAAATTAAGAAAATTAAATGTCTCAACCGACTATATCGAAAAAGAAATTCAATCAATTGAAGATGATTTTGAAGATAAAACCGACAAAATATTACATGCAGTTAGATTGCAACTGGGAATTTTAGAAGTTTCGCTACTGATTACTGGGACTTTATTGTGGGGTTTTGGCGATCTATTTTTTAAGTTAAGTTTTTAGTCATTCCCTATTTTGATTAATCGTCAAAACGCAGAAAACGATACGAATTACACTGGTATCTATTAATTACACCATATAATTACGATGGGTGTGATTGTAAGCGCATGCCCAGTAAATTTTTACTCGACCGAGGTTCCAAATGCAACAATTGCTAAACCCAAGATGCCAAGCGCAGCGAATCCTATTCCTTTGAATGACCAGCCATTTTCTGACCAACAGCCTTTCGCTGCTATGAAGGCCTGTAATGCATAATAAAAGGCAAAGGCACGTGATGCGTAACTTATGATCTCAAACACGCTCATTGCCCAAGTCAGAAGTAAGCCGATGCCAACTAAAACGCCATAGCCAGCTCTTGGCGAAATCTTTCCCTTGGTAAGTTCGGCGATTAAACCACCAGAACCGCCGGTATCTGCTACGGCAGCACTAAATTGAGCGCTAATGGCTGCGATAATTAACAGTAGCGGTAAAATAGGGGCGACAACAGCCATAAGATCGATAATCGCTGTTTCACTCAGCTCCAAATTGTTAGGAATAAATAAGTAACTTAGAAAAGCAATATATATCATATAGATAGCGCTAGAGACCCATTGCGCTAATTGCATTGACCTAATTCTGGTGCGGGGCGGGTATTCGTCGCCAAGATAGCGAGATGTTTCAAATCCTTGAACCGTAACTAGCAAGCCAGCGACCAATGCAATCGCTTGCCAACCCGATACTGTTGCAGACCCACTGACGAGCTCTCGGGCTGCAAGCTTGTCGATAAAAAACCAGCCGAGAGCAAACAATAGTCCCGCAATGATAGAGAGCTTTAAGCCGACGGTGATTTGTTCCATACGCTCTAGCGCTTGAAATCCCTTGGTCCATCCAACGATCAGAACCAAAACAAAGACAGCGCTTGTTACTAACTGAGCATGGAACGCATCGTTTATTGGTGTAGCACTGACGGCAAACGATCCAAGTAGATTTAAGTAATAGGCGACCGAAATAATATAGGCGAAGGCCAACGCCCAAGATGAGAGTATTTCCAGCTTTTCCTCGGTAATACTTCTTTTGCCACTCAATGACGCATGCCGTGTGATATTAAAGCGGATCGCCGCACCAAAAAGGTAGGCAAAAATACATAATGCAGCCATAACCAGTGGCGCATATTGTCCGAATGAAGAAACTAGGATCGGGCCCAGCACCAAAAAACCACTGCCAATGATTGAGGCTAAGGGCGTTATTGCTGCGCGCCAAAGTAAGGCCTTGGCTACTTTGGGATAAAGCAACACTGCGCCAGTGATAATAGCCACCAGAATAATGAGATAATTGAGCATGAATCTAATGAGCCTTTTCCCCTACGCAAGCTTACTTATAACGCACTTGGCGCAAGGCATGAGCAGAGTCAAAATGGTGAGCAATTAATTTTGCGGGTGTACTTTTGGCAAGAATAAACGCTATACCCAATCTATGCAACTGCCGTTGTTTTTGCTGTGTTTCGGGTTGGCAAATTGCGGTTGGGGCAACACCGTTGGGGCAACACAGAAGAAAGGAACGAAGGACATTTTTAACATGAGTGTTTTTTATAAACTCATTATTCTAAATAAATTTGAGGTAGGCCGAAGGTAGTGTTAATTAAAGGGCTTCTCATCTTTCATCTCAAACTGAGCCTAATTTGCTTTTTGCTGCTCTATAGCTGACCCATGTTGAATAGATTAGCTGCATCAACTATCTTTCTATAATCCAATGTGCGGACATCACGACCTTGACTCACAAAACTGAATCAATTAGTCGAAATTTATAACATCCCCCAAGGTAATTATTTATGAACTTAGAGTTAAAAGGCAAGAATGCAATCATAACGGGAGCAAGCAAAGGAATAGGAAGAAGCATTGCTGAAACATTCGCTGAAGAAGGTGTCAATGTTGCAATTTGTGCACGCGGTGAAGAAGCACTTCGAAGCACTGCAAAAGAGCTTCTTAAGAAGGGGGTAAAAGTGTATGCGGAGTCTTGTGATATTGGCGATACCGAAAAATTTGAAGCATTTCTTGATAAAGTCAAAAGCGAGTTTGGTAGTGTCGATATTTTGGTTAATAACGTCTCTGCATTGAGCTTGGGTGAAGAATACAGTAACTGGGAGGCATCCATAAATATCGATATATTGGCAAGTGTAAGGGCTACTCAAAAAGTGGTGCCTTGGATGATCAAATCGGGTAGTGGGAATATACTTTTTATTTCATCGATATCAGGACTTGAGGCGGGTTCTCCTGCTGCTTATGCGGCTTCAAAAGCTGCTCTTATTAGTTATTCCAAAACTTTATCCGCACAACTTGCATGCAAAAATATCCGAGTAAACACCATCGCGCCAGGCTCTGTTGAATTTAGTGGTGGACTGTGGGAGATGGCTAAAAAACATGATCGGCCTTTTTATGATAGGGCGCTTAGCACAATTCCTTTTGGCAGAATGGGGAGGCCAGAGGAAATAGCTAAGGTAGCCGCGTTCTTGGTTTCGTCATGTGCCAGCTGGGTTACTGGAACCTGTTTAGCAGTTGATGGCGGGCAACACAAATCAAATTAATCACGCCTCAAGTCGTTAGGTCAGACAAACCGAGTCATTAAAATATCTACAATGAGTGTCTGTGTAAGTTTGTTTCTAAGGTATTAATAATTATAGAGTTCTCAATATTAAAGTTATAGCTCGTTAGCCAAGCCAACGCTTCTGCAGTATTGGTAAATACTTTGCGTTCATAATGCGCATCAGTTTGAGGAATGAGTCTTTCTAACTGCATTTCTTTGGTCGCATTTGGCGTATAGACATGACAATCTTTGACGCAGCCATGGGATTTAAACCAGTTACAATGTTCTTCAACATGTTTGGATATTTCTGGGATACCTAAGTCCCATTCTTCAAAGATAGAAAGGATTGCCCACTCTTTATCGATAAGTGGAGTTGCTTTAGAGCGAAACTCTTTCACATAGGATATAACTGCCTCTTCATTCCAGCCACCAGAAAACCACTGCACAATAACGTGGCCACAAACTTCAATCTCCCATTCACCGTGAATACTAAACATCACTTTTCCCTTTTACACTGAGTACACTAGCTGGCGTCATAAAATCCTCATTACTACTTGGATGAAGCGAGCGGACAAATTTAAAGCCGTAGACTAACAATCATTTATGTCAAAGCAGTGATGGTTTTCGGTTTGAGAAGCCCAAGGCCAAAGGCAGCCATCGCTACTGCAATGATGGTATTGAGGTAGTTGAAAAAAGCATAAGGGGCGTAGTCAAGTACGTCAACCCCGAGCGTGGCGGTATAAAATGCGCCGGCCGTAGTCCATGGGATAAGGCCTGTGGTCATAGTCGCACCCTCTTCAACCGAACGCGAAAGAATGGCAGCTTCTAAATTTTGTTGCTCATATTTGGGCTTAAACAGTTGGCAACTTAGAATAATCGAAATGTAAGCCTCGCCCATCGCAATGTTACCTAAGAAGCCCGATATAATAGTGGTCGCTATCAGAGTGGCGGTTCGCTTTACTCTTTTAATGATCCCGGCCAAGAGTGAAGTAAGAAATCCCGCTCCGTGCAAAATTCCGCCAAGCGCAATAGCCATTAAAGCAAGTAGTAAGGTCCAGCTCATGCTGCTAATGCCGCCGCGACCCAACAATGCATCTAAGTTTGGAATGCCAGTTGCCTCAGGTGTATTTTCCCACAGTGCATTAAGCACAGTGATAGAACTTTCTGCTTGATAAAAAATCGCGATTAGCACCGCGAGCATAATGCTGCATGACATTGTCACTTCTGCGGGGACTTTTCGAATGCTCAGTACCGCGAGTAAAATTAGCGGTAATAAAGTAACCAGCGGCGTTAGGCTGTAATTGTTAACAAGGGCCAATTGAATTGATGTGACTTCTGTCAGATCTAAATTTTGCTCGCCATAGTTTAAGCCGATCACTAAAAATATTAGAAAGGTCAGGATAAAGGTCGGTGTTGTAGTGAACAGCATGGAATAAATGTGTCGATAGAGATCGGTGCCAGCACTCATAGCTGCGAGGTTTGTGGTATCTGAAATCGGCGACATTTTATCGCCGAAGGTGGCGCCACAAACGATCATACCTGCAACTAGGGGTAGGGGGATGTTCATGGCTGAGCCGATGCCAATAAAAACCACGCCTAAGGTGCCAACCGTGCCCCAAGATGTTCCGGTAGCGACCGACATCACTGCACAGAGCAGCAATCCTACTGCCAAAAATAAACTCGGACTTAGCCAACTCAGGCCATAGTAAATAAGGGTAGCGATGGTGCCACTGTGCATAAAACTTGAAATCACCATGCCGATCAATATAAAGATATAAATTGCAGGCATTGCTCTAGTGAGTGCGCCAGTCATCAACTCACGTATCTGAATATAGCTGTATCCAAGACTAAAAGCGTTCAGTCCTACCCACAATAGACACAGAAACATCAATGTATGCAGGCTTATACCAAGGCCAAAAAGTCCTCCTGCGATCGTGATAACAATCAGGCTAAAACAGGTAAGAGACTGCAAAAAGCTCGGGCGGCGCGGCAAGTTAGGGGTAATTTCAGGCATTGGCACTAATCATCTAAACGACTAAATTAATCAGTAGCATATCAGTGGTGATTACAAGGTGAAAATACAAACCTGCATAAAGCATAAAATACATTTGTTATCAGCGATATTTCATCCTTGAGCCCATTGTTGCATTTGATTGTTAGTAGGGCGGATTTTTATGAAAAACTATTGTTGTTGGCACTCTGTCACTGTAGCGACATTATTCTCAGTCTGACGCCAATATTTGACCATAACAGCCAGCTTTGCTTAATTGGCCATCCACCCAAACTTTATTAAAGCCCACTGCCAGTTTATTGGCTTGCTCATAACTAGCGATTGCCTTCACTGTATTCGGCTAAAATCAGATTAATCCGCTTGTTTCCGCTGTTAATAAATCCGCTGAGGTGGAGAATAATGCAATTGCTTCATAACGTTTGCTCGTTTGTTATTTTTGTAAAAGAAGGGGAATAGCATGCATATCGCAATTGAAGCTTGTGAAATATCACATAAAGTCAGCTCCAAACTACCGAATATGTCACTAAGTCTATTCAGGTTAGAAAAAATTCAATATCTAATTCAACAAATTTTCTTAACTTTTTTTGATCTTAATCGATCATTATTATTGAAAGTTTATAAATATTAATTCATTTTTACGCTGGGGTAATTAATTGCTACAAATAATTTTTATATTTAAGTTGTTGTCTTTTATGGTTTTTATGTTTTTCATTGTTATTTTATTACAGCATAAAAATATGTTTGTAGACCTGTAGTGTTACAGTAAATAATTGAATGTCATCATATATTTTTACCAAACAGGTCTTAACTTAGAGTGTGGAAAATGTAAAAATGCAGCTGATTTCAATTAATTTAATTTTGTCGCTCGAAATTTTGACTTTACTCGCTTCTCAGCGGGCTTTTAAAGGTTTAATTCAGCAATATTTTTGGCAGCGAACACTAGGAGTAAAGTTGATGGGTGTGGTTAAAATGGGAGTAGATTTAATGAGCGTACCCTCTGTGGATTTGTCGCAATATGGAATATATGAAGTAACTGAGTTAGTTCACAACCCTTCTTATGAAGTATTGTTTGCTGAAACCACCAAACCGGAATTAGTCGGCTACGAAAAGGCTTTTGGCACTGAACTGGGAGCCTTGTCGGTTGACACAGGGATATTTACCGGACGCTCACCGAAAGACAAGTATATAGTTCGTGACGACACGACCAAAGATACTGTGTGGTGGTCAGACCAAGGTAAAAACGACAATAAAGCTATAAGCCAAGAAGTATGGTCACACCTCCATAAACTGGTAACCAAGCAACTCACTGGAAAACGTCTGTTTGTAATGGACACTTATTGCGGTGCAAATCCAGATACACGTTTGAAAGTGCGCTTTATCACTGAGGTTGCTTGGCAGGCACATTTTGTCAAAAACATGTTTATCCGTCCAACTGAAGCAGAACTTATCGATTTTGAACCCGATTTTGTGGTGATGAACGGTGCCAAGACCACTAATCCCAAGTGGCAGGAGCAGGGTTTGAATTCCGAGAACTTCGTTGCTTTCAACTTGACTGAAAAAATTCAGCTTATCGGTGGCACTTGGTACGGCGGAGAAATGAAAAAAGGTATGTTCTCAGTGATGAACTACTTGCTTCCTCTACAAGGTATTGCCTCAATGCATTGTAGTGCTAACGTTGGCAAAGACGGCGATGTCGCAGTATTCTTTGGTCTATCAGGCACAGGTAAAACAACACTATCTACCGATCCCAACAGACAACTGATTGGTGATGATGAACATGGCTGGGATGACAACGGCGTATTTAACTTCGAAGGTGGCTGTTACGCTAAAACTATCCAGTTAAGCAAAGAACAAGAGCCAGATATATACAATGCCATTCGTCGCGATGCGCTTTTGGAAAATGTTGCCGTGGATGCCAATGGCAAAATAGATTTTAATGATGGTAGTAAAACAGAAAACACTCGTGTGTCGTATCCCATCTACCATATTGATAATATAGTGAAGCCGGTTTCCAAAGCAGGCCACGCTAACAAGGTTATCTTTTTAACTGCCGATGCCTTTGGGGTATTGCCGGCGGTGTCCAAGCTTACCCAAGAGCAGGCCGAATATTATTTCTTATCTGGTTTTACCGCCAAATTAGCCGGTACGGAACGCGGTATTACTGAGCCTACACCTACCTTCTCCAGCTGCTTCGGAGCCGCCTTTTTAACCCTGCACCCTACGCAATATGCAGAAGTGTTAAAGAATAGAATGCAGGCTTGTGGTGCTCAGGCTTACTTAGTCAACACAGGTTGGAATGGTACCGGCAAACGCATCTCTATTAAAGCCACGCGGGCCATTATAGATAGCATATTAGATGGTTCTATGGACGAAGTGGAAACCACTAATCTGCCTATATTCAACCTACAAATACCCGCCTCAGTAAAAGGTGTTGATGCTGAGATCCTTGATCCACGTCGGACTTATGAGGATGAACAACTTTGGTACACCAAGGCCAACAAGTTAGGTACTTTATTTGTAGAAAATTTCGTCAAGTTTACTGATACCGAAAATGGTAGTGTACTGGTCGCAGCAGGTCCACAGCTTTAACCCTTTGTTAGGGGGATAGCGACTTATCCCCTATTGTCTTCACAACATTAACAACATCTCCCTGCACGACTTACCTATAAACTCATTGATCTTATCTATCAACCCCCCATTGCTTTTTTCTATTAGTAAGCAAATGAAGAAATCGCCCGTTCGAGTTAGGTGCAAAGATGTTTGATTGGATTGAGTGGTGAGCGCTTAGATTAGTCCTTGTGGCAAAATTTAGTGCAAGAGGCGGTGACAACAGGAAGTATTACTTTGCAGTAATATTAGTGTGGTAACTCTGACACTTTTTGATATTCGAAGCATAGCTTGTTCATCACTTATACCTCTTTAGTAGTCTGCTAGATATTATCTTAGCCACATAAATCTGCGGACCCTAAACAAAGACAATATGTGGTAAATAACAAAATTGAAAGCTTGGCAAAGTTGCTAGTCCATAAAGCTAAACTTGATTGGCAATTGCTGAGTTCAGCAATCGTGTATACACTGGCATGGTTCACTATATTCAACAATCGCTATCTATTAGAGGAACAGTATGACGGGCGAAGGTAAGAATGCTGTAGTCGATTATCGTGAGTTGAGTATCTTGCAACAGACGTTGATAGACAGTGCCAATTACGGAATTATCTCGACTGACATTGACGGAACTATTCGTTCTTTTAATAACGCGGCGTCTAAAATGCTGGGATATCGATCGGAAGAGGTTATCGGCAAACATACCCCTAGATTATTTCACGATCCTGCAGAAATCATAGCAAGAGCCAGTAGCCTTTCTTTGGAGATAGGACGAACTATCGAACCTGGGTTTGATGTCTTTGTTGAGAAGGCAAAACAAGGATTGGTTGAAGAACTAGAGTGGAGCTATATCCACAAAGACGGCCACCGGCTACTGGTCTTATTGTCAATAACTGCACTTAAAGATGAACTGGGCAATATAAATGGTTTTTTGGGTGTTTCGCATGATATTTCCGAAACTCAGCGGATTAAACAAGCGCTAAAAGAGGAAGAACAGCGATATCGCCTGTTATTTGAAAAAGCCATTGATTCCATATTTCTTGTAAAAGATGGTTTTTTTATTGCGTGTAATCCTGCCACATTAGACTTATTTGGCTGTTCCCATGAGCAAATTATTAATCAAAATCCCTTTCGTTTTTCACCTGAGTTTCAGCCTGATGGACAACTTTCGAGGATAAAAGCGAGAGAAAAAATCAGCCTCACGCTGCAGGGTTTGAGTCAATTTTTTGAGTGGCAGCATATTCGTTTTGATGGCTCCCCTTTTGATGCTGAAGTCACACTAAATGCAATAAAAATAAAAGGGGAACACCATGTTTATGGGACGGTAAGGGATATTAGCGCTCGCAAAGAGGTCGAACGTCAGTTAGAAAAAAGCACTTTACAGTTAGTCACCCAAAATGAAAGTTTGCAATTAATCAATAGTCTGTCGAGTCAATTGCATGGTAGTCGCTCCATTCAGTCTATTGCCGATAAGACATTGAGTATGTTGTTAAGGGTGACAAAAACACCCTATATAGGCATTTATCTAATTGACGAGGAAAAACAGACACTCAATTTAATGGCAAGCAATGGTTTTACCTTTGATCTAGCGAAGATTATTCAATTAGCCGATTTGAAAAATACCATAACCGGATTATCGTTTGAAAAAAGTGAAATAATTGTTAGTGAGGACATTACTAACGATGACCATATTAATAAAAAGTTTCGACAAGAATTACTGCAAATCAATATTAGTTCGAATGTTAGTATCCCTTTGGTTTATGAGGGTAAAATATTTGGCTTAATTAATTTGTGCTATCACCAAAAGCATGAATTCAAGTTCATAGAAAAACAGACCTTACAGCTAGTTGCTAATACCGTTTCACAGTCACTAGCAAGTGCTTACCAAATAAAAAATCTTGATTATATGGCCCATCATGATTCCCTAACGGGTTTATCTAATAGATTAGATTTTCATACTCTTTTTAAACAAAAAGCCAGTCATCCTGACTATCAATCTGCTGCCTTGTTGTTGCTTGACCTCGATCGATTTAAAGAAATAAATGACACTCTTGGGCATCATGTTGGTGACTTACTGCTTAAAGAGATTGGCCCGAGACTTAAACAGACACTTGCTGGGCATAAAACACTTGTAAGCCGATTGGGTGGTGATGAATTTATTATATTAATTGATAATATTTCTGATCAAAAAACAATTTTGCGATTTGCTAACCTCATTCTCAAACGCTTACGAAAACCCTTTGCAGTCGACTCTATGATGTTAGAAATCGATGCAAGTCTGGGTATCGCAAAATATCCCGAAGATGGCGGAAATAGTCACGCGTTACTGCGTTCCGCCGATGTCGCCATGTACGAGGCGAAGAATAGAGGGGGCGGATTAAAAATTTATGACATAAATGATGACAAACATACGCCGCAAAGGCTTGCTCTGATTGCCGAGTTAAACGGTGCGATAAGAGAAGAACAATTAGAATTACATTATCAGCCAAAAATTAATTTAGCGAGTGGCAAGATTAGTGGTTTTGAAGCATTGGTTCGCTGGCGTCACAGAACTATGGGGCTGCTTTATCCGGATAAGTTTATTCCTTTGGCAGAAATGAGCGATTCAATTCATTATTTGACTGAAGCCGTATTAAGAATTGCACTACAACAACAAAAACAATGGTTTAAAGCCGGTATTCATTTACCTGTATCCGTCAATTTGTCTGTACGAAACCTTATTGATGAGCGTTGTGTTCATTTTATCGAAACGATGCTTAGAGAATTTGATATTCAAGCTGGGATGTTAGAGCTTGAAATAACTGAAACGGCTTTGATGCAAGATCCTGAATTAGCTGTCAAATTATTAAAGCGACTTTCAGTACTTGGGGTAAAACTATCAATAGATGATTATGGTACCGGTTATTCTTCATTATCATATTTACGTCGATTGCCGATTAATATATTAAAAATTGATCGCGAGTTTGTAAAAGATATGCTCGCAAATGAACAAGACTCCATCATTATCAGTTCGACCATTGGTCTGGCACATAATTTACAACTTGAGGTCGTTGCTGAAGGCGTCGAGGATGCTGAAACCATGGCACGGTTAAAGACTTTGGGCTGTGATCATGCACAAGGTTATTATATCTGCAAGCCAAAGCTTTGGAGTGAGATAGCACACTGGATGAAACTTTCAGAACCATTTTCACTCGGATAACAGGCAGCCACCACCGATAATAATTACGAAAATACCAACAAGAATTACAAAGACACCCATTGTAATTCGATCAAACATTTAGCGATATTTACAATGGGTGTCTCTGTAAGCTCCTCTTGAATACGAAGCGGCTTCGTCATTTTTCTAATTATTTAAATACTTTTTAAGAGATTAGGACGGAGGTGGAATCAATTACAAAGACACCCATTGTAATTCGATCAAACATTTAGCGATATTTACAATGGGTGTCTCTGTAAGCTCCTCTT
>NZ_JBDYKM010000036.1:0-25067 GCF_040012495.1 Paraglaciecola sp. 25GB23A
TTGCTGGTTGATGATGTGTTGCCCCATGAGCCCATTAGGCAATGGGTATTGAGCTTCCCTTTTCAACTTAGATTTTTATTTGCCAGCTATCCTCAGATCATGGGAAAAGTACTGGGCATTGTGTATCGCACACTTGCCACCCATATCACTAAAAAAGCAGGCTACAACAAACAGACGGCACAAACGGGTGCGGTAACACTCATCCAACGATTTGGCTCAGCGCTGAATTTAAATATCCATTTTCATATGCTCTACCTCGATGGTGTATATGCCGAAGATAACTATGGCAAAACGCGTTTTCACCTGATAAAAGCCCCGACAAAAAGTGAACTGAATAGTCTTACTCACCGCCTTAGCCAGCGTGTGGCTGGTTTTCTTGAGCGCGAGGGCCTATTAGTGAGGGATGATGACAATGACTACCTGGCTTTGGATGGGCTGGAAGACGATCCGATGTTGCAAATTCACGGGTATTCCATTACTTATCGCATCGCTACAGGCAAACAGCAAGGACGAAAGGTCTTTACCTTGCAAACCATTGCACCTATGGCAGAGCAAGGGTTTGCGGCAGGCTGTGCCGCAAATGTGGCAGGCTTCAGTCTCCATGCAGGTGTCATGAGCAACGCACAGGATAGGGGTAAACTCGAAAGGTTGTGCCGTTACATTACCCGCTCTGGGGTATCAGAAAAAAGGTTGGCAATGACGACTTACGGTAAGGTTCGTTACCAACTCAAAACACCTTACCATGACGGCACCACTCATGTGATCTTTGAGCCGCTGGATTTTATTGCCCGTTTAGCGGCCTTGGTACCCAAACCCCGCGTAAACCTCACTAGGTTTCATGGGGTATTTGCACCAAACAGTCGGCACCGCGTGACAATAACACCAGCCTTACGAAATAAGGCAAAAAAAGCATTGCCGACAGGGCAGGAAAAAACGAGGGCACAAAAACACCAATCGATGACCTGGGCGCAAAGACTTAAACGGGTTTTTAACATCGACATTGAAACGTGTAAGCAATGCGGTGGTGCGGTTAAGGTTATAGCGAGCATCGAAGACCCATTGGTGATCCAAAAGATACTCAGTCATCTGAATACAAAAAATGACGAAGTCGTTGAATTATTGCCCCCACAAAGTCGAGCACCACCTCAGATAAGTCTGTTGGAATAAAAGCCGTTCATCATCATAAGCAATATTCAGAGCTGGTTTGCACAACAGCGGAAAGCACTTGTTCTAAACTCTGAATTATGTGAAAACAGTTGATTAATAGACGAAAAATAACCGAGTTTCACTCCCTCAAGGATATAAAAGAGAGGTAAATACAGAAAATATGAGGCAACATGTATTGTCATTTTATGAAAAATGACGTTTTATTTTACCTATACTCCCCCCCTCACGTTTGTTAAAGACGCCTGATAGAAACACAACTAGCAGCATTTATCTTTAACACTTCTTATTAGGTGGCTAAATTAACTATGCCACTACAGACCCAATAGATGATGACGATGAATGATCACTCTAATATGTAAAGAATATTTGCCCCATTCGACATTTCTTATCTCAAAACCTAGCTCACTACCTTCAAAATAAATAGCACATATTGGTCCTTAGTCAACGTTGAAAGCCGTCAAGATTTGTGGCTGATTGAGTCTGGTATTGCATAGACTGAGATGATTAGAGCCTATTAAATACTTTTGTGAACTCATCGTGAGGCCCTGTTAAATTGACTGTTTTAGATAAAAATATTGTCGGTTTTTTTTACATTATTCAGGGAAATTTAAAGTGCTAAAAATTTCAATTTATTTAAGCGGTTGTTTTTTATGCACAATGAATTTCTGGAATAAAAATTGCATTCTAGTTTATTAGGAAAGTAATTGATATTTTTCATTTCAGATCCGGTTGTGTTTTCGAAGGTTCAGATGCTTTATGACTAAGACGTTATCAAGTGCAAACCTTGGGTATTTTATAAGCACATTTAAGATAAGGATCTTTGAGATGAGTAATATATTAAGTACAATTAAACTATTTAAACGAACAGGCTGTATTGCTTTATTAAGTGTTTTTGTTCTAACCATATCTTCTGCCAGTCTGGCAGCAGTGGATAATAAAGGCACTGAGTTTATTATTGCCTACAATCCTAACTTTGATACCGCGGTGACGATTGAGATGCATCTAACCAGTGATGTGGTTACGTCAGTTGACATCAACTACCCCATGAACGCGCCTACATTTACTGACACTGTTGTGGTAACCCCAGGTATTATTACTGTGGTGACATTGCCGATATCCGCAGCCACTAGTGGTTTTGCCAATTCAATCCAAGATAACGCTGTACATGTTATTGCTAATGACGAATTCGTGGTTTATACCGTGAACCGAAGGGACTCTTCCACTGACGCGGCCTTAGCACTTCCAGTTGATACCATGAATACTGAATATATTGTTTCTGGTTATACACCACTTTTTAACTCACAATTCGCTGTTTATGCATCCCAAGATGCGACCACTGTTACAATCACACCCACCAATGCATTAGTGGGCCACGCAGCGGGTACTCCCTTTGACGTAAGTCTAAATCGTGGTGAGGTTTTTTATGGTAGTTCAGCCAGTTCGGGGGTTGGTGGTAATTTGACTGGCACTGCAATCAGCGCCTCTCGGCCGATAGGCATGATAAACGGTAATCGTTGCGTAAATGTGCCAGTTGGCACCGCGGCCTGCGATCATATTTATGAGGTGGCACAGCCGGTACAAAGTTGGGGGTTAACGGCAGCCGCCGCTAATTTGCCTAACCGTACTAATGGTACGATTTACCGGATTGTTGCGTCTGAAGATAACACTGAAGTGTCAATAAATGGCGTGGTGCAAGGCACCATTAATCGTAGCGAATTTATTGAAACCAGCTCCTTGACAGGCAATCAGTTTTTTTCTGCGGATCGTCCCATTTTTGTCACTCAATATATGACTGGAATTAATTCTGCTGGCGCCACATTAGGTGATCCAGCAATGGGTAACATGATCCCGACTGAACAGTATTTGGCCAACTATACATTTTCAACCGTGGGCGATACCCAGTTTGTTGAAGATTATGTGACGATTATTGCTAACAATGCTGATGTGGGTACGCTGCTGCTTGACGGTGTGGCAGTGCCAGCTGCCTCATTTACTGCAATTCCTAGCATTAACTTTTCGTCTGCAGTGCTGCCAATAGCTGACGGGACACACACCACAGTGTCAGCTAATCCCCATGGTATCACCGTACAAGGTTTTGATTCTGCTGATTCATATATCTACCCAGGTGGGGCCCTGTTTGGCTTTATTAACCAAACAGGTGACCCCTTCTTACCCATCTGTTCGGTTAGCACGTCGGGCGATCTCGCCAGTGGTTCAATTAGCGATAATACAAATGACGAAGACTCGAATAACAATGGTGTGATCGACCCGGGTGAAGATACTAATAACAATGGTGTCTTAGATGCTGATACAGGTGTGTTTTTTGTCAATGTGCTAACAAGCAATAATACATCGGTAGACGTTGATCCATTTAATCCCGGTGACGGTCAAGTTAATGTATCGATTATGCGAGTTGATGGTGCATTAGCTGGAAATGCTAGCGTTGAGGGTATCGATGGCGCGGGTAATTCTTGTCTTATGGAAGTGGTATTTGATTCGAATGCTGGCCTGATGTGTGATGTGGATGTTGACGGAGATATTGATAGGTTAGATTTAAGGGCTATTAGTTTGGCTCGTGGACAAACCGCTTTGCCTAACGATCCCAGAGATTCGGATATGAACGGTGTTATTTCGCCAGCAGATGTTAAACGCTGTATCCCTCAGTGTACCGCACCGGGTTGTGCAATTCAGTAATCTTGTTTACTAAAATATAAGGATAATATAATGAAAAATTTATTGATGTTTTTAGTTTTATCGACGATGTCGCTTAATATTCAAGCGACCCTTTTAAGCGATTTAATTAACGGCCAAAGCATTACTGCTGGCGATAAACTGTTTGATCAATGGGCGGTGTTGTTTGAGGATAGTTCTGATTTCACTTCGGTTAACACCGATAATATTGTTGTAACAGCACTGAATGATGGTGGTTTAAATCCCGGTCCGGGATTAAGGTTCGATATCCTAAACGATGAATTATTAGTTGAAGGTGATGGCATTTTTGCCTATCTTGATTTCATGTTTGGATTTCGGGTTACTGTTCTGGATCCGGGTTTGCTGGTTAAGGATAATTCGTTGTACCTGACGGATGCAGAATTAGTTAATCCGACATCATCAGTCAGTGTGTTTATAGAAGAAAAAATATTCACTGATGCAAGTGCCAGCTTAAATATAGATGACTATATTGGAATTAAAGACGTAGAGCTAAGTAACGTTTTTGGGACTGAAACGGATAAGGCATTTGACTCCGCAGCTTTTAATCCCAGAAACTCTATTTATGTCACCAAAAATATTTTGATGGAGGCATGGGATGTTGGTGAATCAGCTAATTTACTGAGCTTTGAACAACGATTTTCTCAAGTTGAGTCGGTTCCTGAGCCTGCTTCTTTATGGATGTTAGCAGTAGGGTTAGTGATGATTGGTGTGCGAAGAAAACGCCTATTTTGATTAACTAATCATTATAAATTTGATTCTGAAAATTCAATATTAATATCGTTCACTGATGTGAACGATATTTTCTGGTTATTTCGTTACAGGAATGAGCTTTATTATTCTTGAGTAAAGGTTAAGCCCGCATTTGCCACAAGACGTTTAATCAACTTGTCACTATCCTCAGATCATGGGAAAAGTACTGGGCATTGTGTATCGCACACTTGCCACCCATATCACTAAAAAAGCAGGCTACAACAAACAGACGGCACAAACGGGTGCGGTAACACTCATCCAACGATTTGGCTCAGCGCTGAATTTAAATATCCATTTTCATATGCTCTACCTCGATGGTGTATATGCCGAAGATAACTATGGCAAAACGCGTTTTCACCTGATAAAAGCCCCGACAAAAAGTGAACTGAATAGTCTTACTCACCGCCTTAGCCAGCGTGTGGCTGGTTTTCTTGAGCGCGAGGGCCTATTAGTGAGGGATGATGACAATGACTACCTGGCTTTGGATGGGCTGGAAGACGATCCGATGTTGCAAATTCACGGGTATTCCATTACTTATCGCATCGCTACAGGCAAACAGCAAGGACGAAAGGTCTTTACCTTGCAAACCATTGCACCTATGGCAGAGCAAGGGTTTGCGGCAGGCTGTGCCGCAAATGTGGCAGGCTTCAGTCTCCATGCAGGTGTCATGAGCAACGCACAGGATAGGGGTAAACTCGAAAGGTTGTGCCGTTACATTACCCGCTCTGGGGTATCAGAAAAAAGGTTGGCAATGACGACTTACGGTAAGGTTCGTTACCAACTCAAAACACCTTACCATGACGGCACCACTCATGTGATCTTTGAGCCGCTGGATTTTATTGCCCGTTTAGCGGCCTTGGTACCCAAACCCCGCGTAAACCTCACTAGGTTTCATGGGGTATTTGCACCAAACAGTCGGCACCGCGTGACAATAACACCAGCCTTACGAAATAAGGCAAAAAAAGCATTGCCGACAGGGCAGGAAAAAACGAGGGCACAAAAACACCAATCGATGACCTGGGCGCAAAGACTTAAACGGGTTTTTAACATCGACATTGAAACGTGTAAGCAATGCGGTGGTGCGGTTAAGGTTATAGCGAGCATCGAAGACCCATTGGTGATCCAAAAGATACTCAGTCATCTGAATACAAAAAATGACGAAGTCGTTGAATTATTGCCCCCACAAAGTCGAGCACCACCTCAGATAAGTCTGTTGGAATAAAAGCCGTTCATCATCATAAGCAATATTCAGAGCTGGTTTGCACAACAGCGGAAAGCACTTGTTCTAAACTCTGAATTATGTGAAAACAGTTGATTAATAGACGAAAAATAACCGAGTTTCACTCCCTCAAGGATATAAAAGAGAGGTAAATACAGAAAATATGAGGCAACATGTATTGTCATTTTATGAAAAATGACGTTTTATTTTACCTATACTCCAACCATTCTTTTGGTGTATATGACATGGTCATGTCTAACTGCCTGAAATTTAACGGATCCGATAAATTCAAATGATAGCCAACTCCAACGAAATTCTTGTAACTCACCACTACGGGATAGGCCGAATTCAGTCCAAATAGTTTGCCTGGTTTATAGGTTCTTTCTTCCAAATCTTCTTCTGACAATGGAATTTCCTGGGCCTTTTGCATGGACAATTCCCAATCAGCCAATTCGGGATACTTCGCTATTGTGGCATTGCCCAGAAAATCAATCGTGGAAACGCCCTCAGTTTCAGCATTCTTTATAAACACTGGCTGTTATGCGTCGATGGTATTTTCGTGATGGTTTATCGCAACGAGAAATTACTAAACGCACTGGGTTGTCTCGCAATACCGTGCGACGTTATCTCAAAAGACATTGCTGAGCCTGTTTACACCAAGCGACTTTGTTAAATGGTACCTCTGTGCCAATCCCCATTATTCCGGCAGTCTTTTAGCCGGAATCGCTCTTTTTTAGCGCAAGTAGTTAAAAGCAAAAATAGTTTGAACCACAGAGTTCGCATATCAGTCCTCGTCGATTTCTTTTTACGTGTCATACAAGCTCCGGCCATCAGGAAAAAACTTGTTATGTCGGAGCACCTGAAAAAAGAAAGAAAAAGATGGTCGATTGATACCGAAATACTCGGTCGGCTCATACCGAAATGGGTGGTCGGATGAACCCGAAATACGCAAGTATTGGGCGTAACTCCTGCACAGGCCAGAAACCTAGCAAAAGGTAACATCGAAAAGTTTAGCTTTTACGAACTTCAAACATTTTTAAAGCGTCTATCTCCCAATATTGAATAGGCAGGCTTTGGTCAATATACATTATGAGCGGATTATCGAAAAAGTAGCCATTAATGTCGCCTGAACGCCCATAGCGGACCAAACATATTATGGAATCGAACGGCGAAAATACTGACTGATACGACGGACGGCTTTGAGCGAATAGGTGACATTAGAAGTACCAACTACTAAGGACCGCTGATCCGACTTAGCGGTCATTAGATATTAGATGTGCCTTACGGCAACTGCTAGCCAGTTTAGGACGCGAGTTGAGGGATTGATCAAGAGTATTGTGAAGCAAGCAACTTGACCCCTTTTTTATTCTTTGTGTGCTCAAAAAAATACAATCATTACTTTGACACTATGTCATGCCATTCGTTAGCCTTGGTGACAAACTCACAGAACTCAGTGGTACTAAACTAAGGGCTTAGCATACAGTTTTTCAATCTGTTTATGATGCATCACATCTACAAATAAGCATCATTGCTTTCAACTTCACAGTAAATATAAGTCTTGTGCTTACTCGGCATTTTTGTTGTTTACTTTCTATAATGATCATAGGCACGTCTTTTGAATCAGGGCGGAACTCTTTCTTATTTTAATTTTAATAATCAACGTATAAAAAAACATCGGTCCCAATCACTAGAGTCGAAATGGAAACACTTTACTTGAATAAGTCACTCAAAATTGTCGGTCATAAAGAACTGACCCATCCTCGTTGTACCAAACGTCATAAACAAGAACACCATTATCATATACGCTATCTCTCTCTATCATGCCCGTGTAGCCCCGAAAAAGTTTCCAGCTCCCATGTCGTTCATTATAAGCCCAGTTGACAATTGAGCATATTATCTGACTTTCAAAACAATAACTTATTTGCTCCCCATGCAACATACCATCAGCCGTGTGATAAAATGATTGTAATGTTCCATCTACACGGTAAGATGCAAAAGTACCATGTTGCAGACCATCAACGTAAGATGTTGAACTCCATAACACTCCATTATCATAATAATTTCTTAGAGTGCCGTTTAATACGCCATTTACATAAGGGTATTCTGATCGGATGCCGCCACCTTCATAACAACTTGTTACCCAGAGAGTACCTGCCACCTCTATTTCAGAGTCAGGCAAACAAACAGCCGGTGTGGTTACACATGATATATTTGATAACGCTGATTCATTTCCAGCGTCATCAATTGCTGAAACTCGAAAGCAAAATTCTGAATCGGCAGATAATCCAAGTATTTCGGTTTCATTATTTTCAACCTGTTGTATAGCATAAGCATCTTTCGACGCATCACTCGCATCATAAACAACGTATGCAGCGACTTCATTAGTTGCTTGCCAATTCAATAAGATGGTTTTGGAATTTAAGCTACTTGCCACCAGATCTGTTGGTTGGTCAGGTGCCTCTTGATCTTTTGCCAGCGTAGTGACACAGACAGCATTTGTCTGCTCTGATAGGTCATTTTCTTTGTTAATTGCCACTACATAGTAACAATATTCGGTTTCAGGAAGTAATGAACTAGTTAGAAATGAAGTTGAAAATAATTCTTTTGATACTTGTTTAAAATCTCGGTAAACAACAAATGAAACCCCATTGGACTTATCCTCAGGATAAGTCCAGCTCAACACCAACCCATCTGAACTAATATCAACAATGGTTAGTTCCAATGGTGTTAATGGTGCTTCGTCAGTCGGGCAATCTCTACTGGCATTATCAAAAATTCTTTTAGTCTCAAATAGTTTAGCTTCATATTTAAGGGACTTACTAAACAGTGAAAACCTACCTGAAAACTTTCCAACTGCAGAGATATAAGTATTAAAATCCCATGCACATGTTTGTGTAGCGGGTAATACAGGAAAAGCTTCAAAACCACCAACAGCACTAGCAGAAACTTCGGGACCAACAACCCCATACAATAAAAGCCCAAAACCAACTTTGGGCCCTGCTTCAGCTTTAATTTTGGCTGTTATTGACTCTAACCCTAAATTTGCCGAGGCATTTAAATTAATACTTTTAATGGCCTTCCAACCCGCTGTTTTCAAATAATGAGCTCCGCCTACCACCCGTGCTTCAATGGTGAATGTTGGCTCATAAGCTAGATCAACATCAACTTTTCCTACTAAATAAAGCTGAACCTGAGGAATAAATATTGCAGGTCCAGCAAAGATGGGAACAAAAATCAAAGGTGCACCAATCTTTCTTTCTAAGCCTGTAATTTCAATTTCTTTGCCAAGTTTTATCGTTAAACTGGCGCTATTATTTATTCGAACACTTGATTTAAATTCTTTTAATCCGTCCAACGTAGAAAAATCTAGGTTAATATCAGGATCAACAGAAATGTCCAATGTACCAATTACGTTAACTGAGTTACCAACATGGATATCAAGAGCCAAAGGAATGACTTCAACACTATTAGTCGCATTTTTATTAGCACTGTCAGCTTTTGCTTTATTAATAGCTTGAAGTCTGACTTTATTTATAGATATTCCTTTGGATAATGATGAAGGAATTAATTTTTGAACGGCTAGCGGTTCAGTAATATTAAGTGTTCCGCTATCTATAATATCGTCAAGCGCAACTTCATTGGTGTCAATAATTATTGCTGAGCCACTTAACGCGGTAATTTGTTTTATTCTTCTAGCAAAATAAATTTCCACATTATTTAAATTATCAGGAGTGATAAAAATCCCTTTTGAAATAATGATTTTACTCGGTTCGAAACCAGTAATATCGGAACCTGCTTCTAAGGTTAAAGCACCACTTCCATAACTGAAATCAACAATGCTTTTAATTTGATCATCTGTAAGCACAATAACATTAGGATCAATCTCTAAAGGCATACTTGAGAGAAATGTTGCATCAATAAGAAAATCACTATTTGCTGTTACCGTACATGATTGTGCAGAAACTGAAGTACAACCTGACCACGAATCAAAATTCCATCCATTGGTTGCAGTCGCACTAAATGTTAAATTTGTACCATCGTTAACGATGACATAACATGAACGTGCTGTGTCACAGGTAATATCAACATTATTTGCAGCATTAATAGTACCTTCACCAAAAAAGCTAATATCAACACGACGTTGAGTTGGTGTAACTTTCACGGTTCTTTGCACCGTACCGACATTGCCCATACTATCAGTTGCGGAGTAACTAATAGTATAATCACCGACAATTGAACTGTTGACCTCGCCTGTGATACTTACAGAGAGTTCACCATCAATTTCGTCAACAGCAGTCGCCCCATACTCTATATAAACATCCCCAATTTGCATCTCAAAGATGAGCGTTGAAACAATACTTAATTCCGGTGCCACATCGTCAATTACATTAACAATTCTATCTGCAGTAGCTGTATTACCTGCTTTGTCAGTAGCTGTGTATGTCACGTTATAAGAACTTATTATTGCAGTATTTACATTGGATTGGCTTTGAACGGTAACACTACTATCAATATTATCTGTTGCTGTCGCACCTTGATCAGAATAGTTTTTTCCATAGCCAATAGCTATTGGATTTGAGCCAGTTATCGTGATAACAGGCGCTTTTGTATCAGCAGCAGATGGCGTTGAAGCGGAGCCTCCACCAGCACTTCCACCACCACAGGCAGAAAGAATCAGAATAAAAACGAGTAAGGATAGATTGGACAGTTGAAGTTTCATCATGACATCTTCCATAGAATAGAGTCGTCACCTTGTAGAAAGGGTTCAACGTAGAAATGGAGTATAGTTAGAAAAACCAGCATTTCCCATAAATTAAAATACAGGTGAGTATAGGTAAAATAAAACGTCATTTTTCCTAAAATCAAAATACATGATGCCTTATATTTTCCATATTGACATCTATTTCATATTCTTAAGGGAGTGAAAGTCGGCTACTTTTCGTCTATTAATCAACTGTTTTTACATAATTCAGAATTTAGAACAAGCGCCTCCCGCTGTTGTGCAAACCAGGTTTGTTTATGATGATGATGAACTGCTTTTATTCAAACAGACTTATCTGAGGCAGTGCTAGATTTTCGCTGGTGAGCGCGGCGATAAATATCCGCTTTTAGTGGGTAAGTGGTATTTAACCGATTGAAAAGCTAATCGCCCCACAGTCCCCTGATCGCATTGCCGTCAGTCACATTTGATTAATCGTATGATGATTTTTCGCTCAATATAGTCTGATAGTTCGAATTCTCTAACGTCAGCTATAGGTCGATTTAAGCCTTTTCTAGACTAGAACCTTATGTCGGCTTTTGGCACATACGCGAAATTCGGCTATGAGCGATCAGCCGCCATTGACCTTCCTTCCGCTCAAGGGCACGGCACTGGACTAAACTTGGCGGTAAATTTTTACAATTAGAAGAGATTTTCTACACCTAAGATTCTGAATTTAAGTAGTAATTAAGAATCTTAGTGAAATTAAGGGGGCTGTATTTATCACGATTCGCGGATTCCACAAAAACTTGAAAAAATATTCCCACTTTCTTTGAACCTAAGTTTATGAAAAGATGAAGAAAATCACGTCTGAATTTGTGCGGATTAAACGGCAACAGACCGGACTTAACACGATTTCCGACTAATACACTTTATGTTTTAAGGAGAAGTTAGGTGATTCGAAGCCTAAGAAAAGGACAAACATCAATCGAGATCTGGTACAAATTTGGCGAGGATTCTATTGGCGCGAAACAAACTGAAATTGAGCTTATGGGTGATCATGCTGTATTCCGCATAAAGTTAGCGCCAGTTAGCGGTGATCAATCATATGACGCCAATAACATTTTCCTTAAGAACTCCCAAACAATAACTAAAGTGATAATCCGAGACAGTCATATCCGTAAGAATGCGGAACATTTTTTAAATGCTTACACTGATAGAATTTCATACGTAAACCTTGAGCTAGTGCATAACAAGAGTCATATATTTGCTGTAAATCTAAAACGGCTTGACAACGATGGTTTAGAGTTCCAAATTAAAACATAACAAACAAATAATGGCCGACGCGCAAGAACGCGAGCCGCATATTCGACACGTTATAAGGCAAAAAGGATTTCATGAGCGAATTTTATACAAGGTCAACCGAGGCTGTAACAAATTTTGTGTAACTGATTATCATAAAATACCCTATTGAGAGTAAAGGATAGGCAGATGCAAATGAATAGAAAAGAACTTAGCCTAAACGCAGTTGATTAGGGGTTAATCCGGTCCATCGCTTAACGGCGCGGCGAAAATTAGGAATATCAGAAAAGGCCATCATACTGGCACTGTCTTCATTATTAAGTTTCTGTACTTGCAATAAATACAAAGCTTGTTGTTTACCCAACTCGTCCTGTATCTGCTGAAAGCGCACCCCGTGTTGGTTTAATTTGCGCTTAAAGGTTGCCGGACTCATGGCAAATAATAATGCGGTTTCTTGTAAAGTTTGATGGCGTTTGTGCCACAAACTGTCACGTACTGCTTGAATAAAACCTTGAGAAGGTGGTTGATGCTGCCTGATATGTTGTAAGGCATGCCATTTCAAGCTCTGACTTTGCTGCGCAAATGGCGCTTTCAACCATTCAAGATCAAAACGAATGCGCAATTGTGCCTGAGAGAAATTGAGCCTAAAGCCCAAATTGGTTTCATATTCTTGAATATAGCGTGGACGAGCAAAGGGAAAGTCAAAATGAAAAGGCACACGGTGACCCAATAGCAATTTGGTCGCTGCCACCAGCGCACTAAAATAGGTTTCAAGCACAAACTGCCATTGTTCACCACAGCCCAACGCATCAAAGATGACTAGATGATATTGCTGCTCATCTTGATAAGCGTAAATGTGCATAAAAGGGCAAATATGCTGGGCATAAACCCTCAGCACACGCAGTGCATCCTGTAAATTGCGGCTATGCAACAAGGCATTTGATATAGCACCATAATTGCCCGGAAAAACCCGTCTGCCTAATTGAAATGAACAATCAAAGCCGGATACCAGTGACTTCGCATTCGCCATTAAACGTAATATTTGCGCAGCGCTTAATTGCGTAGAACCGGCTTTAATATCTTGATAAAAAATCCGTGTGCCTCGCAGCAAGCGGTTTTTGTCTACGCCGCGCGACATCGCCAAGTCAATCAAACTGGCCGCCAGCTGATGAGCCGGTAAAAACTTATCTTCAAGACTTAACAGTTGACGGTGAAACATCGACTTTTACGCCCCATGCTTATTCAGACTAAGGCGTTGATTAACACGGCCAATGAGCGCATCTACCCCATCCGTTGGCTGCGCCATTTCGGCCGCATGGGATAAAGTATGATAAACCGCCTGAGTAGAGGACTGTGGTTTAAAAGCCAGATGGCTAACAGCACTTCTAACTTGCTGGGCTAATTCTTCTGCCACGGTCAAATCAGTATCCGGCAATAATAAAACAAAACGATCACCAGCATAGCGACAAGCCAAGTCAGTATTGCGTAAATTCATCAAAATCAGTTCTGACATTTCACGTAATAAACGGTCACCTTCGGTGGTACCATAACACCGGTTAAAGGCATCAAAATTATCGATGTCTAACATCACGATAGAAAAATGACTACCATCTTTGGTTCTTAACTGCATATCAATTTGACCGCGCATATAGTCAGCACGATACAGTTGAGTAATAAAGTCGATTTGCTCATGGGCGCGCACACCTAACTCGCGGCGTTGCAACTGGCGATTTAAGGCAAGCTGTTCCAAATGCCACTGATACAAGGCATAACTCATGATCACCATACCAAAAGCGGCGGGTATGGATTCAATTACACTCAAGCCTGCAGCGGCAGCTTGGTAGTGCACAAACTCGTCAAACAAATCCAATAAGGCAGAAAACAAAAAGCAGCTTAAACCAATCACTAAGCCTGTGGTCACACGGCTAGGCGGGCGGCTAATCAATAACGCCACAATCCACAACAGCGAAAACACGGCAACGCTGCCTTCACCCACGATATCTAACCATTGGATTTCGGACCACGTTTTTAGCTCGCCTAAGCCAAAAATTAGGCTTATCGACAACGACAAACACGCCGCCACCACCGACACTAAAGTCTGATGACGTGCTAATAAAGAAAAGTTCATGTATTGGCTCTCAAACAACTAAACCACCATCCTGACACAAGAGGTGAAAAGCAAAGAGGTCATTTTGGCTCAGCAACATGACAAATAAATGAAAACAACAACCAATAGAATGGGATAGAAAACACTAAAGCCTTAATCGAAAGGCCTTTGCTAGGAGGTCAAATTAGCTCATGCAATACTTAAAAAGGTCAAAAATTCAGCAATTTAAAGCCATTATCTCGTTATTAAAATCGCAGCGTAATAAAACTGTCATTGCCCTTCTTTAGCGTGTCGGCCAACAAAACATCAACGGCTTTTTAAGCAGATAAAAATTGCACGGAGACACATCATGCCAAGCGTAAATACTAAGCCAAAAATAAAATCTAAACTCGCCCTAGCTTGTATAGCTGCGTTAATCAGTTCAACTGCCTTGGCCCAAGAAAAAGCCATCGGTACTTTGCAAGGTTTACTGACCGACCAAAGTCAAACCAGCTATTTTGCTGGAGCAGAGCTTAAGATAAAAGAATTGGGTTTGAGCGCCGTATCAAACCGTGACGGTTCATTTCGTTTTGGTAGTCTGCCACAAGGCAATTACACCTTGGTGATTAGCTATTTAGGCCTACCCACTGAAGAAGTACCTATCACTATTGAAGCCGGTCAAACCCTTGAGCAAGCCTTTATCTTAGCCACGGCCGACGACAAAATAGTGGTGTACGGACAACGCGCTGGCCAAGCCAGTGCCATTAACCAACAGCGCGCTTCTGACAGTATTAAATCGATTGTTTCTTCTGATGCAATTGGTCAGTTTCCTGATCAAAATGCTGCCGAAGCTTTACAACGTTTGCCCGGTTTATCCATTGAACGAGACCAAGGCGAAGGACGTTTTGTTGGTATTCGTGGTATCGATCCCAACTTAAACAACGTGACCATTAATGGCTTAAACGTACCCTCGCCAGAAGCGGGAGTGCGATCGGTGGCCTTGGATGTGATCCCTTCTGAATTAATCCAAAGCTTAGAAGTGTCTAAATCGGTGACGCCTGATATGGACGGCGACGCCATTGGCGGCTCGGTTGAAGTAAAAAGTTTGAGTGCTTTTGACCGTAAGGGCGATACCGCTAGCATCACGGTGCAAGCTAGCCAAAATGAACTGCGTGATAAAACCAGTCCGAAAATTTCTGCTAGCGGTACCACGATTATCAACGAGGTATTTGGTGTAGCAGCTGCTGTGTCTTATTTTAGCCGCGACTTTGGTTCTGACAATATTGAATCGAATGGCGACGATGAAATCGAACAACGTTACTACACCATTAATCGTGAGCGTTTAGGCGCAGCACTGAACTTGGATTTTCGGCCCGACTTTAATAATCAATATTATATTCGCAGCTTATACAGTAAATTTTCTGACGATGAAAACCGCCTACGAAATACCTTTACCTTTGACGGTGATGATTCGGAAATTGAACGCGAGAGTAAAGACCGCTACGAAGCGCAAAGCATTTTATCTGTCACCGCCGGTGCCAAACATCAACTTGACGATTGGTTAATAGAATACCAACTGGGTTATTCAAAAGCTGATGAAAAAGAGCCTCACTCCTTGTATTACACCTTTGTGGGTGAAGAGATGAACATCAGCTCGGATATGCAAGGGCAAATTCCAACTATTATCCAAGATACCGCAGCCATGGACATGAGCAACTATGCCTTAGATGAAATTGAGTATGCTAAAAACTACGCCAAAGATACTGAAAGCAGTGCAAAAATTGATTTTACTCGTTTAGGAGAATGGCAAGGTAATGCTACTGAAATCAAATTTGGCGGTAAATATCGTACTCGCGACAAATTCAATCGCGCCAATACGTCAATTTATGACGGCGATTTTGATGATGTTGATACTACTGCATTTGCCACCTCAGCGCCTGATTGGGGACTCGGTGATTTTGGTCCTGGCCTGAATAAACACACAATGCGTGACTATTTTAATCAAAACCGTAGTGCACTAGAGCTGGTTGAGCTGGATTCAGAAGTTGAATCCAATGGTGCCACTTACAGCAATGACGAAGACATTTTTGCCCTGTATTTAATGGGTAAAATCGATATTGACGACTTACGTATTGTAGCGGGTCTGCGTTACGAAAAAACCGATTTCAGTACCGCCGGCATGCGTGTTGAACTGATTGAAAATGAACAAACCGATAGTGAAGAAGTGGTCAATACCCCGTGGGAAAAAGATCATAATTACGATTATCTGTTGCCAAGTATTAACGTACGCTACGAATTTAACGATAGCTTAATCGCACGTTTTGCTTATACCCAAACCATTTCTCGCCCTAAATTTGAAGATGTGGGTGCCTATCAAATTATCGAATCAAAAACCGAAGAAGACGACGGTGAGTTTGTCACAGAGCGCGAAGCAGAAGCGGGTAATCCTGAATTACAGCCTTATGAATCAGCTAACTTTGATGCCACATTAGAATATTACCCAGGTGATATTGGGGTGTTATCCGCCGGCTATTTTTATAAAAATATTGATAACTTTATTATCACTGCCGACGTAGCAGGCACCAGTGGCTGGGAAGGTTTTAAAGAAGTAAAGCAAGCCATCAATGGCGAATCTGCCAAGGTAAGCGGTCTTGAATTAGCTTGGGTAAAGGCCTTCGACAATGGCTTATTGTTATCAGCTAACGGCACCTTTAGTGATTCAGAAGCCATTACTGAATTAGATGGTGAGCGTTTTAAAACGACCCTACCTAATCAGTCAGATAAAATTGGTAACTTTACTGTAGGTTACGAAAGCAACTTGATGAGCCTGCGCTTAACCATGTCATATAAGAGTGAAAACTTGGATGAAATCGACGGTGATATGATGCGTATGGAAGACGCTCATCAACAATTAGATTTCATGGCCAAATACTTTATCAATGACAATATGCATGTGTATTTTAATGCCATTAACATCAATGATGAAGCCTATTACAACTACTTTGATAGCAAAAATAAAAATGCTCAATATGAGGAATATGGCCGTACCTTTGAGCTAGGTTTTAACTGGAAGTTATAGTTCATCATGTCATTTTATCTGGGTTTATCCTGCCTATAGGGTAGTGACTAAACCCAGCTTTATTTACAAACAATAGCGTACCATTAATTGGCGCGTTTAGTTGTTTAAGCGTTACCGGAGAGCATCATGTTTTTACCCCGCGCATTTTCAAAGCGTATTAGTTTGAAAGCCAGTTTTTGCTTGGTTTTATTACTAAGCTGTAACCTATCGCAAGCCCAAGAAATCTACGACCAAGCCTATTATCAACAACACAATATTGAGCAGTTAACCACGACTCCCAAAAGCCTAAACTTTTTAGTCTTAGGCGACTGGGGTCGCAACGGCCACTATGAGCAGCGCGCTGTGGCGAAGTGGATGGACATTGCCATGGAACAATTGGATGGCGATTTTATTACCACCACAGGCGACAATTTTTACTCAAACGGCATCGCCTCAGTCAATGATCCCTACTGGCAAAGCTCCTATGAAACTATTTACACTGGTCCACACTTATTTGAAGAATGGTATGCAACCTTAGGTAACCACGATTACCGCGGTAACTGGCAAGCGCAAATCGACTATAGCAATATCAGTCGCCGCTGGAACATGCCTGCTCCTTATTATGCCCAAACCTTTGAACTTAAGGGAAAAGAGTCAGTATTGATGGTGTTTTTAGATACCAATCCCTTAAATCCAGAATATAAAAATGAAGCAAAATACGCCGAAACCCAAAAACAAGATGGCCCAAAACAGCTGGCGTGGTTAGAACATAAACTCTCTACATCTCAGGCTAAGTGGAAAATAGTGATTGGTCATCACCCTTTATATTCAAGCGGCAAACGTTATGGTGAAACCGATGGTATTCGCCAAGTGCTTGAGCCGATCTTTGAAAAATACTATGTGGATGCCTATTACGCCGGTCACGAACACGACCTACAACATAATCAGCCTAAGGGCACTACTGTAGCTCATTTTGTCTCCGGCGCTGGCTCTGAAGTTCGCCCCGTTAAACAAAGTGAATTTGCCAAATTTGCCCAATCAACGGCGGGCTTTGCGGCGGTATCCGTTAACCAAAATACCTTAGTAACCCAATTTATTAGTAGCACTGGCAACGTGCTGTACCAATACAAAATCAATAAGGACTAATGATGAAAAAAAGTCTACTCACAGCACTTTTAGTGCCCTGCTTACTCGCCGGATGTCAAGTAAATAATGACCAAGCTGACAACAGCATGACAGTCAGTTTAAAGTCAAACAATGCCCTTGATATAACCCCGCTTACGGTGAATAACGACATGAAAGGCAAAGTGGCGTTTCCGATAAAACATCAACAACAAAGCTATTGGCTACTGACCAGTGAAGAACAAGGCATTCTGCTCACTGATGAACAAGGCCAAACTCTTAGCCACTTTGCGGGCTCTACGGAAGTACTGGATTGGCGCGATAACGTCAGCATTAATGGCAAAAAACTCGGCTTAATCGCCACCATCAACAAAGAAAGCGGCCAAGTGCTGATTCTAGGATTAGATTGGCAAAACCAGCAATTTAGTTTACTCAATACCATCACCCCCAGCACTGCTATCGAAACCTTATGTTGGTACTCCATGCCCCAAGGCCATACCGCACTGTTTATGGCCGACGAACAAGGTAAGGTAAGCCAACGCATTGTGGTAGACGGTAATCAACAACGTATCAGTGATGTGGTATTGCGTGATTTTGTGGGTGTGCCCGAAGTTAAATCTTGCGCCGTTGATGATCAGCGTGATGCCCTTTACCTCGTTGAAAGTAATATAGGTGTGTGGCGTTATTCGGCGGATCCAGAAGCTGAATTGCAACGAGAGCTTGTTGCAGTGACCGGAGACTTTGGTCAACTAAAGGGTGAAGTCACCTCAGTTAATGTACTCGACAATGGCAGCTTATTGGTTAGCACACCTGAGCAACAGGGCGTATGGATTATTGATCCGGCGCAGGCTAAATCAGCAGGTTTCTATCCCCTCAACCAAGCTCAAGCGGTAGAAAGTGCCATCGCTCTTAGCTCCGAGCAAGGTTTAACCATTGGTTTATTCGATGATGAAACCGGTGGCTACTATCATACTCAATTAGCTATCACCCTGTACAAAGGCGCGGCGATTCATCACATATTTAGCCAAGTACAACCAGTAGCCGAAACCACGCCAGTGGGCACATCAGGCGACGCCGCGGATGATCCCGCTATTTGGGTTAACCGCCAGCATCCCGCACAAAGCCGTATTTTGGCCACCAACAAAAAGCGCGGTTTGATGGTGCATGATTTACAAGGCAAAGTGCTGCAACAATTGGATATGGGCCGCGTTAATAATGTTGATGTACGTTATGGTTTTGCACTTAACGGCCAAACCATTGACATTGCCGCCGCCAGTAATCGCAGCAACAAAAGCCTGAGTTTGTTTGCCATTGCCTCTGCTACAGGTGAAGTAAGTTGGTTAAATGACATCCCTACCGACTTAGACGACACCTACGGTTTATGTATGTATCAATCAAACAACAACTACTATGTGTTTGTGAATGACACCAATGGCCGTTTTCAGCAATACCAACTTAATAACCACAATGGCAAGATTGACGGCACACTGGTGCGTGAATTTAACGTCGCCAGCCAACCCGAAGGCTGCGTGGCAGACGATAACAACGGGCAGTTATACTTTGGTGAAGAAGCGGTGGGTATTTGGCAAGTGCCGGCCATGCCGACTAAAAGCATGCCAGTGCTGATTGCGCCTTTATCCGACCCCTTTGTAGCTGATGTTGAAGGCCTCGCCATCTATCATATGAACAAACAGCGCTATTTAATTGCCTCCAGCCAAGGTAACAACAGCTATGCGGTATTTGCCCTTGAAGACAACAATCGCTATTTAGGTAGCTTTCAGATCGCCATGGACTTAGACAACATGATTGATGGCGTATCAGAAACAGATGGTATTGAAATAGTTTCCATGCCTCTGGGCCCGCAATTTCCACAAGGATTGATGGTGGCGCAAGACGGCCACAACGTGATGCCCAGCGACACACAAAACTTTAAATTAGTGAGTGGCAGTGTGATCGCCAACTTAATCCAAGGCTGGATAAAAGAGTAATAAGCTCAAACTTGAAAGTGCTCCTAGGGGCACTTTCAAGTCATTATCGAGCAGATAATCCCCGTTTAAATCCTGCTAAAAATCACGCATAATCACTTTCACCTGTTTAGCTCTGCTCGGCATACCCATTTAATACTGGTTTGATCTTCCCACGATTTTGTAGACACTCAATCACAAGATTCTTATTTCTTAATTTTTTTCCCTTTCTTTCCTTTATTTCCTTTCTTGGCTAGTTTCCCGTCACCCTTGTTAGTTTTGGGTTCTTTCTTGGATCTTTTTTCAGCCTTTTTGCTAGCCTTATCAGCCATAGCTTTTGCGGCCTTTTTCGTGGATTTCTTTTCGCTCTTCCGATCTTTTTTCTTTGACTTATCTGTACCGGCATTCTTATCCTTCTTGACTTTCGGCTGGGTCAAAGGCAATTGTTTGAGAAGTGCAATATTGTCAATTTTATCGTCGTTTAGGTCTGAAACTGTCTGAGATGCAACATTGGGCAGTGGAGTATCCAAAAGTGTTAATGCGGCGGCAGTTAACTCGGCAGCAATTCGCGGTGAAACGCCACGAATGTTAACCAATGTAGCTTCAGAAGCCGCGGCCAGTGCTTCAACCGAGTTGATACCAAGGTCTTTGAGTTGCTTAGCTCTAGCTTCACCTACGCCACGAACATCCATAATTACACGTTTAGTAGACATAAATTATCCTCCATAGAAAAATTACACATTCAGACAAGTAAACTCATAGATAAATTTTCATTCACCGAGTAACAGAATCATAAACTTTACTACAACTGACGTTATTAACAATATCTGCGCCTGTTTGGATAAAACTATTGTCGTATAAGCTGACGTAAATGCACAACGGCTTCACGCCCAAAGCGGACCAAACACCTATCTGATCGAATGGCAAAAATACTGAGAAGCTAGACTAAAAATATAATTTAAAAAAATTGTTTAATTAATGAGCGATGGCAAATTGTTCTTGAATCTAATGCTGTCTATACTTAGTTTGTCATACATTAACGGTTTATCTTCTTAAACGATGTTACTAACTGAGCTTGAAGATTGTTTTTGATATGGCAATGCGAGCCGAGATTACTCTTTTAAATTGTTAATCAGTAACGATAAAGGTTTATACAGCTCATTAAATTTAATTGAAAGATGGCCTGATTTCTCTTATATCAAGGATATATAACTTGGCGAATTCTAGATGTTATCGGGCCTTTACTTTAGGAGAAACAACATGAGTGATGCTAATTCAAAAAACGCAAAATCAACTAGCAAATCTAATAAACAGAGTGATGACCTTAATCGTCACAATAAGATTGAAGCTGAGGCATATGCGCTTGCTAGCGCTCGTGGTTTTAGTAATGGTAATGAGATGGATGATTGGTTAGAAGCTGAAAAAATAGTCGATACTCAGTTATCACGATAGTACATGTTGTTAAAACAACTTGATTCAGCTCCTTCATGATGGAGAGGCTGACATTTTATATAGTCAATTCACAGGCTAAGCTTGTAAAGGAAAACAGCATGGCTCAGATTAAACTTACAACCACCTCTGATAGGTACCCAAGAGTTAGTGAAAATTTCGATAAGGTGATTTTGCAGATGCCAGAAAAACACACCCGGATGTTTTCAAACTGATGCCGCTATTTTTGCCCGGATAAGTGCAAGTGGTCCAAAGATTGTAAGACACTTACAGTAGAATGGTTAAGGCGCAATTAATCCTCACTATACTTGATATGGAGCCGATTCCGTTCTAGTGAGGCGGGTAATGTCATTGCAAAAACACACTTTACATTGAGGAGGAAAATAATATGCGTACACGTAATATTTTATGGCCTACAGATTTTTCTGATACTGCGTCACATGCTTTACGATATGCCATTGAAATGGCGAATTTGTATCAAGTGGGCATTCGTATTTTAAACGTTGTAGGCCAGCCTTTGGGTGATGAGAATTATATGATTCTTTCGATAACTCCCGAAGAGTTAGCTAAAAATATGGAAGACGCTGCGGCGAGTAAAATGCACGAATTATTAGGTCAGCTAAATACTAATTTAAAGATTGAAACAGTTATCCGACGCGGTGATGCAATTAATGAGATTTTGGCCGAGGCCAACAGCGGTGACATTGGTATGGTTGTTATTGCCAGCCATGGAAGAACCGGATTGTCTCATTTCTTGCATGAAAATGTTGCAGAAGCGATTGTCAATAAAGCTGATTGCCCTGTGTTAGTGGTAAAATAGATTTGATGATTATATCTTGTCCAGTTGTAGTTTCCGACGGGTAAAAATATGATTTGAAAAATGTAAGCTCGTTGACACTAGCCTCGTTGTCAAAGAGGGTTAATGTGAAAATCCATCAGCTGCTGCCTTTGGCTATAAAATTGGGGTAGTTATTCTTGTATATACTTCTTGGTCTACACCCTCTTGAATTGACTCAATTGTGAAGTCTGCAACTGACACAATTTTTCCCTTTAGCTTAAGCTTGGCTTCGGCCACGCAGACCTAAATGCACCAATGCTTCACGCCCAATGCGGACCAAATAGTTTATCAGGTCGAACGGCAAGAATGAGCGAAAAGCGGTCATTGGGCATAGTTGATTTTCGCTTGAGTTATCGCTCTAAAGCGGACATTAACGCCCCGATATGCCGACGAAAAGAGCGCAGCGAGTTGAGGTCGGAATGATTGGTTTGTTAGGCACAGTTAACTCTACTTTTTAGTTCATTTAAAATTTTGGGCGTTCTAAATGTTGGATAACCTTCATGTGCCCGAAAGGTTATAGAATCTCCGAGCGGGCAAGATTTGTAAAGTTTGATTGGTATTAAATGTTTATGGTTTGCGTATGTTAAACCGATACGAGAGATATTGGTAAACGGGATATCTACCAATACCCCAGACTTCGAGACACTTAAGTATTCACCATAGTCTTTAACCTCATCAGCAATACCCCATACTGTTTTGTTGAAGTAATATAGACCACCAATAAACATTGCAAAAATGATTAGTAAAGACCACTTTTCTACATCATCCGCTAACATACAAAAGATGAAGGTAAGACCAACGCCTCCAAGCCAAAGCTTGGGAAAGCCTTTGTCCATTCTTGTGGCAGGGAAAGAAATTTGAATACCAATCATTCAAGGTGCCTAACAGTTAAATGATGCGGACCCAAAGAACCGCATATTAATTTTTATGACTTGGAACCCCATAAATGCAACCACTCTTGTTCAGTTACATTGAGCTTACTTACAGTTTTAAGACACCCCAATAATATATTTGAATTTTTAAGCACAACCAAGTTGTATTGGTGCTTCACCGAACCTTTGAGTGTATGAAATAAACACTGTTCCTCTTTATGATTACGCAGATTACTACATAACTCATCGGTTGATGCTTTGAGTTGAACCGCATGCTCTGTTGTAAATTGCGAAAGATGTTCAACACGCTGTTGGTATGTATAAAGCAATTCTTCACAAGATACAGGGTCTTTAGAAATCTCAATATCAAACTCTTCAAATTCCGACACCGCTGCCGCACTTGATAGGAGATCTGAATTTTGTAGCATTTCCAAGATTGGATTCATTCTGTTACTTGCTCATGAGTCATAACGCTTCAAATATGGGGCGCACGTTGTTTGTGCGTCCCTGCCATAATTTGTTTGTTAGGTATTTTAATCTGAAGCCAAATAAAAACTTTCATATTTATCCGAAGCGTCAAATTCAATAATTAACCACTCATAGTCAATCGCCATATAAGAATCTCTTTGCGGTCCCGTTGGATAGGACAAGGTTGGGCCTGCACCATCTGGGTCCATTTTGGTAGAGGGCTGACCTAACAACTGGATTAATTGCTCTCTATTTTTACCTGCGACATTTTCACCTATAAGGCTTCCAAGCATTTTCTGCCGAATAGTTACACCATCTTTGTTCCAGTTCGCAGACTCTTCGTTTTGCCAGATGGAAGCTTCAAACTTCAGCTCATGAGAACCTGAAGGTAACTTCTGCTGAGAGCAACCAATTAGCAATGTAAAACCAAAGAAAAGAAGAAATCTCATAAAGATGCCTAACGCTCGCCTATGGGGCGATTATGAGTGTTTTGCAACGAAGTTGCAGCGAGTAATTGTCCCAGCCGCGCTTTTTGTGGCGAGCATGAGGCGTTTGTTAGGTGAACGTTAGTTAGCAACTTTTAGCCTCAACTTTATGCCCGCACTTACAGCAGTAAAAATATTGATGGAATAACTCATCGGGGATCATCCAGGTGCTTAATCCGTTTCGCTTTGTTTCAATTTTTTTAACTACTACACCCGTATGAACTAAAGCTCTTTTTCGACAACTTGGACATTTGAAGTAAAGAGCTATAAATATTGCTGACCACCCAATTGAGGTAGCCACTATAACGTATGGAATAAAGATGCTTTGGAACCAAATAATTACTGGTAGTAGAAGCAAAAATAACATTCTAGCGGTGGTGGATGCTATCCAGTAAAAATTAAATAATGGCATGGACATCAAGACTCAACCTAGTTCACCTAACGCTCGCCTATGGGGCGATTATGAGTGTTTTGCAACGAAGTTGCAGCGAGTAAATGTCCCAGCCGCGCTTTTGCGGCGAACATGAGGCGTTTGTTATGTGTAGCCTGATGATTAAGAACCATATTATTCATTTAATAAATCACTTAAATCCGTATAAGCTGATTCGTAGCCATTTATAGAAAGCCGCAAATCAATAAAAAGTTTTCCCTTGCTTGAGTCAATCTTCCAAGTCTCCCATTGATCCATTGATGATTCAGAATACCTCTTAACCAAAGAGAGCATTTCAACGAATTCTTCCTTCGAAAGAGGTTTGCTTTCACTCATAGCGAAGATTCCTTTTAAAGTGATTGCTGCACATAACGCTCTAAATATGGGGCGCGGCTTTTTCGCGTCCCTGCCATAATTTGTTTGTTAGGTTTCATACGCTTGCTAGA
>NZ_JBDYKM010000037.1:0-24441 GCF_040012495.1 Paraglaciecola sp. 25GB23A
ACTGGTGAATGTCCGATTCTCAGTAAACCAGCAATAGCCATCCAAAGCTTCGACTGTCTCCAATTCGCTCAAAGCCGCCTATCGTCTCAGTGCCATTTATAGTCATTCAGGGATTAAATTCTCTCTGTAAATTTCAGCGCTTCTGACCTCGCTGCTCCTCTGTTTGCACGTCGGCCATAATTTGTTATAGCCACTACATCAGTTCGCCTAGCCATGGGAACGCGCACCAACCAAGCCAGCAAAAGAGCAACACCCTAAATACTAGAGATTTATTGATACTTGGTTTTCTATTATTTGCAATATATGTCGCAATAAGTGAAAAGATGAAAATAACGTTAAATAGATACATAAATAGGGTGTGATGTAAGCCCTGATATCGAACGCCATAATCGTAAGAGACAAACAAAAATATTACTGATAACGAAACCAGCAAAGCACTAATACCTGTAAGTAAACCACTGATTTTTAAATTTTCGTGTGCTTTTGAACGCGTACTCAGCAAGAAAAAAAGTGCGTTGGGTAAAGACGCTAATAACAACAATAATGGACCTGGTAAGGCTAGCGCATAAAGCATGAATACCGGAATAACGACGGTAAATGAATAGGGGGAGTAAATTTGGGGATATCCAGCAGTCATAGTAAGTGCGCCTGAGACAAGAACAACAAGAAATCCCAGATAGATTTTTAATTTAATGCTCATGCGATCCTAATTGGGTATAACGCCCAGTTTACAAACAATCAGATTGAGTGAGGACTCAATCATGTAAGCTACTATCTTTTATTTATCTTCCGGCACTTCTACCACATCTTTTAACTCACTTATTTTGAGTTTTAATTGCTCAATTTGAATTTCGATGGGACCTTGCTGTTCTTTTTGAGCTTTAGCAAGTGTGGCTTTGAGGGCTTCGAGTTGTTGCAGCATATCGACTTTATCTATCGCAACCTGTTGGGCTTGCTCCGCTTTATCAAATACTACATCTTCGGCATTAGATTCAATTTCAACTTTTTTAAAGGCAGGAGAATGGGCTATCACCCTTTTGACATCGGGTCCCGCATGCTGACTGACAAAGTTTGGCGACATAATTTCAATGTCGTTGTCATGCAAACAATCCAATACATTGCGGTGCAGATTTGAGCGGGCGGTCAGTAGGTTTTTTACTTCGACCAACAAGCCGCTCACTCTATAACTAACTGCAAAATCGCCTAATTGAGTAACATGTACAAAGGGCTCTTCAAGCCCACTCTGTTGAGCCGCTTGCAAAAGCAACTCATCGATACGGCTGTGATGTAAATCGTAACCCAGTGATAGCTCAACCGAAACAATGGTCCCTGAGCGACGAATAACACTAACCGCTTTGCTAATCAGCAGACTGTTAGGTACAGACACCAATTCACGGGTTTGGGTTTGTATTTCACAATCAAATAAACCCAATTCAGTGACACGCCCAAAGGTGTCATCAAAACTAATAAAGTCACCGGCACGAAAAGGCTGAGTAAATCGCATCATGCCGCCCGCCACTAAATTCCCGAAGATAGTAGTAGATGAAAATGCCAACAAACCGGATAATACAAGACCAATAAGACTGAGGATTTGTAGTTCTAAATTTTCTGATAATGGCAGGGATATCACCACACTAATCAAGCCAACTAACATCAATAACAACATAAGTAGTTGGCGCACAAAAATGTTTTCATTGCCCGTGTGTTTAAGTTTATTGAACATAAACACTTGGCTTAACCACGTTAAACCACCAAAAAACAACAAAGTTAGGATCACCGGTAACCAGTCGCTCAATATGTTGTCACTTAAATTCATGATATTTCCGCTATGCTTGCCGTTAAATATTGTCTGTGTGCTATGTTATCACTTAGCCGCTTTTAAATGACAAGGGATTAAAGCTCAGCTGGTGATAATGATCTAATTTACCTCCCCAGTGGTAATTTTTTGTGACTTTAGATAAATTATCACGCTACATCAAAGTTTCATCATGTTACGAATAACGGGTGAACAGGAATACCCACTCCAAGGACCCCAAGATGGCTTACAAACAACAAGGCTTTGCACTATTAACTGCCTTACTATTAAGTGTTAACGCTGCTGCCCAAGGCAATGAAGGTCAAAACCGCCGCCAAGTTGAACAATATGGTTGGTTATATGGTATTGGCATCGCACTTGACCAAGGGATCTATAAAGACTTTGAGACTCGCGTTTTACCCCTGCCCTTAATTGGTTATCGCAGCGAGAACCTTACCGTTTTTGGCCCTTTTGTGAACTACCATTTTTATCGTGAGGCGGGCTTTGAATTTTCAGCCCGTTTAGTGCCGGTGTTTGAAGGCTATGATGAGTCAGACAGTCCAGTATTTGCTGGCATGGAAGATCGTGACTTTTCGCTCGCATTGGGCCTAGGCGCTAGCTATCAGCAGGGCGATCTAAAATTTGAAGTCACCGCATCACATGATGTGCTCAATCGCTCTGATGGTTATGAAGCAGGGTTCAGTGTCAGTAAAGTATTTCGTTATGGTCCGGTTTTTATTGAGCCCAGCGCTAGTGTTAAATACCAAGATAGCAATTACATAGACTATTATTATGGTGTGCAGGCTAGTGAAGCTACTCCTTCTCGAGCACAATATACAGGGCAAAGTGCACTCAACAAAGCCATTGGGATCTCTGTAGCCACGCCGATATTTTTTGATGGCATGACTCGGCTTTCAATCGAAAACACATGGTACGACGACACAATCGCCGATAGCCCGCTTACTGACAGTGACAGCAGTATTCGCGTGATGATGAGCTACTCTCGATTTTTTTAGTATGCTACAAAATAAAGGGCTGCGCTTAAAAAGAAACGCGCCAATAGGATGTGGTTGTAGATGAGCCATTTATGGGCACCCATGTTTCTGTTTGCTTAAACAACTCCATGGTAAACAAGACCTTTGCTGCTTGCTCTGGCAGGCTGATTAGGCCACACGAGAATATAAAGTCCTGTGGCATTGGCGTAAAATTAAACAAGCCGTTTGCTATCTCTAAGGGTCTATTAATTTGCCGTGTTTGCTTTTTATCCAATAGCTCTATTTGTTGTTTTGCAAGCTCTTGTTGAATATTAGTGAGTAACAACTCACTGCTATCATCTGTAACAAGCGTATTAGCTAATTCTGTGGCATTTTTAATGATGTGTTTTTCATCCTCTGCCTGTACTTCTGGTGATAATTCCATAGCAACAAGGCTGTTAACACTTAGAACTAAGCTCAGCACAAAATAAGGTAATACTTTCATTTTCATGCCTCATCAAAGGGGAAGAGTTATGGTTTTAACAGCACTCGTCTGCAGCAGTAGTCAGAGTTAAGTGATTGTAGGTTAAAACAGAAAACTTGGGGCGGTTTTTAACTAAAAAATGCCTCGATGAGACAAACCAAGCCCTTTTGCACTATAGCGCCAAGAGGTTTTGGGTAATCCATAAACTCAGAGCAATAAATGCTAGGTTACACAATACTCGAACAGGCCAGGAATACGCTCGATACTCAATATTTATGCTCTTAGACACCACAACCAACAATCCCATAATGAAAAACCATGGAGTAAAAAAGAAGGTGATTCGCCACTTAACTAAAGTCACCGCTAAATCATGTAGGCCACCACTTATTGCAAAGGTTGTTATAGTCGCCAACCAAAAGGGCAAAAGTCGACTCAGCGGCCGCATCACATTGCGTGATAAATAGTAACTCCAAATGGGATTCCAGTAGTACCAAAAAAGATTAAACGAACCCGCACCTAAAGAACGTTCGAGCATATTGCGCATCGAACCTGACCCACCTAGCGGCACTCCGGTGCGCCTTTTAACGTATTGTGACAGTGAAATTGTTTTATGCATCTTTGCTATAAAGGCCAAATAAATAAGAGGAGCACTATCGCCAAAGTAAAAATAACAGACAACAGTCAAAAGGCACACACCCAGCTAGTGATTATGAGCTCAACATCCTCACTAAGTTGTTAAGTTTTGTAACTATCGACAAAGCTAAGTACTGAAGTGTTTAAAGCCTGTGTCATAAAATGATCAATATATTAGTCAGGCTCCAAGTCACTGCTGCGCATTTTTGAGTAAAGTTCAGAGCTGCTGCTAAGAATGTAATCATACCAGTGTAATACGTTTATAAAGTCTGCTGCTTGAATCAAAAATACACATTCTTCACAAACCTAGTTTTTATGACCAAGAGGCTCAAGTTACTAAAGACAAAAACACACTTTGCTGCAAAAAATTGCTTATTTATTATAAATTCAAGCCCCTAATACTAAGGGTGTGGACATTATAGACAGCATTTATGCGCCGCGTTGTTTAGTGCTACTTTCAACGTATTTCTTAAAGTTAGTTAAAATGCTAAACCAACCTTGGCGTTGCAATTCAGCCGAGTTTTCGTCTTCGGCCTCAAAGCTTTCTATGACCTTTACACCATCATCTGTTTGCACAAACTCAACACTTACCTCTCGCTCATCGGCTAACTTATAGATAATGAGATTATGCAGCTCTATTTGAGTGAATTCGCCTTCAAAGTCGAAGCCCATGCTGCCATCTTTGGCTTCCATACGATAATTAAATTTTTGCCCGACTTGCAAGTCAACTTGGGCGACGGGACAACACCAATCGTCTGAGGCAAAATTCCAGTAGGTAATATCATATGGCGTAACCCAAGCATTCCAGACTTTACTTATTGACGAATTGACTTCAATTTCGATAGTTATTTTCATTTTTCCTCCAGCTCTTGGCAAACATGGTTCAATATTCTTAATACTCTCGTTGAGAGCGACGTAAAGGTTAAATCAACACTAAGCGTCAAGGCGTTTAACTTTTTAGCGACGTCGGGACTAACAATTAAAAATTCATTGTAATCACCACCCCCGCTTAACCACATAATTCGTTTATTTCTGCCCATTGTTATAGATTCAAGGACACGAATAATAGCTTGGACTTGAATCACTGGGTCAAAATCTGCTCCATCCGAACGAGCGACCAAGGTAATTTGTTGAATATCCTGAGGCTCTAACTCTGCTAATTGACTGTTATTGAGCGCAAGGTTTTATTCGGTTCACAAGCTTAATAGCCGCTAACAGCATAATCAAAACGGCGCGTTTAAACTTTAGCAACAAACTACTATTTTGGTTTGACTATAAATCACTATCGGCTCGCATGTCACTATTGCATCCTTTGCTTTCTGCTCGTCTGTTAACAATTATGTCTACACTTAGGCAAATCTTGGCTTACGTTATTCTGTTATGAAGATTTCATCAATCGAAACAACTAAATATCCCTCAGCGATGTGTCTTTATCAAATTCGACATTATGGCTCTTTAAGCATACTCTGAGAAAAAAGTATCATTCAACATGGACGAATTTAATGACGTCAGAAAGCCTAACTAGCTCAACGCTTCAAGAAGAGCCGCATAAGCTACCACAAGAAGAACTAAGCCCAATTAAACCCAGCATGCGCATCGACGCTATGGACATCCTGCGTGGGTTTGCCTTAATTGGCATATTGATAATGAATATAGAGTGGTTTAACCGCCCCATTAGTGAATTAGGCTCAGCCAATTCTGCCCTAGCCGGTTTAGATCACGTTACAGGCTGGTTAGTCCGTTGTTTTGTAGAAGGCAAGTTTTATAAGCTTTTTGCCCTGTTATTTGGGATGGGTTTTGCAGTTATGCTCAATAGTGCCATTGAAGCAGGCAAACCTTTTGGCGCTTGGTTTGTGCGCCGTATGGTGGTTTTATTTGTGTTTGGTGTTTTACATCTCGTTTTTTTATGGGAAGGCGATATTCTGCATGACTATGCCTTTGCTGGCTTAATGTTACTTGCTTTGATTTATCTATTTCGAACTAAACGTTTGCAAAAATATAATCATCCCAAAGTCTTTTTAAAGTTGGGGTTATGGTGGCTGTTATTACCACCAATTATTGGTATTTTTGTAGGTATTGGTTTTAGTTTGAGCCATGACAATCAAAAACTAAGCGAACAATGGCAAGAGCGCCAACATATACTGGCTTTAGTAGAGCAACTAGAGACTCAAGCCGAACTGGTCGCTGCAACACCAGAAGTTAATTCGAGTGTTTCTCTGGCCGAGCAAACTCATAATGATGCTCTATCTGACTATCAAGCAGACGAACAAAACAGCCAAACAAGTCCTAATGAAGTTTTATATGAGTTAGCCGAAGAAGATACCCTAACTGATGCCAACACCGAAGAAGAGCCCGAGTTGAGTCCCGAACAAAAGGCTCAAGAAATTTTTGAAACACAACAAGAAAATAAACAAGAGGTAGCTAAAGAACTGGCGGCGCTAAAAGATGGTAATTACTGGCAAGCCACCCAATACCGAGCTGAAAAATCTATCGAACATTTGCTCATAACGCCCGCATTTACCTTTGGTATGTTATTACCTATTTTCATCTTGGGTTACTGGTTGATATCGGCCGGGATCATGCGTGACTACAAGCAACATACAGTGTTGTTTAGCAGTATGCGTCGTATTGGGCTGGGAGTGGGCTTGTTTACTACGGTGGCAGGATTGATGATAGGTGATCACCCAGCTGTTAAAGACCTTGGTCTATTACAGATAGTCGGAGGTTTTCTGTTTGGTATGGGCCAATTTTTTATGGCTTCAGGTTATTTAGGTTTAATTATGGGTTTATTAATGTCGCCGCGTTGGCATCGCTTACTGTCTTATTTGGCACCGTTAGGCCGTATGGCCCTAACCAATTATCTAATGCATTCGTTAATACTAACTACTTTATTTTATGGCTATGCAGGTGGTCTATACGGTGAGATATCTCGAGCTCCACAGATGTTAATTGTGCTGGCTATTATAGTCCTGCAAATTCCGCTATCAAGTTGGTGGTTAAAGCATTACCGCTTTGGCCCTTTAGAGTGGTTATGGCGCTCTCTTACCTATAAAAAATGGCAGGCGTTTAAGGTTCAGAACGCTTAATTTAATTTGCCAAACAACAACCAACAAGATAACTTTCAGTGGTAAAATAGTGGGTAATGCTTTTGACTAAACAAGTTATGAGCATGAATTATTACAAGGAAAATTTGAGTTATTATGGCTTGGCTGAGAGTGTCTAAAGTGAATTGCCGTTTATTGGTGTTGTGCAGTATTGGCATTAGTTTTTTATTTAGTCATACACACGCTAAAGAATTGATATTAGTCGCTGGCTGGGAAAAGCCGCCTTACGTTATCGCTAGTCAAAATTCCGGTTTTGAAATTGAGCTAATGCGCCAAGTATTGGCTAGTCTGAACCATAGTGTTTCAGTTCTTTATGTGCCTTATGGTCGTACCTACGAAACCTTTAAAAGGGAACAAGCGGATATTGGTTTAACCCTTGCTGCTAAATCCGGGGTGCCCAGCGAAATTTTATCTAAACCCTATATTAGTTACCAAAATGTTGCCATTAGCCTTCGAGAAAATGCGGCTCTTATTAGCAAACAAGCTGATTTGAAATCCCTAAGTGTTATCGCTTTTCAAAATGCCAGTAAGATATTAGGCGAGCAATTCGCCAGTGCCGTCGAGTCCAATGTACTCTATATAGAATTACCCGATCAGCGACGCCAAGTCGAAATGTTGCTTAACGGCAGTGTTGATGTTGTGGTAATGGATATTAATATTTTCAATTACTTGAGCCAGCAAATAATGGGCGAAAATCAGATGGACAATGTTCATGTTCATAGTTTTTTCCCAAGCACACAGTATTCTGCAGCTTTTAAAGATCCCACTCTTTTGACTGAGTTTGATGATGCTTTTAAGCAATTTAGTTTGAGTGATGAATACCACCGACTGATCATTCAATATCGGCTTATCTATCCTGATTTAATCTCCGGCACAGATTAGTTTTTACAACACAGTTAAGATCTCATGCAAAGGCTTTTTAGTTAAAGCATGCTGAGGAACTGAGGCATCTGCCGCCGGATAACCCACCACTAGCAACATAAATGGCCGCTCATTATCGGGCCGCTGACATATTTTAGACAAAAAACTCATGGGCTTGGGGGTGTGAGTCAATGTCACTAAACCTGCATAATGTAAGGCATTAATCAGAAAGCCTGTGGCAATGCCTACTGACTCATGCACATAATAATTACTGTGTTTATTTGTAGTATCAACACCACTGGTTTTTTGACTGAAAATAGCGATTAACCAGGGCGCATGCTGCAAAAATGGTTTGTCTGCATCGGTACCTAAAGGTTTTAAAGCCTCTAACCATTCTTCACCGGCTCGTCCAGCATAAAAGCCTTGCTCATGTTGTTCGGCTTGTTGGCGGATCTGTAATTTCACCTCGGGTGATTGAATCGCTACAAAATGCCAGGGTTGATGGTTGGCGCCGTTAGGAGCAGTGCCTGCTGCTCTGATACAATTCTCTATCACCTGACGACTCACTGCCCGCTCGCTAAACTGACGAATGCTATGGCGACGTTTAATTTCAGTGTAAAAGTGCTCCGAACGCTCAAGCATATCGGCCGGAGAATATTCAATGTAGTCTGTTAATGGACTTGCTGCATGTTGTTGCATGGTCTTTCCTATTAGCGCCAATCACAAAAGTATGAGGGCAAAATTGTTAGATTATGCCAAAATCCACAACAAAGTGTGGCATTGACCCGCTATGTAATTGATTATATATAAGGTTTTGCTGGTCAGTTGGCCAGAGCAATAGCATTTTTAACTCAGTCACTCATGGTAAATAAGGCCTTACACTTGCGCATTGTCGTTTTTCTATCTCTTTTATGGTTGATAAAGCCTATTAACGCGGCAGAGCCCCTGACCTTGGCGGTTGCCTCTAATTTTAATTTAGCCATGCAGCACTTAGTTACTGAGTATGAAGCAATGCATAAAACGCCGCTGCAAGTATCATTTGCCTCATCGGGCAAACTTTATGCGCAGATCGTTAATGGCGCGCCCTTCGATATATTTCTTTCTGCTGACCAAGCTAAACCCCAGGCATTGATAGATCGCCAATTAGCTGTTGCCTCCAGCCGCTTTACCTATGCCTATGGTAGTTTGGCTTTATGGTCGGCTAAGCCAGAATTAGTCGATAGTCAAGGCCAAGTTTTACACAGCAATACGTATAATAAGTTAGCGTTCGCCAATCCTAAGTTAGCACCTTATGGTGTAGCTGCCATGGATGTATTAGCGCAGTTGGGCTTGCTTGTAGCGACACAACAGCGCTGGGTTCAAGGCGAAAATATCAGTCAAACTTATCAGTTTGTTGCCACTCAAAATGCCGACTTAGGTTTTGTAGCGCTATCACAAATTATGTATAAAGGGCAGTTATCCTCAGGCTCAGCTTGGGTTGTGCCTACTACACTTTATGCACCGATCAAACAGGATGCACTGATACTCAACAGAAGTGCACATAAGGCCATTGCCTCTGAGTTTATGGCTTTTTTGCAAAGCCCCGAGGCACTAGCGATCTTGCAAAATTTTGGCTATCAGCAAGGGGCCGAACATTGATTGGTCTATCCACTGAAGACTGGCAAGCCATTGGTTTAACTGTCAAATTAGCCACCACCGTGACCTTATTGTTATTAGTTATTAGTACGCCTCTTGCTTGGTGGTTAGCCACCAGTCGTTCAAGACTGCGAGGGCTTGTGGCAGCTATTGTTGCCCTACCCTTAATTTTACCGCCTACTGTACTCGGATTTTATTTGTTATTGGCGATGGGGCCCAATGGTTGGATGGGTCAACTCACTCAACAGTTGGGCATTGGTCTACTACCCTTTACTTTCTGGGGCCTAGTGATTGCCTCAATGTGTTATTCCCTACCCTTTGTAGTGCAGCCCATTCAAAACGCCATGCAAGCTATCGGTCAGCGCCCACTTGAACTAGCAGCCACACTGGGCGCTAGCCCTATTGATCGATTTTTTAACGTGGTCCTCCCCCTCAGTAAACCCGGTTTTATAAGTGCTTCGGTATTAGGGTTTGCACATACGGTGGGTGAGTTTGGGGTGATATTAATGATCGGCGGCAATATTCCGGGCCAAACAAGAGTAGTCTCTATTCAAATTTATGATCACGTTGAAGCCCTACAATATCAACAGGCTCATTGGTTAGCAGGTAGCATGTTGGCATTTTCGTTTATAGTATTGCTGGTTTTATATTATTCACAATATAAAAAAGCAGGCGCTAATATGCGCTTTGGGCTGTAAATTATATGAGTGAATCATATATATATGCGCGTTTTCAACAGCAATTTAGCCGCGACAACCGACACGTTTTTGACTTAGATGTAGATATTACGCTACCGGCCAAAGGCATTATTGCTTTGTTTGGCCACTCGGGCTCAGGCAAAACCACCCTACTTCGCTGCATGGCTGGTTTACAACAAAGTCAAAATGGCGAAATGATAGTCAAAGGCGAAGTGTGGCAAGATCAAACTACCCAAATTGCTACCCACAAACGCCAACTTGCCTATGTCTTTCAAGAAGCGAGTCTACTGCCTCACTTAACGGTGCAAGACAATCTTCACTTTGCCATTAAACGCGCAAAACCTACTGACCAACAAACCCAGAGTGAAATAATTGAGCTCATGGGTTTAGGCAAACTGCTAAAGCAACTACCATCGCAACTATCTGGGGGCGAGAAGCAAAGAGTAGCGCTTGCTCGAACTTTGATGACGCAAACCAAACTCATTCTTATGGATGAACCATTGGCCTCGCTAGATTTAGCCCGCAAACTTGAGATTTTACCCTATTTGGAAAAACTCAAAGCAAGCACTCAAGTGCCAATTATTTATATTAGCCATGATATAAGTGAAGTGGCCCGCCTTGCTGACTATGTGGTGGTGCTTGAGCAAGGTAAGGTGGCGATGCATGGCCCGGTTGTGGAGGTATTGCCGCATATTTCCCAGTTACAGGGTATGGCGGATGAAACATCGGTTGTATTAGAAGCAAAGGTCGTCGCACGTGAGGAGCAATGGCATCTTATTCAAGTCAATTTGGCCAACAGTCAACAAAGCACTTTATGCTTACGTGATAGTGGTGAAAAGATTGGTAACATACTGCGGCTGCGGCTCTTAGCCAAAGATCTCAGTATCGCTCTTGAAAACCATGATGATAGCAGCATCGTCAATCGCTTGGCCGCGACCATTAGTGCAATACAAACCGATCCTGATCCTGCTATGGTTTTAGTTGAGTTGCAGGTAGGGCAGTGCAGATTAATCGCGCGCATCACGCAACGCTCGCTCAGTCATCTCAAACTTGAAGTAGGCAAGCCGGTATGGGCCCAAATCAAGTCAGTGGCAATAGTGAATTAGGGCACTCAATTAATGCCCTGAACTAAAAAAGCCGTCACAATGACGGCTTAATAAAAGGTGCGGGGTAGAACTTAAGCTACTGCTTTTTGCAGGCCTTGGTGTGATAAGTACTCTTCATAAGTACCATGAAAATCAATCACTTGCTGATCTTTTATTTCCATCACACGGGTTGCTAACGAAGATACAAACTCGCGGTCATGGCTAACAAAAATCAAGGTACCATCAAACTGTTTTAGAGCATTATTCAGCGCTTCAATCGCTTCCATATCCATGTGGTTAGTTGGTTCGTCCATAACCAATACGTTTAAGTCTGCCATCATTAATTTGCCAAACAATAAGCGGTTTTTCTCACCGCCTGAACAAACCTTGGCTTTTTTATTAAAATCATCGGCATTAAATAACAAACTACCCAGCAAAGCCCGCACCATCAAATCATTATATTTAGGAGTGCGCCACTGTGACATCCAATCAAACAAAGTAAGATCACAATCGAAGTCGGCAGTACTGTCTTGTGGACAATAACCTAGCGCCGCATTTTCAGACCATTTAATCATGCCATCAGCTTGCAGCTCGTTCATTAAACAACGCAAGAAACTGGTTTTGCCAACACCGTTTTCACCAATAATTGCGACTTTTGCGCCCGCTTCGAGGATCATATTTGCGCCGCTAAACAAGGGCGGTTGTTCAAAACCAAAACCGACTTCTTCAAGGATCAATGCTTGGCGATGCAATTTTTGATGTTGTTTAAAGTTCAAACGCGGTGTACGACGACTTGAACTCTTCACTTCATCAAGTTTAATTTTGTCCATTTTTTTGGCGCGTGATGTAGCCAATTTAGCTTTTGACGCATTGGCTGAGAAACGGGCAACAAAGGCTTTTAATTCTTCTATTTCTTCGCTCTTTTTAGCGTTTTCAGTTAACAACTGCTCTTGGATAAGCGAAGAGGCAGCCTGATATTTTTCATAGTTACCTGGATAAATGCGCAACTCACCATAATCAATGTCTGCCATATGGGTGCAGACTGAGTTTAAGAAGTGTCTATCATGGGAAATAATGACCATGGTAGATTTACGTTTATTCAGCACCTCAGCTAACCAATTAATGGTGTAGATATCCAAGTTATTGGTTGGTTCATCGAGTAATAAGATATCTGGATTAGCAAATAGGGCTTGAGCCAATAACACTCTGACTTTCCAGCCTGGTGATACTTGTGACATCAAACCATAGTGATAACTTTCTTCAATCCCAGCTTCTAACAGAATATCACCGGCACGTGCTTCTGCCGTGTAGCCATCCATTTCAGCATATTGGGCTTCGAGATCACCTACCAACATACCATCTTCATCGGTCATTTCTGGTTTGGCGTAAATCTCATCACGTTGTTGTTTGACTTTCCACAACTCCATGTCACCCATGATAACCGTATCAACCACGCTATATTTTTCAAAGGCGAATTGGTCTTGGCTTAATTTACCGAGCTTTTGTCCAGGAGTAACAGAGACATTACCTGATGAGGGGACTAAGTCACCGGTGAGGATTTTCATAAAGGTGGATTTACCGCAGCCGTTAGCTCCGATCAGGCCATAGCGGTTGCCATTACCAAATTTAGCTGAGATATTTTCAAATAAAGGCTCAGCGCCAAACTGCATGGTGATGTTTGCGGTAGATATCAAAACGGTATTCCAGATAGTAAATAGACAAAAACAAACCAAGGTACATTTGAAATGCCGGAATTACCGTGCAACACAACTTAGTTCAAAACGGCGCGCACTATATATAAAGGCGCACCAAAAGTCGAGTCAAACTGGTTAATATTTGCACTATTCATGATTATCTGAGGGATTAGCGAAAAAAATCGCTTTTTGCAGCACACTTAGTTAATTAGTTGTTACCAGCTTGTTGATTTTTATCAGCTTTCTTAAAGTTGGCACTTTTGTGGTTAAACCGTTGATACCACCAATCCACAGACATAACTGAGCACTGTGAATTGGCATTATTACTATAGGTAGTAAAGCAGTACATAGGCTGAAAGTAAGCCCGCGATCCACAAGGCAGTAGTTCCGATTGGCCAAGAGCGCGCAAACATGCCATGTTCTTTACTATCTGCGGTGTGTGGTTGGCCCAAGTAACGCACTGCCATACGATGCAAAAACTGCTGCAAACGGTTACGCTGTTGCGCCATTATCTCGCTTATAAAACCTAAGACCTTTTCACCTAATTTAAGCACTGAAAAAGCCGCACTTCGCCACAGCCAGTCAGTATCGAGGCTGATAGTCATAGTACGCTTCATTAGAGGCAACAGCACAAAAAATGCTAAACCAGAAAATAATAATAACTGCAAATAAAACAGGACTTTACCTATAGAATACGGTTCATACTCAACAGGGTAAGGCAGTAAGGCATAGAGCAATTCAGGGAATACGCCTAAAAGAATACATAGGCCAGCAAACAGGATCATCGCAAGACTCATATTCCAAGGTGCATCTTTAGGTCTTAGTCCTGAGTCACGTTGAAAAAACACAAACCACGGAAATTTTATACCAGCGTGTAAAAATACACCTGCAGATGCCGCAGTTAATGCCATATAAACCCACATCAGATTGCCATCAACTGCAGCCTGAGAAATCATACTTTTGGTAGTAAAGCCTGAAGTGAGTGGGAAACTTGAAATCGATAAGGCACCAATGATCCCGCACACAGCTGTAATAGGCATTGTGCGAAACAAACCGCCCAACTCGATACACTTGTTTTTACCAGTACGATATATCACTACACCGGCACTCATAAAGAGTAATGCCTTATACACGATATGAGCAAAAGCATGTGCTGCTGCGCCATTAAGCGCCATTTCAGTACCAATACCCACCGCAACAACCATAAAGCCGACTTGGTTAACAATTGAATAAGCAAGAATTCGCCGAACATCGTTTTCCAAAAGCGCAAAGATGATGCCGTACATCACCATGAATAAACCGAGACCAATTAATACTGGTTCACCTGGAAATAATAATATGAGTGCTAATACTGCGGTTTTAGTGGTGAATGCGGATAAAAATACCGAGCCTGTGGGACTTGATTCAGGATAAGCATCAGACAACCAGGCTGACACAGGTGGGGCAGCAGCATTGATCAAAATGCCAATAAGTATCATCCAGGTACTAAAATCAGTTGCGAGCATCGCTTGAATTTGAACTGAGCCGGTTCCTACAACCACGCCTTCTATACCAACTTTTAGTATCACACCACCAAAAAGGTGCATTATGGCGTAGCGTATACCTGCAGCCCGAGCACCAGGCGTTCCACCACACCAAACCACGATGGTAGAAAATATGGCCATCATTTCCCAATACAAAAATAAAGTAATCAGATCACCAGCAAAACACACACCAATAGCCCCTGCGGCATAGGCAAAGGCGGCAGCAAGTTCATACCACTTGGCTATTCGAAATGAGAACAGACCGCCCACAAAAACCATGATGGCAAAGACAGTGGCAAACAGTCGCCTTAAGGGACTACCTTCAACAGGTTCGATATTGTATGACATAAACTTAACTGTGCTTTGCACACCATCAGGTATTTGCCATATGGCCCAAAGAGTAAGTAGCGGAGCCATTAAAATAACAGCGGCTCTTGCGTGACCTCTGGTTAAAGCGATCAGCACAGCAGCAATTAATAGGACAAATGCAGGTGGAAAAACATCAAACCCCATGACCGTCCTCCTTTACTTTGTCACTTTCTGTCTCTTTCCTAGGCCCAGCAAAGGGTTGATCGTAATAGTTTTCAGGACGTTTCAATACAAAACCTAATAATTTAGCCACTAACACCATGATTAAACAACTGACAAAGCCGTAAACAGCACCAAAACCAAACCAAGCATCGAAGCCAAAATACCCTTTGATGTAAACCACTGTTTGCGCCACAACCACCAAGGCAAGCACAATACTGAATCCAATCCAAAGCTTACGAATTGTAGAAGGTCTGACTAACCAATGTAGTTGCTTTTGGTCTTGATTCATTCGCTAACTCCACTTAAAACCTGACTTTCTAGTTCAATGACAGGGCCGTTAAACAAGAAGAAAGCGAGTGTTAACATCGCGGTTATACATAAAGCTAACACAGCCAAAAACGGGGCTTCACCATGCTCTTTTCCACCCGCAGGCTCTCGTTCAAACCAAGCCATGTATAAAATCGGTAAAAAGTACGCCGCATTTAGCACAGTACTAGCAATGATGGTGAAAACAGCAACAAGATTGTTGGCTTCAAAAGCGCCAGCTAATATGTACCACTTTGATACAAAGCCACCGGTAGGTGGTACGCCTATCATACTTAGCGCACCTATCGTAAAAGCAGCCATAGTCCAAGGCATTCGTCGACCAATACCTCGCAATTGCTGAACTTCCGTTTTTTTCGAGGCAACGTATATCGCACCAGCGGCAAAAAATAGTGTGATTTTACCAAAGGCATGAGCAACCATATGCAGCGAGGCACCCACTTCAGCCAAAGGCTTGAGAATAGCAGCGGCCATGATTACATAAGATAACTGGGCAATGGTGGAATAGGCTAACAGACGTTTTATGTTGGTTTGGCGCAAGGCCACAACACTGGCAGCGATAATCGTAAAGGCTGCAACATATAATAACCACTGTGAGCTTGGTGCATCAAACAGGAAATCAATTCCAAACACATAAACAATAATTTTTGTAATGGCAAATACACCCGCTTTCACCACAGCAACCGCATGCAATAGCGCGCTCACCGGGGTAGGTGCAACCATGGCTGCTGGCAACCATTTGTGCATAGGCATCACTGCAGCCTTACCAATACCAAATACAAATAACCCTAAAAGCAGACCTATTTCTGGATCATTGAGTTTTCCGGCAAGAATACCGCCGTCAACGAAGTCACCCGTTCCTGCTAGACTATAGGTCCATATAATCGCAGGTAAAAATAAACCAATAGAGGTACTAAGTAGTACACCCAAATAGATTCTAGCTGAGCGCACAGTAGCGGCGTCACCTTTGTGTGCGACCAGAGGATAAGTCGATAAGGTTAGCAATTCATAGAACAAGAAAAGCGTAAACAGGTTACCAGCAAAAGCGACCCCCATGGTGGCTGATAGGGCCAATGCGAAACAAGCAAAAAACCGTGTTTGGTTCTTTTCTTTATTACCACGCATGTATCCCACTGAGTATATCGAATTAATCAGCCAAAGACCGGATGCTAATGCGGCAAATAACATCCCCAGAGGTTCGACTTTAAATGCGATACTGATGCCGGGCATTAACTCGCTAACTTCAATTGCAGGGCGTCCACCGTCCATTATTGTTGGTAACAATCCCCAGACAACAAAAATTAACGATATGGAGGTAACCGCGGTCGCTGCTTCACGAAGGTTTGGCGATATACGTCCAGCAAGAACGATCGCTAATGCACCGAATAAAGGGACAATAATCGCCATCAAGATTGCGGTTTCGGCTGTCATTGTGCACCCTCCCAAAGTAACGATGCTGCACTATTTGCAAGCTCCAACGGCACCTGTGGAAATAAGCCAAAATAGATATTCAAAATGGCAACAAGACCGGTAATGATAAGAAGTTGAAGCGGAGCCTCAGCAACCACATCCCCTTCTTCTGTGGGTGGCTGAAAGTATAAAGCCTCAACGATACGCCAGATGTAAACCACCGCCATTAAAGAACTAACCAGAATAATTGCGACTAGCGCCCACCCCCAAGGTCCACTTTGCAAAGCGGCATTTATCAGTAGCCATTTGCTAATGAAACCAGCGGTGCCAGGTACACCAATAAGGCTTAAGCCACACACCACAAAGGCAGCACAAGTCCAAGGCATACGTTTAGAAGCGCCACCCAGTTGACTTAAACGCAAATCTCGATATTGATAGGCTAAACAGGCAACGGCGAGAAACAAACCACCTTTTGCTAAAGCATGGTTGAACAAGTGAGATGCACTCGCACTAAGACCAGCAATACTCACAAAGCTTGCACCAAGTAAAATATAACCAATTTGTGCGATGGATGACGAGGCAAGTAATCGCTTTAGGTTGCCCTCAAACATCGCCACTGCTGACGCAACCAGAATGCCTAAAATTGCCAAAGGCATCGCAAACAACGCAAACTGCATTTGATGGTCAACAAGGGCAGCTTGAAATATCATGTAATCAAAGCGGATCAGCACATACAGAGCTACTTTAGTCGCACACGCGGCAAGGAATACGGTAACCATGTGCGGCGCATGAGTATAGGCATTTGGTACCCAAACATGCAGTGGAAATACGGCAGCTTTCAGAGCTAAACCGATGGTGATAAAACCAGCAGCAACCAGTACCGGATTGATATCGGTAACGTCACCAAGACGTGCTTCCATATCCGCCATGTTGAGGGTCCCGGTCATCATATAAATCAACCCAACGCCAATCAAGTAAAAGGTAGCGCCGATAGTGCCCATCATTAAATATTTGAACACGGCAGGTAAAGCCCGGCGATCAGGGCCACCGGCAATCAATATATAACTGGCCAGTGATGATATTTCCATGAACACGAAGATATTAAAAGCATCGGCAGCGACCACAATCCCTACTAAGCCAGACATAGCTAACATCCAAGCCGAATAAAACAGTGGCTGGCGCTCAAGTTCAATCTGCTGGTCAATGCTGGGTTTTGCGGCTAACAAGGCAATCGCACTGGCACCCGTCACTATAAGCAGCATCAAAGCGGTTAAAGCATCAACAGAGAGTGTAATACCAAAAGGTGCGGGCCACCCCCCCATCGCATACTCGAGGGTTTGTCCGTCAAGTACAGCCAAGGTCAGTGTGACGGCGATGGCGAAGCTGACTAAGGCGGAAGCGGTCGCCCCTGCCCATGCTAAACCACGGGGCTGCAACAATACGATAAGTGGTGCCGATAACATCGGCACCACCACTTGCAAAGCAGGAAGGTGTGCTAATAAATCCATAATATCAGTCGGCGTCCAAAATTTCGTTTTCTTCTATCGTGCCATAACACTCATTGATACGTACAACGAGGGCCAAGCCCAAAGCTAAAGTAGACACGCCTACAACAATGGCCGTCAGTATTAGGACTTGAGGCAAAGGATTAGAAAATATCTGGCCTTCCACCCCCTCTTGAATGATTGGAGCTGTGCCGCCTTCCACTTTGTCCATCGTGATATACATCAGGAAAACGGCTGATTGAAAGATAGATAAACCAATCAATTTTTTGATCAAGTTATTCTTATTAATTACAGCATACAGTCCAACCGTCAAAATGATAGCGAACACCCAATAATTGAAATAGCCCAACAGTTCTAAAAGGTTCATGACAATCTCTCACGGGCAGCAAATGCATGGTAAATAGATAGCAGTGCACCACAAACTGCCATGCCAACGCCGGCCTCAATAATTAAAATACCTAATTGTTGCCCAACTACTGGATCAGCAGCCAGCACGGAGTAATCTAGAAAAGAGCCGCCCAGCAACATACAAGCCACGCCCACGCCGCCGTACAAAAGTGCACCACCAACAACCATGCCTAATAACACTGACCGAGGTATTGCACGCAGAGCTGAAGCTTCACCTTCGAGTAGTGCATACAAAATGACGCCGGTGGCAATAATAGCGCCTGCTTGGAAACCTCCACCAGGGCCGTACTCGCCATGAAATTGCACATAAAGACCAAATAGCACGATAAACGGTATCACTAGTCGGCCAACTACTTGGGGTATCAAGTGATGACGTAGGCCACTATCTTTTTCGGGCACTTCTTTGGTTTTCCTTGCTGGGCTCACCCCAAGAATAAATAAAACGCCGATACAAGCAGCAAAAACAACAAAGACTTCGCCTAGTGTATCGTAGCCACGAAAGCTACCCAGGATGGCGGTAACCACATTGGGAATATCAATATATTCAGGGGTTTTTTCTAAATACCAGGGCGCCACATGCTGATGTACCGGCGCTTCAGGGTCACCAAGTCGTGGTTTATCAAAGGTGGCGTAAATGATCAGCAGTGCGAGCAGGCCTACTGTACTAAAAGCTATCCAGCGGCTTCCTTCTCGAGGCTTCTCTCTATCATCGGTCAACGACAATGCACACAAAAAGATGACCGTTGTCACACCAGCCCCTACTGCGGCCTCGGTTAGCGCTACATCAGCAGCGTCCAAAATAAAAAAGTTTGCTGCCATAAGTAAACTAAATATCGATGTCAGCATGACCGCAACGAACAAGTCTTTAGCACGCACTATGGCTATCGCGGTAATGACAAGCAAAGTGAGTAGGAAAACTGCAAAAACAAATATCATTTTGGTTCGTCCTCCTCGAGTTCGTCACTAGCGCTTCCTGCGTCAGGTTTGAGACCAGATAATAAGGCCGTATTGGCCAAGGCATAAGTAGCCGTAGGGCCGGTCAGCAACAGGAATAACATGATAGCGAATAGCTTCAAGGTGGCTAATGACAAACCTGCTTGGAGCATCATACCCACAAAAATTAAAATAGTTCCCATGGTATCAGTCAGGCTGGCGGCATGAATTCTGGCATAAAAGTTTGGCAGCCGTAAGCCACCAATACCGCCAATCAACACGCAAGCACCGCCTAAGATAAGTAGGATCCAGCTTAGAATATCCAATACGAGATCAATCATCTTGTGACCTCGAGTTTTTTCTGGCACGATTTTGGAAATATTCGAGTACAGCAAGAATGCCGACCATATTGACCAAGGCGTAGGCCAGCGCGAGATCAAGAAAATCAGGGCGACCGTAAAGAAATGCTATAACAGACAACAACAATACTGTCTTGGTACCGAACACGTTAACCGCCAATACGCGGTCGTAGACACTTGGCCCCATCAATGCGCGCACCAAGGCTAATACCATGGTTATCAAGATGGCGATAGAAACGACTATATACATGCTCATTTGCGCTCCAGAGCAGCGGCTCGGCGATTGGCCTCACCTTTTTGTAACTCCCTTGCACTTTCAACTGTCAGGCAATGAATTAAAATTTTACCCTCGTGCACATCTAAAGTAACGGTGCCCGGGGACAAAGTAATAGAATTACCGAGGATGACCTGACCCACGTCAGTTTTGGCTTCGGATTGCAGCACGACTACAGTTGGGCTTATAGGTAAGGAAGGTTTTAAGATCAGCTTTGCCACGTCAATACTTGAAATAATAATTTCTTTTAACAGCCATAACCAATAACCTGGCAGGCGCGGCAAAAGTCTCAATAAAGCGTCATGATGGCGGAAAAATCCCATGCGATGCGCAAGATAAACGCTTAGCAAACAGGAGAATGCGCCTAAACCAATAACAAGGGGTTTATATAAACCTGACCACAATAGCCAAGAGATTGCGAGAACAAGCAACAAAAGCAAAACAGACGAAAGTCGTGCTTCGCCCCGCTGAAGCACATGTCTAGTTAGGACTCGTTTCATTGTTTGCAGGGATAGTTTTTCATTAGTGATTTGTAAACTACTTCCATGGCGGGCTCATCCTTTGCTGTAGTTTTTAAATCTGCTGCCAAATCGGCAACAACAATGTTGACCACTTCGCGCAGTGGCAGTGGGTCACCGAGGCAAAAGCCGGCTAGTTTCTCTGCTCGAGAACGGTCAACGCGGCCTGGCATACGCGTGCGCATTGCCCGTTCAGTGAAGGTCTCATCGCCAGATATAACATTTTCGGCATTGAGCATAACACGAGCATCGGTTGCGATGGCTCCATCGATGAAGCCTTGAATATAACGCACACAATACTGGCCATCAGCGCCTTCAGGATCAGAGCTAAAAAGTGCACAGTGTGATGCTAATTCTTGTGCACTCAGCACTTCAACAGAATGAGCCGCCGGAGCTAATACTAATTGCAGCAACATAATAACACCGGCCAGCTTGGGATAAATCTTTGCAGTATTGTGCATGCTTGAATGTTGGTTTTCTAAGGACATTGAAGGAGGCTCTTTACTAAACTTTGTCAACATTATGAACTATTTAGCGCGGTGTGCAAGCCCTTGCGTGTAACTAGTAGTAAGTTAAGCTTGGCTTATTTTAGCGCACCTTTTGTATTGTACTTTAGTCCATATTACATGTGGCCTTCACCTAACTCTCGGCCCGACTTGTATTTATAAAAACCGTAACAACACACATAGAAAATGGTCGAAAAAGCAAATGATATCGCTTAGGTGTATCAGAGTTAGCCATTAGTAAATAAAAGAAGATTTTTTAACAATTCAGTTTTTTATATCAGCCACTTAATCAGCTGTAGCGTTTTAGCCTTCACAAAAATGGTGATTATTCCTCTCACAAAAAACCATAGTAGCCATATTATGCTTGGTAGTTGTGAACTATCAGATTAGTTTTCTACCACTGATTTTACAGCGCTAATGAATGCAATTAATGCCCAAGATTTAAGAAGCCTTATTGGTATTTTAGGTAACAAACATTTAGCAGCGATGAACGCCATTATCGGTGTTACTGATGCCAAACTTTATATCGGCGATTAATAGCAAAATGCCACTCCAATTGAGTGGCATTGAGATTGTTTAGATAATCAGAATTATTACAAAATAAAGCGGCTTAGATCTTCATCTTCCACTAGTTTGTCGAGGTGATCGTTAACATAGTTAGCGTCGATAATTAGCGACTCACCATTTTTTTCAGAAGCATCGTAAGAAATATCTTCCATCAGTTTTTCCATCACAGTATGAAGACGACGAGCACCTATATTTTCAGTACGTTCATTGACTGTCCAAGCTGCGTTCGCAATCCGTTCAATACCGTCTTCGGTAAACGTCACATCAACACCTTCTGTTTTCATCAGGGCAACATATTGTTCAGTAAGAGAGGCATTTGGCTCAGTTAAAATTCTGACAAAATCATGGGCTGTCAATGCGGTCAATTCAACCCTTATGGGCAAACGCCCCTGTAATTCTGGAATGAGATCTGAAGGTTTGCACATCTGAAAAGCACCAGAGGCAATAAACAAAATATGGTCGGTTTTTACCATGCCGTGTTTAGTCGAAACCGTGCAACCTTCAACCATGGGCAGCAAATCACGTTGCACCCCTTCGCGCGATACATCACCGCCACTACTACCAGCACCTTCACGTTTACAGATTTTATCTATTTCATCAATAAAAACGATGCCATTTTGCTCCAGTGACTCAATCGCGCTTTGCTTGAGTTCTTCCTGATTAACCAACTTAGCGGCTTCGTCATCAACTAGTAACTTAAAGGCATCTTTAATCTTTAACGTTTTCTTTTTCTTGGAAGAGCCAGAGTTGAGATTCTGAAACATGCCTTGCAACTGGTTAGTCATTTCTTCCATACCAGGAGGAGCCATGATTTCAACGCCGATTTGCGGCGCATTCACATCAATCTCTATTTCCTTATCATCCAGCAGTCCTTCACGAAGTTTTTTACGGAAGATCTGACGGGTATTTTTACCTTGCTCTTGGTCTTTATCACCACCAAAATTTTCAGCTGAGGGTAATAATGCATCCAAAATGCGTTCTTCTGCTGCTTCTTCAGCGCGAAATTTCACGCGAATGGTAGCCTGCTCTTTGGTCATTTTAACTGCGATATCAGCTAGATCACGAATGATTGAATCGACTTCCTTACCGACATAACCTACTTCCGTGAACTTAGTCGCTTCAACTTTGATAAATGGTGCATTAGCTAACTTGGCCAAACGACGCGCAATCTCAGTTTTACCCACACCTGTTGGACCAATCATTAGGATGTTTTTAGGCGTAACTTCTTGACGCAGTTCTAAGGGCAACTGCATTCTGCGCCAGCGATTACGCAGGGCAATAGATACCGCTCGCTTGGCATTTTTCTGGCCAATGATATGACAATCTAATTCGTGAACTATTTCTCTTGGGGTCATTTCTGACATAATTTCAACCTATATTCTGTAAGCATAATTAAGTGATTTGCAATGCACTGCCGATTGCAAACATGCAGTCGCTAATTAGTATTCGAGTAACTCAACCGTATGATGATGGTTGGTAAATACGCAGATATCACCCGCAATGGTCAGACTTTTCTCAGCAATTTCTTTGGCTGACAAGTCGGTATTATTTAATAAGGCAGTGGCGGCCGCTTGCGCATAATTTCCACCTGAACCTATGGCGACTAGGTCTTGCTCTGGCTGCACCACATCACCATTACCGGTAATAATAAAAGACGCTGTTTCGTCAGCCACCACCAACAGTGCTTCGAGTTTGCGCAACATTCGGTCGGTACGCCAATCTTTTGCTAGCTCAACAGCTGCACGAGTTAAGTTGCCTTGATGCATCTCTAATTTTGTTTCAAAACGTTCAAATAAAGTGAAAGCATCCGCGGTGCCACCAGCAAAACCGGCTAATACTTTGTTGTGATATAGGCGGCGTACTTTCTTGGCATTACCTTTCATTACTGTGTTACCGAGAGATACTTGGCCATCTCCAGCAATGACCACCTGATTATTACGGCGCACTGATACAATAGTAGTCATTAGACTTCCTCAAACTTTCTGGACAACAAAGGTTGTCGGCTAAACGCTTTTTCCACTCAAAAAATCAATAAAAGCGCACGATAGGCTAGATGTGGGGAGGAATGTAATATTTTCAAGGATGAACATTAAGCCCGAACTCAGTAAAAGCGGAAATAACCTAGGTTATAGTGGCAGATAGCTTGGAATGATAAGCTTGTCCTATTCAGACTCTGAGAGGTCACTTTAAACGCAGACTGTGTAAAAACCTTTTTCAAACCATGATATGAATATGTGCTAGCCATTAAAATCTGACCAAGTTTCCTAAACAATCAAACTTACATTTCACCCGGCAGTGCAAGGTGAATTTAGTCATCGGTGTTTTTACACAGCGGGCAAAAAGTGGATCATTGATTAGGTAGCTGTGGAGACCGGCTTACTGAAAAAGCGGACAGTCGAAGGGTTTCTTTCAATAGACTCTTTGTGCCATTAGGTGTTGAGGACCGAAACAGTAAACTGTTTTTAGTCCTGCTTAATTGGCTTGTCAGATGATTGAATACTCAGAGCTTCTTTAACAAGTAATTGCATTTTTGGTAAGGTTTTGAGCCTGTAACAGATTCTGTGTAACTGCCATTATTTAAGATGTTTCTCGAGGCGGTCCCCGAACTCGATAATAAAAC
>NZ_JBDYKM010000038.1:0-22115 GCF_040012495.1 Paraglaciecola sp. 25GB23A
GGACGAACATATCAACCACAGATGTTGATTTACCATTCAATATCCATTTAACAATGAGGTTGATTATTCGCAGCTAATAACATCCGTTAGGGCCGCGCCGGTCACCGGCAGCTCCAACAAATGCCGAACAAATCAACCACCGATATTGATTTGATATCACAATATCCATTCATCACCGCGGTTGATTTTTCCCGGCTGAAGCCGGTCCTACAACAAATAACCCATGCACTTTAAACAAATAAAATGGTGTTATGCTGGCTAACTGTAAAAAACGCGTGATAACCTTTGGGTTTGAATAGAACGAAAACGCTAACGTTTTGGCGCTTTGCTTGTACAATTGCAAAAAACGTATAAACCGCCCAATGGATTGAAAAAAAACAGCATGATAAATAGTCTTCGTTTCGAATATGGCATGAAAGTATTCAAAGAGCATAAACACGCTTTTATATTCGTGGTTTTTTTAATGCTATGCGAAACTGCCGTCAGCCTGAGCGTGCCTTTTTTTGCGGGTAAATATTCGGAGTTTTTTATTGCCGATAACAGCGGCATAAACCAAACCCACACCATTATTTTATTATTATGGGTGGCTTTATTTGCAGCCCATGGCCTACTGCGCTTTTTATCCACTTACAATGTTAGCCTCATCGGCGCGCGCCTTATGGCCGAACTCAGTTGCCGTTTGTACGATCATATTCAAGTACTGCCCATGCAATACTTTAAAGAAAACAAACGGGGCGATGTATTGTCCATGTTAAGTAACGATCTGGCCGTTATCAGCTTTTATGCCTCCAGTGTATTAACCAACTTAATCCCGAATATTTTGGTTTTGGTCGGCGCGTCATTCTTGATGTTCAGCATCGAACCTAGCATCGCCATACTCATCTGCGTGCTGGTGCCCTTAATATTTATCGTATTGAAATTAGTCAGTCGCGGCATGCAACCCATATCAAGGGCCTTGGTGCAAACCCAAGCCGACTCAATGGCATTGGCCAGCGAAAACATTGGCGCTATTTCACTGATCAAAGCCTTCAATAAAGAATCCACAGAGTCGACTAAATTCAAACGCAAAACGACCGAACTCCTGAACTTGCGCAGTCAGCAGCTTAAACTTCAGGCCCTGCTCTCACCCCTAGTACAATTTATGGCGTCAATCGGCATATTATTGGTGGTGGTCATTAGTTTTATGCGTTTCCAAAGTGGCACCATCAATATTCCAGATATGGTCAGTTTGATGCTGTACGGCTTAGTTTTTACCCGTCCGCTGGGCTCCTTAGCCGGATTGTATGGCCAAACCCAACAGGTTATTGGTGCATCTGAACGTTTGCTTAAGTTTTACCATTTAGAATCAGAGCCCAATAGCCTCAACAAAATAGATGCAAAATTTAACTCCGGTGACATTCATTTTGACAATGTATCGTTTTCGTATCGTAGCCGCCCCGATGTGCTTAAAAACGTCAGTTTTCATCTAGGCGATAAAAAAACCCTCTTGTTGTATGGTGAAAACGGCGGCGGCAAAACCACCTTATTACATCTGCTCATGCGCTTTAATGAGCCATCAAGCGGTAAAGTTATGATTGATGGTATTGATATCGCACAAGCCAGTAACTCCTCGGTCAGAAGCATTATTGGTTTGGTATCGCAAGATGTACTGTTATGTAATGGCACCATAGCCGACAATATTACGTATGGGATCGTTAACCCCAACAGCGAAAAAATGATACTCGCCTGCAAAACCTCGGGCGCCGACGATTTTATTCAAAAACTGCCCAGAGGTTACGACACACCCGTTGGCGAAGGCGGCGTGCTATTATCCGGTGGGCAAAAACAACGTATCTCACTGGCACGCGCCTTATTGTTTGAACCACGAATATTGTTACTCGATGAACCCACCTCGATGTTAGATGAGTCATCCAGAAAATCTTTTAAAGAAGAATTCAGTGGTTTGTTTAATCGCTATACTGTGATTTTAATATCCCATGACCCAACGCTCAGCGAAGTGGCAGATAAAGTGTTCAGGCTCAAACATGGCCAGCTTATTGCTGAAAACTAACAACGAAGTAATGTAAAACAAGGAGGAAATATGCAACTGGTGTTAAAAGACGGGCTTCTTATCCAAAAAGTAGTCGATGAAATGGTGATATTAGAGCCACAAACAGGGGATTATTTTACCTTAAACAGCATTGGTGCCTTGATGTTAGAAAAACTTCAAGCGGGGTCAAGCTCTGAGCAAGTCGCACAAATTATCAGTGACGAATATGACGTCAGTGCCCAACAAGTCGCCCAAGACCTAGCCGAACTGTTAGGCAACTTAGAACAAGCTGGCCTAGCGCAAAAACAAGATGCCTAAGTCCCTTCGCACATTCATGCAACTCGGTCTGCGCCAGCAAGGTATAGTGCTGCATGCTTGGTGTTTATTTGTAATATGGCAGGTAAAAATCAGTTACCTGCCCTATCGAATATGGCAAAGCGCCTTGTACAAACATACTGAATTCCAAGACGAACGCGATGCTCACCTACGGGCCATAAAAATCTGTAATTTAATAGAAAAAGCCGCCCGCCACCACATAGTAAAAATCAACTGTTTACGCCGCTGCATGGTGCAAAAACAAATCCTCCACACCCACAAAATAAACAGCCAACTCAGCATCGGTGTAAAAAAAGACCAAGGCAAAATAGCCGCCCACTGCTGGTTAGTTGTCAACAACCACATCATCAATGATTCAAACGAAGAAACCAGCCAATACGTCGAACTCCAACGCATCACCTCCAACGAAAAAAACGAAATAAATTCACTAAACGGTTTGTTGTAGCTCCCCTTGTAGGAGTTCCTTTAGGGACGAACAAATCGACCACCGATGTTGATTTACCAGCTCTCACCCGTTTTGCAACAAGGTTGATTATTCGCAGCTAAAGCAGCTCCTACAAGGAACGAAAAATCAAATACAAATGTTGATGTCACAATAATCACCCCTTGTAGGAGTTCCCGGTAACCGGCGTGGTTTAGGGACGAACATATCGACCACAGATGTCCATTTGATATCACCATATCCATTAATCAACGAGGTCGATTTATCACCGCGGTTCGCAGCTAATAACATCCGTTACGGAGCAGCTCCTACAAGGGCCGAACCAACAACAAATGTTGATTTCACAATAATCGCCCCTTGTAGGAGTTCCTTTAGGGACGAACAAATCGACCATAGATGTCCATTTGGTATAACAATGTCAATTCATCACCGCGGTTCGCAGATAAAAGCTTCGCAGCTAAAGCAGCTCCTACAAGAGACAAACATAAACCGCAAAAAACCATTACTTTTCGGGGAAATGGGTATGCAGCCATGAGTAGGTTAAAATTGCGTAGAGTAAATCGACGTGTAGGGGGTAATTTTTGTCATTCACTAAGCGGTCGAACTCGGCCACTAGGGTCTTTTCGTTGACCAGCTCCATGTCTGCTAGTCTTGAATGTTTAAACAGGCTGCGGATCGCATCGGCGTTTTCTCTGACTAGATCGCCAAAATGCTGGTCAAAGGTGATTTTTTTAATATTCCAACACACACTTTCAGGTAGCTGGGCCGACATACTGTTGCGCAGTAACCACTTAGGATATGCGCCTTGAATCAGCTGTTTGGCGGGTATTGCAAACGTGAACTCAGCCAACTCTTTATTAAAAAACGGGTGCCTAACCTCAACCCCAAATCGTTGGCTTAGTTGTTGATACGAGCGCACCGCATTGTAGGTCGCCGTAGTCTTGAGACTTTGATAACGATTAAAACCCACCGGATCTCGCTGATAATTAAAGGGGTTATTCACTTGCGTCTCAAATTGGGCAAGTTCCTTGGCCTTAGGGGTTAACCACGCTGGAAATCCTTCGCTTAAATCACCGGATTTTTTGTGGCCTAAAACGCGCAACAACAAATCGGGTAAAAAAGGCTTAATAAACAGATTTTTAATCGCTTGTTTGCGCGACATGCCTACAGAGTGACAGGCCTTTAATACTTCAGCAATCACGCTAAAGTCGCCTTCTTTTAATCGTTGGGTATAGGCCACACTGTGCCCCCAACACATTTCGTCACCGCCATTACCCGACAACAGTACATCGGCGCCATTAGCTTGCACTATGGCCAACTCACTCACGTAGCGCGGTGAAAGTACCGTACCTGGGCTTTCTAGCGCAGTAGGATAAAGGCTTAAAAAGTCGCGATTATCTTCACCATCAACATCCAATTGCAAATTATCGTTCAATTTCAAGAAGCGTTGCATCTCAGCAATTAAATCGCTTTCATTGCAACTCTCTGCCCGCGAATAAATATGTGACAAAGGCAACAAACGTTTGTGTTGGCCTTGCAGCACCTGCGCCGCCAAGGCAGTCACACTGGTTGAATCCAAGCCCCCACTCATTTGCGACACCACGGTCTCTCGCTCAGTCCTGCACGCCGCCGCAACACTATTGTGTAAAAGCGCATGAAACTGCGTTGAATAAGCCTGTTGATCAGCTAAAACAATTTTATTGTCAGGCGCGATATCCCAAAACTGAACAAGCTGTTCGCGCAGATCGCGATTAATCTGCAAACGCGAACCACTGGGCAGTACCTTAATTTCATTAAACAGCGAAATAGCCGGGTTAGGAAAGCCGCTCAACCAACTCGCCAAGCCCTTCTGCGACAAACTAATCGGCTTATCGGCCATCAAGGCTAAAAAACGTAAATCAGTAGACACCAAAATACCACCCAAGGTAGCTAACCAATAGACAGATGCGGTATTAAACGGATCTTTACCCACATGCAAATACTGTTGGCGTGAATCAAAGCCCATATAAACTAAGCTACCTTTCACCCTAGCAATAAAGTCTCCACCTCGATTATTCATCAGTTGCACTAATTGCGGTGCAATTTGCACCTGTGAAGTGCAATCCGGTTGCAATTGAGGATCGCCAAGATCAGAAGGTGCGATGCAAGAATGAAATAAAAGACAACTTTTATCCTCATTTTCAAAAAAAACAGTCTTATTTGAAGCACTTACCCCACCTACATCAGCAAAAATAGTCGAGCCAAATAAAAGATCTTTGTTTTTTGTCTCACTTATTTCGTATACAATCTCGTCCGCTTTGCTATTTAGTCGCTGAATAAGGCTTTGCGGGTTTGAGTTTTGGCCTGCTACAGAAGCAGAAATAAAGGCGAATAAGTGATTCATTAGTTTAAAAATGTAGTTTTTATAAAGTTAATCAATAGCATGCATTAAAGTGCAGCAAAAATTAACCACAAATTACAACAAGTTACTTTGTGTAAAATATTTACTCTAAGAATTACAAATAACGTCAGTATTTTTTACAGATCTTGCGTTAAAAATAGTAAAAGCTTAGAAAAATAGGCATTAACAACTCATTAACATAGATAAGCATTTGTTTCAAAAGGATTTTTCAGAGTTGGAACAGTGTTTGCATTATGATTAGCAGTAGTAGATAACAAACGAATACAGCGGTTGAAGGGAAACATAGTTGTTAGTTGTTACCTCAGAGCCATTTTGAACTTTAATAGGGGATCGAGCATGAACATGAAAAAACTTTTAGGATTAGGCTTTGCTGCAGCAATGTTTGCTAGCCAAGCTCAAGCAGCATTTATATGGAACGTAACAGGTTCAGATATGGCAGGCATTGAAGTAACAGCGACTTTTGCTGATACATCAACTGAAACATTGAACTGGGCTGACTTAGGCGGCGATAAAGGCGGCGTAACAGGTTCTGGTTGGTCTTTATCAGTTGACGGCGACACTATCGTACCAAACGATCCACTAGCTCCAATGGCGGGTATTTGGGTATTAGAAGTTGGCCAAGCTCAACTTAGCTCATTGTGGATCAATCTTGGCACAGCCTTTGTATTTGATACTGCGTTTGGTGACTTACTTGCAGACGGTTCAGGCCCTGGTCGTGAATTTGTATCAAGCAGCCCAATCGGTTTCACTTTTATGAATCCAGCTGGTTCAGCTGAGTTGTTCTCTGCTTTATCATTGTTTGATATCTCAGGTTCAACCATGTTCGCAGTAGACACTGATGCAGTACCAGTACCAGCAACACTATCTTTAATGGGTTTAGCGTTACTAGGTTTAGTAGCCGGAACTCGTCGCAAAAAGGCTTAAGGAGATTATTATGAATACGTTAGGAAACAACATGACTAAAAAACTTGAATATACTAAGCCTGAATTAACTAAAGTGGGCAGCCTAGCTGAACTAACGCAAGGCTTCGCAGGTAGCGTACCTGACGAAAACGGTGGCAACACCAAGCGTAACCCTTTCCAAGGTTAATAGCACAAAATAACAAAAACCCGCCCCGGCGGGTTTTTTTATACCTGTCAAAAAGTTTTACACCCATTTTGTAAAAATCCCCCCACCCTTGTAGGAGGCTCTTCAGGGCCGAAGAATCAACCCCAAATGTTGATTTCACAACCAATACCCAATTCATCAACGAGGTTGATTTTCCCCGTCCCCTTGTAGGAGTTCCTTTAGGGACGAAAAATCACCCCCAAATGTTGATTTCACAACCAATGTCCAATCCATCAACGATGGTTGATTCCCCCCCCCACCACCTTGTAGGAGTTCCTTTAGGGACGAAGAATCAACCACTAAATGTTGATTTCACAACCAATACCCAATTCATCAACGAAGTCGATTTATCCCCCCACCCCCTTGTAGGAGTTCCTTTAGGGACGAATAAAAATCAACCACCAAATGTTAATTTCACAACCAATGCCCAATTCACCAACGAGGTTGATTTTTCCCCCTTGTAGGAGTTCCCGGTAACCGGCGTGGTTTAGGGACGAACAAATCAACCCCAGCTATTAATTTGATATCACAATGTCGTTTTATCACCGCGGTTCGCCCCTAAACTATGCCGGTTACCGGGACCTCCTACAACAAAAACCTCTGTGCCCTCTGTGACCTCTGTGGTGGGAACGCTCTTGCTTTTGTTTTTGGCTCTTGCTATCAAATATCTACTTTGTCATCGCCTTCGCAGCTGATAACATCCGTTTCGGAGCAACTCCTACAAGGGACGAACAAATCACCCCCAAATGTTGATTTCACAACCAATGCCCAATTCATCAACGAGGTTCATCCATCACCGCGGTTCGCAGCTGAAGCAGCTCCTACAAAAAAAAACCTCCGTGATCTCTGTGCGCGGCACCCGGTGCCCTCTGTGGTTCAAACGCTTTTGCTTTTACTATCTAAATGGTTAAAACTTTCCGCTCTGTCTTTTGCTTTATCGTTTAGCTTGATACACTTCAAACATTGGGTGGTTGGTACTTATATCAACGAAGTTAGTTAAATGGATGTTATGACACAGTTCTCGTACCTTAAGCCCCTGCATGGCGTGCAACTACTTGCACCAAATACCGCACCGCAAAACATCGGCGAGGTACGTTTTCACTTACCTTTTGCACAAATAAACACCCTGCCCACCTTCACAGCTAACAATGCGCCTATTTGGCAACTTAAAGACGAAGGCGAGCGCTACACCACCGAAATGAACTTGTACCAACATGCCAACACTTACCAGCTAGATGTTAACTGCGAAGGCATCGGCAGCTTTACCTTTGATAAGCAAGCTATGCAAGTTTGCTGGCAGTCTGGCGGTACCGGTTTTGAACACTATATTCAAAGCACTGCTATTGCCTGTTGGTTAGAACTGCAAGGCGTACCCTGTATTCATGCAAACGCCATGAGCCTCAATGGGGATGCATTTTTATTCATTGCACCAAGTCGGACCGGTAAATCAACCTTAACTACCCAATTGTTAGAGCACGGGTTTAAAATGATGACCGACGACATGGCAGCCATACACCAGAGCCATGGCAATGAATATCGCGTTTACCCCAGTTGGCCCAAAATTAGATTGTGGCCAGATTCAGCTGAGCAGTTTATTGGCACAAAACTTGATGATACAAGTAGTCAAAGTGATAACACTGCAGCTAACAAACACGCCAGCGCATCGTTGTTAGCCATAAAAGAACAAAAAAAAGTGCATGAAAAATTTGCCAAGCACGAGCTTGAAGTTGATACACTGCAGGGTAACGTTTGGAATGAAAGCAGCGCCCCCTTAAAAGCCATTTACTTTTTAGAGCGCACGCAAAGTAACCAATACCAATGCGACATAACAAGCCTAACAGGTACAAAAGCCTTATTTTTACTGTTACAAAATAGTATGTTAGCCGATGCTTATGTCAGCTTGGGTTTAGAAACACAAAGGCTTGAATGGATGTCAAACTTGTTGCAGCATATAAAAATATACAAAATAACTTACAGTAGTGGCATGCAACACTTGCCACAAATAAGTAATAACATAAAATGTCATGGTTTATTGGTGTAATAGCACGTTAACACAATCGCGCTAATGTAGAACAAGCAACATCTAGGGAAGAAGTACATGAGCGAAAACGACGGATTTGTCCGGAATAACATTAACCAGTTTGCCTTCTTATATCGCTTTGCCGATATCTTGATCATTCAGGTGTGTTTGGCTTTGGCCAGCCTGTTATATATATCTAAATACGACACCAAGTATTTTATGCTCGCCTTGATTGGCAACCTCAGTTTTATCTTTTTTGCAGAGATGTTTGCGCTATATCGCTCATGGCGTGCCAGTTCGCTTAAAGAAATGCTGTTTTATGCCAGCGCGTCTTGGATCATGACCTTATTCCCCATTTTTGTATTTTTGTTTTTTACCAAACAAACCGAATACTTTTCGCGCGTAGTACTAGGTACCTGGATAATCAGCACCACCATAGTACTGTGTGCGTGGCGCATATTCTTTAGACAAGTACTGTTTGCCTTGCGCCGCAGTGGCCGCAATACCCGCTCGGTGGGTATAGTTGGCTTAACCAAACGCGGCATCGATTTATACAACGAAATCCAACACCACCCCGAAACCGGTTATAAAATCAGTGCCATCTTTGATGAAAGAGCCACCGACCGCATAGAAGAAAAATACCACCATTATTTAAAAGGCGGCATCGACGAAGCCGTGCAGTTGGCCCGTGAAGGTAAAATAGAAGTGTTGTTTATTGGTTTGCCCATGCAGGCCACCGATCGCATTAACGGCATATTAAAAGCCCTGGGCGACACCACGGTTGACGTACACATACTGCCCGATATGTTTACCTATAACTTACTGCACGCCCGTATGGGCCATGTTGGCGAAATGCAAACCATCAGCATTTACGACAGCCCCATGAAGGGCGGCTATTCAGCGATAAAGCGCATTGAAGATGTGGTACTTGCCAGCGTTATACTAACAATTATCGCTATCCCAATGCTGTTCATCGCCGCCGCAGTTAAACTGACCTCCAAAGGCCCAGTGATTTTCAAACAAGGTCGCTATGGCATGGACGGTAAAAAGATTAAAATCTATAAATTTCGTTCAATGACCACCCAAGACAATGGCGATGACATTAAACAGGCCACCAAAGGTGATGCCCGTATTACGCCTCTAGGCGCATTTTTACGCCGCACCTCACTTGACGAACTCCCGCAGTTTTTTAATGTACTGCAAGGTGACATGTCGGTAGTCGGCCCACGCCCTCATGCCATATCGCATAACGAGTTATACCGTAAACAAATTAACTACTATATGCTGCGCCATAAAATGAAACCCGGTATTACCGGCTGGGCCCAGGTAAATGGCTGGCGCGGCGAAACCGACACCATGGAAAAAATGGAAATGCGTATAAAACACGATCTACATTACATCCGCCATTGGTCACTGTGGTTTGATTTTAAAATTGTATTGTTTACAGTATTGAAAGGGTTTGTGGGTAAGAATGTTTATTAATACTTTTTTGCTAACACTAAGTTATTAGGACTAATTTATGACTCATTGTTTTTTTAAGGTTAAGACCCAATTTGAAAATTTAGGTGATGCACTCATAAATCGTGAATTGATAAAACAATTAAAGCCCACAGAAAAGTTAATAATATGTATTAAAAATGTACCAACTGATTTTTTAAAAAACCTAGATATTGAAAGTGCAGTATTGGTTAATTCGTCAATATATTTCTATTACTTAATGTTAAAATCTAGATTATCACTGAATAATGTCAATTATTTTTTGAACCCTGGCGGGTACGGTGGGAAAATATCTCCAAAAAAAGTAATTATGTACTTAGGTACAACGTTTATTTTCAGCTTATTCAAAATTATAGGGATAAAAGTACATCGAGTAGGTGTATCTTTCTCAAACTTATCTACTTTTCACAGTTACATGCTTAGATTACAATCTAAAGTCTTGTATTCAAATTCAGTTAGAGACAGCCTTACTTTTGAGATATGTAGAAAGTTAAAAATTAGGGTTTCGAAAATAGTACCTGACCTTGCTTTTACGCTTGCATATGAAAATAGTAATTTAGAAAAAACATACGACATTGTCATTTCAGTTAGAAAGCCTAACAATAATATAGAGTCCTTATTTATAGCATTGGACAAAATTGTTAAAAGTGCACACGGTAAGATTTTATTTATATATCAAGTTAAATTTGACCAGGATTTTCAAGAACGACTCTATTCACGCTATAAGTCTTATGATGTAGAATTAAGAGATTTATCAAAACTATTAACTGAAAATGAAAGACTATTCAGCCAATGTAAATACGTTGTAAGCAACAGACTGCATGTCCTACTTTTGGCAATGAGCAAAGGTGCTATGCCTTTAGCACTGATAGATCCAGCAGAAAATTCGAAAATTATTGGTATCTTTAAAGATGCAAATATTTTTAAACTTATAAAGGACTACACTAATTGTAATAATGCCTACTTTTCTAATGCGGATATAACGACTATTCAAGATATATTCATCAATAACCATAAGTTAATAAATGATTTTTTTACAGATTTAAATAAATAGGTAGAGTATGTATAAAAAAATCATATGGCTATTAGGTGGAAAGTGGGTTGCAAGCATATCTTCTATACTTTGCTTACTAGTTTTAATGGGTTATCAAGGTTCTGAATTATTAGGCCAATTTGTCATTGGAGCTTTTATAGTTGTATATTCAGACCAATTTTTCAATGACGCAATTGAAAATTACATACTTAAATTACCCTCAATATCTAGAATTGAATTAAATCAGATTATTATTATTTCATTAATATTATGTACAATATTAGTAGTTCCATTAGCACTTTTTCTCAGTTATATCTTTTTCTTAATATATTCCAATAACGATATCTTAAGCTTGTCATTAGCGTCTATTCCTATACTATTTTTCCATGCTATAGGTCATTCATTGCGAGCCTATTTGATTAAAACGAATAGGGATAAAATTGTAGCCTTATGCCAGGGGTTTTCCGCTATAAGTGCATTATTAATTATTATTACGTTTATATTTACTGGAACCGATTATAACTTATTTTATGTCTACCAATTTTTACTATACGGCCTATATCTACTTACCTATATAATTGCAGTAGGTGACTATAAAAATTATTTTGGAGTTTTCACATTCCCTCTTATTGATTGGAATTATTTTAGATTTCAGTTTTTTAACGTTTCTTTAAACATATTTACTAATAGACTAGACACTTTCGCTATTGGCGCTTTTTTAAATATAGGTGATGCAGGCACTTACGCTTTTTTAAAAAGGTTAGTGCAAGTCGTACAAGAATTTTTTGGAGGAACTTTTGACAAAGTATTTCTATCCCTAGGCTTTACTAATACAGAGGAAGATAAAAATAAAGTAATATACTCGCAAGCACTTTTAGTATTGCCAATTTATACATTATTAAGCATTTATGGAACCAGCCTAATTAGTCTACTTTACAATGAAGATACATGGAAAAACTTGCAGTATGTACTAGTAATTTTATGTGGTGGTGGCGTTTTTAGAGCCTTAATTCTTATTGAACGAGCTGGAAAACTAAAAGTATTAGCTTACAAAAATTTATTAACTGTGAGAGTCATTGAACTCGTGTTGGTGATAGTATCAATCGTTGTTGCGATATTTTTCATGCAAGTAACATTACTTGTATTCGCCAACATTTTCTTACTAAAAAATATAATAGCTTATATATTGACAGCTAACGACGATAATAAAATTCATATTAATTTAGCTTACTTATCTAAAATATTAATAAAAATTTCCCCAATAATATTAGGATGTCTATTTATCGGATTTTTATCCCAACAACTAAATACTTGGTTTATGCCTAATTCAATTTTAAGCTACTTGTTAATCAGTACATTATTGTTGGCAATTTATATTTCAATATTTTTTGGCATTACAAGGCTAAACAAGAAGTGAAACCAACTAAAACTGCACTTTTATATATTACTATTTACTTAAATCTGTTTGGCTTATTTGGAGGTTATGCTACTTTTTTAGGAGGTACCTCATATTATTCATCTATCTGGCTTGCAATCTACGCTTTGACTAGCTTAGTTTTTTTTAAAGATACTTTTCTGCATATCACAAAAAACCAGCTAATTTTAATTCTATTTATTTTCTATATAATGTGTTCATTCGTTTGGTCTAAAATACCTAACGAAACGGTTAAATATTCACTTTCCTTTATTTGCAATATTCTATTTGCAATTGGTCTATACAAAAACATGGAGCTAAATCAATTTCTAATAACCTTAAGAAATTTCTTAAATTTTTATATAATATTGGGAATTATTCTGTTTATTATAGGATTAGATCAAACAGTATATTATGACCCTCTTCAAAGAGGAAACTTATTTAATTCGGAGCTTATCAAAGGCCTGTTTTCACATAAGATATATGCTGGATTCTATTCTGCATTTGCATTTATCCTTAACGTTAAACTAAATGAAAACAATCTTTACTTGAAATATTTTTTCTGCTCAATGTGCGCTATAGGTGTCATAATCTCAGGCTCTTCAATTGGTTTAATGAGTCTTTTTCTATATATAACTTTAGCTACTTACTTAAATATTTTTGAAAGAAAAATAATTAATAAAAAGTACTTCAAGTTAACAACACTAATCTTGTTAGTTTTCTTAGTGATTGTTTATATATTTTTGCCTTTAATCTTAGAGTCGTTAAATAGAGATATGACGTTTACGGGTCGAGCGAAATTATGGGAGTGGGGAGTTGTCTTTTCTCAACAGAGACCAATTTTTGGATGGGGTTATTCCGGAATTTTCTCCGATTTACCTGGAGCACCATCACAAATAATTAATAAATATCAATATTATGTAGCCCCACATTTTCATAATGGATATTTACAAATAACGGCTGAACTAGGACTTATAGGGCTTGCATTTTATTTATTTGTATTAAAAAGAACAATAAATTGTTGTTATTTACTTTTCCAGCGTCAATCCAACAGTACACCTTTCCTTTATTTAATTGTAATGCTAATCGTAGCGATTGGGATGAATTTAATGTCTCGGTATAATGAATTTTCTACATTTTTTTTGTTTTATTTATTTCTATCTAGCAATCACTTAACAAGGAAGTTATAAATGCAACTTAAATATTTCTATTCAAGTTCAAAACCAGCTATCCATCGTTTTTTTGACACTTCACCAGTTAGTAATTGCGGAAATTACTTAATAATCACTGAGTTTGAAAATGATACGAAATTACCTAGTGAAGGGGTTCCAGCTTATGTAGTAGTTGTTAATATCTCAGATGGGTCAGAAGTATACAGGAGAAAAACATTTGGATGGGATTCTCAGTTAGGAGCCCAAACACAATGGTCGTTCAATTCCAAATACATATTGTTCAATGATGTAATAAAAGGCAAAGCTATTGGTCTTAAGGTAGATATTTTATCTAAAACAGAAACTCAGTTAGATCACACTATATACATGGCTTCACCTGTGTGTAATAAAGCAATCTCCCCCAATCTATCATTAATAAATTTTGTTCAAGCTGGATATGGTGTGCATATACCTAACCCTGAAAAACCAAGGAGAGGTTTTGCAGCAAATAACGTCATAACTGAAATATGTTTAGAGACAGGAAATAAAAAAACATTAATTACAGCAGAATTTTTATTTAAGTCTATTTTAACTGCCTCTAATTTTGACAAAATAAAAAGGGGGTTCAATTTTATTTTTCATGTTAAATATAGTCCTAACGGAAAAAACATTTTAATCATATTAAGAAATAAGCCCAAGTTAGAAAAATTAAAATCCAGTAATTTTTTAGTAAACTACAATATCGAAAGTGGTGAAGTTAATTTGTTAGTGACTCCAAAACGCTGGGGCAGTGGTCATCACCCAAATTGGTGCCCAGACAGTTTACACATTGTAATGAACTTGAACTTTAGACGTTATCCAATTTGCATATCTAAGGTCGCGGAGTTATTTGATAAGGTATCCAATAAGCTTTTCCGTAGGTATATTTTTCGTGCAAATCCATTAAGGATCGCCCTAATTAATAGTCAAACAGGAAAGATTGCCAATTTTTCAGGAATTATATTGGGTTCTGGTCACCCGATAATGCATAGTGATATGACACACGTCATTACCGACTGTTATCCACACGAACCTGTTGCCAATGCAGATGCCTCAGTGCCGTTAAGATTAATCACAAAAAATCAGCAGAAAAGTATAATAAATCTTGAAACCATACCAACATACTATGGACCAAATAAAGAGTGGCGAATTGACCCTCACCCCGTTTTTAGCAAAGATTTTCGGTACCTCGTGTTTAACTTTAAAAGTACTAAAAGCAATAGAACTGTCGGCATAATCGACTTTGAGCAGTATATTCGTTCTATAAAATGATAAGGCAAATTAAAATGAGGAGCCAATTAATGCCTGACGTTGTAATCGTGCAACATAGATTATTGCATTATCGAGTCGAATTATTTGAAATAGTGAAAAAATATTTAGCGAAAGAAGGTATTCAACTTTATTTAGTACATGGCGGCCCCTCTAATAAAGAAGCAACTCGAAAAGATGTTGGTACTTTAAAATGGGCGCATGAAATTAGAAATTATTTTTTTACCATCAAAGGCGTAGATTTAATTTGGCAACCTTTACCTAAGATTACAGACTCTTGCGATTTACTAATTCTTATGCAAGAGAATCGAATAATTTCTAATTATTCAAAAATTTTAAAAAGATATTTATTAAATAAAAAAGTGGCATTTTGGGGCCATGGTCAAAATTTGCAAAGTGCTAATCCATCTGGATTGAGAGAAATATGGAAAAAGAAATGGTTAAAGAGTGTCAATTGGTGGTTTGCGTACACTACTTCTACAGTTGATTATTTGATATCTCAAAACTATCCCCGCGATCAAATAACATGCTTAAACAATGCAATAGATGTAAATGGATTTAAGGCAGAGTTAAGCCAAGTGACAGAGCATGATTTAGTTATATTGAGGCAGGAACTTAATATACCTGAATCATCGTTAATTGGAATATTTTGTGGTTCCTTATACCCAGAAAAACGCCTTGACCTAATGTTAGACGCTGTAGACTTAATAATAGATGCAATTCCAAACTTTCAGCTCATTGTAATTGGAGATGGCCCAAGTAAACCTTTTTTGCAAGAAGCAGCAATGAAAAGAGCGTGGTTAAAATTAGTTGGGGTTAAAAAAGGATTTGAAAAGGCAAAATATTTTAGATTAGCGAGCGTTATTTTGAACCCCGGTTTAGTCGGCCTGCACATTCTAGATTCATTTTGCGCTGGGGTACCAATGGTTACTACCAGGGATGCACTACACAGCCCAGAATATGATTATCTGGAAAATGGAAAAAATGGCTTAGTCACTAAAGGAACAGCTAGTGATTTTGCAAATGCTATTGTGAAATTATTAGGTGACAGCGCCACGTTGAATGAAATGCAGAGAAATGCTTTTTTAGATAGCCAAAAATATACTGTCGAGGAAATGGCCAGACGATTCGCAAACGGAATAATATCAGCTGTTAACGCGAGCAAAGAATGAAAGCACAAGTCTTAGCAGTATTAAAAAAACTTAGATTGAAATTAAAGTTACTAGGGAAAAGTAGCTTCTTAACTCATGGTAGTAATATTCACATTGGCAAAGGTGGGCTTTTATGGGCGCCTCAGTTCTTACATATTGGTGATAACACTTACATAGGTAAATACGTTGCTATAGAAACAAATGTAAAAATTGGTAGTAATGTTTTAATAGCCAATTCAGTGATAATGGCTGGCCGCATTGACCATGACTATAAGTGCATAGGCACGCCTGTGAGGTTTGCTCCTTGGATAGGGGATATAGTTCTAAAACAAAACTCCGATGTCCCTCATGTATTGATTGAAGATGATGTTTGGATAGGTGCAGGGGCAATTTTGTTAAGTCCAATAAAGATTGGCAAAGGTTCGGTTATAGCTGCAGGAGCGGTAGTTACAAAGAATGTCGAACCATATTCTATTGTTGGAGGAAATCCCGCTAAAACAATAAAGAAAAGGTTTACCCCTGAAGAAATTATTGAACATGAAAAAAAGATGTATTCAGGTATCTTTGAATACAATCCCAAAGGACTGAAGTTCAGTAAAATTCAACCAGGAGAAGGGACTGATGGACGTAAATAGTCAATGTGATGTTATTACAATGCAAGTTAACGTCACAAAACAATCCAAAACCCTTAGCAAAATCCATGATCTAGTGATTGAAAATGTTTCAGCCTATGTGTGTGTGTCAAACGTACATATGTGCATGGAGACATTCGATTCTTCGTCGTTTCGCCAAGTTGTTAACAATGCTGACTTAGTTATCGCTGATGGCCGCCCAATCTACTGGGCACAAAAGTTACTAGGTAACAAAGACGCCGAACAAGTCAGAGGCCAAGATATTACAAACGCTTTATGCCAATTAAGTTCAGATACTGGCCTTCGCATTGGGCTTTATGGCGGCTCGTCCGCCGACGTACTCAACAAGGTTGTCACTAACCTAAGCCAACAATACCCTAACATTAAGATTATTTACCAGTATTCGCCGCCTTTTAGAGTATTGACTGAAGAGGAATCTTCCAAAGTGATAAATGACATTAATAGTGCACAGGTTGATGTGTTATTTGTTGGCATTGGCTGCCCAAAACAAGAAATTTGGATGGCGCAACATAAGGGAAAGGTTAACGCAGTAATGCTTGGAATAGGTGCTGCCTTTGACTTTATTGCAGGCACCAAAAAACATGCCCCAAGATGGATGCAAAAAATGGGCTTAGAGTGGCTATTTAGATTGCTATCTGAGCCTAAAAGATTATGGAAACGCTATTTAAAACAAAACCCAAGATTTATTTGGTATTTTTTACAACAGTGGGTTTTCAACAAAAAATTTAATTAGTTGATGTGAAGGAAAAACAATGAAAAAAGCACTTATCACCGGGGTAACCGGCCAGGACGGCTCATATCTAGCCGAATTTTTATTAGAAAAGGGATATGAGGTTCACGGTATTAAGCGTCGCGCTTCGTTGTTCAATACCCAGCGTGTAGACCATATTTATGAAGATGTACATATCGAAAATGCACGCTTTAAATTGCACTACGGTGACTTAACTGACTCATCTAACCTTATTCGTATTATGCAAGAAGTGCAGCCTGATGAGGTGTATAACTTAGGTGCCCAGTCGCACGTTGCGGTGTCGTTTGAAGCGCCAGAATATACAGCTGATGTTGACGCTATTGGCACTTTACGCTTGCTTGAGGCCATCCGCTTTTTAGGGCTTGAAAAGAAAACCAAATTTTACCAAGCTTCTACTTCAGAGCTGTATGGTGAAGTACAAGAAATCCCGCAAAAAGAAACCACACCGTTTCACCCACGCTCACCTTATGCTGTCGCTAAAATGTACGCCTATTGGATAGCCGTTAACTATCGTGAGTCTTACGGTATATATGCTTGTAATGGTATATTGTTTAACCATGAGTCACCCCGTCGTGGTGAAACCTTTGTTACCCGGAAAATCACCCGTGGTTTAGCCAATATCGCCCAAGGCTTAGAAGAGTGTTTGTATTTAGGTAATATGGATGCCTTACGTGACTGGGGCCATGCTAAAGACTACGTGCGTATGCAATGGATGATGCTGCAGCAAGACACACCTGAGGATTTTGTTATCGCCACCGGCAAACAAATATCAGTACGTGAGTTTGTGCGCATGTCGGCTGCTTATGCTGGTATTACCCTCGAATTCAGTGGTGAAGGTTTAAATGAGGTTGCCACAGTGACAGCTATTAGTGGTACTGACGCCCCAGGCGTAAAAGTGGGTGATGTATTGGTTAAAGTTGACCCGCGTTACTTCCGCCCTGCAGAAGTTGAAACTCTACTAGGCGACCCCACCAAAGCCAAAGAAAAACTCGGCTGGGTACCTGAAATCACCGTTGAAGAAATGTGTGCTGAAATGGTTGAGCATGATTTGAGTAAAGCCAAGCAACATGCCTTGCTTAAAAAACATGGTTATGAAATCGCGGTATCCAAAGAGTAAAAGTAGATCGAGATACGAGAATATTTTGCATAGAATTGTGACTCAGGAGTCAAGCTGATGCTTTATGAAAACATGGATGTTTGGAAACGCAGTCGACAGCTGTCCATAATTACTTATCGAGAATTATCTTCGTGTAAGGATTTTGGTTTTAAAGATCAAATAACTCGTTCAATGCTATCAGTACCAAGCAATATCGCAGAAGGATGCGAACGTTCTTCTTTAAAAGAACGTATTCGCTTTTTTGATATCGCGAAAGGTTCGCTCGGTGAATTTAAGACACAAGCCGATATTGGAATAGAAGTTGATTTCATAAGCAAAGAGATTGGTGATTTTTTAGTAGATGAAGCATCTCAAATATCAAAAATGCTTGGTTCACTTATATCTACTTTAAGAGCACAGTTAGAAACTAGCATCTCGAATCTAATATCTGCACACCTAAGGATTATAGTATGAAACGAGTATATGTAGCGGGACATCGCGGCATGGTGGGGTCGGCGATTGTCAAGCAATTACAAGCAAGTGGTGGTTGCGAATTGGTGTTGCGTACACGCAGTGAATTAGACTTAACTAGCCAACAAGCGGTTGCGGAATTTTTTAAGTCAGAACAGATTGATGAGGTGTATTTAGCGGCGGCTAAAGTGGGTGGCATTATTGCCAACAACACCTACCCTGCTGATTTTATTTATGAAAACCTGATGATTGAATGCAATATTATTCATTCAGCCCATGTGGTGGGTATTCAAAAATTACTGTTTTTAGGCTCAAGCTGTATTTATCCTAAATTAGCTGAGCAGCCTATGGCAGAAACGGCATTGTTAACGGGTACCTTAGAGCCGACTAACGAGCCTTATGCCTTAGCTAAAATTGCCGGCATTAAGTTATGCGAATCGTATAATCGCCAATATGGGCGTGATTATCGTAGTGTTATGCCTACTAACTTGTATGGCCCCCATGATAATTTTCATCCTGAAAACTCCCATGTTATTCCAGCCTTGTTACGCCGTTTTCATGAAGCGAAACTTAATGGTGATGCGCAAGTGGTTGCGTGGGGAAGCGGCAAACCCATGCGTGAGTTTTTGCATGTTAACGATATGACAGCTGCCTCTATCCATGTGATGGAATTAGATAAGGCTACCTATAATGCTAATACTGAAGTGATGCTAAGCCACATTAATGTAGGCACAGGCGTGGACTGTACAATTCGTGAATTGGTTGAAACAGTGGCCAAAGTCACTGGGTTTGAAGGCAAGATTGTGTTTGATGCCAGTAAGCCCGATGGTGCGCCGCGCAAGTTAATGAATGTAGACCGATTAGCAGCATTGGGTTGGCAATATACCTATACCTTAGAAGCAGGTTTAAAAGATGCCTATCAGTGGTTTTTAGATAATCAGGATAGTTTTAGGCAGGCGTAACGCAGATGCTAGATGCTAGATGCTAGATGCTAGTAGATAGAAAATACAAAAAGCAACTGCAGGGGCAAGCGCTTTAAACCAAAAAGGATACCGGGTGCCGCACACAGATGTTTCTTTTGTAGGAGTTCCTTTAGGGACGAAGATAAAAGCTTCGCAGCTAAAGCAGCTCCTACAAAAGACAAAGCAACAGCCAGGGCAAATGAAGCCAAGATGAGCTGCTGAACAGCGATGATGTGCATCTGCACAGTAAGTGGTATGTTGCTTAATTTACCGTATGAGCGATCGCTTTAAATAAATTAGGTTGTGCCTTAACACCCTCGCCTTACTATCACAAAATAAAAATACAGCGCCGAGTTGCTTAAAGCGCTGAAAAACACTTTTTAGTACGCTTGGTTTGGTAAAAATCTTGTTGATTGCAAAAAGGCCCAAGTAGTCTGTGACAAAATTTGGTTTGTTCGCTAGTAACAATGAATCTGCAATAGGTGTGTGCAAGTAGGTTTTGCACTGGTACAGCAAATAATATAAACCCGTTTTAACTCCCCAAGCTTCTGCTATTAAAAAACATTGTGCTAGGTCAGGACTTTTCTGGCATATCAATTCATGGCAATCAATTAAGCCATAATGAAAATAATCGCAGTCTTTGAGTAAATGCATAGCTAAATACACGATATGATCTTCATTCGATAACAGCCTAATATTTTCACTATGATAATTAGGATGCTGAATGCTGCGTTTTACAATTTCAAGCCCATCACATTTAAACAAGCTGGGATAAGATAAATACCAATGCAGGTCAAAATACACTGGGTTGGTATTGTTCGCTCGCCATGTTTCTTCAAACAAACCATCAAAGGCATTATTGGTATTTTTATCAACTAAGCTAGCTAGCTTTTTAAACACTGCACAAAAGCTATTTTTGTCTTGGGGTTGGATAAGAATATCAATATCTGAACTACCACGTGGTGAGTTGTCACTATAAAGATAACTATTAAAGGCCAAGCCTTTAAGTAGTAGCACACTAATATCATGCCCTGCTAACACTTGAGCAAGTTGATTAATCTCATGTTTTTTGGCACCCACATCAGCTATTAAACTGTAAGTACTTAATTTTAATTTCACTTGGTAAGCTGCACTAAACCACTCAAGTTGCTTACGAGCAATGGCATTTTGAAAAATTAAGGCATGCAGGCGAGTCAATTTAGCATCATGTTGTAATTGACGCTCAATGCGTTGAATGGCTAATTTATCCCAGGTAATATTTTCACTGGCATGAATACAAGCATATTGAAAAACTTCGATTGTACTGCGCAACTGGTCACTTATCGCCATTACCATTCCTTAGTTTCAAAACGACAAGTTTAATGTCAAATAAGCTGACTAGGTACGGCATTAACTAACGATTGAGCTTGCGCTTGGCCAATTAATAATTCAGCCGCCGCAACCCCTTCAATTAAATTAGGTTTACGCCCTTTTAAATTATGACAATCAGAGGCGACAGCGCTCACCCTACCCTCTTCTAATAGTTTTTCAGCATTCTGCTGTGCATCTTCACCAAACAAGCCAGTTAGGCTGCTAGCGGTGATTTGAAGGGGGCAACCCATATCAGTCAGCACTTGTAGTTTTTGCGGTAGACGCACAAAAGTTTGATTGCGTTCGGGGTGCACAATAATGGGTAGGTAGTTTTTATTGATTAACCACTTCACTAGGTTTTCGTAACCTACGGGTACGTCTATACGGGGAAACTCTAATAAGAAGGTCTTTTTGCCGTTGTATTCGCCCAAAGTGGGAATAGCGTCTTGGGCGACTAATTGCATTATCTCGCTGCCAATGCGCACTTCACTGCCCAATTGCAAACCGATTTTAATATTAGCGGTATCGACTTGGTCTTGAAAAATAGCAAAACGCTTTTCTAAATCAGCTTTTTGATTTTCATAACGCCCATAATGTATATGCGGTGTAAGCACCTGAATAGTCACGCCGCCATCAACAGCCATCCGCAGCATATCAAGCGCCTCGTCTAATGTACGAGCCCCGTCGTCAACACCTGGCAAAATATGACTATGAATGTCGATCATCGCTTTTACTTCCTTAAAAAACCCTGAAGACAATTTACCACAGAGTACACAGAGAAATAAGAAGTTAAGATTAAAAGATAAAACGGTTGAACCACAGAGGGCACAGAGAAATAAGAAATTAAGATTAAAAGATAATTTGAACCACAGAGATGTATGGACTCCCTCCCCCTAGGGGGATAGCGTAATAAGTAAGCAAACTTTTACCAACAGGAGCCCA
>NZ_JBDYKM010000039.1:0-21755 GCF_040012495.1 Paraglaciecola sp. 25GB23A
GAGCCCGTATATAAGCAAGCATCTAACTTAGTTTAATTAAAACAACGATTGACAGTATTGAGGGAGTCCATATAAGGGCACAGAGTTCACTGAGGTTAAGACAAAAGATAAAGCAGATTTAATCTACATCTAAGCGCATTTAACATTCAGTTCTGCTTTTCTCAGTGATCTCTGTGCAGCGCAGCCTCTGTGGTGAAATTGCTTTTTAGCTTTTACAAATCACTGCGGTCAAGACACAAGCCAAAACAGATTTAATCTACATCTATAAGAGCATTTAACATGTAGTTCTGCTTCTCTCAGCGATCTCTGTGCAGCGCAGCCTTTGTGGTGAAATTGCTTTTTAGCTTTAGCAAATCACTGCGGTCAAGACACAAGATAAAACAGATTTAATCGTCATCTAAGCGCATTTAACATGTAGTTCTGCTTTTCTCAGTGATCTCTGTGCAGCGCAGCCTCTGTGGTGAAATCGCTTTTTAGCTTTTGCAAATCACTGCGCTCACGACACAAGCTAAAACGGATTTAATCTACATCTAAGCGCATTTAACATGTAGTTCTGCTTTTCTCAGTGATCTCTGTGCAGCGCAGCCTCTGTGGTGAAATTGCTTTGTAGCTTTTGCAAATCACTGCGGTCAATACACAAGCTAAAACGGATTTAATCTGCATCTAAGCGCATTTAACACCTAGTTCTACTTTTCTCAGTGATCTCTGTGCAGCGCAGCCTCTGTGGTGAAATTGCTTTATAGCTTTTGCAAATCACTGAGGTCAAGACACAAGCTAAAACGGATTTAATCTGCATCTAAAAGAGTATTCAACATGTAGCTCTGCTTCTCTTAGTGATCTCTGTGCAGCGTAGCCTCTGTGGTAAAAATGCTTTTTAGCTTTTATCATTGCAAACTGTTAATTTAATATCCTTAAATATTATGCACTAGGTTTAGTGGGGCTCGTGCATTTGGCTCAACAAAAACACGCAACTTAAAGAGATCAATATGAACGCGACGATTATTGCTTTACTGGGTTATATCGCTTGGACTTTGTTATTGTTGGTGGCTTTGGCCATTTACCGTACTGGTTTAGTGATGAAGCAAAAAAAGGCGGCAAATGGATTTAAAGCAGATGGCTCCGATTCGCCACCCTTGGGTCAACGTATAACCCGAGCACAGGCCAATTGTGTGGAAAGTTTTGCCTTCATTGGCGGTTTACTGTTGTTGGCTTTAGCAACCGATTCTGCTGCCATCACCAATGGACTTGCCTACAGTTTGCTGATTGCGCGCTTGGGTCAATCAATCAGTCATTTAATCTCTACCTCGGTGTTGGCAGTGCAAGTGCGCTTTGCGTTCTTTTTAGTTCAAGTGGCAATCTGTATATATTGGATTGTTATGCTGGCCCTCAAATTTGTAGGATAGTGATTATGCCTTTGTCCATTTCGATGCAAGACGTGGTTAAAATATCGCCTTGTGAATATTCAGAAGCCTTAGCTCGTGAACAATTTATCGATCCGGCTATTCATCAACTGTGGCCGTTTATGCCCAGAATTGCGGGCCCGGCATTCACGGTTAAATGTGGTAAAGGTGACCACCTTAGTTTACATGCCGCCATTTATCGGGCGAGTCCCGGCGATGTTATTGTGGTAGAGGCTGATGCAGACTTTGCGAGTACCGGCGGAAATGTGTGTGCAATTGCTCAGCAACGGGGCGTGGTAGCGATGATTATTGATGGTTTAGTGCGAGATATTGGTGAAATACGGGATTTGCAATTTCCGGTTTATGCACGCGGCGTGTTCCCTGTCCCAGCGGCAAAGGAAATAATATATCCTTTTAACCAAGCGATACAATGCGGTGGCGTGGTGGTGAATGCAGGAGACATTATTGTAGCGGATGAAGATGGTATTGCAGTTATTCCTAAGGCGCAACTGAACGAGGTTTACGCTGCAGGTAAAGCACGTACAGATAAGGATGCTGCTATGGATCTAATACAATGGGAAAAACAACATTCACAAAAAATTGCCTCCAAACTGGCAGAATTGGGTTTTGCGGATTAGTTTACATATTCAACATAAAATTTAACAACGGTGTGGCCTTTGGTAGGTTATCATTGGCCCACTTTTTTGCGATTAATATCACTATTTTATGTTTTCATTTTTTGAGCGTTTAACAGCCCCATTTCCGGACTCACACCCAGAACAACCTCCTACTACCTTGTTGGCATTCTGCCGCTATTATTCTGAGGGCATGTGGCGCATATTAATTTCGGTTTCGATTTTGGCCGCCACTATTGCCATGATAGAAGTGTCGATATTTGGCTTTCTGGGCAAATTAGTTGATTGGCTTTCAGTGCGAGATAGAGCAACTTTTCTTGAGCAAGAGTTAAGCACATTACTTTGGATGGGGGCTTTGATTTTAGTGGTGCTGCCGAGCTTGGTCGTGCTGCAATCCCTGCTAAATCATCAAGCACTGTTAGGTAACTTCCCCATGCGTATTCGTTGGCAAGCCCACCGTTACGTTATCGGTCAAAGCTTGAGCTTTTTCCAAAATGAATTTGCTGGCCGAGTCGCGACTAAGGTCTTGCAAACTGCATTAGCCGTGCGTGAAGCGGTCATGAAATCCCTCGATATATTTGTCTACGTCAGTGTGTACTTTTTCAGTATTGTTGTATTGGTGTTCAGTGCTGATTGGCGCTTAAGTGCGCCCTTAGCCCTGTGGTTTGTCATTTATGTATTCATTCTACGTAAATTGGTACCCAATTTGAAAAACGTGTCACAAAAACAAGCCGATGCTCGTTCTATCATGACTGGCCGGATCGTCGATAGTTACACCAATATTGCAACAGTTAAGTTATTTGCCCATACCAGTCGGGAAACTGAGTATGCCAAAGAGGGAATGATGGGCTTTTTACAAAGTGTTTATCCGCAGATGCGTTTAGTGACTATTCTTAATGCTTGTGTGTGGTTTAACAATGCCTTTTTGGTTTTCTGCATCAGTGCTTTGTCTATTTATTTGTGGTTACAACAAGCAATAAGCCCCGGTGATATCGCAATTGCAGTTAGTCTGAGTCTGCGGCTAAACGGTATGTCGCAATGGATTATGTGGGAGGTATCAAACTTGTTTGAAAACATTGGTACGGTGCAAGATGGTATTAATAGTTTGTCTGTTCCTATCACCGTGAAAGACGTTGAAAATGCACCAGAGCTAAAAATAACTGGTGGGGCCATAGAGTTTAATCAGGTTCATTTTGCTTATGAGGGTCCAGACCGCGTCGCCAATGCAGTATTTAACGAATTAAATATCAAAATTAAACCCGGTGAAAAAGTCGGCTTGGTTGGCCGTTCTGGAGCGGGTAAATCAACCTTAGTAAACTTACTATTGCGTTTTTACGACATTCAAAGTGGTGAGATTAAAATTGATGGGCAGAATATTGCACAATTAAGCCAAGAAAGCTTGCGAGCTAATATTAGTATGGTGACACAAGACACGTCTTTACTGCATCGCTCAGTGCGTGAAAATATTCTGTATGGACGCCTCGACGCTACCGAAGAGGATATGTTACGGGCTGCGAGCCAAGCTGAATCTCATGAGTTTATTCAAGCCTTATCTGATGCTGAAGGCCGTGTGGGCTACGATGCCCATGTAGGGGACCGTGGGGTCAAACTCTCTGGTGGACAGCGTCAGCGTATAGCAATCGCTCGAGTCATGCTTAAAGACGCCCCTATTTTGATACTCGATGAAGCGACCTCGGCTCTCGATTCAGAAGTTGAAGCCGCTATTCAGCAATGCTTGGATAAGATCATGGAAAACAAAACGGTATTAGCCATCGCCCATCGTTTGTCAACCATTGCGCAAATGGACAGACTGTTAATATTAGATCAGGGCCGTATCGTTGAAAATGGCTCACACTCTGAATTACTGGCATTAGGGGGAATATACGCAAAATTATGGGCCCATCAAACCGGCGGTTTTATCGGTTTAGAATAATCGTCTTAAATGAGCGGTTTCGAGCGGTAACATTGCAAAAACTATGTATTCACCTTGTACTGTTTTCGTGGTTTATCGCGAGGTTCTCTATGAACACTTTCTCGTGTTATTTGCCAATACAGTTATAAAAACGGGGTTTGTATCAAGCCCTAGGATACTTATTTAGGCCATACTGTCGGTGGAGTTAAAGCGCATGATACTCTGCTTGAAAAAATGAAAAAATGAAAAACGCAATGAGCGATTTTCTTCTTGTAGCGATTCCTTACCAACGGTGTAAGCCAATAAATGGAAAGTTATAAAGCTAAAATTTTTGGGCGGTACGACAAGTGATAAGAGTGAATACCATGGAACAAGGATGCAACTCATCGATGAGTATGGTAGTGGAACCTTTATCTATACGCGAGAGGTCCGTTACTTCTCTGACCATATTCAGCATGGTACGGCGGGGATTCTGTGATTTTACATTTGCCCGTTGCCTATCAAAGCTTTAGTGGCTGGAAACGGTCTTTATTAGATGACTTAGACTTGAATGATCGTTTATACCAAGCATAAGATTATTATTCAGGGTTAGCTTTCAAGGACTATTAGATAGGGGGCTTGTACTTTATCTTCTTGACTCATAATAGTTGCTAAAAGTATTGAGGGCATGTTGGCTCGTCAGAGTCGTCAGAGTCGTCAGAGTCCAACAATATTCCAATTAAGATCTAAAAAATTCATTTCTGTTGTCTTAATATTTGCTTCTATTTGCTTAAAAAATGTTCTCTGTCATGCTTGAATTTCTTATTATTAATGAATAATTAGCCGATACGAGTATCTATGCTAAGCTCTAGGAATGTTTTTCTGTTCCAATTTAACAGCAAAGTACTTATTACTTGTTTTACCCCAGTACCCAATTTGAAATAAGTCGTTTATGTTGATGTAGCTTGCATAGAGAGGGGATAAGTTTGCGAATGTTGTGGATTTTTGCTGCCATTTTGATGCATTGCTGTGTATCTTTTTCTGCGGTGGCACAAGAGTTAATAAAGCCAAAAAAAATGACCTTCTCTTATGTCAATCACCCCGTTATCGTGGATGAATTGATTCCTATTGTTCGACAAGCTTATGCATCTTTAGGTATTGATACGCAATTTGTTGAACAACCATCCGATAGAAATTTACGTGCTATTAAAAAAGGCTTAGTTGATGGCGACGTAGTTTTTAGTCGTTTATTGGTCAAAAAATACCCAGAACTACTGCTGATAGAGCCACCCTTGGTCAGGTCTATCTTTTTGTTGTTGTGTCAACCGCAACTACCATGTAGTCAGTCGGTGTTGAGCGATCCCAAAAAGCTGATTGCATCTACCGGTGCCAGTCAAAACGGCTTAATTGAAACCTTTGGCAAGCAATTAAAAGTAAATTTCTATCTAATTAATAATTTAGCTGTCATTCCGCAGCTAATTACCGAAAAACGTTTTGACTATGGCATTTATGTCATGAATGCTAGGCAACTCGAACAGGTCAATCAGGATGATTTTCATTATCTAGAGCTGTTCAGAACCGATTCATTCCATATACTTCATCCTAAATATGCTTTTTTAAAAGCGGATGTTGAGCGGGCGCTGAGGGAAGTAATGGCCAAGTCAGAGAGCGAGTAAATTATGTCGCTTCATGAGTTGAAAGCTAGGGCATACTTGCAAAGTTTTACTGACTAAGGACTTATGAAGGTGATTAAGATCAATTCTTGTATAAAGCCTTTTAATCAGTATAATACGCGTCCCGCCTTGATAGTGATTCAGAATTTTTCCAAAAATATCTAAATTTACCCAAGGCTGATGTAGCTAAAATAAAGGCTTTCCTCTTGAAGGAAGGTTAACAAGATTTTAGGGGTGTAGTTCCAATTGGTAGAACAGCGGTCTCCAAAACCGATGGTTGGGGGTTCGAATCCCTCCACCCCTGCCACTTTAGGCAAAATGTGACAGGCTTTAAGCGTTCAGATAACGGCTTATGAGTCCAACTAAATAGAATGAAAATTAGGGTCTAGCATGAGCGAAAACACAGTAAACAATTCCAATCCTTTGGATATAGTAAAATGGATAGTGGCTTTAGGCATATTGGGTGGAATAGTCGCAGCAAACCATGTTTTTGCGGAAGAGTCAGTATTGATTCGCGCCTCTATCGCAGTCATCGCGGTAGCAATTGCGCTATTTATTGCTGCAACGACTCATAAAGGTAGCGCTTTTATTACGTTCGCTAAAGATGCACGTATTGAAGTGCGAAAAGTAGTATGGCCAACACGTCAAGAAACAACTCAAACCACCATTATTGTCTTAATTGCGACAGCGGTAATGGCGCTGTTATTATATTTCCTGGATTTCTTGATAGTTGAGTTGGTTTCATTAATTACTGGTTTAGGAATATAAGCGATGTCAGACAAAAAGTGGTACGTGGTACAAGCATTTTCTGGCTATGAGGGTAGAGTTCAAAAGACCCTACATGAGCATATCAAAATGAACGCGATGGAAGATTACTTTGGTGATATTTTAGTTCCTACTGAAGAAGTCGTTGAAATGCGCTCAGGCCAGCAACGTAAGAGCGAACGTAAGTTCTTTCCAGGTTATGTGCTGGTGCAAATGGACATGAATGAAGATTCATGGCACTTAGTAAAAAGCATTCCGCGTGTCTTAGGTTTTATCGGAGGCACCTCTGATCGTCCAGCGCCTATTACAACTAAAGAAGCTAATGCTATTCTTAATCGTCTTGAAGAATCTCATGACAAACCTAAGCCTAAGACTATGTTTGAACCCGGCGAAGTGGTTCGAGTTACTGAAGGTCCATTTGCTGATTTCAATGGCGTAGTTGAAGTTGTTGATTACGAGAAAAGCCGCTTGAAGGTATCTGTCCTTATTTTCGGTCGTTCTACTCCGGTAGAATTAGAGTTTGGTCAAGTTGAAAAAGGCTAATAACTGAGGCTCTGAAGACCTCATAGTTGGTATTCATTTAGATTTTAGAAGGTGCTGTTATGGCACCTTTTTTATTGATAACGATTTTAGGTTTTGATTAAACTGAAATCAGTAGTCACTTTGTTGCGTATTTCGCAGTTATACCTACCCGAGTGGAAAAAATTAAAGAAGGTCCAGAGTAAAACTGAAATCAGTAGTCACTTTGTTCCGTATTTTGCAGTTATACCTATGCAAGTAGCAAAAAACAAAGAAGGTCCAGAGTAAAACTGAAATCAGTGGTCACTTTGTTCCGTATTTTGCAGTTATACTCTGGACCTAAGCATAAAATTTTAAAATGTCAACAATAGGACTTGTGTTGGTCTTAGCCTTCATCTATAATTTGCGCCCTTTTTATGGAACGGGAAGCCGATTGAGTAATCATTCTCAGTGATTACGAGGCGTTTAACCCAAATTTGAGAGTATGAATCATGGCGAAGAAAGTCACTGGCTTAATTAAGCTACAGGTTGCAGCAGGCGCTGCTAACCCAAGTCCCCCAGTTGGTCCTGCATTGGGTCAAAAGGGCGTTAATATCATGGAATTCTGTAAGGCATTTAATGCTAAAACAGCTGATCTTGAGAAAGGGTCACCAACTCCTGTTGTTATTACCGTTTACGAAGATCGTTCATTTACCTTTGAAACTAAAACCCCACCCGCTTCTTATTTGTTGAAAAAAGCAGCAGGTATTAAGAGTGGTTCTGGTCGTCCTAACACTGAAAAAGTGGGTAAAGTTACTCGTGCGCAATTAGAAGAAATTGCTAAAACGAAAGACGCGGATCTTACAGCAGCAAGCTTAGATGCAGCTGTTAATACCATTGCTGGCTCTGCGCGCAGCATGGGCTTAGTGGTAGAAGGATAAGACAATGGCAAAATTATCAAAACGCATGCGTTTAATACGCAGCAAAGTTGATTCACGTAAAGAATACGCATTTACCGACGCTGTTGCGTTGTTAAAAGAATTAGCGACCGCTAAATTTGCTGAGAGCATCGATGTTTCAGTAAACTTAGGTATCGACGCACGTAAATCTGACCAAAACGTTCGTGGTGCAACTGTACTACCTAACGGAACCGGTAAAGATGTTCGTGTTGCTGTTTTCACCTCTGGTGCAAATGCTGAAGCGGCTAAAGCTGCTGGTGCCGACATTGTAGGTATGGAAGATTTAGCTGAACTAGTCAAGAAAGGCGAAATGAATTTTGACGTAGTTGTTGCTTCTCCAGATGCAATGCGTGTTGTTGGTCAGTTAGGTCAAATCTTAGGTCCACGTGGTCTTATGCCTAACCCTAAAACTGGTACAGTAACACCTGACGTCGCAACTGCTGTTAGAAATGCAAAAGCGGGTCAAGTTCGTTATCGTAACGACAAAAACGGTATTATCCATGCAAGCATTGGTAAAATCGCTTTTGAAGCAGAACATATTCAAGAAAACCTAAACGCATTGTTGGAAGCGCTAAAACGTGCTAAACCATCTTCTGCAAAAGGTATATTTATTCAGAAAGTTAGCTTGAGCACCACTATGGGCGCAGGTATAGCGATAGAGCAAGGCAGCCTTTAAGGTTGATTTGCTTTGGCAATTAAACTTACGGGTTTGATTGCTTCTCTGTAAAGGTTATGGGTTGGAGTCTAAGTTGCTTGCAACGTTAGACTCCCGTCCAAGACCGCAGGCGTAGTTTGGTGAAAGAAGTAAGAGAGCTTTTGCACTAACAAAGTACTTAAAATAATAGCCTGCGCAGACGGTGATTTCGACTCAGACTCTCTGGGATTAACGAACACCGTAGAGCGGTGTTGTTTTTAAGATGGATATTATCTTATTAGCGGCATCTATCTGTGAATCCTGAAAATGATATTTCAACAGAAATGAAATGATTTTTCAGACTTTAAGAGGTGAACTCAGTGGCACTAGGTTTAGTAGCAAAGAAAGAGATCGTAGCAGAGATAGCCGATGTTGCGTCTAAAGCTCTATCCGTTGCCGTTGCTGAATACCGTGGAATGGGCGTTGGGGAACTGACTGCTCTGCGTATTAAAGCTCGTGAGGAAGGTGTTTACATTCGTGTAATTCGTAACACTCTTGCAAAACGTGGTTTAGCAGACAGTAATTTTGCTGATATCGACAGTGCCTTAGTTGGTCCGTTGATTTATGGTTTTTCTATGGAGGCACCTGGTGGTGCAGCACGTCTTTTTAAAGACTTTAGCAAAACCAACAACAAACTAAAAGTTACCGCATTGACTATTGGTAGTGGTTTATTGGGTCCAGAGAAATTGGACGCTGTGGCTTCTCTACCTACCCGCGACGAAGCGTTGGCAAGATTACTTGCTACCTTCAAAGCGCCGGTTGGCAAATTCGTTCAAACAATCAACGAAGTGCCTTCCAAGTTTGCGCGTGTATTGGCGGCGATCAAAGAAACCAAATAATTTGGCTCTTTGTATTTTTGAATTTTAACATTAACCCCAGGAGTTTAGAGAAATGGCTCTAACCAAAGATGATATATTAAACGCTATTGCTGAAATGCCAGTAATGGAACTTGTAGAACTAATCGCTGCTGCTGAAGAGAAATTCGGTGTAACTGCGACTGCGGCTGTTGCTGCTGCTGCTCCTGCAGCTGCTGCTGAAGCTGCTGCTGAGCAGACTGAATTTGACGTTATCATGACTTCATTCGGTCCTAACAAAGTTTCTGTTATCAAAGCGGTACGTGGCGCAACTGGTCTTGGCTTGAAAGAAGCTAAAGATTTAGTTGAAGCTGCTCCTAAAGCGATAAAAGAAGGCATTGCAAAAGCTGATGCTGAAGCACTTAAGAAAGAGCTTGAAGAAGCTGGTGCAACAGTTGAGCTTAAATAATCTGCCTAACGACAGATTAGTTGCCTGAAATGGCATAGGCTGGTGATTTTATAGTCACCAGCCTTTTTGCGCTGTAGGATTTGGTATTTTCATCCTTTAATATCGGTTCTGGTTTAGAAGTGCAAATTGTAGACAAACATTAATAAAACCAATAAGTTAAGTAAGCCTCTTAATGAATTTGGTCAATGGTTGTAGACAAGCTTTAAGGATGGTGGAAGTTTGCTTAAATAGACAACTCTATTAAGCAAGTTGGGTCAAAAATCGGCAGGCTGAGGAACCCATGGTTTACTCTTATAGCGAAAAGAAACGTATCCGTAAGGATTTTGGCAAACGCCCACAGGTATTGGAAATACCGTATCTTCTTTCAATCCAATTAGATTCTTTTAAGAAATTTATTGACCTCGATACTGATGGTCAGCATGGACTGGAAGCAGCATTTCGATCAGTTTTCCCAATAAAAAGTTACTCCGGTAACGCTGAATTGCAATATGTAAGTTATCGTTTAGGTGACCCTATTTTTGACGTTAAAGAATGTCAAATACGTGGTGTTACTTATTCTGCACCCTTACGTGTAAAGCTCCGCTTAGTGTTGTTTGATAGAGAAGCAGCACCCGGCACAGTCAAAGACATTAAAGAGCAAGAAGTCTACATGGGTGAAATTCCACTCATGACAAATAACGGTACCTTCGTTATTAACGGGACTGAGCGCGTTATCGTGTCGCAATTGCACCGTTCTCCAGGCGTGTTCTTCGATCACGACAAAGGCAAAACTCACTCATCCGGTAAAGTACTGTATAACGCCCGCGTTATTCCTTACCGTGGTTCGTGGTTAGACTTTGAATTTGACCCTAAAGATAACCTTTTTGTACGTATTGACCGTCGCCGTAAATTACCTGCGACGATTATATTACGTGCACTAGAAATGCCAACTGAAGAGATTCTTGATTTATTCTTCGAGAAAAACCAAGTTCGCATTGCAGACGATAAATTTTTGTCAGACATCGTGCCAGACCGCTTACGTGGTGAAACTGCGCAATTCGATATTCTAGATAATAAAGGTAATGTGGTAGTCGAAACAGGACGTCGTATTTCTGCCAGACATACCCGTGCGCTAGAAAAAGCAAAAATTACTCAGTTGGAAGTACCTGCCACTTACTTAGTTGGTCGTGTATTTGCCAAAGATTATGTCAATAAAGAAACAGGCGAAATTGTCGTTAGTGCTAACGATGAATTAACCTTAGAAAATATTGAAGCAATCAAAGAAGCTGGTTTCACCAGTTTTGATACTTTGTATATCAACGATCTAGACCATGGTGCTTATATCTCAGATACACTGAGAATAGATGGTTCAAGCAATAAGCTAGAAGCCTTGGTTGAAATTTACCGCATGATGCGTCCTGGTGAGCCACCTACCAAAGATGCAGCTGAAACTTTGTTCAATAACTTGTTCTTTTCAGCGGACAGATACGATCTATCTTCTGTTGGTCGTATGAAGTTTAACCGCCGTTTAGGCCGTGAAGAACTGACTGGCGAAGGTACATTGAGCAAAATGGATATTGTTGCTGTTATACAACAGCTGATCACTATCCGTGATGGTAAAGATGAAGTAGATGATATTGACCACTTGGGTAACCGTCGTATTCGTTCGGTTGGCGAGATGGCTGAAAACCAATTCCGTGTTGGTCTAGTCCGAGTTGAACGTGCTGTTAAAGAACGTTTAAGTTTAGGTGACCTAGATGCGGTTATGCCACAAGATTTAATTAACGCTAAGCCAATATCTGCAGCGGTAAAAGAATTCTTTGGTTCAAGCCAATTGTCACAGTTTATGGATCAGAACAACCCCTTGTCAGAAGTTACGCACAAACGTCGTATTTCTGCTTTAGGTCCGGGTGGTTTGACTCGTGAGCGTGCTGGTTTTGAAGTACGTGACGTACATCCGACTCACTATGGTCGTGTATGTCCAATTGAAACACCTGAAGGTCCAAACATCGGTTTGATCAACTCTTTAGCGAGTTTTGCGCGTACTAACGATTTTGGTTTCTTAGAAACCCCTTATCGTAAAATTATTGATGGTGTTGTTACTGACGAAATCGACTATTTGTCTGCTATCGAAGAAGGCCAGTTTGCTATTGCACAGGCTAACGTCGTATTAGATGAAAACGGTAAACTGGCTGAGGATTTAATTCCTTGTCGTTACCGTGGTGAGACAACATTAATGTCAAGTGACGAAATCACTTACATGGATGTGTCACCACAGCAAATCGTGTCTGTCGCAGCCAGTATTATTCCGTTCTTAGAACACGATGATGCAAACCGTGCTTTGATGGGTGCTAACATGCAACGTCAAGCCGTACCTACTTTACGTGCTGAAAAGCCATTGGTTGGTACTGGCATGGAAAAAACCGTCGCCGTTGACTCTGGTGTAACGGTGGTGGCTAAACGTGGTGGTTCAGTAAGCTACGTTGATGCTAGTCGTATTGTTATCAAAGTTAATGAAGAAGAGATGGCTGCGGGCGAAGCCGGCATCGATATCTACAACTTAACTAAATATACTCGTTCTAACCAGAATACTTGTATTAACCAACGTCCTAATTGTAACGTTGGAGAGCCTGTTGTAGCCGGTGATGTACTGGCTGATGGTCCTTCGACTGATATGGGTGAGTTGGCTCTGGGGCAAAACATGCGTATCGCATTTATGCCTTGGAATGGTTACAACTTCGAAGATTCAATCTTGATTTCTGAGCGCGTAGCGATGGAAGACAGATTTACTTCAATTCACATTCAAGAACTTAGCTGTATCGCTCGAGATACCAAGCTTGGGCCAGAAGAAATCTCTGCTGATATTCCTAATGTTGGAGAATCTGCCCTAGGTAAACTGGATGAGTCTGGCGTTGTTTATATCGGTGCTGAAGTTAAAGGTGGTGATATCTTAGTGGGTAAAGTGACTCCTAAGGGCGAAACACAATTGACTCCAGAAGAAAAACTCTTACGAGCTATCTTCGGTGAAAAAGCTTCTGATGTGAAAGATACCTCTCTACGTGTGCCTAATAGCGTGCACGGTACAGTTATCGATGTTCAAGTTTTCACTCGCGACGGTGTTGAAAAAGACAAACGTGCTCGTGAAATCGAAGACATGCAGTTACGTGAAGTGAAAAAAGATCTTTCTGACGAATTTAATATTCTTGCGGATGGTATTTTTGCGCGTGCTAAGAATGTACTAACAAAAGCCGGTGTTGAACAGGTTAAACTGGACAGCATGCCAAGAGAGAAATGGTTTGATTTGACGTTACGAGATGACGATTTACAAACTGAATTAGATCAAATCGCTGAACAGCATATTGAAATCAAATCTGATTTTGATACTAAGTTTGAAACTAAGCGTCGTAAGATTACTCAAGGCGATGACTTGGCTCCAGGTGTGCTTAAAATAGTAAAAGTCTATTTAGCCGTTAAACGTCACATCCAGCCTGGTGATAAAATGGCCGGTCGTCACGGTAACAAAGGTGTTATTTCAACCATTAAGCCGGTTGAAGATATGCCTTATGATGAAAACGGCACGCCGGTTGATATCGTATTGAACCCATTGGGTGTACCTTCGCGTATGAACATTGGTCAGGTACTTGAGACTCACCTTGGTATGGCAGCAAACGGTATTGGTGTGAAAATCGACCGTATGTTGAAAGAACAAGAGCAAATGTCAAAGTTACGTGGCTTCTTAAAAGAAGTTTACGGAGCAGGCAAAACTCACCAAGTGGTTGATCTTGACAGTTTCAGTGATGACGAAATAAATCGTTTAGCTGATAATCTGCGCAAGGGTGTACCGATGGCGACGCCAGTATTTGATGGTGCAACAGAAGCTGAAATCAAGCACATGTTGACCCTTGCTGACTTACCTGAAAGTGGTCAAATTACTTTGTTTGATGGCCGTACCGGACGCGCATTTGAGCGACCAGTGACTGTTGGCTACATGTATATGTTAAAACTGAATCACTTAGTTGATGACAAAATGCATGCTCGTTCAACTGGTTCATACAGCTTGGTAACGCAGCAGCCCTTAGGTGGTAAAGCACAGTTTGGTGGTCAACGTTTTGGTGAGATGGAAGTATGGGCACTAGAAGCTTATGGTGCTGCTTACACTTTGCAGGAAATGTTAACCGTTAAATCCGATGACGTGAATGGTCGTACCAAAATGTATAAGAACATTGTGGATGGCGATCACCGTATGGAACCTGGTATGCCGGAATCATTCAACGTATTGTTGAAAGAAATCCGTTCACTGGGTATCAATATCGAATTAGAAGAGCAATAAGCCGCTCTTACTGAGCTGATAGACAGGATGGTCCAGCACTGCGGTGCTGGACATTTGCAACTGACTCCGCTGGGAGAGAAATGTGAAAGATTTATTAAAGTTTCTTAAGCAACAAAATAAGACTGAAGAATTCGACAATATCAAAATAGGCCTAGCCTCGCCTGATATGATACGTTCATGGTCTTTTGGAGAAGTTAAGAAGCCAGAAACGATCAACTATCGTACCTTTAAACCAGAACGTGATGGTTTATTCTGTGCGCGTATTTTCGGTCCGGTAAAAGACTATGAATGTTTATGTGGTAAATATAAACGTCTAAAACACCGTGGTGTAATTTGTGAAAAATGTGGTGTCGAAGTCACATTGACCAAAGTGCGTCGTGAGCGCATGGGTCACATCGAATTAGCTAGCCCGGTAGCTCATATTTGGTTCCTAAAATCATTACCGTCTCGTATCGGCTTGATGTTAGACATGACCTTACGTGACATCGAACGCGTATTGTATTTTGAATCATACGTGGTTTCTGAACCAGGTATGACAACCCTTGAGCGTAGTCAACTTCTTAATGAAGAAGAGTATTTGGATGCTTTAGAAGAGCACGGTGATGAATTTGAAGCGAAAATGGGTGCTGAAGCAGTTTATGAATTGCTGAAGGCCTTGGACGTTGATGCTGATGTTGTATCAATGCGTGAAGAATTACCCTCAATTAACTCTGAGACAAAACGCAAGAAAATCACTAAACGTCTTAAGTTACTGGAATCATTCCAACAATCTGGTAACAAGCCAGAGTGGATGATTTTGACAGTGTTGCCAGTTTTACCACCTGACTTACGTCCCTTGGTACCGCTAGATGGTGGCCGTTTTGCAACGTCAGACTTAAACGACTTATATCGTCGAGTTATCAACCGTAACAACCGTTTAAAGCGTCTACTAGACCTAGCTGCGCCAGATATCATCGTGCGCAACGAAAAACGTATGTTGCAAGAAGCGGTTGATGCTTTGTTAGATAACGGCCGTCGTGGCCGCGCTATAACAGGCTCTAACAAACGTCCCTTGAAATCTTTGGCCGATATGATCAAAGGTAAACAAGGTCGTTTCCGTCAAAACTTATTGGGTAAACGTGTAGATTACTCTGGTCGTTCAGTTATTACTGTTGGTCCTACTCTGCGTTTACACCAGTGTGGTTTACCGAAAAAAATGGCTCTGGAGTTATTCAAGCCGTTTATCTACGGAAAATTAGAAGGCCGTGGTTTAGCCACTACAATCAAAGCAGCTAAGAAATTAGTTGAGCGCGAAGATCCGGAAGTATGGGACGTTCTTGACGAAGTAATTCGCGAACATCCAGTGTTACTTAACCGTGCACCAACACTTCACAGATTAGGTATCCAAGCATTCGAGCCTATTCTAATTGAAGGTAAGGCTATCCAGTTGCATCCATTGGTTTGTGCGGCCTATAACGCCGACTTCGATGGTGACCAAATGGCGGTTCACATTCCCTTGACTATTGAAGCTCAGCTAGAAGCTCGTGCCTTAATGATGTCAACCAACAACATCTTGTCTCCAGCGAACGGTGAACCCATCATTGTTCCTTCACAAGACGTTGTAATGGGTTTGTACTATATGACCCGTGACCGTGTTAATGGTCGTGGTGAAGGCATGGTATTTACCAGTCCAAATGAAGCTGAAAAAGCTTATCGTACTGAAGCAGCAGAATTACATGCTCGCGTAAAAGTACGAATCACTGAATACGATTTTGATGCTGAAGGTAATAAAGTAGAAAAAGTGACTTTGACTGACACGACTGTAGGTCGTGCAATATTGTCATTGATTCTGCCCAAAGGTTTACCTTTTGAAACCATCAACCAAGCCATGGGTAAAAAAGCGATCTCACGTTTATTAAACGTTTGTTATCGTACTCTAGGGTTGAAAGATACGGTTATCACCGCTGACCAAATCATGTATACCGGCTTTCACTATGCAATGATTGCAGGTGCATCGGTTGGTATTGATGACATGGTTATTCCTGATGCCAAAAAAGATATCATCGAAGAAGCTGAAGCAGAAGTACGCGAAATCCAAGAGCAATTCCAATCAGGTCTTGTTACAGCGGGTGAGCGTTACAACAAAGTTATCGATATTTGGTCAAATGCAAACGAACGTGTTGCTAAAGCCATGATGACTAACCTTTCAACTGAAAATGTCATGAATCGTGATGGCGAGATGGAAGCGCAGGTTTCCTTTAACTCAGTGTTTATGATGGCTGACTCCGGTGCTCGTGGTAGCCCCGCTCAGATCCGTCAGTTAGCTGGTATGCGTGGTCTGATGGCGAAACCTGATGGTTCAATCATCGAAACCCCCATTACTGCTAACTTCCGTGAAGGTTTGAACGTACTTCAGTACTTCATCTCAACTCACGGTGCACGTAAAGGTTTGGCCGATACGGCATTGAAAACAGCTAACTCTGGTTATTTGACTCGTCGTTTAGTTGATGTTGCACAGGATTTGGTGATTAACAACCTTGACTGTGGAACATTCGAAGGTGTCAAAATGACGCCGTTAATCGAAGGTGGTGATGTTGTAGAACCATTGCGCGAACGCGTATTGGGTCGTACGGTTGCTGAAGATGTAATAAAGCCAGGCACGAAAGAAGTATTAGTAGAACGTAATGTGCTACTAGATGAAGCCTTGGTTGATATGTTGGAAGCAAACTCTGTTGACATGATCATGGTTCGTTCAGTTATCACCTGTGAAAATGACTTTGGTGTTTGTGCTAAGTGTTATGGCCGTGATTTGGCTCGTGGACACATGGTTGGCTTCGGTGAAGCGGTTGGTGTTATCGCTGCTCAGTCAATTGGTGAACCCGGCACACAGCTTACCATGCGTACTTTCCACATCGGTGGTGCTGCATCTAGAGCTTCTGCAGAAAACAACGTTCAAGTCAAAACAACAGGAACGCTTAAGTTACATAACGCAAAATTTGTACGTAATACAGATGACAAAGTTGTTATCGTTTCTCGCTCAACTGAAATCACTATTATTGATGATCAGGGCCGCGAAAAAGAGCGTTATAAAGTACCATATGGTGCCATTCTGACTGTAAACGACGGTGCAAAAGTCACCTCTGGTGAAATCGTCGCTAACTGGGATCCGCACTCGCATCCAATTGTTACTGAACGTGCAGCAAAAATTAGTTTTGCTGATATCGATGACAGTAACACTGAAATGCAACAAGATGACTTGACCGGTTTGACTCGTATCGTAGTTAACGATTTGTCTAAAGCTAACGCCAAAGAACCTAAACTTATTTTAGAAAGTGATGAGTTCGGTTTACAAGAAATTCGTCTTCCTAGTTTCACTACCATCGAAGCCACTGATGGCATGATGGCGAAGCCTGGTGATGTATTAGCTCGTATACCACAAGAAAGCTCAAAAACTCGTGATATAACGGGTGGTTTACCGCGTGTTGCAGACTTGTTCGAAGCACGTAAGCCTAAAGAGCCTGCTATTTTAGCAGAAGTCTCAGGTATGATCGGCTTCGGTAAAGAGACTAAGGGTAAAAAACGTCTAGTGATTACACCTAAAGAAGGTGATCATTATGAAGAGATGATCCCTAAATGGCGTAACCTCAATGTATTCGAAGGTGAAAACGTTGAAAAAGGTGAAGTTATTGCTGATGGTCCAGAGTCTCCCCACGATATTCTGCGTTTACGTGGTATTAGTGCGGTCTCTAACTATATCGTTAACGAAGTTCAAGAAGTTTACCGCTTGCAAGGTGTAAAAATTAACGATAAACACATCGAGGTGGTTATTCGCCAGATGTTGCGTAAGTGTATGATTACTTATGCTGGAGATACCAACTTCCTTGAAGGTGAGCAAGTTGAAGTCTCTAACGTTAAAATAGCAAACCGTGAAATAGAGAAACAAGGCAAGATTCCTGCTCAATATGAAACTCAGTTGTTGGGTATCACTAAAGCATCATTGTCGACTGAATCCTTTATTTCAGCAGCGTCTTTCCAAGAAACTACGCGTGTTCTTACTGAAGCAGCAGTGCAAGGTAAAGAAGATGAATTACGTGGCTTGAAAGAAAACGTTATTGTTGGTCGTTTAATACCAGCAGGAACTGGCTTTTCGTATCATCAGAAACGAACTGCAGCCAAACTTGCGGCGCGTAATCCGTTTCCAGAGCCCTCAGTGTCGGCTTCTGATGCAGAAGCTGCGTTAAGTGAAGCGTTAAATGCAGAAGTAAATCAATCTTCTGAAATTGACGAGTAGAAAAATAGATCGCTGATGATCTGAATAGTGAATGTTAGCCTCTAAACCCATATTAAATGCAGTTTAGAGGCAGACTTACTTGACAGTCCATGCATTGATCATTAGACTTCCGCGACCCGAAATTTGGATACCCAAATCAAGGGCGCGGATTTTTCGCGTTATAGGCCCCGTAAAAAGGGTTAATCAGTCGTAATATTAATCAGGAGCTAGTTAATGGCAACAGTTAACCAGTTAGTGCGCAAGCCACGCCAAGCACCAGAGACGAAGAGCAACGTCGCTGCTTTGCAGGCTTGTCCACAACGTCGTGGAGTATGTACTCGTGTATATACCACCACACCAAAAAAGCCAAACTCTGCATTACGTAAAGTTTGTCGTGTACGTTTGACCAACGGTTTTGAAGTTTCTTCATATATCGGTGGTGAAGGCCATAACTTACAAGAGCACAGTGTTGTTCTTATTCGTGGTGGTCGTGTTAAAGATTTACCAGGTGTGCGTTATCACACTGTGCGCGGGACTTTGGACTGTGCAGGTGTTACTAAACGTAGACAAGCCCGTTCTAAGTACGGCGCAAAAAGGCCGAAGTCTTAACGGTTCTCCGTTAGTAAGGCCAAACTAAGTATTAATTGAGTTTTGGGATATCCCTGAAAATTCTACGGAGAATTGAAGATGCCAAGAAGAAGAGTTGTAGGTCAACGAAAAATCCTACCCGATCCTAAGTTCGGATCACAGTTACTCGCTAAATTTATGAATGTCGTGATGTTAGACGGCAAAAAATCGACTGCTGAAAAAATCGTTTACGGTGCACTAGAAATTGTTGCTTCGAAAGCTGGCAAACCACACTTAGACATATTTGAAGATGCACTAGACAACATTCGCCCTACGGTTGAGGTTAAATCTCGTCGTGTTGGTGGTTCTACTTATCAAGTACCAGTAGAAGTTCGTCCAGTTCGTCGTAATGCACTAGGTATGCGTTGGTTAGTTGACGCTGCTCGTAAACGTGGCGAAAAATCAATGGCTCAACGCCTTGCAGCTGAGATGCTCGACGCTGCTGAAAACAAAGGCTCTGCGGTTAAGAAACGTGAAGACGTTCACCGTATGGCTGAAGCCAACAAAGCTTTTGCTCACTATCGCTGGTAGTAAGAAAAAGTTATGGCTCGTATTACACCCATTGTTCGTTATCGAAATATTGGTATTGTTGCTCATGTTGACGCGGGTAAAACCACGACAACTGAGCGCGTTTTGTTCTACACCGGTGTCTCTCACAAAATAGGTGAGGTACATGATGGTGCGGCCACCATGGATTGGATGGAGCAAGAACAGGAACGTGGCATAACCATTACGTCAGCGGCGATTACCTGTTTTTGGGCAGGCATGGATAAGCAATACGAGCAACATCGTATTAATATCATAGACACGCCAGGGCACGTTGACTTCACTATTGAAGTTGAGCGTTCCTTGCGTGTGCTTGATGGTGCCGTAGTTGTATTCTGCGGTTCATCAGGTGTAGAACCTCAATCAGAGACAGTTTGGCGTCAAGCAAACAAATACCACGTACCACGTATCGTATTTGTAAATAAGATGGACCGTGCTGGTGCTGATTTTAAACGTGTGGTCAAACAAATTCGTACCAGATTAGGCGCCAACTGCGTTCCTATACATTTAAATATAGGCGCAGAAGAAACCTTTAGAGGTGTGATAGATTTAATTAAGTTTAAAGCGATTAATTGGAGTGATGCCGATCAAGGCATGTCTTTCAGTTATGAACCTGTTCCAGCGGATTTAGTTGAGCAAGCGAAATTGATGCGCACTGAATTGGTTGAAGCTGCAGCCGAAGCAACTGACGAATTAATGAATAAGTATTTGGAAGGCGAAGAGCTAACTGAAGAAGAAATTAAATTCGGCTTGCGTAAGCGTACTTTAAACAATGAAATTGTGTTGGCTACATGTGGTTCTGCCTTTAAAAATAAGGGTGTTCAAGCGGTTCTTGACTCTGTTATTGAGTATTTGCCATCGCCTATCGATGTGCCGCCTATCAAAGGTATACTCAACGACAAAGACGAAACCGAAGCAGAGAGACCTGCTGACGATGAAGCACCTTTTGCCGCATTAGCATTCAAAATTGCCAGTGACCCATTTGTTGGGACATTGACTTTCTTTCGTTGTTACTCTGGTGTGGTAAACGCCGGAGACGCGGTATTTAACCCGGTTAAAGCCAAACGTGAGCGCTTTGGACGGATAGTGCAAATGCATGCAAAGGATCGTGTAGAACTTAAAGAAGTTCGTGCCGGTGATATTGCTGCAGCTATCGGTTTAAAAGATGTTACTACCGGCGATACCTTATGTGATCCAAACCATATTATTACCCTTGAACGTATGGAATTTCCTGAACCCGTTATCTCTATAGCGGTGGAAGCACGTTCACAAGCTGACCAAGAAAAAATGGGTATAGCCTTAAGTAAATTAACGGCTGAAGATCCTTCTTTCAAAGTCAAAACTGATGAAGAGTCCGGACAAATTATCATTTCTGGTATGGGTGAGCTTCACCTAGATATCATTGTTGATCGCATGAAGCGTGAATTTAATGTTGAATGCAATGTCGGTAAACCTCAGGTAGCTTACAGAGAAACAATCCGCTCTAAAGTGGATGCTGAAGGAAAATTCATCCGCCAGTCGGGTGGTAAAGGGCAATATGGGCATGTATGGTTGACATTAGAACCCCAAGAAGAAGGGGCTGGATACAAATTTATTAATGGTATTATAGGCGGTGTAGTTCCAAAAGATTACATTTCTGCCGTTGATAAAGGTATTCAGGAACAGTTACAAAATGGTGTGTTAGCTGGCTATCCGGTACTTGATGTCAAGGTCACCTTGTTTGATGGCTCATATCATGATGTTGACTCTTCTGAAATGGCGTTTAAAATCGCTGGTTCTATGGGCTTTAAGAATGGTGCTGCGCAAGCAAATCCTGTATTACTTGAACCTACCATGAAAGTAGAAGTCACCACGCCAGAGGATTGGATGGGTGATGTGGTTGGTGATTTAAATCGCCGCCGCGGAATGATTGAAGGCATGGAAGACGGTTTAGCTGGAATTAAAATAATTCGTGCTAAAGTGCCATTGTCGGAAATGTTTGGTTATGCTACTGCACTGCGTTCTGCAACTCAGGGCCGTGCGTCATACTCAATGGAATTTTTTAATTACGCAGAAGCGCCCAATAACGTGGCTAAAGCGATTATTGACGCTAGACACTCTTAATAATGAAGGTCTGGTCCGGTTATCTATATAAATAGGGGCCGGACTTTTAACTTAGGAAAATTGTAAAATGGCAAAATCAAAGTTTGAACGTACTAAACCGCACGTAAACGTAGGTACTATCGGCCACGTTGACCACGGTAAAA
>NZ_JBDYKM010000040.1:0-16945 GCF_040012495.1 Paraglaciecola sp. 25GB23A
GCGGCGATGGTAGTGTGGGGTCTCCCCATGTGAGAGTAGCACACCGCCAGGCTCCCATTAAGAAACAAGCCCGACTCGATGAGTTGGGCTTTTTTCGTTTTAGAGACAGATTGTTTTGAGCTGCGAGCTGCGAGCTGCTAGCGACGAGTTTCGAGCAAGAGCAACAGCAACAGTAAAAGATAGGTTAGGTGAGCGACACGCCATATAGACAGTTCGACTCAACTTGCGTTAATTCACCGAAAAGAGACTCGGCTGAATTAGCACGGGGGTCCCAATTCATTACATCAAAGTCTCTCGGGGTCTTTAAAGCGCCCTAGATCCCTTAAAACGGTGAAGTTCATTTGATTTGAACAGCGTATTCGAGCATTATTGCAAGATAATAATAAGAACAATAATTAGTTGTCCTATGTCATCCAGTTTGACAAAAAACGCCGTTTTAACGCTTTTTGCGAATCTTTCTTTTGCGCTAACTAATTGGCTACTATTAGTAATAATAGCTAAAGAGTACGACGCTGTATTTTTAGGTCAGTTTGTTTTAGCGCTATCGGTTATCTCTCCTATCTTTCTACTTTTTAGCCTAAAACTACGGACTTTACTTGTCGTTGATCTCGATGGCGAATATACCAGTGAGCAATACTTAGGAACGCGCTTATTTACCAATACTATGGGCTTGTTATTAGCCTTGTTAATTGGTGTGTTGTTTTACCAAAATATTCCTCTGATTTTATTTTTATTAATCGCTTTATATAAGTGGTTTGATGGTTGGTCAGAATTATTTTACGCTTACTACCATCGTTCTGGTTGCTTTAAAACCGCCACTATTTCTCAATGTTTACGCTCGTTGTTAAGTATAATGGTGATTATCATTATGGCTCAGACTAGCTTGTCGGCATTATGGATGATTGTGGGCTGGGTTTTAATTAGTGGTTTATTTAGTATAATCGACGCCTTATTTTTTACCAAAATTCGCTTTCAATTAGACTCCACTGCTACTCGTTGGCTGACATTATTCAATCCATTCTATTGGTTTAAATCGCCACTACTTATTGCAAAAAAATACTACACATTAGGCTTAGCTTTAGTAGTCGGCGCTATGTTTGTTTATATTCCTAATTTTGTAATTGAAAAATACAGCGGAATTGCAGCTGCTGGGCAGTTCGCTGCTGTCAGTTATTTTTTAATTGCAGGGGGAATTTTAATCCATAGTGTTTCGCAAGCAAGTTCACCGCGCTTAGCGAGTCTCGCTAAAGCAGGCGATTGGCAATCTTTCACTTCTCTTACTACAAAAATGTGTCTAATTGGCGCTGCGATAGGCTTGTCAGGTATTGTCGTTGCAATCGTCTTTGGCGAGTTTTTTCTACGACTTTTTTATAATGCCGAAATAGCGCAGTTATCTACGGAATTAATTTGGGTCTTGATTGCAGCGGCAATTCGCTACGTTTACATTTTTATTGGTACTGCAATGAATGCCCTTAAACAATTTCAGGTGCAAACTTATATTTATACTGTGGGAACGCTTAGCGTATTAATTTCATGTTTACTGTTGGTGCCAAGTCAAGGCACTTTAGGAGCGGCTAAGGCTATGGTCATCGCTACCCTCGTCGAAGGCATTTTATTTGCTTATTTCTTTTGGAAAAACCTGCACAAAAGGCAGTTAAGTAATGACTAAAAAAGTTTTACACGTATTTGGCATAATGAACAGGGGAGGGGCTGAATTACGGACTTTATCGACCCTGCAAAGTATGCGTGCCAAGGGCGTAGAATATGAGTTTGTAGTACTTAGTGGGCAAAAAGGTGTCTTAGATCAACAGATTACTGAACTTGGCAGCAAAGTTCACTATTGTGCATTAGGCCTTACCTTTTTATTTAGATTTGCTAACCTCCTACGCCGGGGTAAGTATGATGTTGTGCACTCTCATGTATCCCTAGTGTCAGGTCTAATGTTGTTTATCGCCTGGCTTTGTTCAGTCAAGATACGTATCGCCCACTTTCGCAGTACTAATGATGTGGAAAACCCCAATATTGTACGTCGACTGAGAGACAAGTTTCTGCGTAAGCTTATCCTAATTTTTGCTCACCATATCGCGGGTGTTTGCAAAGCTGCCTTAGATGCTTTCTGGCATTTTGACTGGCAGACCGATCCCAGATTTAAAGTGATTTATAATGGATTTGTTCAACGGGACGTTGAGTTACAACAAAACTTTTGGCAGCAATACATCCCAAACTTAGACTCTAAAAAAGTTATTCTTAATGTATCCAGAATGCATGAACAAAAAAACCACCCAAGACTCGTTGAGATATTTTGTAGTTACTGTGAACAGAATCAAGATGCAGTATTAGTTCTTGTAGGTAAAGAAGACACTGAAATTAAGGCACATTTGCTTAGTATAAGTGAGCTGTCTAATGCCCATGGTCGGATCTTTTATCTAGGGGAGCAGAGTAATGTTTTGCCCTTTATGGCGCATGCAAATGTGATGTTATTTCCCTCTAAATGGGAGGGCCTGCCAGGAGCCGTGTTGGAATCGGCAAGTATTGGCACGCCAGTTTTAGCGTCTGATATTCCTGGCGTATTAGAAATAGCTGAACAACTACCCATTGTTAAGCATTTGTCTTTAAGTAGAGATAATGCAGATTGGCTTACCATGCTCAACTTTATTCTGAACACTAAACCTGAAAGAGATAAGGCCAAGCAGGAATTTAAACAAAGCTTCTTCCAGTTAGAATTTAACGTCAAGCAACTTTATGCTCTTTACACTTAACTCCAGTCAAACGAAGAAGTTAATAGGAATCTGGATCCTACTTCTCAACAGTATCATAGTGTTTGCTGCGTATTTGGATGTGTATGAGTCACCAAGGGCTGAACTTGAGATTCTAACCACTCTTAATTGGTTATTAATTGCGGTATTGCTGTCAAATACACTGCCTAAAGGCACATGGTCGATCTGTTATATTTTTTATGTTTCTTTCGGAATATTTCATGGCGGTTTAATACTCGCAAATTCTATCGGTGGTATAAGCGATGAGGACATTCTCTATCAAATTAGTTTTTGGTTTAATAAAGAAGAAACAAGTAATGCGATACATCTGATTAATTTGGCATTTTTAGGTTTTGGCTTAGGAGCTATATTTTTTTCTAAACCCACTGAAAACCCTGATAAACCTCTGCTTAGTGATGTTGATTATGACCGAAGGTTATTTCATTTTGGTGGGATCTTTTTAGTTCTTATAACTTTGGTGTTTTTTTTAGTAGGAGCGGGTACCGGCGCAATCTATTCTTACGGCGCGTATTTAGCGGTGGTCGATAGTATCCCTATTGTCGGCATTATATTTACTTATATTTATATGTTTATTGGTTTGTCGCTGGTGTTTATTGCGGTGACGTACCAAAAAGGTTTTGGTTATAGTTATTTTGTATTATTTGCACTTTGGTCGATGTTTGCATTTAAACTCGGTTTAAGGGGCGAAGTTATGTTTCCCTGTGCGGTTGCCGCTTGTATGTTAGGAAGAAAAGGCAAGCCAATTAACGGACTGGTATTACTGTTAGGTGTGTGTGTTTTTCTTATTTTTGCTGGCATTGTTAAAAATGCGCGAATCTCTGGTGATTATTCTGCTGGCGCATCGTTTAATCCTATGAATGCGGTTGCTGAAATGGGCTCAAGTTTGCGTGCTGTGCAAGAAGTTGTCTCTTGGCGAGTAAATGGTGACGAGTTAATGTTAGGTGCTAGTTATTGGGCTCCATTTGAGCGACAACTTGCCTTAGTATTACCTCAAATGGAACGTATACCCTCAGCAGATGATGAACGTTTGTTAAATGTAACCGTCATAAAACGAGCTGGACCCATAGGTTTTTCGCCTGTAGCTGAGGCTTATATTAACTTTGGCGAATCAGGTGTATTTGCGGTTTTTTTGTTGTTGGGTAGTCTACTGGCTTATCTAGATAACCAGACTTCAAAAACTCGTTACGACATATTATTGGGTGTCAGTTTAGTACCTGTCTTTATTATGATCCGAAATAGTTTTGCCCATGTGCCAGTGCAAATTATTATTGGCCAATTTGTGGCACTTACGTTTATGTTTTTAGCTAAAAAGAAGAAGGCATTATAGTGGATGTAGTTGTTACTTGTGAATTCCGCTTTTTTAGAAGTTCGGATGGCAAAATTTGGACAAATAGTGTGTTTATGTATCCTTTCTGGTTGAGATACTTGGAGGTTTTTAACCAGGTTATTGTTGTTGCTCGAATTCAGGATGTCAGTTCAGTAGATGACTCTTGGCAACAATCTAATGGCAGTAAGGTTAAATTTGTCGCCTTACCCTATTACGTCGGATTTGCAGGCTTGTTGTTAAATGCGCTCAGTATTCGCAAAACAATAAGAGCTGAGTGTATTAAGAGTCGCGCTTTAATTTTGCGTGTGCCATCACAATCTGCAATGCTAGCTCTATTTGGGACTGGCACCAAGCTTGGTTATGCTCTCGAGCTGGTTGGCGATCCTTACGATGTATTTAGTTCTGGCATTACTAATAATGGCCTTGATCGTGTACTTGGATTTTTGAGTTACTTGGGCTTAAAACGCATGGCCAAAAATGCCTTGTCCGCCTGTTATGTCACCCAAACGTATCTGCAAAAACGCTATCCTGTGCGCGAAGGTTTTGTGTCTGTCGGTTGTTCAGATATTGAATTAAAAGAAGAGCACTTTGCCCAAGCTCCAAAAGTCATTCAAAAAATAGCCACTAAACTGGTTTTTGTTGGTTCACTTGAACAACTGTATAAAGGGCCAGATACCCTTATTCAGGCAGTATCTTTACTCAAAAAGCAAGGCTATAAGTTTGATGTCACTATGTTAGGAGGGGGACATTTTCTAAATGCCATGCAACAACTTGCTGAAAAATTAGATTGTGCTGAGATGGTCAATTTTGCTGGGCCGGTCGCTCATACACAAGTAGCGGTTTATCTTGAACAGAGTGATATTTTTGTTATGCCTTCAAGAACAGAAGGCTTACCTAGAGCATTGCTTGAAGCAATGGCAAAAGGTTTGCCTTGTATCGCGTCTAACGTCGGCGGCATTCCTGAATTGCTCAGTGAGCAGTATTTAGTAGAAAAGGACAATGCAGCCCAACTGGCCAACACAATACTTAATTTGAGCCAATCGATCCCTTTACTTAGTGAAGCGTCAGAGTGCAATTTACGCACAGCACGTGAATATGAAATCACGATTTTAAATCAACGGCGCAAGACGTTTTATCAGTCTTATTTAACCCTACAAGAAAAATTTAATGAAAGTTCTACATCTGCTTAAAACCGCCGTTGGCGCCAGTTGGGCTTTACGTCAAACCAGTGAGTTGGTCAAACTTGGGGCTGAAGTCCATTTGGCCTTACCTGATGGCCCAATGGTGACCAAATATCAACAAGCAGGGGTTAAAGTGCACATCTTTGACCCTTCTATTGAGTTGCGCAAACCGTGGTTGAATAAGCAGAAAATCACAAAATTGAGAGCCTTGGTCGATGAGATAAGCCCAGATATCATCCATAGTCATTTTGTAGCGACCACATTATTAATGCGTCTTGCTTTGCGCAAGTATAAGCTTCCTAGAATTTTTCATGTGCCTGGCCCCTTGCATTTGGAACATCTGCTGTTCCGTAGTGTTGAATTAGTCTTAGCTCAGCAGCAAGATTATTGGTTAGCCTCTTGTCTTTGGACTCGACAGCGTTATCAAGATTCAGGCATCGAATCTACCCGCATTGGTTTAGCTTATTATGGGGTTAATGAGGAAGACTTTTTATTCCAACAGTCTCCTACCGCCAATATAAAACAACAATTAAATCTGCCTGAAGACAGTTTTGTCGTCGGCATGGTGGCTTATTTTTATGCACCTAAACCTTATCTCGGTCAAACACGCGGATTGAAGGGGCATGAAGACCTCATTGACGCCATCGCGATCGTTAAGCAAAGCCATGCTAATGTTAAATGTATTTTTGTTGGCGGACCTTGGGCTAATGCTGACTCGTATTTTCAGAAAGTAAAGCAGTATGCAGAACAAAAAGCCCCTGGGACTTGTGTTTTTCTTGGTCTACGTCATGACGTACCCTTACTTTATCCGCAGTTTGATTTAGCTGTTCATCCTTCACATTCAGAAAACGTTGGGGGGGCAGTAGAGTCGATGTATGCGCAAGTCGCAACCTTAACTACTGATGTGGGTGGTTTTCCAGACTTAGTTGTCGATGGAGAAACTGGCTACATGGCGCAGTCTAAATCACCCACACAATTGGCAAATAAAATAAGACAAGCCATCAACGAACCAGAAGAACGCCAGCGACTCGTCGCCAACGCGCGCCACAAAGTATCTCAAGTGATGAATGTGCAACACAATGCCTGTCAGGTGTTTGATTTTTATCGGCACATACTGTCAGCAAGAGGGCAGAGCAATGATTAAACGCCTATTAGACTTTTTCATCGCGACTTGTGCATTGTTGCTGCTGTCGCCCATTTTGTTAGTACTCGCTGCCATCATCCGGTTTAAATTAGGTAGTCCTATCTTGTTCCGCCAATTACGGCCCGGTAAAGACGCCGAAATATTCAAGATGTTAAAGTTTCGTACCATGACCTCACAACTTGATGCACAAGGGCAATTGTTGCCTGATGAGCAAAGATTGACGTCTTTTGGGCTGTGGTTACGCGCTTCTAGTTTGGATGAATTACCGGGTTTATGGAATGTGTTCAAAGGGAATATGAGTTTAGTTGGCCCGCGGCCATTACTGGTTGAATATTTACCTTTGTATAATGCCGAGCAGCAAAAGCGTCATCAAGTTCGCCCCGGGATAACTGGTTGGGCTCAAGTCAATGGTCGCAATGCCTTAAGTTGGCAACAAAAGTTTGATTATGATGTGTGGTATGTGCAGCATCAAAGTTTGCTACTAGATTGCAAAATTTTAGCAATGACGGTGTTAAAGGTATTAAAAAAGGCAGATATCAATCAAACGGGCGAGGCGACCATGAGCAAATTTGAAGGTAATGAAAAATGAGCTCACTAAACATGGTTAAGAATCTTGTTATTATTGGTGCCGGTGGTCACGGTAAGGTTGCTGCTGAGTGCGCAGAATTAATGGGCCGTTATACCAATATCTGTTTTTGGGATGGTTTATATCCTCAATTGACCCAGGTGAGCCATTGGCCTGTCGTGGGCACAGGCGCAGAATTTTCTGGTTTAGATACTGTACATACGGATTATTTTGTTGCCATAGGTCATAACATTACCCGCCAAAAGGTAACAACTCAATTACTCGAACAGCAATGCCAAATGGCAACCTTGATACATCCCTCGGCGGTTGTTAGTCCCTATAGCGAAATAGGGGAGGGCACATTAATCTGTGCCACTGCAGCTGTTAACATTGATACTAAGATAGCGCGAGGTTGTATCGTGAATACCGGGGCTAGTGTCGATCATGACAATATCTTGGCTAGTTTTGTTCACATTGCGCCTGGCGCCCGCTTGGCAGGCTCGGTTTCTATCGGTGAAGCTAGTTTTATTGGTATTGGAAGTGTTATTATTCCGGGTAAAAGCATTGGCAAACACTGCATTTTAGGTGCTGGCAGTACGTTGTTACATGATTTGGCCGATTATTCGGTTGCAGTGGGCAGTCCCGCTAAAGTAATAAAACAAAAATAATAAGTTTACTGAAGAGGTTTATATCATGCTCAATGGTCCATTTTCTCCTTGGCCGTGTTTTGATGCGGCTGAAAAAGAAGCCGTGTTAGCTGTACTTGATTCAAACAAGGTTAACTACTGGACTGGTCAGCAATGTCGCGAATTTGAACAGAAATTTGCTGAATATTTTGAGTCAGATTATGCCGTTGCAGTCGCTAATGGCACTGTCGCTTTAGATCTAGCTTGGCAAGCACTTGAACTTCCCAAGGGCGCTGAAGTTATCGTCACTTCTCGCACCTTTATTGCTTCTATATCTTCGATTGTATTAGCCGGTCTGGTACCGGTCTTTGCCGACATAGAACGTGATAGTCAAAACATCAGTGCAGCAACTATTACTCCTCACCTTAGTGAGAAAACCGCTGCCATATTATGTGTTCATTTAGCGGGTTGGCCCTGTGAAATGGATGACATTATGGCCTTGGCTAAACACCATGACTTATACGTGGTAGAGGATTGCGCGCAATCTCATGGTGCCTTATATAAGGGACGCTCTACTGGCAGTATCGGTGATATAGCCGCCTGGTCATTTTGCCAAGATAAGATTATGACCACTGCGGGTGAAGGCGGAATGGTGACCACCAATCGCAAAGATTTGTGGGAGAAAGTTTGGTCGTTTAAAGATCACGGTAAATCTTGGAATGCCATTTATGAAAAACAGCACCCACCCGGATTTCGTTGGTTGCATGAGTCTTTTGGCACTAACTGGCGCATGTTAGAAATTCAAGCTGCGGTGGGCTTGAAACAGCTTGAAAAAATGCCAGAATGGACTAAAAAACGTCAAGCTTACAGTGAGAAAATCTGGACTACCGCTAAGCAATTTAATGCCTTACGCGTGCCAAGTATGCCTGCTTATATCGAACATGCTGCCTATAAATGTTATGTCTTTGTTGAGCCTAAGCAACTCAAACTTGGTTGGAACAGAGATAGAATTATTGATGCCATCAATCAGCATCAAGTACCTTGCTTCTCAGGTTCATGTTCTGAAGTTTATTTGGAAAAAGCCTTTGATGATACTTTTTACCGTCCTGAGCAGCCCCTATTGAACGCAATTGAGTTAGGCCAAACATCATTGATGTTTTTAGTGCATCCTACCTTGTTAGCTGAAGAAATAGACAAGTGCTGTTCGGTGTTAGCGCAGGTGATGTCTGAGGCGAGTTTATAATGCAAATTAAGCAGTTATTTGGTCTCAATGCAGGGGCAAAATTGAGCTTAGAAATTATGTGGGATTTTTTGTCACTGATAACTGCGACATTTTTTGCCTACTGGCTTAGATTAGGCTTTGGTGCCTGGCATTTTGACCCTGCTGAGTGGATGGCTGTTGGTGCCAACATTGCTTTCACCCTCGCATTATTAGCCTTTTTAGGGCATTACCGACAAATTATTCGTTATATTGGCGCGAGAGCTATATATATAGTGATGTTAGTGCTCAGTATTTCAACCTTGTATTTATTCGCTGCTAAGTTTGCGCTAAACATTCATATTCCAACCACGGTACCTTTCATTTATTGGATGCTGAGTGCCATTTTAATTATCACTCCACGCTTCTTAATCCAAGGCTCAGCTCAAGCGCAAAACTATAAGTTACGAGAGAAATGTTTAATTTTTGGTGCAGCTCACGAGGGCCGATTATTAGCCCAATCGCTAAAAGCTGGAAATGAGTTACACCCTGTGGCTTTTATCGACGACAAGGGGAAGTTTCATGGCAAAACAATCTCTGGTTTACCCGTCGGCAAATTAAGTGATATTCCCAAATATGTAAAACAACATGGAGTCAGCAAAATGTTGTTGGCGGTCCACGGTACGTCAGAAGCACGGCGTAAAGAGTTAATCAGTGAGTTAGAGCCGTTTGCGATCGAGTTGCTTAGTATTCCAAAGATTCAAGATATCCTGTCGGGCAAGCATAAAATAGACGAATTACGTGAAATTCGCATTGAAGATTTATTGGGCCGCGAAGCGGTGCCACCGATTACTGAATTATTGGATGTCAATATCAAGCATAAAAATGTCATGGTGACAGGCGCTGGTGGCTCCATAGGCAGTGAGTTATGTCGGCAAATTATCAAATCTGCACCGGCTAATCTTATTTTATTTGAATTATCTGAGTTTAATTTATACCAAATAGAGAATGAACTTAAAGCGCAATATCCCGACATACCTTTGATTCCGATACTCGCTAGCATACAAGACACTGAAGTACTGCGCAGTACGATATCCGATCATGCAATTCATACCATTTATCACGCGGCAGCTTATAAACACGTGCCGATGGTTGAAGCTAATCCCTTAGCTGGCATCCGCAATAACGTATTTGGTACCGCGAATGTCGCCCTAGTCGCAGCAGAATTTGATGTCAAGAAATTTGTATTAATTTCAACTGACAAAGCGGTGCGTCCTACCAATATCATGGGGGCAACCAAACGCTTTGCCGAATTGTATATTCAAGCTATCGCTGAGTTAAGTTCGGGCACAGAGTTTGCCATTGTGCGTTTTGGTAATGTACTTGGTTCGTCTGGTTCTGTGGTACCGCTTTTTACCAAGCAAATCAAAGCAGGCGGACCGATAACCGTCACCCATCCTGATATTATTCGCTTTTTCATGACTATTCCTGAAGCTGCTCAGCTAGTTATCCAAGCTGGGGCCATGGGCAATAAGGGCCAAGTATTTGTATTGGATATGGGGCAGCCGGTTAAGATCGTGGATTTAGCCCAGAAAATGGCGCATTTAATGGGGCACAGTATAAAAAGTCGTGATAATCCTAACGGTACGATTGAACTGAAATTTTCTGGGCTAAGACCTGGTGAAAAGCTCTATGAAGAATTATTAATTGGTGACGCAGATACAAAAACTCAGCACCCGAGGATCATGGGCGCGGATGAAGCTAAGTTGCCGTTTGAAGATGTTGTATTGTTGTTCGATGAGTTAAACCGATTGTTACTCAATCACAATGCGATTGGTGCTAAAAAATTATTGTGTAAAGCACCGCTAGGATATGCGCCTAGTATTGCTGTTTAGCTCATGAAAATCAGCGACCAGTCGATATTTCAATGGTACTAATAAAAACAGAGAAACAAGCTACTATCAGCATGAATGTTTACCAAAATACCCTCCAGCCTAAAGATGCGACTCCCATCAAACAAATGACTTTTTGTCAGCTTGAGCGCGCGTGACATGGTATTACGACTGTTAGTTTGTTTAAGTTTTTTTTACTTTTCATCTGCTTCACATGCGGACAGCTCTTCACTAAAAATTAGTGTCGGCGATAGTTTGGCAATCGCGGTTTATAATGAAACTGATTTAAGCTTAAAAGTAAGGGTTGATAACAGTGGTGTCGTTAATTTTCCTTTAATAGGACAAGTTCCAGTACTGAACCTGACGCCCAAACAACTAGCTAAAAATCTTGAAGAGCGTTATGACGATGGCTATTTAGTTGCGCCTTCGGTTACGGTTAGCATAGAAAGGTATCGTCCATTTTATATTCATGGTGAAGTAAAAGCCCCCGGTGTATATGAGTTTGATCAAAAATTAACAGTTGAGCAAGCCATTGCGATTGCTGGTGGTTTAAGCGAAAGAGCCTCATCTAGTAAATGGTTTATCGCTCGGCCCTCAGAAAAAAAACCATTGCCAGTAAATAAAGAAAGCCCAGTATTACCCGGTGATATTATTACCATCAATTCGAGTTTTTTTTAGCTTATGGCCGTCATTTCACTCGCGCCCCAGGGGAGTTTTGACCTCACTGACCTATTGACTTTTTTGTGGCAAAAAAAATGGCGTATGATTATTACCATTGCAATATTAACTAGCATGGGTAGCTATTATGTAAAAAATCTGCCAAAAGTATATTCTGCGACAAGCACCATCCTCTTAGACGAAAAATCTGATACCTTAACCCTAAGCGGTAATTTCGGTACGGTGTCGCAAAAAGAAAGTGACAAACTTGATACGTTTATCGAGTTTATTCGCTCAAGACAATTTTCTGCAAAAATCGTTGAGCAGCTCAATTTAACTGACCGCCAAGAATTTCAAAAAGTATTAGAAAATGGCACCTTAATCAAAGATAGCCAGACAGCCATTACCATACTCCTAAATAACTTAAAACTGACAAAAATTGCTAATACCGAGATGTTAAAAATTAACGTCGAATCGCGCTTAGCTTATACTGCTGCCGAGATAGCCAACGCGATAGGTCCTACGTTTTTTGACTATCAAAACCAAACACATAAACGTAAAGCAGATGAAACCACCCGTTGGCTTGATGGTCAATTGACCACCTTACGCAGTCAATTAGACGAAGCGGAGCATGAATTAGAAAATTTTATGCAAGTTAATGGTTTAGTTGATTTAGAAAACCAAGTTGAACTGGTAAAAACTGAAATAGCTAAACTAATTGAGTACAAACTGCAGGTTGATAAAAGTGTCGCTGCAGATTATGCCACTATTTCGCAAATTAAAGCTGCGCAGGGAGAGACTGTCAACTTAGTGCAAATACCCGCAATATTTAACGACAGTTTATTACGCGATTTAACTGCCAAGTTAACTGAAAAAGAGTTGCTTTTTGATGAGATAAGTAAACGTTACAAATACAAACACTACAAATACATTGCTGCTCAAAGCGCACTAAACGTGCTGCAAGAAAATTACAATACTGCTCTGTTACAAGTGGTGGACGGTTTACAATATTCTTATCTGAACTCTATTGATCGACAAAATGAGTTGGCAAAACAACTAGAAAAAGCCAGGCTGCGACATACCGAGCTAGGTCGCCATGAAATGGAGTTAGCCACCTTACGGCGCAAAGTAAGCGCCATGCAACAACTTTATGACGTCTTTTTATCGCGTTTGCAGGAAGCTGAAATATTGCAAGATTTGGATAGTGGTGGTGAATTTGCCATAGTAGATTTTGCTCAAGTCCCCGAATACTCAAGTAAACCCAAAGTGTTATTGGGTATCAGCTTTTCATTTATTTTGGCTAGTGTTTTTAGTATTGGTTTTTGGTTCTTAGTTCATTTAGTCGCAGACAAGAAAACGCGCTTTAAGCAGTTATTATTGAGGCAAGGTGTGCCAGTGCTGGCTGAAATTCCAAAATTACCCAAACAAAAAGTGTTAAGTAAAACCAGTCTCAATACGGTGCAGCCGATAAAGGACTTCGTTTATGCGGAGGCGATTAGAACCTTGCGCTCTGGACTTGTAGTGCGTTCAGACGATACTCCAATCCGTATTGTGGCTTTTACTAGCGTGTCAAAAGATCATGAAAAATCGCTAATTCCTATAGAATTGGCGGAATCCTTTGGGCAATTAGAAAAATCCATGTTAATCGACGGAGATATGCGCAACCCTGTGGTTGGTCAGTATTTTGGGCTTGGACCCAACGCGGCTGGTTTATCAGAGTTTATCAATAAACAGGCTTCATTTAGCCAATGTATGGTGCGAGAGAAAGGCAATCAATTATCAATTATGCCCAGTGGCGCGGGCACGTCTGATCCACTGGTTTATTTATCTAAACCGAGATTTGCTGATTTTATAAAAAAAATTGGTGTGCTTTATGAACGTTTGATTATTGATACCCCACCGGTTAATTCCTTTAGCGACGCCTTGGTCATTGCTAAACTGGTAGATGGCATTATTTTAACTTGTGATATTGAAAAGACCGATAGTCTGGCCCTCATCGAAGCGGTACAAAGATTACAAGATGCAGGTGCACCGCTACTTGGTGTTGTTTTTGATCGCAGTAAACATGTAAAAGTTAGATTTTCTAAAACAAGCGCACAAAAATATAGTCTGAAAAAAAGTACTAATTAATTTAGCTTGTCTGGTAAAAATACCCATCTTCGATAAACTACTCTGCAATAATTCAACGTATTCTAAAAGAGTCACTATTTTTGTATCCCTTACAAAACCTACATACTTTTGCTTTTCCTGCTTATGCTGCGGACTTCCACTTGGTTGGTTCTTTGGCAGAGTTGCAAGAGTCTTGGCATAGCTCTGTCAATCAATCTTATTACATCTTAGGTGAAGGAAGTAATACTGTTTTCTTGGAAGATTTTGATGGCTGCATTTTGAAAATGGCGATTAAAGGCATTGAACTGCAAGAGACGGACGAAGAGTTTATATTGAAAGTGGGTGCGGGTGAAAATTGGCATCAACTTGTTGAATGGTGTTTAGCTAAGGGTATTAACGGTTTTGAAAACTTAGCCTTGATACCAGGCACAGTAGGCGCTGCCCCAATTCAGAATATAGGCGCTTATGGCGTTGAGGTTGAGCAGTTTATCGATAGTATCGAATATCTTTGTCTAGTTAGCGGGACAATTAAGCACATTCGGCGAGCTGAGTGCCAGTTTGCTTACCGTGATAGTATTTTTAAGCGTGCATTGGCTGGGCAGTTTATTATTGGCAGTGTTACGTTTAGTCTTAGTAAACATTGGTTAGCGAATGCAAGTTATGCCGAGTTGCGCGAGTTGGCAGAGCCAAGTGCTCGAGATATTTTTGATAAAGTGGTACAAGTTAGGCAACGCAAACTACCCGATCCTAAAAAGCTTGGGAATGCCGGTAGTTTCTTTAAAAATCCCATTATTGACAAAGCCTTATTTGTGCAATTACGGCAACGTTACCCTCATATACCTAGTTATCCAGTTAATACTGAGCAGGTTAAAGTGCCTGCGGCATGGTTAATCGATACCTTAGGGTTTAAAGGTCACAAAATTGGCGGAGTAATGTGCCACGCTCAACAGCCTTTGGTGCTTACCAATGATGGTACTGGTAGCGGTAGTGAGTTAGTTGCCCTAGCAAAAAAGATAAAACACGCGGTGCAGCAAAGTTTTTTCATCGAATTAGAAAATGAAGTGCAACTAGTCAGCAATGCTGGGCTTGTGCATATTTAATCCAAAGCGATTTAAGGATCAGACATGACGGTGAACCACGCCAATACTGATGTCATCAGAACTCATATTATTAAACAACTAGCGGTAGGTGATTTTTGTTCAGGGGAAGCTCTCGGCGAGCAATTGGGTATTTCGCGGGCTGCGGTATCGAATCATATTAAGTCGTTGTCTGAACTAGGTTTGGATATTTATAGCGTGCAAGGTAAAGGCTATCGATTGGCCTGTCCGCTGATTTTGCTCGACAAAAGTAAAATATTGGATTTACTGACAGTCCCTACAGATGCCCAATTAACGGTGTTAAATGTCATCGATTCAACTAATCAGTTTATCAAGGAACACCAATCTGATTTATCCAACGGCTCTGTTTGTTTAGCAGAGGCGCAAACTGCAGGCCGGGGCAGATTGGGGCGTCGCTGGGTTTCTCCCTATGGTGCCAGTATGTATTTGTCGATGCATTGGACATTTCCTGCAGGCTATCAAACCATCGGTGGCCTGAGTCTGGCGGTTGGTGTGGCTATTATAAATGCCTTGAATAAGATAGGTGTGTCACAAGCAAAACTAAAGTGGCCAAATGATATTTATGTATTAGGTAAAAAACTAGCTGGTGTTTTGATAGAGGTTGAAGGTCAAATTGGTGCAGCCTGTCATTGTATTGTGGGCATTGGTATTAATGTAAAGTTACCGCAAGCCAATTTACCTATAGATCAACCCTACATAGATATTAACTCTGTCATTACAACAGAAGTCGATCGCAATGAATTTGCGGCCGTATTGATTGACGAGCTTTTAACTACACTCACCCTGTTTGAATCTAAGGGCCTTGCCCCTTTTGTTGCACAGTGGCGCGCCGCTGACGTTTATGCCAATCAAACTATTAATCTCATTATTGGCCAAACAGTTACCTCAGGTATTGCACGTGGCATCAGCGATAATGGGGCTTTATTAGTTGAAACAGACCTTGGCATTCAGGCATTTCAAGGTGGAGAAATTAGTGTTAGACCAGCCTAAATATTTACTCATTGATATTGGCAATAGCCGCATAAAGTTTGCTCGGGTCGATAGCGCAGATGAAGAAATACACATAGATTACTGCGTCTCGGTGGAGGCACTAGAAGATATAATCAGGCAAAGCAATAAGGTACTGGTGGCATCCGTTGGTAAGGAGGCCTTGGTTGAAAGTATCAATGAGATTTGCCTTAAATATCAGATTGCTTGTCATTTTGTGCAAACCCAACAGCAACAGTTTGGCATTTCTTGCGCTTATCAAAAGTTCGAAAATTTAGGGGTAGACCGCTGGCTGGCTGTTCTTGCGGCAAGAGCAATCACTGAATTACCGGTTGCTGTACTAGACTTGGGTACGGCTAATACCTGCGACATAATTATCGGCCAGGAACATCTAGGGGGGTGGATTTCTCCTGGATTTGGTGTGATGAAACAAAGTTTGTTGGCTAATACTCAAAAAGTTTTTGCTGATTTAAGCCGACCTCAACAATTCACCTTAGGCCAATCTACACCCGACTGTGTTAATCAAGGATGCCTTGCTGCTGTGCAAGGTTTTGTATTGATGGCTGAAAATTATTTACAGGAGCATAGTCAAAATTACGAAATTTTTGTGACAGGTGGCGATCAAGATTTATTATTTTCACAAAAAAATACGCACTTACGCTTCTTTCCTAATTTAGTTTTACTTGGTTTACAGCGATTTTTATAAAAAGTTTACTGCCTAAATATTGCATTTGCTGACTTATATGCATGAAAATTAGTCAGTCCGGCGTTAATTTGAGCAAACGATACAAAAATTTAAATTTTTTCAATTTCCCCTATTGCACCGTGCTAATCATTACTCTAGAATGCGCCCCTCTTGATGTCGTGCCGACTTAGCTCAGTTGGTAGAGCAACTGACTTGTAATCAGTAGGTCACCAGTTCGATTCCGGTAGTCGGCACCATCAATCTCTGGAGGGGTTCCCGAGCGGTCAAAGGGATCAGACTGTAAATCTGACGGCTCAGCCTTCGAAGGTTCGAATCCTTCCCCCTCCACCACTTTTTGCTTGATATGGTATGAGAGCAAGGTGTGCGGACGTCGTATAGTGGTAATACCTTAGCCTTCCAAGCTAAAGCTGCGAGTTCGATTCTCGCCGTCCGCTCCATTATTGTGAAATGCTGATATGGCTCAGTTGGTAGAGCGCACCCTTGGTAAGGGTGAGGTCGGCAGTTCGAATCTGCCTATCAGCACCACTTCTCTCCCCAGCTCAAGAACAAAAATTATTAATACTATTTGCTGGGGAATAAACAATGGCAAAATCAAAGTTTGAACGTACTAAACCGCACGTAAACGTAGGTACTATCGGCCACGTTGACCACGGTAAAA
>NZ_JBDYKM010000041.1:0-13977 GCF_040012495.1 Paraglaciecola sp. 25GB23A
TATGACGGCGATGGTAAGACAGACATATTGTGGCGCAATATACCTGCTGCACGCAATCTAGTGCACTTAATGGATGGTCTGACAGTCAAAGGCAAAGGTGTCCTGAGACCAACAGATAACACTTGGCAGTTGGCGAAATAACCGCCAACCAATAAAGTAAACTTAAGAATAAAATGAAAGGTCATCTCAGTCATATGAGTTGGCCTTTTTTATATTCGTTAAGGTGTCATTATCAGTAGCGGTTTTAAGTAAGGGCGGCCAACAGATGATGCACTTTAAAGTGCTGGTTTCCCTATTGTTTATTTGTTGCTTGCTAATCGACTAGGACTAAATAGCAAAAACAACGCTTGCGAATCCCTTCAAATATTTCAGACAATAACTTTTTTAATGAGTAAATTAGACATTCTCGTCGGTGTGGCGGTTACCAAAAAGACATTAGCCGCCTCTAAAGCTATCCCAGGTCGGATTATTGACGGGAAGGCATATCTCGATCCCTTCGGCTATGGTGTTGAATCCGCTATAAAAGTTATCGATGAGTCCATTGATACTGCCAATGATTTAATTGTACGTATTGGCGGTACTATTGTTTTACCTCGTACTCATAAATTTTCAGATATTGTGCCCTTTCCATTTGATGACAATTTTTGGCCGATGAAAATTGGTGATACTTATCTCAGCGCCTAGCTGATTATTGACCTGAGCTGCTGAAAAAAAACATTTAGATACCTTACAAACTTGCTTTTTCCCAACAATATTTTTTTATTAAAAAATCTAAAAACAGGTCCAATTATAAGGCCTAGCGTCATTTAAATTGACGCTGCCCCTTTTATTACTTACGCGTGTTTTTTCGCAGTCACAATCCAGCCGTTAACTTGCTTTTCAAGTTCTTTGCGCAATACTGCCTGCTCAAGAGACACAAGTATTAGATTTGCTTCTTTTATGTTTTTTTCAATATAAGATTGCGTGTGGGTGTAGCGGCCATGGACTTCTAGTTTGTATTCTAGAGGTGTTAATTCATCGGTGAGTTTCTCTAGACTGAATACAAATAAACCATCAGGTTTTAGTGCTCTTGCTACTGCGTTAAGAACGTCCTTGAGCTCCCCAAAATAAATTAGGGTATCTGCAGAAACAATGATGTCAAACTTGTCGGTATGCCTGTTGATATAAGTAACAAGATCCTCACATACAAGATCGTCATAACAGCGTCGCTCTTTCGCAAGGTTGAGCATCTTAGGTGACAGGTCAACACCGTAAAGTGTTCTCGCTAAGGGTTTTAATAATGGCCCACATAGACCGGTACCACAGCCTGCGTCGAGTATGTTTAATGTACCGTTAACTTCAGTTATATGTGAGTCGATTGCTTCGGTAATTAATTGTGGTGCTTTGTACTCAAGATGTTCGAGCTTACTATCGAAGCTGCTGGCGAAGTTGTCAAAGGTCTCTTTTATGTATCCGCTCGATGCGCGATGCGGAATATCTTTTCCAGAACACGCGGCTAGCATGTGTTTTACGATTAGGTTATCGGGTTCAAGTTCTAGCCAGTCTTGATAAAATATGATGGCCTCATCAATTCTACCAAGATGGTATAACATGGTTCCAAGGCCTTTGAGCGCCATGGAATATCTAGGTTCAAGTTTGATCGCAGCGCGGTAATGACGCATGGCATCATCTGCTGTGCCTGATGCAGCGAAAGTATTGGCAAGATTGTAATGGGCATCGGCCCAGTCAGATTTCAGTTCAATCGCTTTTTTTAGGTGTATGATCGAAGCTGGGTAGTCTTTAATATGCCTTAACAGGACACCGAGGTTGTTGTTGGTTTCGATCCTGTTTGGTGCCAGTCGCAATGTCTCCTGATAGCAGCGTTGAGCCTCGTCCAGTCGACCAAGTTTGAGATAGATATTTCCGAGATTATTTTGTGCGTCAGGATAATCCGGTTTAACCGAGAGTGAACGTTTAATAAGCTCGATCGCTCTGTCTGTATTACCTTGTTGAAAATTGAGGATGCCGAAAAAGTGCAATCCATCGACATCGTTCGGATTTTTTTTCAATACCTTCTGATAGGCGGCACGTGCTTTTAACGTTTTGCCTGCTTGGTGCAGTGCAAGTGCTCTTTCGATGGGTTCTTGTTTCATACTTAAAGTCGTCGATTTTTTTTTGTAGCGGTCTATGGGAATTTTAGCTAGCGTATTTCTCATGGCATTTAATAGCTCTAGTCATTAATCTGCCGTAGCTTATGTTTATATTGCAACCAAAATACTGGGCCTTCATAATCTTTTCAGAGTATGATTTGCCAATTATATATTTGCAACAAGATTAAAAAACCTAAGGACTCCTCACCATGAAACGCCTACCTACTTATGTTCTCCCACTGGCCTTTTCTGCGCTTGCTACGATTCACTCAAGTTCTTATGCGGCGATTGATATGTTCCTAAAAGTGGGGGATATACAAGGTGAATCAATTGACTCTAGTCACGCAAATGAGATCGATGTACTGGCCTGGAGCTGGCAACTGAGCCAGTCCAAAGACCCTGCCAATCCGATTGTACGTCCAATAGTTATAACCAAATATACAGACTCGGCTTCCCCCCCACTTTACGATTTATTGCTAACTGGCCAGGTCGCTAAGGATGCCACATTAACCGTAAGAAAAGCCGGTGGTAAGGTACCTTTAGAATACATGATAATCACCATGTCCGATGTCACTGTTAGCACGGTTTCAAACGGAGGTAGCGGTGGTGAGGACAGGTTAACTGAAAATATCTCGCTTAACTTTAGTTCGGCCTGCATGAAGTATACGCCTCTAAAACCTGATGGAACATTGGGAACGCCTGCAGAAACATGCTGGAATTATGGTAGCAAATAGTAATCAATAAGTTATCGACTCCGAGTAGTATGCCAATGTTATTATTACGCCACATGCAGAGCGCGTTAATTGTCGGATTTATTCTGCTATTATTTGCGCCTGACGATGTGATGGCCAGCAGGCTGGTAATGTCTGGCACAACATTTCTCAATATTTCTGAACAAGACAGCTTTACCACGCCAGATGGCACTAAGTACTCATCACGCGAAGCTTTCTGGCTAACACGGGACTTGGACGTTCAGGCAAATGACACTGTCGTTTACGATTTCACTTCCCATATTTATTCTGTCTACCAAAACATAACACCTTTTACATTGCTCACTCAGCACGAAGATTTTGCAGACATTACTGCTGCAATAGATTTGGCCGTTTATTCAAAAGACTCCATGTTGTTTCATGTTGATATCGGCAACTCAGAAATCAATGCACCCGATGCCATGACTTTCGTTGGTGAATTTCTATATGGTGCTTTTATTGATGCTGGCTCCACTTTAGATAACGACGCTGATGGCCTAATTAATAAAGACGAGTTAGCAAAGGGGACAGACCTGAACAACCCTGATAGTGATGGCGATCACTTGTTAGATGGCGATGAGGTTAATATTTATTATACCGACCCATTGCTTACTGACACCGATGGCGATGGCCTCTCTGATTTTGATGAAGTTGTAACTCATGGCACCAACCCCACTCTCGTTGATACGGATGGTGATGGGATGCTAGATAAATATGAAGTAGAAAATCAGCTAAATGGCTTAATTGATGATGCTCAACTTGATAAGGATGGAGATGGCTTAACTAATATAGAAGAGTTTAACATCGGCACCAAGGCTAATAGCAACGATACTGACAACGACGGTATTGCCGATGCGGATGATGCCTATCCATTAGTGGCCATTGGCGACTTACTGGATACCGATAACGACGGTGCACCTAATGAGTGTGATGCGGCTTGTACATTCCTTGGCATGGCGGCTGACACCGATGATGACAATGACGGTGTATTAGATGTGAATGATGCTTATCCCCTGGATGCGACTAAATCACAAGAAAATACAAACCGGGTCAGAAACGACCTCAATAACGACGGCAAATCTGACTTATTGTGGCGCAGTTACGACAAGGGCTGGAACTTCCTGTGGGCGATGAATGGCACTGCCACCAGTTTAACCGCACCGATTAATGTGGTGGCTGATGCGAGTTGGGACATGGTGGGTCAGGGAGATTATGACGGTGACAGTAAATCAGATATTTTATGGCGCAATAACATCACCGGGCAAAACTTCATTTACCTGATGGACGGTAAAAACATTAAGGTCCGCGCGACTTTAAATTATGTGACTGCGCCTATTTGGGAAGTCAAAGGCAGTGGTGATTTTAATGGTGATGGTAAAGGCGATGTGTTGTGGCGCCGAGTGGATAGGGGCGATACCTGGTTCTATCTGATGAATGGTTTGAAAATAGGCACTAGCTTGCCTTCGTTATGGGTGACTGACTTAAACTTTGAAATCGCAGCGACAGGCGATATTAATGGTGATGGTACCGATGATGTGATTTGGCGCAATAAGCTAACGGGTATCAACTATATCTGGATAATGCAAGATGGCCAGATAGGCAGTCGCTATACCCTCAATGCCATCAACAAAGATTGGATAATTGCAGGTACCGGTGACTTAGACGGTGATGGCACGGATGACATTATTCTGCGTAATCAGGTTGATGGGCGTAACTGGGCGTACTTAATGGAAAACGGTACGGTTAAAGTCAGCCAGTTAATCAATACGGTGGGCGATACCAACTGGCAAATTGCTAACATAGGTGATTATGACGGTGACGGCAAAGCTGACTTCTTATGGCGTAATGAAGCGACAAGTCAAAACATTGTGCACTTAATGGATGGCTTAAGTATTAAAGCCAGAGGGGTATTAAAGCCAGTGGGTAGCGGTTGGAAAGTGGCGAAATAACCGCCATCCAACAGTAAACGTAAGACTAAAATGAAAGGCCATCTCAGTCACATGAGTTGGCCTTTTTTATTTTAAGCAGATGATAATATTGAGACTGCCTTTTATTTAAAACCTAGCCAATATTTTCATAGTCGACATCAATGGTAATAAATCAGTAAAGATGGGGTATTGATAAGCTTAATTCTATTGTTTGACCGAAAAGTGCAAACATTTGTGGGCTCAGGACAAACATCAATTTGAACTTTCCTTTATATTAATAAGTTAATTTAATGCTGATTTTTCATGACAAATAACGTGAATTGCTATTTTACTCTTGAGGGATATTTCCCCTTTACTTTAGAAACGGCAACACTAATTTTATATATCGATATCTGGAGTAAGGTAATTGAAGGTAATAATTAGCAGGAATTCTGTGAGTAGAATTAAGCTTAAGCAAAATGAATTCAGCCTTATTCGTTTTACCTTAATGCTTTTGCTCAGTACATTAGGCTTTATTAGTACAGGCCTTAGCGCCCAAGAAAATAGTGGTGATTCAACTAGCAGGGTTGCTGAAGTCACGGTATTTGGTACCGAAGAGCGCAACCAATTGTCTAATGACGCGTCTGGTGATGTTGTTATCAAACTTAACCGTCGAAGCGTCCTAGAAGAAGACTTTAACTATGAGTCGCGTTTTACTTATGCCGTTAGCCTTATTAGCGCCGGAGAGTTGGTCATCGAGGACGGCCATGCAAATGGCCTGTATAACTATTACAACGATAGACCCGACAACAAATCCATGGAAATCATGGCCGAAACATTGGTCATCCGCAGTCCTTGGCACTTAAAAGGCACCGACCTCACCATCAACGCGCGAGAAGTACGTTTCGAAGGCAACGGTCAAATCATTACCACGCCAGCAGAAAAATCCATCAGAGCCCCAGCCACAGAATTATCTGGATATCTGAAAGCCATAGGAGCAGCTGGCTTGAATGCTGGCTCTGTTACTGTCTGGGCTGAGACATATATAAATAATTCGTCAACTGTTAATTTTAACTTGGTAGGCGGTAAGGGCCAGGATGCTGGCAGAGGAAAACATGGAGTTAGTGGGACTGTCCTGGCTTACAAAAGTTCTGCTGTGCATAAGGCATCACGTGATGGTGGCTTTTATTGCGAGTGGGATTATGCCTATTACACCCCGCCAGCTGGGTATTTTGTGACACGGTGGAAGAACAATGATGGCAGTATTGTAAGGGGCGTAGAAGCGTGGCCAACTGATGGCTCTGATGCTTTACCAGCGGGGATTCCTGGCAATGGCGGGAAGGGTGGTAGATTACAAATATCAAGTGTGCTTGAATCTTTTAAATATACAGGTGGTGCTGCGGGCGCTATCGGAAGTGCTCCAGCAACGGATCGCAGTAGCAGCATTACTTTGACGGTAGGGGGGGCTGCAGGTATCCCGGAGAAAGCGAAGCACATAGAAACTTGGACCAGTGGTGCGTGTACTGTCCATTTGCGGGAAGATGGTAGTAATGACAGCAAGGCTGGCAAAAACTTTCCTGTACCGTATAGTAACAATGGCGACTCCGGTCAGTTTGCCTCTATTGCAGACCACTACCGTTGGTTGCACCCGCAATTACTCCGTCAAATTCTCAATGATGTGAAAGACGACTATTTACAAAATAGAATTGCCAGTGCCAGAAATGTATTAACTGACTACTCCACCATCATTGAAAACTACCGTCTTGACTCTATAGCCTGGAATGCGGATGGGATATCTGCTATGACCCGCTTCGAATTAAGTCAGATGTATGACGAAATGCAGCTTCTGCTGCAGCAAATAGCCAATGGCCAGGACTATTTTGGTAACCCTAATGGTTGGGTGCCAATGCTCAGTTTTGAAGTCGCGTTGGGAGCGTTTGATCAAGAAATTGATCGCAGCTTAGACATGGTTTACTTAGCGAAATGGATCACCGCCAAGCAGGACAACGCTGCATTGACCATTAAAGCGCTGGCAACGGCACGTGCAGGTTTGGCCGCGGAAATCGACACCGCTAAAGTTGATTATGGGTTTGCCCTGACGGCTTTGGATGACTTTACCGTCGAGTCTGACGCTATCTTAGTCAGAGTGAGAAATTTGCAGCTTGAGTTACAAGCCAAAGACAATGAACTAAAGCTCCAAGCAAAAGAGAATACCAAGCCGTCAGATTGGGAAGTTGGCCTCCGAATTGCGTTGAAAGTAGCCGGTACCATTTGTGAAATGGTTCCGGTTTATCAACCGGCCTTGGGCGCGGCGGGTGGCGCCCTTAATTTGGCAGGTGATTTTGACCCCGAGTCGCCATGGGATACCATCATTGGTGCGGCTGGAATTGCTAATAGCTATGCCGATTCTGGCATTCAAGAAGCCGCCGCGGCTCAACAAGCACAGAATAATAGTGTGGATATTGCGGCCCTCGATAATAAGACTGAGCGCCTGCGAAATTTACAAAGTCTAAGTACAGGGGCCTTGGCCTTGTCGAACGGCATCAAAGGGATTAACGCCACTTTAGAGAAGTCCAAAGCTCCTCAATCAGAGATTGAAGCTGAGCTGAACAAGTTGCGTCAAAGTAATCCGGAATACAAAGCCTTAGTTGACGACATCAGCCAGTTGATTAAAGACAAAGGGGTATTCGCCTCCAAAATGGCCACTACTACCCGTAATATTGCAAGGCTGTCAAGTTTGATAACGCGTAATATATTGGCAATTGATGCCTTGGATGTCACTACTGGCTCACAAATCAATGTGATTGACTCACGAGTCAATTCATACTTAAAAGACATGGAGCGCCGGGCCTTCGATCGTTTGCTTAAGTATCACTATTACATGGCCAAAGCCTACGAATACCGACTAGTCAAAGCTTATACCGGCACCTTAAATTTGGAGACTATGTTTAATAAAATCCTTGAAGTGGTAGCGGGTGCCCACGGTGAAAACGTTGGCGAAACCCTAACGGATGGGCAACGAGATCTTATCAAAGGTGTCTACCGTGACCTAATTGCTAGTACCACAGCAAGCATACTCACCGATTATAATAGTTCTCCGTCTATTCCCGGTGGGTCTCGTTCGTTTAAATTAAAAGCACAACAACTCGACACCCTGAACCGCGGCGAAAAACTTAACTTGAACTTGTACGAGGAAGGTTTGTTTTTGCCTGGGGAAGAGAATTTACGAATAGTTAATCTTGAGGTGGTCAATAATGGTATGACGACAGAGCTGGTCAGTGGCAGCGCTTATGGCTCACCATCTTATGTTCAACTGACCATAGAACATTCAGGCATTTCAAACTTGAAAAAAGACGGTAACGTATTTCAATTCCGCCATTACAATAGTGGTACCCGTAATCCTATTACGTGGAAGAGCCAATACGAGCCAATAGACAATATCATTTCTCCTACACCACCCACGGCAGCAACTGATTCGCTGCTAATGTCATTGGTTCCGGGTCTTGATGCTAGTCAGCAATTGCTTTACTCACGGCCATCTGTCTGGGCAGATTTGAGCATTCACCGTGAAGGGGCGAACGGACAAGAGCAATTTAGATTAGGCCATGATAAGCCCCCAGTACTGATCACTGATATTACCTTACGGGTTACTTTTGACCGAGCGATTAGAGTGGCCAATGTCAAGGAGCTTGGCATTGTGGCTCGCACTGATGCGGGAGAGAAACTCTCGCCGTTATTCTCGGTTGATGAGCTGGATAGAAACCAACGTGGTGATGGGCTGGGCGATATTTTAAGGATCTATAATACAAGTCCCTCCGCAGTGGAGATTACGGCTGAGCAAAGTTTCGGCGCATATACCTTTTCTAAGTGGACCGAGAATGGTCAGGATTACGGCAGTGATCCAACAAATCGTATTGCAACAGTGTTTAAAAATGACGACAGTCGACTGGTTGCAGTGTACGCAATAGCACCACCGGTAATTATTTCTGACCTAAGTGCTTTGGCATTTAAGGGTTCGAATTTTGAATACCAGATCTTGGTGAGCAGTCATGGAGCGACAACTTATACTGCCACCGGCTTGCCAGAGGGATTGAGCTTGGACCCCATATCTGGGCTTATTTCTGGCTTGGTAACTTTCGCTAGGGCATACAATATAGAACTAAGTGCAACTAACCCGTTTGGGACAAAAAAAGCCACACTGGTTATTTCACTTAGTTCACCGGTATTGTCAGTTGAAGATAGTGGTCCGGGTTCGTTGCGTGAAATGATCGTTCAAGCACCGGCTGGATCTGTTATCAACTTCGATCCTAGCCTTAGTGGTCAGACTATTGTACTGAGCAGCGGTAGATTAGAGATTAATAAAAACCTTATTATTGATGCGTCTAATTTAGCCAATGGCCTCACAATAGACGCCGATGGAGTCAATACCCGCAGTGGAGCGTTTTGGATTCGATATGGTGCAAACGTCACGATTAATTCACTGACCATTACCGGTGGTAAAGGTGAGGTTGGTGGGGCGATAGATAATGGTGGCAATTTGACCCTACTCAACTCAATCCTGCATGATAATTCCGCTGATTTTGGTGGTGGAGCCATTTTTAATGTAGGCGAACTAAAGGTGGTTAATTCGACTTTTCACAATAATAGCTCCTTTGGGTATTACGGAGTGGGTGGCGCTATCTACAATAATGCGGGTAAATTGACAATAGTCAATTCCACCCTTGCCGGTAATCAGGCGTTTACGGGCGGAGCTATTTTTAATGAACTCGGTCAGCCATGGTTTATCAGCCTAGAAAATACAGTTGTAGCTGGAAATTCGGCAGATGTTGGCCCTGATATTTATACTAGCCCAGAGTCGACTGTGATTGTTTTAGGTAATAACCTGATTGGTGACAATAGTACGGTTGCAAGCTGGTTTGCTGAAGGTGAGCTAGTGGGTACCGCTGCTAATCCAGTGGATCCTATGCTCGGAGCCTTAGCTGATAATGGTGGCCAGACTTACACTATGCTGCCTTTAACAGGAAGTCCGCTGATCAATAGTGGAATTTCACAAGAGAATACACCTTCTGTTGATCAACGAGGTTTGCCGCGACTCTCTGGATTGTTCATCGATATAGGTGCAGTAGAGCTTCAACAGCAAGGCAGTAATGACAATGATGGCGATGGCATTGCTGACGCTATTGATCCTGATGACGACAACGACGGCGTTCTTGATAATAATGATGTTTACCCGTTGGTTGCGATTGGTGATTATGTTGATACCGATAACGACGGTGCACCTAATGAGTGTGATGCGGCTTGTACATTCCTTGGCATGGCGGCTGACACCGATGATGACAATGACGGTGTATTAGATGTGAATGATGCTTATCCCCTGGATGCGACTAAATCACAAGAAAATACAAACCGGGTCAGAAACGACCTCAATAACGACGGCAAATCTGACTTATTGTGGCGCAGTTACGACAAGGGCTGGAACTTCCTGTGGGCGATGAATGGCACTGCCACCAGTTTAACCGCACCGATTAATGTGGTGGCTGATGCGAGTTGGGACATGGTGGGTCAGGGAGATTATGACGGTGACAGTAAATCAGATATTTTATGGCGCAATAACATCACCGGGCAAAACTTCATTTACCTGATGGACGGTAAAAACATTAAGGTCCGCGCGACTTTAAATTATGTGACTGCGCCTATTTGGGAAGTCAAAGGCAGTGGTGATTTTAATGGTGATGGTAAAGGCGATGTGTTGTGGCGCCGAGTGGATAGGGGCGATACCTGGTTCTATCTGATGAATGGTTTGAAAATAGGCACTAGCTTGCCTTCGTTATGGGTGACTGACTTAAACTTTGAAATCGCAGCGACAGGCGATATTAATGGTGATGGTACCGATGATGTGATTTGGCGCAATAAGCTAACGGGTATCAACTATATCTGGATAATGCAAGATGGCCAGATAGGCAGTCGCTATACCCTCAATGCCATCAACAAAGATTGGATAATTGCAGGTACCGGTGACTTAGACGGTGATGGCACGGATGACATTATTCTGCGTAATCAGGTTGATGGGCGTAACTGGGCGTACTTAATGGAAAACGGTACGGTTAAAGTCAGCCAGTTAATCAATACGGTGGGCGATACCAACTGGCAAATTGCTAACATAGGTGATTATGACGGTGACGGCAAAGCTGACTTCTTATGGCGTAATGAAGCGACAAGTCAAAACATTGTGCACTTAATGGATGGCTTAAGTATTAAAGCCAGAGGGGTATTAAAGCCAGTGGGTAGCGGTTGGAAAGTGGCGAAATAACCGCCATCCAACAGTAAACGTAAGACTAAAATGAAAGGCCATCTCAGTCACATGAGTTGGCCTTTTTTATTTTAAGCAGATGATAATATTGAGACTGCCTTTTATTTAAAACCTAGCCAATATTTTCATAGTCGACATCAATGGTAATAAATCAGTAAAGATGGGGTATTATTAGCTGTTTATAGAAGCAAGCGCTAAAAAGATGGTGCACTTTCTTGTCCTTATTTTTCCCTATTGTTTATTCGCCTGCACTTAGTAAAAAATTGACCGTACAAAACCCTAAATTGTTTTTTTCGGGATTGTCACAGTCCAAATGATTTTGCACGGATTAATGCATAATTGGATATGGTCGCTTAACTAAGCTGACTGAATTTAGTTGTTCACATCATCATGATGTGGATTTGCAAATTTCATCAAAACTTGCTGAATTAAGCAATTTCATTGCAGTTGTTCAATTATTAGCAAAATGTGTGGGTAAAAAGCAAACATCTGTGGGTTGTGTGCAAACTCAATCTTTGAAAATCCATTATTATTGGAATGGTTTTTATAGCATCACGTTTCTAACTCATTGTTTAAAACATCATTTCATTTATGAGGAATACATTACATGCACCTTGCCTATGGTTTTATTGGTTTATTTGTTTTAGCTTCTTCAGCAGCGTCTGCAGACGGGCTTACTGTCCCACATACTTTCAGTAATGGTCAGGTGGCGGACGCCACTGAAGTGAATGGAAATTTCAAGGCACTAGCTGATGAGTCCAATGAGAATGACCTTCGCATTGGGTCACTGGAGGGCGGTAAGTTCACCACACCTTTCCTCTCACTGTCTAATAATGATAAAGGGTCATATAGCACCTTATTTGGTTATGAGGCCGGTTTTAATTTGGCGGTAGCCAGCGAAAAAAATTCAGCCTTTGGCTATAGGGCGCTTTCATTCAACACCACCGGCAATGCGAACACTGCCACCGGGTTTTCAGCGCTTTATTTCAACACGACTGGCAGCGACAATACTGCCAATGGCAATCAAGCGCTTCAGAGCAATTCCACAGGCGAAGGCAACACCGCCAATGGCAGTCAAGCGCTTGTATTGAACACCGAGGGCAGGAATAACACCGCCAATGGCCGTCAAGCACTTTATCAGAATAATACAGGTGATTTTAATACCGCAGGGGGGTATAAAGCGCTTTATTCTAACACGACGGGCAGCTTCAACTCCGCTAATGGCTATGCCGCACTTTATACCAACACGACAGGCATGCATAACACCGCCACTGGCAATCAAGCACTCTATTCCAACATTACGGGCGAATTTAACACCGCCAATGGCATGTCAGCGCTTTTATTCAACACCAGTGGCAGCTACAACACCGCCAATGGTGTTGAAGCGCTATATTTTAACACCGAGGGCTTAAATAACACCGCCAGTGGACGTCAAGCACTTTATTCTAATGAAACAGGCGGCTTCAACAGTGCAGAGGGCTATAAAGCACTTTATTCCAACCAAACGGGCAGCTTCAACGCCGCCAACGGTTATGCAGCGCTTAATTTTAACTCGACCGGCAGCAACAACACCGCCACTGGTAATCAAGCGCTGTATGAAAACCGCACGGGCGGCGGTAACACCGCCATTGGTGCGTTGGCTGATGTCATGTCTGCTAATTTATCAAATGCAACGGCAATCGGCTACAACGCCAAGGTTAGTCGCTCAAACAAGATACGCTTGGGGAACACAGCTGTTACCATTATTGAGGGGCAGGTGCCCTTGACAACAACCTCTGATATCCGCCTCAAGGAATATATCCAAACTACCCGTCTTGGTCTTGATTTTATCAATGACTTAAACCCTGTTCAGTATCATCGCATTAACAATAAAGAAGCTGATCTTGAGCTAGGCATCATTGCTCAGGAGCTTAAAGCGGTGCTTGAAAAACACCATGCTAGCGACTCTGGCATGATCCAGCAGGTGGATGACGGTTATATGTCAGTGCGTTACAACGACTTGATTGCGCCTCTTATTAAATCAGTACAGGAACTCAGTGCTGAGAATCTCATGCTGAAAGAAGCGAGTGACACAAAAATAGCCAAACTAGAAGCTGAATTAGCTGCACAGAAGTCTCAAATGGCTGAACTTAAAGCCTTGGTCATCGCCAGTACCTCTCACTAGGACATGGTCATGAATATAAATAGGCTAAATAAAAGCATTGCGCTATTGATTGCACTGGCTGCATCGCTGCCCGCTCATGCGGGCAACTGGGGGACTATGAGCTATGGCTCGGGCAACTGGGGGGGGACGGATACTGTCCCAGTAGATACTGACGCAGACGGTATTCCCGACGTGAATGATGCTTACCCGTTGATTGCCATTGGGGACTTATTAGATACCGATAACGACGGTGCACCTGATCAATGCGATGCCGCTTGTATATCCATTGGCATGGCAGCTGATACCGATGATGACAATGACGGTGTATTAGATGTCGATGATGCATTCCCTCTTGATCCCACTAGAACGTTCAGGGTCAAGCACGATGTTGACGGCGACGGTAAATCTGATTTGCTGTGGCGCAGTACCGCCAGAGGCTGGAACTTCCTTTGGGCGATGAATGGGGTAAAAACCAAACAAGCATCGCCGATCAATGTGGTACAAGACGATGGCTGGTTGATGGCCGGTCAGGGCGATTATGACGCAGACGGTAAATCCGATATCTTCTGGCGCAATACTATAACTGGCCAAAACTTTATCTACCTGATGGATGGCTTGACGATTAAAACCCGCAAGGTGCTCAACTTCGTCGATGCACCTCAGTGGGAGTTACGTGGTAGTGGTGACTTTAACGGAGATGGTAAAGGCGATGTCATGTGGCGCCGAGTAGACAGAGGTG
>NZ_JBDYKM010000042.1:0-12471 GCF_040012495.1 Paraglaciecola sp. 25GB23A
CTTCGACTTAAAACCACCAAACTTGTTTAGTAAGATACGCCAATACCTATCATCGGCTCTGACCCCGCAGTTCCGCAGCCCCAAATACAACACCACCCAAAAAATTAAAAAATACTAATAAAAACAAGCATATAAAATCAGAAGGTTAACAGAAGGTTACTGCAACGATATTTATCTAGACTTCTCATCATCGAATTGAGCAGACCAAATACGTCTGTATTAATTCGCTCAGTAGTGTGAGCAATTGAAAGCAAAACTTAGCTTTTTTACTCGCTTAATATTCAGCAGAATTTTGGAGAACAATGATGAAACTTATCCTAATTTTTTATATCGGTTTACTCACCGCGCTCGGTTATGTTGTGCAAATAGGTTTACCTACCGCAAGCTTGACCTTGGTTTTTATCGCGTTAAATGTAGCGTTCTTACCCATCATCATTGCCTATTTACTCAAGTTTTATTTTGTCTTTACGCACCCAACTAAATCTACACCGATTAATAAATTAAAAAATAGTGTTTAAAAACAACCGCTTGAAATAAGAAGAATACCAGAAGGTTAATACAGTGTGATTTTATTAGAGTGGCTTCATTAATTGAATGACCCACTCCTTGATAAAGCCAAAACGGTAAGGAAGTAACGATGCCAAACTTTAGTAGTAAAAAGTCAGCTAGTCAGCGCTTTGACGACAACAAAAACATTATCGACCGATTTTCTATCCCCTTGTCAAATGCCAAAATGGGATCGTTTATTAATATGGTTAATGTGATAGCAGAGGGAATTTTTATTGTTAATGCAAAGGGCGTTATTGAATTTATCAATCCTATCGCTGCTAAATTTTTCGGTCATTCACAAGATACTTTGGCAGGTCAACTTTGGTTTCATTTTTTACATGACCGCTATCGTGAGCATTACGAGTATATTTTTCTTAATTGGCAAGACAATAACAAGTTGCCGCTTAATCATGGTCCCAAAGAAGTATTGTTAAATCGCGCTGACGGAACTTGGTTAGAGGCAGATTTATCAATTTCTTGTCTACCTGAAAGTTTAACTGAAAACGAGCCGTTATTTGTTGGCGTTATTCACAATTTAACCACTCATAAAGCCGAATATAGTGAACTGCGTAGGCAAGCTAGTACCGACCACTTAACCGGCTTAGCCAATCGCTTCAACTTAGAAAAAACCCTAAATAGTAGCTGGAATGATTGTTTTATAAATGAACAACCCATTAGTTTGATTCTAATTGATGTGGACTATTTCAAACACTTTAATGACCAATTTGGCCACGTTAACGGCGATAAATGCTTGCAGCGCATCGCACGTACCATCAGCACGTGTTTGCCCTCGCGAGATGCGCTAGCGGCTCGTTATGGTGGTGAAGAATTTGCGGTTATTTTGCCTCGAAGTCATTCGCAAAGTGCTGAAGCTGTGGCGAAACGTATTCAGCAACAAATCAATATTCTTAATTTTAGTGATTTAGGCTTACCCGCCACTTTCAGGATCAGTGTGAGTCAAGGCATCGCCTGTGAGCACAATGGCCAATACCGCACTCCAGAAGCTTTGATATGTGCTGCAGATACCGCGCTTTATCGGGCAAAAGCCGAAGGTAGAAACAGAATAAACCAGAGTTTATAACGCTCAACATCCCTTGGCCAATGGTGGCGGCTTCAACTCCGCCCCTTGGTCTTTTTTATAGCGGTTTTTTATCTTGTCTAGACAGCCACTTCAAACCACTGACCGACACCCATCGATACCAGCATCGCTAAACTACCCCAAACGAGCACGCGCATTGCAGCTTTGATTTTTGACGCACCACCGATATGGGCTGAAACACTGCCTAATAAACATAAAGAAATTAATGAGATAACAATAATGGCAGGAATAAGTTGGGTGGCTTCAAAAAACAAGACCGTGAGCAAAGGCAATGATGCCCCTGCCGAAAAGGATAAGGCAGAAAAAAACGCCGCTTGTAATGGATTACCCTGAGACAAGTCTGTTATACCTAACTCATCTCGTGCATGGCTACCTAATGGGTCTACTTCCATCAACTTGGTGGCTACGGTAAGTGCTAAGGCTTTATCTAAACCGCGCTGTCGGTAAATAGCGGCCAATTCGTGTACTTCGGCGTTCCAGTTTTCATCGATATGTTGTTGCTCCAAAGCAAGCTCCGCTTGCTCAATATCAGTTTGTGAACTCACTGATACATATTCACCGGCTGCCATCGACATAGCGCCGGCAACTAACGCAGCTAAACCGACCAAAAACAAATGATCAGCTGCCACACCAGAGGCGGCAATACCCACAATTAAGGCTGCAGTAGAAACAATGCCATCGTTCGCCCCAAGTACCACAGCTCTGATCCAACCAATGCGTTCAGCTTTATGTTCATGATTGTAATCCATCTTAACTTTTAAACCTCAACATACGACGCAGAGTTTCGTCTTTTTTAACAAAGTGATGAAATAAGCCTGCAGTCGCATGAAGACCAATTAAAAAATAGCCTGCGGTACCTACAGTTTCGTGAATTTCTTTAATTTGACTCGCAAGCTCTTTATTTTCGTCAAGTAATTGCGGTAAGTGCAATGAAAAAATACTGATGATATGGCCTTCAGCGCTAACTAAAGCCCAGCCCAACATGGGCATAGCAATCATCAAGGTATATAAAGCAACAAACATTAGCTTAGAAGACCATTGCTGAAATGCACCGTAAGTCTCGCGGTCTGGCGTGGGTGTAACCAAACGCGCTAACAATCTCAGCCAAACCAAGGTAAAGACCGACAAACCTAAGAGGTAGTGCACGGTTTTCATTAGATCTCGTGCTTCAGTCCCTCGCTCAAAAATGCCGCGCAACTCTATCGCGGCGTACACACTGGCCAGTAAAATTAACATCAGCCAGTGTAACCACACCGAAATGGGTGAATATTGAGTTTGCTTCATGAGAATTCCCGTTAACTAACAAAGTCCGCTAATCGCAGCGGCCTGATAGTGCTATTTAAGCACAGTTTTATAAACATAGTTTTTAATATAACGTTAAATAATGAGCGCTAGCTTAAGGCATAGTGTAAAAAGATAAAAAGCCGGTATTTAGACAATATTCAAAGTGTTCAATCAGGAGTTTCAATAACAACTTTGCCCGAGCATACATCAATGACCTCATCATAAAAGGCTTGAAATTCGCTATCGGCTATCGCTAATGTGACAGTAACCTGCTGGTCGTAATTCGCCTGCATGTCTGCCACGTCATAACGATTAATTAAGCGTCCAAGGCTGCCATCATATTCATAATCAAAGACTAAGCTTAAAGTGCTACGACTCACTTTTAGCCTAGTCGGCAATTCTTTTAATACTGCAGACACGGCTTCAGAATAGGCTCGCTGTAAACCACCAGTGCCCAACTTGGTGCCACCAAAATAACGCACTACCGCAACTACAACATCGCCTAGACCGCTGTGTTGAAGCACTTTTAGCATAGGCATTCCAGCAGTGCCACTTGGCTCGCCATCGTCACTCATTGAGCGCACGGTGGTATTTGGCGGCCCAGCAATATAAGCCCAACAAACATGGCTTGCTTGCGGATGTTGCTCTCGTAACAAACGAATAAAAGCTTCAGCGTCTTGTCGATTACTCACGTTGGCGACAAAACTTAAAAATTTACTGCGTTTAATCTCTAATTCAATTTGCCAGGATTGCTCAGGAACAGCATAACTTGTTGTACTCACGATGGTTTGGCGTCTCTTTTTTGTGCAAACGCAATATTGTATTTACTGCTATCCATCTTACCCTGAATCAGCCAAATTCAAAGGCAAAGAGTTACTAGTTTTTCAGCAACATCATCAGTAGTGACCAATAGCCTTGAACACATAACATTAAATAGCTTGCAATTAAATAGCGCACTATATATTATGCACGTCGTTACTCTTTAGGAAGTGTCATTGTTAATGAATAAGCCAGACATGCTTTTATTAGATAATCAGCTGTGTTTTGCCCTGTATTCTACCAGTTTGGCAATGACCAAGGTGTATCGCAAAGCATTGAAAAAGTTAGGCCTGACCTACTCACAATACTTAGTGATGTTAATACTCTGGGAAAAAGATCAGCAAAGTGTATCTGCCATTGGTGAGCGCTTATTCTTAGACTCAGCGACCTTAACACCTTTACTGAAACGAATGGAGGTGGCGAATTTACTGGCCCGCCATCGAGCCCCTAACGATGAAAGATTTGTTATTGTTAGTTTAACGGCTAAGGGCAAGCAATTAAAAATCGACGCAGGTGTTGTTCCAGACGAATTACTCTGCGCCACGGCATGTGAGTTAGATGACTTGATGAGCCTTAAAGAACAACTAGAACACTTAAGAAAACAGTTAATCAAAAACATTTAATGCAGCTAGATTGCATTTTTTAACGCTTAACAAATAGCGCGCTATATAATAGCCAGCTATTTAAAATAATCACCAACAGGAGTGAATTTTATGTCTATTCAAAACGTATTATATAAGGCACAAGCTCTAGTCACCGGTGGCCGAGAAGGTCATGCCGTATCTGCTGACAAAGCACTTGATATCAAACTTTCTACGCCCAAAGGCTTAGGTGGTGCAGGTGGTGATGGTACTAACCCAGAGCAACTTTTCGCTGCAGGTTATGCGGCATGTTTTACAGGCGCCTTAAAACTGGTTGCCTCTAAGCAAAAAGTGACGATCCCAGCTACAGCAACAATTGAAGGTTTGGTGGGGATTGGTCCAGTAGACGCTGGCTTCGGTATTGAAGTAGAACTGCGCATTAATGCGCCCGGACTTGATAAAGCACTGGTTGAAGAGCTGGTCGCTAAAGCACATGCCGTTTGCCCATACTCTAATGCGACGCGCGGCAATATTGATGTGACACTAACTGTAATTTAATTAATTTCTCAAGGTGCCCTGCTAAAACAAGCAAACTTTTTAAACAAAGGAGCATGTTGATAGATGGCATCAAAAATTTATAGCGTTAACAGGACAAAAACTAAATGAATATACTAATTGTACTTACCTCTCACGATAAACTTGGCGATACTGGCCAGAAAACCGGTTTTTGGCTTGAAGAGCTAGCGGCTCCTTATTATGCATTTAAACAAGCAGGGGCCAAATTAACCTTGACATCACCTTTGGGTGGCCAACCGCCACTGGATCCAAAAAGTAATGAAACCATGTTTCAAACCGACGATACCCATCGCTTTGAAGCTGATAACGAAGCAACACAAGCTCTAGCTGCAACCCTTAAACTGGCTGATGTGAAAATAGCTGATTACGATGCAGTTTTTTACCCAGGTGGTCATGGGCCATTATGGGATTTAGCTGAAGACAAAAATTCAATCAACTTAATTGAAACCGCCATCGGCGGCAACAAACCAGTTGCCTTAGTCTGCCATGCCCCAGGTATACTTAAACACGTGAAAAATGCCGATGGCCAACCACTGGTCAAAGGTAAAGCAGTAACGGGCTTCAGTAATAGCGAAGAAGCCGCAGTTGAGCTGACGAAGATCGTACCTTTCTTGGTTGAAGATATGCTTATTGCCAATGGTGCTAGCTACAGCAAAGTAGGCGATTGGGAGTCACACGTAGTAACAGACGGCTTATTAATCACGGGGCAAAACCCCGGTTCATCTGCAGATACTGCCAAAGCCCTAATTACTGCGTTAAAAGGCTAATCATCTGACTAACTCAGTGATACTTCACTGAGTTAGTCCATTATTTATTGACCACATCAGGCTGTGATACACTAATCCCTTCATTTAGCTCATTGCCGAGCGAGGTTGCATTTTAACAGCCTATTCTCCCCATCAGGCAAAAGCTTGTGCTAACCCTAATTACACTTCATTCGATTAATCTTCTGATTTTTATAATAAAGCCTAACGATTTTTGTAAGCCGCTTGTGGAGTGCATTAATGTTTGAAATTCAGTCCTGCCTAATGAACTGAATAGCTGGTTTGAGCGAATTGCAGCAGTTGGACCTGACTTGGCCGAAAGTCTGCTTCCCCCAAGAAGGCAGACTGTCGGAGGCTTTCTTTCAATAGACCCTTTGTGTTTAGATTATCAGTTAGCTGTCGGACACACTGAATGACTATTCACTCTACTAGGCTGGGACAGCTAGCGGATAATATCCAATGGAGGAAACCGCGGGAGTTTACCTGTGATGTGTCGTTGCTATGGGGATTTCGTTGGTGGGTCGACGGATAGTTGCCGGCTCTTTGCGGCATATGTTTTTTCGAACGCGTGATATTCGGGTTTTCTTCATCTTTACTGCCTATTTCTTCCTTTTTTGTTTCTTCAATTGCCATGATTTCACGGATTTTATACTTTCAAGCCTAGCGCTTCTCTCACCGCGTTTTGACGATGATATTAATACTGAGTTGATAGTGTGTTAGTTTCCGTTTTATAGCGCCTGTTTGGCGGTGCTCTGGGTAAATATACGGGCAATGTTATCGCGACTATCACCATGGGTTGTTTGCACTGACGACAATGAAACGGAGCAATCTCATCAGCAAGGGGGCCAATGTGGGCGTAACATCAGGTGCAGGCGCATTCAGTAACTGTCTGGCGAGTGCTAATTTAGCGTGACTGGCAAGCAATCCGTAATGCCGTATGCGATGAAATCCAGATGGCAGCACATGCAGCATAAACCGGCGGATAAACTCGTGCGTATCCAATTGCATCTCTTTGTGCTTCGTACGCCCTTTGAGTCGATAGTCTTTGTAGGTAAAGCTGACGTATTGGTCGTTGATTTCCCGTAGTCGACTGTTAGCGATTGCCACGCGATGCGTGTATCTGGACAAGCAAGCGAGCACGGCTTCAGGGCCAGCAAACGGTCGTTTTGCATACACCACCCACTCTCGATGTTGTTGCTCGGCGCACCACGTGTCGAATGGGACAGACTAACTCAGCCCATCCAATTCACCATGAAACTGCAAACGCCGCTCAGCAAATCGCTGTCGCAGTCCCGTCACAAACAACCGACGAAACAAACGCGACAAGACCTTCACCGGTAAAAAGAAGCCCTTTTTACACGCTTGCCACTGCTGCTTGTCTGTACTTATCCCGCCGCCAGGCATGATGCAATGCACATGCGGATGGTGTGTCATCGCTGAACCCCACGTATGCAATACCATTGTTGTCCCAATATCCGCACCTAAGTGTTTGGGGTCTTGAGCAATGGTTGCCAGCGTTTGTGAGGCAGCGCTAAACAACAATCCATACAGTTCAGCTTTGTTATAAAACGCTAACTGGCGAATGGCAGCAGGCAAGGTAAACACCACATGATAGTAATCCACCGGTATCAGTTGCGTTTGGCGTGCACTCAACCAGCGTTTAGCCGCGGATGACTGGCACTTGGGGCAATGTCGATTACGACATGAATTGTAGGCGATAAGGTTGGTATTACATTGCGGGCAATGCAATTGATGACCACCCAGTTGTGCACTTCGACAACGTGTAATGGCCGACATCACTTTAAGTTGATTGAGGCTCAGATGTCCTTGCTGTACTGCCTTGTATTGCTCACCATAAAACCGAAAGACATCAGCCACCTCAAGTGAGGGGCGAGGCATATCATGCTACTCAATGAGTTAACTTCAGCGCATCGAGCGGACTCACCACCTCATGCAGTAGCTTGGTTGCCACTTGCGCATACAGTGCCGTGGTTTCCAGCTTACTGTGACCCAACAAGGTTTGTATCACCCGAATATCCACCTTGGCTTCCAGTAGGTGGGTGGCGAAGCTGTGTCGTAATGTATGCATAGAAACCCGTTTGTCAATGTCGGCATCGTGTGCCGCCGCTTTACAGGCACGACTTAACTGACGTGTGGAAATAGGGTTAATCGCTTGCTGACCTGGAAACAACCAACCACCATTCAACATCAACTGCTGAGCATGCGCGTAATGCCACCAATCGCGCAGGTAGCCCAGTAACACCGGTGATAACATGGCCAACCTGTCCTTGTTACCCTTGCCTTGTTCAATCCGTAAGACCATACGTTTACTGTCGACATCAGTAACTTTCAATGCCACCACTTCGCTCACTCTTAATCCAGCCCCATAAGCAACAGACAAAGCCGTCCGGTACTTAAGATTGTGCGCCGATGCAATTAAACGCTTCACTTCATCCAAGCTAAGTACCTGAGGCAATTTACGGGGCGTAGGAACCGTACTCAATTTCTGCACAACATCGGGACGATTGAGGGTTTTACAAAACAGAAATTGCAAACCTGATAAGGTGGAGTTGATAGTGATGTTTGAGGCACCTTGTTCGGCCATTGCAATCTGAAATTGCCGCAACTCCTCTGCCGAAGCGTATGCAGGTGAATGTTTGAGATACGTGGCAAGCTTCGTTACCGCACGGATATAGCCAATTTGGGTTTTAGGGCTGAGTCTACGCATGTTCATATCATCTATCATGCGCTGACGAAGGGGACTAACAGCTTCAGTGAACTGAGTCATAGTAATACTCCAAAGTAAGTTCAGGGCGACATGCCCTTTACTCAGCTTAGAAGCGGATCACTTATCTTGGCAGTTTCTGGCGATGTTGAAGCGGCAACCCTACCGCGCGAGCGGTTTAGTCCATTGGCTGTGAGCAGAAGTTATCATCAAAAGTGCGGTATGAATGGAAAGTGTGCGCCATAGGACATTTTGCGCACCGCAATATAAACCTTTACAAATAAGAGGGTTTTTGAAGTCAACTATAGAAAAAAATCAAACAAACTATCCTTATGCATTGGTTTGAAATATTATTCATGGGTATTATTAATTTATACCATTTAGTGTCTTTTCTTCTGACGTGCATTCTTTAATAATAATTGTATTGCATAAGGGTAAATTTACATGCCGCATGATCACAACAAAGAAAATACTCCATCAAGTCAATTTGAAGAAGGCTCACCTGATATTGATATGAATATCAATAGAGAGTTAGCTATTCTGAAAAATGCACTGGACGAACATGCCATTATGAGTGTCGCTGATGTTGCTGGAAACATCATCGAGGTCAATGACAAGTTCTGTGTCATCAGCGGCTATAAACGTGAAGAGCTACTGGGCCAAAACCACAAGATCGTTAAGTCTGATGAGCATTCAGACGCGTTTTTCGTGAATATGTGGAAGACTATCTCTAGTGGTCGTACTTGGCATGGTGATATTAAGAATACCAACAAGACTGGTGAAGACTTTTGGGTTGCTACGACGATTGTTCCGACTCTAGATGATAAGGGTAAGCCCCTCCAGTATGTCGGCATTCGTACAGAAATCACTAAGCGTAAACAAGCCGAATTACGTGAGAGATCCCGCACTCATGTATTAGAGCTAATTACGAAAGGTGAGCCGTTGCCAGTTATTCTGGATGCCATTGTGAAGGTTGTTGAGCAAGATAACCCAGCCATGTTATGTAGTGTTTTATTACTAGACGATACAGGAAAACATCTATTAAGCGGCACAGCATCAAGTCTTCCCGATTTTTATAACGAAGCGATTCATGGCGTAGAGATTGGCGAAGGGGTTGGCTCCTGCGGAACCGCTGCCTTTCTTAACCAGCGTGTAATTGTTGATGATATTCAGACTCATGCTTACTGGGTAAGCTATAAAGAACTGGCAAAAGAGGCAGGATTAGGCGCATGTTGGTCAGAGCCAATACGTTCCTCAAAAGGCAAAGTGCTCGGTACTTTCGCTATCTATCATCGCAATATAAATCATCCAACAGAAGCTGATATTGCCCTAATTGAACAAACCGCAAATATGGCAAGTATCGCCATTGAAAAAAAACAAGCAAGAGAAAAATTAATAAAGAGCGAAGAGTTGCTGCGTCTATCGTCAGAATTGGCCAATGTTGCAGCCTGGGAAATGGACCTTGTGGCTGACTCAATGACACGTTCGAGTAACCACGACAACTTATATGGACTTACGGACGTGGGGCAATGGCATGTAAATACCTTTATGGACGCCACCCATGTTGATGACCGCGAAAAATGCAACTTATTCATTAATCGATCATTAGCGCCGGGGGGGCCCGATCAGTATAAGTTTGATTTTAGGATCCATTATCCCGATCAGTCTATTCATTGGCTAAACGTCATCGGCGTGGTCATTGCGCGCGATTCGGAAGGTGTTGGTATAAAACTGCGGGGCTTTATTACTGATATCACTGACCGCAAAGAGGGCGAACTGGCGGTACAAAGGAGCCAGAAACTACTCACAGAAACCGAACAGATCGGCAAGGTCGGTGGCTGGGAGTTCGATATTGATTCGGGTAAACAAACATGGACTGAAGAGGTATACCGCATCCATGAACTGGATCATGATTCTGAACCGTCAGTGGCGACCGGAGTTAATTTTTATACTGCCGAGTCCAGACCGACTATCGAACAGGCGGTGCAGCGGATAATCGAGCATGGCGAACCGTTCGACTTGCTACTGGAAATCATCACCGCTAAAGGCAATCTCCGCAGCGTTCACACAATAGGCAAAGCTGACCTTGAAAACCGCAGAATCTATGGCTTCTTTCAGGATGTCACTGACATTCAAAACATATCTGCTGAACGTGATTTGTTGTCTAAGGCGTCACAAGCCACAACATCAGGTATTGTAATCACAGACAAACATAAAGATGTTGTGTGGGTGAACGAGGCCTTTACCACGATAACAGGATATTCTTTGGCCGAAGTTAAAGGCTTTTCATTAAAAACCTTTCTGCAAGGAAAGAAAACAAGCCAAACAACAGCATTAGAAATAAACCAAACGCTTGAAGACGGCAATGAAGTCGATGTGGAAATACTGAATTATCGAAAAGGCGGCCAGCCATATTGGAATCACCTGAAGATTTCACCCGTTCGAGAGCACGGAGAGATTAAACACTTTATTGAGATTCAGCAGGATATTACTGAAAAAAAAGAGCAGCATGAAACGATAGTAAAAATGCAGCGACTTGAAATGATGAGTCAGCTATCTATGGGCATTGCCCATGATTTTAATAACATATTAGGAATAATCTCTGGAAATCAGGAGATTGCCAAAATGGTCAACACTCAACCTCAGTTAGTCCCACTTCTCAATGCCATTGAAAAAGCCACTGAGCGCGCCAGTAACTTAACCACTAAGCTGTTAAAGTCTTCAAAGCACTCGCATTCGCAACAAAAACTGGATTCAATTCAGGTGCTGATACAAGACTTCAAAGCAATGATTACAGAATCGGTACCCAACAACGTTTCCATGCGATGGCAAATTGATGAGGCGATTACACAAACAGTCGATATTTTGGAGTTTCAGGACGTACTTTTAAACTTAGTCGTCAATGCCAAAAACGCCATCCATCATCATGGAAGTATCTCACTGGCTGTAAACAAGGCTAAGGAATTCAATGCGGCGGGTGAGTATGAGGTGAGTAAACCTCTAGCGTCCAGTGCTTATGTCGTGCTGTCAGTTGAAGACACTGGCGAAGGCATTCCTAACGATAAATTTGATGACATCTTTTTGCCTTTTGCAAGCCATTCATCGAAGGAAGGCACAGGACTTGGCCTGACCATGGTGCTTGGTTTCATTGGGCGACATAACTATGGGCTAACGCTTCACTCAGAGCCTGGTGTCGGAACGAAATTCTCGATTTGGATACCAGAGTCATATCCACAGATAACCGAAAAATTAAACAGTCATGGAGCTGAATCGGGCTACTTGCGAGCTAAAAACATCGTCCTGATTGATGATGAAATTGATTTACTTAACGTCACCACCTCACTCTTACAGTTACATGACCATAAAGTTACCTCCTTTAATAACCCAGAAGAGGCCATAGCCTTCATAGAGGACAACAAAGAAAGCATTGACCTAATCATCACTGATGAGGTCATGCCAGGCAGTATTCAGGGCCACAATATCGTAGCTATGCTCAAGGATTTCATCCCCGTAATATTAATTTCGGGCTATACAGAGCCTGACAACATAAAAGGATTAGAACATCTTTTGCTTGCAAAGCCTTTTGGCAATAACGCGTTACATCAAAAGATTGCAGAAGTGTTAAATGGCGTCAAAATGGAAACCTAAATCCTTAAACATTCGGTATTCACTCTAAAAAGTGAGACTAAACAATTAGCAGACTGCAAATGTCACAAACTTCCCAGTCAGGCTTGACGCTCGACTGACCGCTTTTAGGCTCGAAGCTGCCTGTCAGAGAACTTCTGCCCAACGACTGCAAATGTCACAAACCCGACCAAAATTGGATTCAATTTAGTTGTTCGAGTTTAAAACATTGATTCCCAGTTTCAAACTTTAATATGCTAGTACAAGACAAAAAACTATTATTTACGTTACTTACTAATGAAATAAAGTTCGACTATCAAGAAAAATGGCTGCACAGCAGTCATCATTAATTTTTAGAAGTTTTTTCTCTGTGAAATCTGCAAGGCTACTACGTTCCACCTCATCAAAAATAAGAACACTACCATTTTCGTAATGACGATAGATATTCAC
>NZ_JBDYKM010000043.1:0-11920 GCF_040012495.1 Paraglaciecola sp. 25GB23A
TACGTGCTGTCATTATCTATCTCCAGTTAAGGCTATTATGTCTTAACTAGGGCGGTCGTATCTATTCAACCACGTCAATTAGATGCTCTTACTTTCAAGAGTCACGCCCATTGTTTTTTATACGTTATTTTCGGGTTTGTGAGCATTCCTCAGTATATCGATGTGAAAATTCAATTAAGATTTTTCAGTTGGGGTCGTTTGCGGAATTAATTAAACAATGAGTGTAAAACATAAAAAACAACTGACTACGTCAAACAACTGACTACGTCAAACAACTGACTACGTCAAACAAGTTTGACTGTAACCACGATTCGTTGGGCACCACAATCGGGCGGTAAAGTCTGCCTTGCGTTACATACCAGTAAATGCTTGAACAAGTTTGCCGTTAAATTGTTATCAAAATAACTGTCAAACCTTATGAAGAGCTGCTTTTCGCCAATTGGGAGCGTTCAGCAAGTGCTTAAGGTTAAATCGCTTCAAGCACATTAGAGCCAGTCAGCTCTCGCTCTTTACTTCAATAACAATTGTCTTTTTTTAACTGATTTTCCTCTGTGATCTCTGTGCCCTCTGCGGTTCAAATATATATTTCTTTTAACTTCCCAAATTAAAAACAGGGCTATTTCGGCTTAAAGACTGCCGGAATGATGCTTATTGGCTCTCAGGGGACTCTCATTTTGAGAGGCAACTAAGCCACTTAATTTAAGCTTTTGTACCAGGTTGCAATCAATTCTCGCTCCGCTTCTGTCATGCCGGTTTTATTCATCATCGGCATATCTTTGCTGACTGATGCACGTTGATAAATCAGTGGCGCGCGCGCTGTGACTTGTTGCCAGGTATCAAACATTAAACCTAAGGGGGCTATCACAAAAATATCGTCGGTAGGCTGAGCTGAGTGACAATTGGCGCAATGGGTTTGTATGGTAGTAAACACCGCTTGTTGCTCGTCACTTAATTGTTGTGCTGGCGTTGCACTTACCGTTGTGTCCGATTGCTCATTAATCGGCTCTGAGCGCGGCATAGACACCCACAGGGCAATCAGCAACATACCAATAGCACCAGTGATCAACACTGAAGGACGACTAATACCAATGTGTTTTAAATTAAAGTAATGGCGGATCCAAGCAGATACCACGCCTATGGCCACTAAAATTAACCAATTAAGCTCATGCTGGTATGTCATTGGGTAATGATTACTGATCATAATAAACAACAAGGGCAGGGTGAAGTAGTTATTGTGCACGGAGCGCAGTTTGGCTGCTTGGCCCCAAGCGGGATCAATATCATGTTTATTGGCCACCGCGGCGACCATTAAGCGTTGCGCCGGCATAATTTTAAAAAATACATTACCCGCCATAATAGTACCGATCAGCGCGCCCACATGAATAAAGGCGCCGCGGCCGCTAAACCAATGACAGGCTAAATAACTAGCTACAGTGATGAGGGCTAAAAGAAACACGCCAAAAAACACAGGAGATCGTCCTAAAGGACTACGACAAGCGGATTCATAAATAAATAGACCACCGAAGATCAGCCCTAAACCACGGGCGATGGCTTCACCAGGTGTGAGTTCCATTACACTGGCATCAATTAAATAAATGGCGGCTCCATGGTAATAGATTAAACCGAGCAGTAAAAAGCCGCTGATCCAGGTAGTGTAGGCTTCCCATTTAAACCAATGCAGTTTTTCAGGCATCTGTTCAGGACCATAGGCGTATTTAGACACTTCATAGAAGCCCCCTCCGTGAACAGCCCATAAATCTCCCTTGATACCTTTTTGTTTTTTCCAATCAGGTGGGGTGCGTAAGTTATTGTCTAGCCAAATAAAATAAAATGAGGCTCCTATCCACGCGACACCAGCAATAACGTGAAACCAGCGGGTAAATAAACTAATCCAATCAAACCAAGGCATGTTCTTTTCCTTCTTATTTTATCTAGGTGCCACAGGGGCTTGATATACAGGTTTACCGGCAATATAAGTGGCAACCGTGGCACGATCATCACCCAACATGCTTAAAGCAAAAATTAAATCTTGGGGTGTGTGATGGTGTTTAAAGCGCAGGGCGCTGAGCTCATCAAATAGGGGGTCTAGAATAATAAAATCAGCATCTGTGCCTGGGTTTAAGTTGCCAATCTGCTGTTCAAGGCCTAAGCCTAATGCTGCACCTTGGGTCATCAAATATAAGCCGTGCATGGGATCAAGTTGATTGCCCCTTAGTTGACAAACTTTATAGGCTTCACCCAAGGTTCTAAGCATACTAAAACTGGTGCCGCCACCGACATCAGTGGCCAACATAACCGGAATGTTTTGCCGCTCTGCTGTGGCTAAATCAAATAAACCACTACCTAAAAATAAATTTGAGGTAGGACAAAAGGCGATGCTGGCGCCTTTTTCAGCTAAACACTGCCACTCGTCGGGTTCTAGGTGAATGCCGTGGCCAAAGATAGCGCCTTTGCGCACGAGTCCATAATGATTATATACATCCAAATAGTGTTTACGCTCTGGATAAAGCGACTTTACCCAAGCAATTTCATTATGATTTTCGCTCAAATGGGTTTGAATAAACACGCTTGGATATTGCTGTGCGAGTTCTCCCAAGGCTGCTAATTGTGCCTCGGTACTGGTTGGCGCAAATCGTGGGGTGATAACATAGTGTGAACGCCCTTTACCATGCCAACTATTAATCAAATCAGCACTGTCTTGTTGTGCACTTTGTGCGGTGTCTTGCAAAAAGGGCGGGCAGTTTCTGTCCATGCAAACCTTACCGGCCATGAGTAACATATTGTGTTGCTGGGCCGCTTGAAATAGAGCATCGGTAGCGCCTTTATGCACCGATGAATAGACCATTGCCGAGGTTGTGCCGTGTCGATATAATTGACGTAAAAAAACATCGGCGATAGCACTGGCATAAGCTGTGTCGGCAAACTTATTTTCAACCGGAAACGTGTAGTCGGTGAGCCAATCTAATAGCTGTTCACCAAAACTAGCCAGCATTTCGGTTTGCGGAAAGTGCATATGGCTATCGATAAAACCAGGTAAAAGCAATTTACCAGAATAATCGTGTACATCTAAGTTATCGTATTGATTTATATTAGTTTTGTAGTCGCCAATAAACTCTATTTTATCGTTACGCGTAACTAATAGGCCATCGATGAAGAATACGTAGTCCGATTTTGGCGAACCACTGGCCACAGGAAAATGCAGAATTTGTGCTCTGAATCCTTTAATACTGCTAGGCTTAATCTGAGTAGTATTTGACTGCATTAACTGCCCCGATAACTACTAAAACCATAGGGCGAAATTAGCAAGGGCACGTGATAGTGGCCGCCATTTTCAACTAATTCAAAATGGATATCGACAAAAGGATAAAAGGCCGCACCATGGTGAGCGAGTAAATAGTTTTTAGTGTGAAAGCGCAGTTGATAAATGCCAGCCACAAAGTCGGTATCTTGCCATTGGTTGCAACGTCCATCGCTATTGGTTGTTGCGCTAATTTCTTTACCTTGTGGGCTAATCAAGGTGAGTTGCATATTGGCAGCGGGTTTGCCTAACGTGGTGTCAAGTACGTGGCTTGAGAGGCTAATAGTCATGTTATTGGCTTAATCCTTTGTTGAGGCGTAATAAGGTGATTTTTAACTGCTCAATAGCAGCCAAGGAAATTTCGCTGGGGGTATCATTAGCATAACGTTGCTTTAAAGCAGTTAGCATGGTTTGGGCACTCAGCCCCGTGGCACAAATAATAAAAATAAATCCATGTTTAGCTAGATATTGATGATTTAAGGCGCTTAATTCAACAAGGGTAGCTTCATCCGCTTGTGCAGCGCCTTGCTGTTCATTGCTTGCTAGGGTTTTAGTGCTGGCATATTTGGCGCGCAAACTATCGACATCACCAATCATAGGGTGACCCTCAAATGCTTCAAGATAATCGACAACTGCACATTGTTGCCAGCTTTGTTGTGCCAGACTGATCAGGGAGTCAACAGTGTCAAAAGGCATGCCTTCTAACATTAGTTTACACCAGCGGCTGGATACACAGCATTGGTTAAACCAGCTATAAGCTTCATCAGCGTTAAGTTCATTTAAATCTGTGAGGGTCATGAGTTAGTCTCTAATTTTGCAATAAGCTGCTGATTGGTTAACCACTGTGCTTTTTGTTTGGCAGGATCTTTATTAATGACCTGTAGTTTTTGCATTAATTGAGCGGCGATAGAAACGGCAACGTTAATAGGCTCTTTGCCCGGCACGCTGAGGTCGCCAACGGGGCTAATCAATCGTTCAATCGCCTCGTGACTAAAGCCTCGATGACCTAAGCGTGTAGTAAAGCGTCGGGCTTTAGTATCTGAGCCAATCATGCCTAAATAAGCTACGTCTTGGCGCTCAAGCCCAGCAGTGACTAAGTCGTAATCGAGTTGATGATTGTGGGTCATGATCAACATCCAAGGATTAGGATTAAGTTGTTTGACTGTGGCTACTGGCTCATCGCTCAGCACATATTTTAGGTTACCGCCCACATGGGTATAGTTAGCTTTAAATTCATTAAAAAGTACTTCTCGCTCATCTACCCATACTATTTGTAATGGCAATTGCACAATAATAGGTACTAATGCCTGCGCTACATGCCCTGCACCATAGAGGGCTAGCTGTTGGCAATGGGACACAAATACCTCAAACAGAACATTTGTTGCACCGCCACAACATTGACCTAATTTACTAGATAGTGGAAAGTGCTCTACATGTTGGGTGTTTGATGTGCCTGCTAAAGCATTTTTTTGATTTTCAATGAGCAAAAAGCGGGCGCGCTGGGTGACACTGTGCTCTAAGTTTCCGCCACCAATAGTGTCGTAGGTTTCATCTGCACACACCAGCATCTTAGTGCCGCCATCTCTGGGGGTAGAGCCTGCAGTGGCCAGAAGGGTTACTAGTACATAACTTTTGGCTTGTTGTTGGCAAAGATGCAGGGCATCAAACCAAGTGCGTGGCTTTATCATGATGGCTGTTCCTGAGCAGCAAAACGCTGCGCTTCGCATACCGCCCAATAGACTTTTTCAGGTGTAGCGGGCACCGGCAACGCTGGATCAATTTTGTAATTAGCAATGCTAGAGATAGCGTCTTTTAACGCGCACCACACCGAATTAGCCAACATAAATGGCGGTTCGCCTACGGCTTTAGAGTGATAAATGCTGTCCTCGGCGTTGGCTCTGGGGAATAGTTCAACATTAAACTGCTCAGGAATATCGCCAATGGCAGGAATTTTATAAGTTGCGGCATTGTTACTGGTTAATTTACCACTTTGATCCCACAGTAATTCTTCGCTGGTGAGCCACCCCATGCCTTGCACAAAACCACCTTCTATTTGCCCAATGTCTATGGCTGGATTAAGGCTTGTGCCCACATCATGCAGTATATCAACTCGTTCAACTTTATATTCGCCACTTAACGTATCAATAGAAACCTCCGAGCAACTTGCTCCGTAGGCAAAATAAAAGAAGGGACGGCCTTTGCCTATGCCACGGTCATAGTGAATTTTAGGCGTTTTGTAAAAGCCCGTGGTACTGAGTGAAACTCGCGCGATATAGGCCTGCTGAATAAGTTCGACAAAATTGATGCTGTGTTCGTTACAATGTACTCGTTGCTCAACAAAGCTTACGTCCTGAGCTTGAGCTGCACATAAATTGGCATAAAACTCAGCTAAGCGTTGTTTAATGATGATACAGGCATTTTGCGCAGCTTTACCATTTAGGTCAGTCCCCGATGAAGCCGCGGTAGGCGAAGTATTTGGCACTTTGTCGGTGCGAGTAGACGTGACCTCAATCCAGTCTGAGGGAACACCAAATTCGTTGGCCACTATTTGGCCAATCTTGGTATGCAGACCTTGGCCCATTTCGGTGCCACCGTGGTTAATTTGCATACTGCCGTCGGTATAAACATGCAATAGCGCACCAGCTTGATTAAGATGTTTTGCGGTAAACGAAATACCAAACTTCACCGGAGTTAAGGCCAAGCCCTTTTTAATAATAGGACTGCTGGCGTTAAATTTTTCAAGCTCAGCTCGACGTCGCCAATAATCTGCGCTATGGGCGAGTTTATCCATTATTTCTGGCAGTAAATTGTGCTCTATTTTCATACCGTAATGGGTCATATTTCGGCTTTGTTCACCGTATAAATTGCGTAATCTGACCGTTAATGGATCGCTGCCAATTTTACGGGCGATTTTGTCCATCATGGCTTCAGCCATGATCATGCCTTGCGGGCCACCAAAACCACGATAAGCGGTATGCGATACATGGTTAGTGCGGCAACGGTAACCTTCAACGGTGCAGTCACCCAGATAATAACCATTATCACAGTGGAACATGGCGCGATCCACAATGGCATCTGACAAGTCGGGCGAATGCCCGCAGATACCATTAATGTCCATTTGGGTGGCCTGAATAAGACCTTGTTGATCGAAACCCACTTTATAACGATTTTCGAAAGGGTGGCGTTTGCCAGTGGCTTGCATGTCTTGCATACGGGGTAAACGCAATTTTACCGCCACCTTATTGCGCTTGGCTAATAGTGCGGCTATGCAGGCCCATTGTGCGGCCTGAGTTTCTTTACCACCAAAACCTCCACCCATGCGGCGCATATCAACTACTACTTTGTGCAGTTTAACGTCGAGTACTTCGGCAATAAGTTTTTGTACTTCACTGGGGTGTTGGCTTGAGGTGTACACCAATACTCGATCATCTTCCTCCGGGATGGCCAGTGAAACTTGGCCCTCAAGATAAAGGTGCTCTTGGCCGCCAATGATTAATTCACCTTCGGCTTGCAGGGGACTTGTGGCGTAGCTAGCAGCGAAATCGCCATGTTGCATCTTGTGCATAGGACGAACAAAGTTATTCTGTGCTCTAGCTTGCTCTGCACTTAAGCAAGGCTCTCTGGATTCAATTTTAACTTTAGCTTTTAAAGCCGCTTGGCGGGCAAAGGTTGTACTAATGGCTAATACTGCAAATAGAACCTGACCGTGGTAGAGGATTTCTTGGTGAGCAAATAAAGGATCTCCCTTGAATACTGGGCCGATATCAATGTGTCCAGGTACATCATCTACAGTAATAACGTCAATGACACCTTGGCTATTTTTGACTTCACTCAGATCGAGTTCAGTGATAATGCCGCTAGTAACTTGACTCAGGCCTACTGCTGCATGGAGCAAGCTAACAGGCTCAGGCATATCGTCGACGTAGCGAGCGCTACCACTGACTTGTCTACTCGCGCTTTCGTGGGCTTGGCTTTTACCTGCAACGCCAAAGGCGCTGGGGGTATTGACCGCAGGCTCGATGAGTTTACGCATGACTTACCCCTTGTTGACCTTGGTTGACTTGCACTACGCGGGTGGAGATAGCGTGCTGTTGGCTGTTGGTTTCCAGCCAAAAACGGCGCCATAAGTTAACTAACATCTCCTGTCGATACGCTTTAGTGGCCCGTACGTCATCAATGGGGCTGAATGACTCACTTATTAGTGCAATCGCTAATTCGAAAGTGCTGGCTGCGGACCATGGTTTACCGACTAATATATTATTGAGTTCAATACTGACCGGGGTTGCTGCAACACCACCAAAACCGCATGAAATGTTAGCGACTAGGCCTTTATTTAATTCAATATTAAACACCGCGCATACCGCCGAAATGTCGTCTTCCATGCGCTTAGATATTTTATAAGCTCGGAGTTGGGAGAGCTCGGCTGCAAACGGAATATAGATGGCTTCAATCCATTCACCGGCCTGCATTGCGGTGCTGCGGTAGTCGAGGAAAAAGTCTTTAGCTGCAACCGAACGACGGTTTACACCATCATCTAAGTTAATTGTGGCATTGAGAGCGAGCAGTACCGGAGGCATATCACCGATAGGTGATGCATTAGCGACATTGCCACCTAAAGTGGCTTGATTACGAATAGGGTAAGAAGCAAAACGGGTAAATAATTCCTCAAGGGCAGGGAAATAAGCCAACAACGGCTGTTCAATGTCGCTAAAAGGCAAGGCAGCGCCTAAGAGTAAGCCCTTTTCATGCACCTCTAATTGTCTCAACTCTTTGACTTGACTCAAAGAAATAAGCGTACTGTGGGAGCGTAATTGCTGGGTGACTTGCAAAGCTAAATCAGTACTGCCAGCAAATAAAGGCGCTTGTGGATGTCTGTTAATGGCCTCGCGCAAACCGTTTCGGTCTAAGGGGGTTAATAAGTTTTGTTGAGCATTATCTTGAGATTTTATATTTTTTAACTGCTTAATGACTTGTGCTGCCTGTTGATCAAATTGATCGGGCTGTCGATTAGTACAAGCGTGCAGGGTGGCATCTATTATCGGACGATAGCCAGTACAACGGCATAAATTACCAGATAGGGCATGATTTACTGTTTCGCGATCAACTGTATTATCATCATGGTAAAGGGCAAACATCGACATAATAAAACCAGGTGTGCAAAAACCGCATTGTGAGCCATGATGGTCGACCATACTTTGTTGTACAGGATGCAAATCTTTATTCGCAGCCAAATGCTCAACCGTAATTAATTGTTTGCCTTGAAGTGCAGACATAAAGGTAATACAACTGTTGACGGGGCGATAATGTAATTGTTCAGCATTAGCTTGATTGTTTTGTATATGTGTTTGTTTGCGTTCTGCTAACACCACGGTACACGCACCACAATCACCCGAAGCACAGCCTTCTTTGGTGCCGGTCAGTTTTTGTTGTTCGCGCAAATATTCAAGCACGGTTAAATCAGCCTGTTGTGGGCTTATTTCTATCAGCTTGTTGTTGAGTAAAAAGCTTAGCATTGGGGCCTCGACAAATTTGCTTATTGGTCTTTTTTGCTATTATCACGATAGCGTTATTGAATTACAATCAAAAACTAGACCATTTGGTCAAGGGTTGGAATTGTTATTGCTTATGACCATGTATGAGATCGCTTAAACTTGGGTCTTAGCACTAAGCCAATAATAATCAAATTGAAAGTAAAGACGACAATTGAGAGTCAAATGAAGCAAAAGGAATACCAGAAAGACGACACAATAGGAGCAGTTAATCGGCATAAGATTTTAGCCGCAGCTGAAGTGGAATTTGCCCTACATGGCTTTGCTGGCACGCGTGTGCAACATATAGCAGACAGAGCACAATTACCAAAAACCAATGTTTTATATTATTTTAGAAGTAAAGAAGGGCTATATTTAGCCTTGCTTGAAGACATACTAAGTTTATGGAATGGTGAGTTTGATGAGGCAACTGCCGAAGATGAACCCGCACAGGTTCTGGCCAATTATATTGCTGATAAAATGGAAATTTCTCGCACAAGACCAGACGCCTCTAAGATATTTGCACTAGAAATAATCAATGGTGCACCAAATTTGAGCGGCTTTTTTAAAGATCAACATGCCACTTGGATGAAAGCGCGAGTAGAAGTGATTGAACAATGGATAGCCTTGGGGAAACTGTCAGCAGTCGACCCTTATTATCTGTTGTTTAATATATGGGCGACATGTCAGCACTACGCTGATTTTTCGGTACAAATAACGGAACTCAGGGGTAAGCCGATGGAGTCACAGGATTTTATCGACGCGACAAAAAATTTAGTCGAACTCATTCTAAAGGGCTGCGGTCTAAAGATACCTGACGAGTTTCATACGAATAAAGTTAAGAGTTAAAGGATTATTATGATTCATGCTTACCCTCGGGATTTGATCGGCTATGGTCAATATCCACCCAATCCTAATTGGCCCAATCAAGCTAAAATTGCCGTACAGTTCGTTCTTAACTATGAAGAAGGCGGAGAAAACTGTGTTTTACACGGTGATGATGCGTCAGAAGTGTTTCTTTCAGAAATTATTGGTGCGCAAGCTTATCCCGATCGCCATATGAGTATGGAATCTATGTATGAATACGGCAGTCGAGCTGGCTTTTGGCGATTACATCGCCTGTTCGAACAATATAATCTGCCCATTACCGTATTTGGCGTGACGATGGCCTTGCAACGCAATCCAGAAGCTGTTGCAGCTATGTTGAGTTCAAAATGGGAAATTGCTAGTCATGCTATGCGTTGGATCCATTTTCAGGATATGCCTGAAGCCCAAGAGAAAAAAATGATCCATGCGGCTATCCAATTACATCAGGCTATTACCGGCAGTAAACCAGCGGGGTGGTATACCGGACGAACCAGTCCTAATACACTGAAGTTATTGGCTGAGAGAGATGACTTGCTTTATTGCGCTGACTCTTATGCCGACGATTTACCCTATTACGATACTCAACATGAAAGGCCATTGCTGATGGTGCCATACACCCTAGATACCAATGACATGCGCTTTGCCACTCCCCAAGGTTTTAATAGTGGCGAGCAATTTTATCAGTATTTAAAAGATGCTTTTGATGTACTGTATAAGGAAGGTGAAGTGGCGCCTAAAATGTTATCTATCGGTTTGCATTGCCGGATTATAGGTCGTCCAGCACGCATGGCCGCTCTGCAACGCTTTATTGAGTATGTGCAAAGTCATGACAAAGTATGGCTGTGTACCCGCGAGCAAATTGCCACGCACTGGCAACAACACTTCCCCTACAAATAAGGTCTAAAGACTCTACATAAACCCAAGCTAAGTCTTGGGTTTTTTATTTGTAAAATGTCATGCTAAGCTAATGAAAATAAACATAAAAGCTATTACTGTGATGATTAAAAAAATCTCTTTACTACTAGGTGTAATAATTAGTTCTACTGCATTCGCAGACAAGGTCCAGTTACTTGATCCCAAGGTGAGTTTTCAAGCAGTGCATCGTAACGGGGCACATATTTGGGCAAGCGGTACCAATGGAGGAATTTATAAAAGTACTGATAATGGCCAACAATGGAATAAAATCGAAGGCCCCAAGGATAGCGAAAATTTGCAATTTAGAGATATTCAGCCCTTAGGTAAGGGTGGTCTTATTGTTATGAGCGCAGGTGAAGGCGATAACTCACGAATATATCGCACTCATGATTCAGGTAAAAATTGGCAGCTACAAATTGCCGGTCAGCGAGCGAGTACGTTCTATGATTGTCTGCACTTTATTAACGATCAAGATGGCTGGTTATATGGTGATTCTGATGAAGACGGTCTATTTATTCTCGCTACCAACGATGGTGGTATTAGTTGGCAAAGACAAGCACTGCCATTTGCAGCACAAGCAGGTGAGGGTGGTTTTGCCTCCAGTGGTACTTGCCTAAACAAAGGTCAAGACGGCAATATCTATGTTGGTACCGGAAATGGTATCAGCCCCCGTGTATTGATAAAAAATGGCCAAGACTGGCAGAGCCTTGACGTACCTTTACCAGGCGGTGAAGCGGCTGGGGTGTTTAGTTTACAACAAGCTGAGCAATGGCTGTATGTTTTTGGCGGAAGCTTAAAAGAACAAGGTAAAGCCGCTAAAGCACTGCGTTACAATTTAGTATCAAAGCAATGGAGTTCTTTACCCGAACTCCCGTTAAAAAGCGCAGTTTACGGTTCAGCTTTGATCAAAAAAGACAATAAAATTCATGTATTAATTGCTAATCCACAAGGTGTGAGTGTTTGGCAAGAAGGCGCAGATAACTGGAAATCATTGAGTAATAATAATATTTGGAGCTTAGCTTGTGATGACCAATTGGGATGCATAGGAGTAGGAAAAGATGGATTGGTAGAAAGTTTTACATTCCACTAAATTCGATATGCAGGTTCTGCTAGTTAGAATGTGGAAAGTCAAATTGAGACGAAATTGAATAGTCGAAACTTTGGCTTTTATAAAGACAGTCATAATAAGTAGCTTGAGCTTGTATCATGACAGCCATCATAAATTGGCAAAAAGACAGTTTTGAACTACGCTTTAAAGGTTCAAACAACCACGGATGGTCTGTCATGCCACAATCACGTCAAAGCCAAATCA
>NZ_JBDYKM010000044.1:0-9367 GCF_040012495.1 Paraglaciecola sp. 25GB23A
ACGCGCTTTTACCCGATAAAAGCCCCGACAAAAAGTGAACTGAATAGCCTTACTCACCGCATTAGCCAGCGTGTGGCGGGTTTTCTTGAGCGCGAGGGTTTATTAGTGAGGGATGATGACAATGACTACCTGGCTTTGGATGGGCTGGAAGACGATCCGATGTTACAAATCCAAGGGTATTCCATTACTTATCGCATCGCTACAGGCAAACAGCAAGGACGAAAGGTCTTTACCTTGCGAACCATTGCACCTATGGCAGAGCAAGGGCTTGCGTCATGCTTTGCCGCAAATGTGGCAGGCTTCAGTCTCCATGCAGGTGTCATGAGCAATGCACAGGATAGGGGTAAACTCGAAAGGCTGTGCCGTTATATTACCCGCTCTGGGGTATCAGAAAAAAGGTTGGCAATAACAACTTACGGTAAGGTGCGCTATCAACTCAAAACACCCTACCGTGACGGCACCACTCATGTGATCTTTGAGCCTCTGGATTTTATTGCCCGTTTAGCGGCACTGGTGCCCAAACCCAGAGTTAATCTGACGCGCTTTCATGGTGTATTTGCACCAAACAGTCGGCACCGCGTGACAATAACGCCGTCCTTACGAAATAAGGCAAAAAAAGCATTGCCGACAGGGCAGGAAAAAACACGGGCACAAAAACACCAATCGATGACCTGGGCGCAAAGACTTAAACGGGTTTTTGGGATAGAAATAGAAACGTGTGAGCAATGCGGTGGTGCGGTTAAGGTTATAGCGAGCATCGAAGATCCATTGGTGATCCAAAAGATACTTAGTCACCTGAATACAAAAAATGACGAAGTCGTCGAGCTATTGCCCCCACAAAGTCGAGCACCGCCTCAGATAAGTCTGTTTGAATAAAAGCCGTTCATCATCATAAGTAATATTCAGAGCTGGTTTGCACAACAGCGGGATGCGCTTGTCTTGAATTCTGAATTAAGTAGAAACAGTTGATTAATAGACGAAAAAGAGCCGACTTTCACTCCCTTAAGAATATAAAATAGATGTCAATATGGAAAATATGAGGCATCATGTACTTTGATTTTAGGAAAAATGACGTTTTATTTTACCTATACTCGAGTCGCTAGCTACAATGATCTGCTGGCCATTTTGGACCAACACCAACTGATTTAAGGCGTGATTCACTTTCTGATCCATTTGTTTTGTTTGATGCTTAAATAGCTACCTATATATCGATGTTTGAATTATTATTGCCAACAATTAACCTATGAATCTTACAGAGAAGTGCTTTGAAGTATTTTTTTCCTATTGTCTTATTGTTACTCACCACTCAGAGTGTTTTAGCTCAGAGTTCACTTGAGGTTTGTAACGAACTTAGTCCAGCCATTGAAGATATTAACCAGCTGTTGCCAGTAGAAGTAGATAACATAACGTCGCTTGTTGGCGCATCTTCTGAGCGCCTCTCTAATTTCTGCCTTGTCACCTATACCTACATCATCAATGCACAGAACTTTCTAAATAACATGGAAAAAGATAATGGTTTAACCTTGGAAGAGAATATTTCATGGTTAAAACAGAATGAATCCGAAAAAATCATGCTCAATAACCTCAAAGAGAAAAACGTCAGTCAATTTAAAGCTTTTACAAATGTAAGAGGCCTCGCTATCCATACTGTCTTTAAATTCGATGAAATTGGACTGCCTTCATATAAAGTGATCGTGATTGAAAATGAAAGTTAAGGAACGTTTCTAGGCATTTTATGAGTTAGTGAAGATAGTTGTGATTATGGTCGGATAGACTGAACTGTAACAGTCAACATCTCAGCAGATGCGGATAAGAACATGGCTAAATCTGCCAATCGCAAATCTGCAAATCTGCAAATCTGCAAAAACAGTCATTGATATTTAATTAAACCTATCCAAATTATTATAGGTTCGTAAAGATGGGTTGAGTAAGGCGCTCTCGGTTAAGCTGTATTAAATCCAAATCAATTGTAAATAAATCAAATAGACTGCCAATCTTCTTTCCACGCCAGTATTTCATCTGACAACATTGGTTTACCCATCCAGTATCCCTGCCCCTCGTCACAGCCCAGTTGTTGCAGGATTTTCCACACAACCTCAGTTTCGATGCCTTCAGCAACTACTTTCATCCCAAGTTTATGTGCAAGCAGGATTGATACTTCTGTAATTGTTCTGCATTCCTGATCTGTATCCAGGTTTTTAATGAATGTTTGATCGATTTTAAGTTCATTAAAAGGTGCTCTAACCAATTGTTTTAATGATGAATAACCCGTTCCAAAATCATCAATTGAGAGATTGAATCCTTTCATTTTCAGACGTATAAGAATGTCCATATAACGAACAACATCTGACATTAGCGCCGTTTCTGTTACCTCAATCATGATGCTATTGATGTTGGCACCCATTGCAATTGCACAGGATGTTAATTTTTCAGGCAGTAGCAGATCATCCAAGTTTTTTGGTGACATATTAATAGACATCCGCAAATTTAACCCAGATTTTAACCAGTCGGCTTGTTGTTGAATTGCTGTATTAGTGACAAATAAACTAATCTCTTTCATCAAGTTATTTTGTTCCGCAATGGGTATAAAAACAGCGGGGGAGATCACCCCTTTTGATGGATGAACCCAGCGAATAAGCGCCTCAACACCAACAACTTCACGATTAACCATATTTATTTGTGGCTGATACATCATAAAAAATTCTTCATTTTCTATTGCCGATTCAATATCACTAACGGATGGTGGTTGCGAAAAACCTATGGTTTGGGTAGGTGCATGTTGAACATATTTGGTTAGTAGATCTTCAAGTTGCTTGACTAAAAATGGCTTTGACAGAACACCTAATACGTTCATACCCTGTTCTAATGCAATTTCCTGTGCAGAATTCAGTACGCTTCCATCTTTACCACTCATAAATATTATCGAAGCATTACTATTACATTCGCTTAAATATCGAAGTAACTCAATACCATCTATATTCGGCATAAAAAGATCAAGCACAATGATATTCAGATTGGCGTGATAAAGAGAGGTAAACGTCGACGGATTATCTGTAAATATCACTTCAAAATTCATGCCCTGGGCGACATCGGCAACAAACTCAGCAAAGTCTATTTCATCATCAACAACAAGTAGTTTTAGTGTGCTCATAATGAAATTTTATTCATCCAAAGTTTTTCTGATCGCCTCAGCTAGTTCCAGATCTCGATAAGGTTTACTCAAAAGTTTACTTGCCCATCTTGCAACAGACTCTTTTTGTTTCATCTTACCTGTGAAGCCAGACGTTAATAGTATTTTTATACCTGGCTTAACTGTAGATAAGATATCAGCCAAATCAAAACCATTGATGCTTCCTGGCATGACAATATCCGAGAATACAATATCAATAGTATCGTTATTTGTAATTATTTCCCGTGCCTCATCGCCACTAGAAGCACAAATAGTTGTATAGCCAAGATCGTCAAGAACACTCTGCGCTATTACTAATAGTTCTGCTTCATCATCCACGATAAGCACGGTTTCAGTGCCTCGTGGCAGATGTTTGTCAATTTCATTTGATTGAATAAATGTATTTACCATACTCTTAGAGCGTGGCAAATACATTGTAAACGTTGTTCCCAATCCTTCTTCTGAGTAGACAATAATACTTCCTTTACATCTTTTGACAAATCCGAACACCATAGCTAAGCCTAGTCCGGTGCCCTCACTCTTATCCTTGGTAGTGAAAAAGGGGTCAAAAATTTTATTAATGGTTTCTTTATTCATACCCGTACCTGAGTCACTCACCAATATTTTTACGTACTCACCTGCCTTGATATCATTGTGTGGGTCAAGCATATTATGATCTAAGATTGTATTACTGGCCTCAAATATTAATGTCCCTCCTGATGGCATGGCGTCGCGTGCATTAAGTGACAGGTTAATCAATGTATCTTGAAAGTCACCAGGATCGAGATCAACCTGCCAGATATCAGCTGTGATATGTATCTCAAGGCTTATGCTGGCAGTGATTGACTTGCTAATAAAGTCCTTATAGTCATTAATAATTTCAATAAGATCCACTGGGCTATGCTGTTCTTCCGATTGGCTTGAGAAGTTCAGAAGTCGACGGGTTAATTCAGCACCACGAAGAGCAGCATTCTGTGCAATATTAAGCTGCTTTTGCAACTTGCTACCATCCTCAACTTTTCGTTTCATCAAATCATGATTACCAATGATGATCCCGAGTAAATTATTGAAGTCATGTGCAATTCCCCCTGTTAACTCGCCAATTGCCTCCATTTTATGAGAACGTCGAAGTAAGACTTCTGTTTGTTTTGTCTTTGTGATGTCCATTCTTATGGAGATGTATTGATATACTTTGCCATTACTATCAAAAAGCGGTGCTAAGGTTGAAAGCACCCAATATAGATTTCCATTTTTGGCTTTATTGCAGATTTCTCCTTGCCAAATATTACCGCTAGAAATCGTCTTCCAAATGTCATGAAAGAATTCAGCGGAGTGATGACCAGAGTTCAATATTCGATGATTTTCACCGATTAATTCTTGATTTGAATAGCCAGAAATATTAGAGAAATTATCATTTGCATAGGTAATTAAACCTGCTCTGTCCGTCATACTCACTATAGAGTGCTGGTCAAAAATAGACTTCTGTTCCTGCAGGCTTTTTAGTGTGTGGTGGATATTCATTTGCATTCTATTGATAGCAACCACAAGCTTGTTATAAGCACCTTCTCTTGTGGATTCTGGGAGTCTTTTTATCGAATAATCACCTTGAGAAATGGCATCTGCCTGAATGGCTACATGGCCTAGTTTGTTATTGATGAAGGTCAACGCACGATAAACCAAAAACATCGATAGCAGTGCAATAATGCCACCCATAATTAACAGTAGTTGCTTTAATTCATTGACTGGCTCGATGACTTCATTCATTGGAGCAATGACAATAACATTCCAGTTTAGTGCTTTATTTTCTCCAAACTCAGCCATGTCGGCATAACCAGCCATAACCTCATCACCGCTGTGGTCAATATAAATAATACTGCCTATATTATCCTGTAGGGAAAAGGTATCTAACAAGTCTGACTTAGTCTGTAAGTCAGGAAAGCGGTCTTCAAATTTCACAGTAAGATCATCTGAAATCATCACCCTGCCATCGTTATCGAGAATGTAAACGTACTTCCCCCCAATTGTCTCTTTCTTAAACACGGAGACAATCTCTGAAATATTATCAAGGCTCACTTCAACACACAGCACGCCAATTAACTTTGTATTACTATCATCGGTGATAGGGGTGATAAGAAGAACGCCAGGCCCCTTATCTAAGAGCATGGCTTTTGAGACATAGACTTGTCCTTTCTGTTCTTTGCTTGCGGAGATAAATAACGATTTTTCGATAGGATATAATGTCCAAAACAATTCACCTTTTTCATATTGCATGCCTGAGCTTGCGACAATTTCCCCGGTTATATCGATGATGTTTATGTCATTAATCCATTTATTTGCACTAGTGATGTCAGTTAGGTATTGAATTTTAGCCGCTAGGTCTTGGTTTTCTAAAACATCCGCCTGCGAAATGACTTTGGTGTTAATGATGCGCTCACTCATAAAGTGATTGATGTCATTGGCCAAGAGTGATGATTTAAGTTGCAGCTCACTTTTTATGATGTCTGTTATGGATTGTGAAACCTGATAAAAACTCAGCAAAGAAAACACAATCAGCGGTATAAGTACTAACGCAACGGCCATAATGGCAATGTAAGTTTCACTCGATATGATTTTTGCGGTTTTGTGGTTCATTATATTTTAACTTCACCTATTTTTACAAAATCTAGTGTTTTGATTAAGGGATCAGAAAAATAAAAACTCATTTATATTCTGAAACAAGCAGCTCACTGTCACATTAGTGTCGTACTTCAAAAACTATAGACTAATAAAAATAAAGAAGAATGGGTACAAATACCTAATTACTCACCAATCAAAATAAAGCAACGATAAACGTGCATATGATTTATAGGATGACTGCTTAGAGACGACAAAAGTACATGCATTGAGGAATTATATTTGGGAGAGAATAAACCTAAAAACGGTCAATACTACAATTAGAGACCGTTTCGATAACTGATAATGTTGTTATATTTAGCTAATATTGAGCTTTTGCGTAAACATTCAACGAAACTAAAAATCACTGCGCCTGCCACATAGGCAACGACTGGCGCTAACAACATAATGAATAAAGAGATTTGATTAAACATAGTCAACTCCTTATTCAGCTTGTGTTTTTGTTGCCTCTTGACTATCACTTGTAAGGTCAGTAATAGACACTTTAGCTGTGTAAGTTTTTTCTTCGTTAAAGCTAACGTTGTTGGCTACCGTTAATACAGCAGCACGTAAGTTGTTTTGAACTTCTTGTTGTGCAACGTCCATCGCTTGATTAACCATGCTGCTTACATATTGCTCTAAAGAAACGTTTTCGGCTTGAGCTGTAGAAGCGAAAGCTAAAGTGGAAGTCAGTGCAATGGCAGCGATTTTAGATTTAGTGAACATGATATTTTCCTTTGGTTTAATTAGTGATAACTGTTTTTAAATTGTGTGAACAGTTATTGTTTAAGTCGCAGTATCCTTTGCGATAGTTGTGCCAATCATGAAATTATTTTTATCTATCTGATTTATATGATATTTTTAATTTTTCAATAAGGTTAGGGAGTTAAGCGCATATCGCTCTTTCCTAATGTTTAGTGATTTTTGCCATAACCTTGGTCAATTTAACCAATCATCTCGGATTGGAACTGTTTGGCCTTAGATTGTGCGTCTAACAACACATCCAAAGCATCCGTTAACAGCTCAATACCCACATTTGCTTTTGTACCATTTTGACTTAAGTATCTGCGCCAAATGCGGCCACCAGCTTGTCCTTGAAACAGGCCCAACATGTGCCTTGCGATATGCCATGGTCGGGCACCTTCTGCAATTTGCTGCTCTACATAAGGCAACATCGCCATGACTACCTCAGCTCGTGTTTTGATGACAGAATTATCTTGATAAAAACGTTTGTCGACCTCAGCTAAAATGTAAGGATTACTATAAACCTCACGGCCTATCATCACGCCATCCAAATATTCAAGGTGAAGCTGCACATCATCTAAGGTTTTGACCCCACCATTTAGGCTGATATGTAAATCGGGAAACTGTTGCTTTAGTTGATAGACACGGTCATACATCAATGGCGGCACATCGCGATTTTGCTTCGGACTTAACCCTTTTAACCAAGCTTTACGGGCATGCACAATAAAGGTATCGCAACCTGAAGCAGCTACTACATCAATAAAGTCTGTTAAGTCTTGGTATTCATCCATATCGTCAATGCCGATGCGGGACTTTACCGTGACGGGAATATCCACCTCTGCCTGCATGCTATTAATACATGCAGCTACAGTTTCAGGCTCGGCCATTAAACACGCACCAAACCTGCCATTTTGCACACGATCAGAAGGGCAACCCACATTGATGTTTACTTCATCATAACCATACTTTTGCGCTTGCGCGGCGCAGCGCGCCATATCAGTAGGATCAGAGCCGCCCAGTTGTAATGCTACAGGGTGCTCTTCATGGTTATATGCAAGATAGTCGCCTTTGCCAAAGATGATCGCCCCAGTAGTAACCATTTCTGTATACAAAAGCGCGTGTTGTGAAATTTGTCTAAGAAAATACCGACAATGTTTATCTGTCCAATCCAGCATTGGCGCCACAGAAATAGTGCGATTGATTGGTCCACTCATAAATTGCCTCGCCAATGTAAAATTCGGGCGCGCATTCTAGCTGATTTCGCATCACAGCACTAGTGAAGCTTATTTAACCTGAGCCAAGGTCATTCAGCCAACTAACTGACATAATAATGCGCTTGATCAGTACAGGTCGATAACAAATTAAAGAAGTTTCCTGCGCTGAGGTTATTTTGTGTTCTGTAATCATTACCATGTTATTAAAACGTTAACGTTATGTAACAAGATACTTAAGAAAGGGAACTATCATGCTATAAATGTGTCTCATCTTATAGTCCGTAAAGTGCGGTTAGTTGTAGAGGTAATTGATATGACCGGCAAACGTTTTTTGACTTTTCTTGCCCACAGAGGTATTCCCGCCAGTTGTTTCGCGCAACGTTTAGGATGTCACATATCCTCCATTAAAAAACTTCAGTCATGTGACAAAGTTCCTCGTCACTATATCAATATGTTGATCAAAGAATTCGGTGTGTATTTGACTGGTCATGATTTAGAGCTGTTAACTGGTGCCTAAAAATTAAGAATAAAAAGTCAGAGCGTTTGATTTGTTGATTTACATCACATCAGCACTAGTGAAGCCTATTTCGACATATCAACTCGGATCATTCAACCAACTGACTAACAAAATATATCCTAAGTAGATGTAATTGATCATAAGTGACTTGTTGGTTCAAACTGTCATAAACCGGTTTTAGACGCTCATGAGAATGTTCTGCAAATGCGGCTAAAGCTGCATCAATATGGGTTTGACTCAAACCTGATTGCTCCAGCAACTGTATAGGTTTAGCAAACTCATGCCCATCTTGCGCATAGCGATACAGATGATTAATGATAGTGCCGTCTTTTACATTAAATAGTTCGGCTAAAGACGCTATAGATTGCCCCGACTGATAAGCGCTAACAATTTCAGCGCTGCGGCTACTGGAGTTGGTACTGCTGCTTTTACTCACCGTTGTTTTACTAGCCGTTTGGGTATTGGTCAATTCTTCAATACTATTTTGTTGGCAATAGTCGCTGATAAGGGCTAGATAATGATCTCCATACTTATCTAATTTGGCTTGCCCTACGCCATGAATACGTAACAAGCTTTCTTGGGAGTGGGGGAAATAATGAGCCATTTCGTTGAGTGTACGATCAGAGAAAATGGCGTAAGGCGGCAAGTTTGCTGCATCAGCTAAACGTTTACGGTCAGCTTTTAATATCGCAACTAATTGCTGATCACCAGGATTAGCCAGTGTTTTCGATGACTGGCTACTAGTAGCAACAGGTTGCTGCAACAAAGCATAAAAAGGTGCTTTACCTTTTAATACATCACCGGCCTTTTGGGTGAGCTTTAAGCCCCCAAATTGTTCTTCTTGATTAAGCAGCCCTTTTTGGATCAATTGCCTAGCTAACGTCATCCACTGCTTTTTATTATACTCATTGCCAATGTTGTAGGTTGAGAGCAAGTTATGCTGGTTTTGCAGCACTTTTTCGGCATTGGAACCGCGTAACACATCGATAATATGGCGGTGCGCGGCGAATGGCAGAAAGCGCCGCCTTGCTGGTTGATGATGTGTTGCCCCATGAGCCCATTAGGCAATGG
>NZ_JBDYKM010000045.1:0-7489 GCF_040012495.1 Paraglaciecola sp. 25GB23A
CTTCGGCATATTGCGGACGTGAGTAGATATAATAACGACGCAAATAACCCCAAAGCCGCGGGGGTTTGGTTTAGAGGCATTGCTGCACCGATAGTTCATGATTCATTATTTGAAAATATTGAATCCTATGCGGTGTATAGTGACGTTACTCATTATCTAAATTTATCCAACGCCCTGACGATTGTCGGTGGTCAATCTGTATCAGGTGTGTATAGCAAAACGGCTCAACTTAATATTCGTAATACTCAATGGCAAGATTCGACTGGTCCTTATCATGCAGATAATCCCAATGGTTTAGGTGCAACGGTTGTAGGCAACGTATTGTATAAATGGTGGAAAGGGCCAGATAGCGACGGCGATGGTTTACCTGATTATTGGGAGCAGGAGCAAGGCAGTGACGTAAATACGGCTAACAATGTATCGATTGATTTAGATGGCGACGGTTTGAATTTGCTCGAAGAGTTTGAGCAAGGTACAGATTACAGTTTGGCTGATACCGATGCGGACGGACTGTCGGATAAATGGGAAATAGACCATCTACTAAATCCAACCGATAAAAACGATGCTGCATTGGATAGTGATAAAGACGGCTTAACCAATTATCAAGAATCATTGATTGGCACTGATATTTGGAACCCAGATTCTGATGGTGATGACTCTATAGATAGTCTAGATGCATTGCCGTTGGATGAGAAAGATTGGTTAGACTTTGACAAAGATGGTGTTGGCGATAGCATTGACTTGGACGACGATGGTGATGGCATGCCTGACACTTATGAGTTCGCGCATGGTCTAGATTCAAAAGATGCAAGCGATGCTGCAAAGGACGCTGATGGCGACTTACAGTCTAATTTAGCTGAATATTTAGCCTCCACAGATCCAAATAACAGCTCTGACTTTGCTAGCGAAATACAAAAAGTAGCAGCAAGTCAATCGTTAATTCGAATTAAACGTGGCAACCCATTTTACTTAAAACTTAAATATCAAGTTTCAGATAATAACCTGAATTTATCTGGCCTCGGTATTCGAGTGCATTATGACTCAGCTTCAATAACATTAGATAATTTAAAAGACTATTACTTGCCAGATTTTGTCGCAATATCTAATGTTCAGGATGATGACAGTGACTTTGACAATGATAAAGATACGGATGTGTTTTTTACTCTTAAGTGGCAAAGTCAAAACCGCACATGGCCTGGTGAATTTAGTGGGTACATAGCTACGCTTAAATTAATTTTATTGGAAAATGTAGTCGCTAATTCAACGAATAAAATTAATTTTTCTGCTTTATCCACGGCTATAGATTTAGCCGATAACGGTTACGGCTTTGAACCAACTAGTGTTGGGGTGGTCGACGGATTTGCCATTGACTTAGATATTAATGGCGATGGCAAAATTGATGGTTTTACTGATGGCGCCATTTATACCCGCTATATGTTGGGTTATCCAGCGGAGACTTTGGCAACTGATGAAGAAATGACCGAGAGTACGCGAACTCGACAGGAAATGTATGACTTATTGAGTACAATTCAGCCACAACCATTCACAAATTAGCAAGGAGGCACTATGAATGTTCAATTGTGGTCGCCCTTTAAGCTTGTTTTGGTGGTGTTATTATTTTGTCAAAAATCTGCTGCAGTTGAAACAATGCAACAATTTGACATCAAACTTTCCGCAGGTGGCATTGAGACTGGCTATTCGGAAGGCGCGATAAACTACTCACAAACCTCGGATGACAAAAAAGCTTATGGAATAGGTTTCACCTTATTTTATTCATCGCTGGAAGTTGAATCATTAGTGGGAAATGTCATTTTTGAAAATGGGTTTCTTGGGCAAAGTCAGGTAGTCGACGATACCGACAACACCGATAACGATATTTTTACTGATAAACGTGTTTTGTTTGCTTGGTTTTCACCCGAAGAAGCGCTTGAACTTCGTGACGATATTCAGCTAATTAAATTCGAAGTTAATTCTATTGTGGGTCGCGATGAGTATGTTGGCCTAAATTTAATACCAATGAAAACACCCAGTTTTCACTCAACTTTTGCTTACTCCAAGCTGGATGGAACCGAAGTCCCTTTGACTGACCTAGATCAAGATAGTATTCCTGATGAAATCGACAACTGCCCAACAATTCCTAATCAGGGCCAAGAAAACACTGATATGGCAGATGATGGTGGTGATGCCTGTGACTCAGATGACGACAACGATAATATCATAGACGTTAATGATACCTATCCACTTATAGCCATCGGTGACTTACTCGATACAGATATGGACGGTGCTCCAAATGACTGTGATGAAGATTGTGCTGAGCTGGGCATGGCCTCTGACTCAGATGACGACAATGACGGTGTATTAGATATAGATGATGCCTATCCCCTAGACTTCAGTCGTTCAAGTGGAGTGACCTATATCGCCAAAAACGATGTCGACGGTGATGGTACATCAGATATTCTGTGGCGCAGTTACAGCAAGGGCTGGAACTTCCTGTGGGGCATGAATGGTGTTGAAACTAAAACCGTTGCACCGATTAATGTGGTACCTGAAGATGTTTGGGACATGGTGGGGCAGGGTGATTACAACGGCGACGGTAAATCCGATATTTTGTGGCGTAATAATATCACAGGCCAAAACTTCATTTATCTGATGGACGGTAAAAACATTAAGTCTAAAGCGACCTTAAATTACGTGACTGCCCCTATCTGGGAAGTCAAAGGCAGTGGTGACTTTAATGGTGATGGTAAGGGTGATGTGTTGTGGCGCAGAGTTGACCGAGGCGATACCTGGTTTTACTTGATGGACAATGGCGTCATTGGTACTAGTCTACCTTCCTTGTGGGTAACGGACTTAAACTACAAGATAGCGGCCATAGGAGATATCAACGGTGATGGCACTGATGATGTATTGTGGCGTCATCAGGTTACGGGTATTAATTACATTTGGATAATGGAAAACGGGCAGATAGCCAATCGCTATACCCTTAATTCTATCAGTACAGATTGGACGGTGGCCGGCATGGGCGATTTGGATGGGGATGGTGCGGATGACATTATCCTACGCAATCAAGTAGACGGTCGCAACTGGGCTTACTTGATGGAAAATGGCACTGTAAAGGTCAGCCAGCTTATCAATACCGTGGGTGATACAAACTGGCAAATCGTCAACATGGGTGATTATGATGGTGACGGTAAAACCGATATGTTGTGGCGCAACGTGTCTGCAGAACGCAATATAGTGCATCTGATGGACGGTCTAACAATTAAAGCGAAAGGTGTGTTAAAACCCACTGACAATACTTGGGCACTGGCTAAATAAACAACCCAGCATATCAAGGATTCATCCTCGCCGACAGCAACAGAAAAGCCTGTGGGCGAGGTTTTAGTCTTGTAAGAAGTGGTAAAAAAATAATTATCTGATTAAATCTTTATTATGTAATCAACTTATATTATATTTTTATTAACGGTTTAATTTTGCCCGATATTCTGAGTGCTTGGGGCAACCGAAAGCCTGTTAACGATCGATGTTATTTAACACGACATTTAATTAAATTAAAAAATAGGCTTTTCATCACAATTTAAACATTAGTGTGATAGATGTAGCTAAATAATAAGGGATTATTTTATGAAACTTCAAGGAAGTTTGTTAACACTGTTCATATTTTTAGTTTTTGTTTTTCCTGCAAAAGCAGCTAATTTATCGGGCCAAATATTTCTCGATGATACGACACTAAATAATGCCACACTTAGTTTGATTCAAGGAGGATCAGAGGTTGCAAGTAGTTCTACAAATCATACAGGAAGTTACGTTTTTACAGACCTATCACCAGGGCCATATCGGCTCATAGTAAAAAAAGATTCATTTAGTAACAACACCAATATTGTTAGTGTTTCCGAAAATGATTTATATCAAAATGTCTGGTTTGTTAGTGCTGTAGATATTATCAGCACATCAAAGGTAACAGGCACAGTAAAAGATTACAGTAGCGACACATATAGTGATACGTCGATTACTTTCGTAGATAAAAATTCTGCAAAACAATACACAATTTATACAGACGAAAATGGACAGTTTGAGGTCAATTTACCTAACTCAACTTTTCAAATTGAGATGACTCATAATAAATATGAGATAGGTCAGCAAGGGGCGCTCTACTGGAACTATTTTAGTTTAACTCGTATTTTTGACGACTTAACTGTTAGCGATACCACTGAGCATGACTTTGTTTTACCTCTGCAAGATATAAATTTTACCGGTACTCATTCACAAAAAGAGATTGCAACTAGCTATTTGTTTCAATTCCAGGATGGTTACTATAACGAGCAAACTCAGCAATATAGTAGTGAGTATTTTTATTTTTATGCGTTAAATGATAGTTATAAAACCAAAGTCCTTGTAGATAAAGCTATTCAAATTCAGCTTACTGCAACTTCCGAAGTACCGGTTAGTGTCAACGGTCCATTCCCTTCTGTAAGTGAAGAGTTAGTTTTTGAACGAAGTCTTTCACCTGTATCCTACCAAGCCGAACTCGGTTCAATTGGCGCAATATTGAAATATAACAGTGTTGTAGACCTTCAAGGTGAAAATCTAACCGGTGTATGTGTTGATTTTACTGAGTCCAATGACAATGGATTTCAAAATACCTTTTGTCAGAATGCACAAGGCGTTATTGAAGCTCCTTTAGTTGCTGGAAAATATACTGAATCAACCAGTATTAGTAGTGATATCAGCCAACAAGATGGAAATGATTGGAGTTACAGGTTTGGTAGCTTCAATATTCGAGATATTGAGCTGCCTGATAATAATTCAATTATTGTTGATGAGGTGTTAATTTTACCCGTATTTAAACTTGAAGGCACAATCGTTGATGAAAGAGGGGCTCCGGTGATTGGGGCTCAAGTTAGTACGGATTATTTTAGTGATAGCGTTATATTTGATAATGGGCAATCCGGTTATGTATACGGTAGTTACGGATCTTTAACGACAGATGCTGATGGTAAATATAGTCTCTATGTTAATAAATACAGCTCGAAACTGCGCGTTATACCACCGGCCGAAAGTAGTGCTGTTGAAAAACTTATTTCAATTGAAAATATTGAAATGGGTGAAAATTTACAGATAGTCCTTTCAGAAAAAGTCCAAACATCTTCAGGTCTGATTATTGAAGGATATGTAAAAAACCTATCTGGCCAACCTGTAAGTCTTGAGTTGCAATTATATAACTATGCTACTAGTGATTGGCAGGGGACGACTAAATCTGACTTGACTGGTTACTATAAATTTGAAGTTTCAGAGGATGTTAGTTATTCCGTGGTTATTACCTCTTTGGATATCAATGCTCCCTTCACTTCGACAATGAATCAAAGTATCTATTATTACGGTGAAGAAACAGGACCAGTCACAAAAAATATAAGTAAAAATATTATTATGCCAATATTAATGGCTAACCTTGAAGCGGTTGATGTGCTCGGCAACCCAATTCCTGGTATGGAAGTTGGAATGGAGAGTGAGTGGGCTCCTCCTGGTTATCAATACTTGTATGCTGAATTCTCAGGCATGACAAACGGCAAGGGAAAATCGTTTGTTCCCTTCGCACTTAATGCAAACATCATGCATTTGTCATCTAATTCAATTCTTGGCATTTCAAAAAATGTTTATTTAGACCAAGTTACTGTCGCTCATTCTATTAAGTTGATTTATTTGGGAGAGTACCTCAGTAGTGATAGCGATTTTGATTTGCTTCCTGATTATTTTGAGTTAACTGGTTTTGAAGCAAGTTCAGATGACGATGAAGATGGTTTAACGGTTAAACAAGAATTCGACTTGGGAACAAACCCTGAAATTTCAGATTCAGATGCTGATGGTATTTTGGATGGAAGTGATACGCAGCCAATGTTGCCTGCATTCGCAGTGCTTGTAGGTAATAATTTAGATTCAGATAACGATGGTAAGTCGAATATTGAAGAAATTTTAACAGGCTACGATCCCTTTGATGAAAGTGATGTCCCAATGTTAATTAACGAAATTGTGTTCGATGATTCGAAATTGAGAGCTTGTATTGTGCTAGATGCAATTGAAAAAGATATTGATTATGTTAAAAATGTGACTGATTTATATTGTTCAAATGATTCAATTACCTCACTTAACGGAATCCAGTATTTTACTAGTCTAAAATTTTTGGATTTGGGTGGTAACAACATTGTCGACGTTTCGCCATTATCCTCACTTATAAATTTGGAAACACTTAATCTAGAGTTAAATAATATTTCTGATATTTCCAGTTTAAGAGAACTGACTAAACTTCAGGAATTAAATCTTTTTGCCGTAAGTGTCGAATCTTTGGAACCATTGCAGGAATTAACAAATTTATTCAGTCTTTCCATTGGTTTATTTAATATCAGTGACACTTCGTCATTGTCATACCTAACCAATTTGAGTACTTTATGGTTGACTCAAGTTGGAAATAAAAACCTTAGTTTTCTTGCTGATTTGACTGAACTTCAAGTTTTATCTTTGCAAGGTTTCTCTGGTGAACTCGATGAGTTGGCCGTTATAAAAAAATTAGAGAGCTTATATAGCTTAAATTTATACGGTGCCCAACTAACAGATTTAACTTTTTTAGTTGGTTTGAATAATCTGCAGGAATTAGATGTTGGTTCTAGTGGTTTACAAAGTCTTGAAGGAATTAACGGGATTGAATCATTAATATATTTAAATGCCAGTTTCAATTCTTTGACAGATCTAACCCCAATATCAAACTTAATAAATTTGACGGCATTAACGTTAGCTAGTAATCAAATTTCTGATTTAGTGCCTTTGTTAAACCTTACTTATTTAAATAATGTCAACCTCCAAAATAATCCAGAAATAACATGTAATGAATCAGGTCAGTTTTATTCATATGGGCAATTGTTAACGGAGTGTCTTGAAAAATCAGATTCAGATAAAGACACTATTCCAGATGCTTTTGACAATTGCCCAATTGCAGCAAATTCCTCTCAAATAAACACTGACGATGATTTGTTTGGAGATGTTTGTGATGATGATGACGATAACGATGGTGTGTTAGATGTTGATGATGCCTATCCTCTTGATCCTAGTCGCTCATCTTCTGTGACTTATTTCGCCAAAAACGACGTAGACGGCGACGGTAAATCCGATTTGTTGTGGCGAAGTGAAGCCAGAGGCTGGAATTTCCTATGGGCGATGAACGGAACACAGACAAAAGAAGCGCGTCCTATCAATGTGGTGCAAGACGATGGTTGGTTGATGGCTGGTCAGGGCGATTATGATGCAGACGGTAAATCGGATATTTTCTGGCGCAATACTATAACTGGCCAAAACTTTATCTACTTGATGGAAGGCTTGAACATCAAAGCCCGTAAAGTACTGAACTATGTCACGGCACCCATGTGGGAGTTACGTGGTAGTGGTGACTTTAACGGAGATGGTAAAGGCGATGTCATGTGGCGCCGAGTAGACAGAGGTG
>NZ_JBDYKM010000046.1:0-7340 GCF_040012495.1 Paraglaciecola sp. 25GB23A
TCACAAACGACGATCGGTGGGAAGTGAATAATGATGGTTTTTTGAACTATTTTAGGGTTTTTCTACAGCCTCAACGCCGCCATAAGCGGCTAAATAATAGTTGGCTAAAATAGCGAGGCACGAGCACAGCCAACTGTTATGTGTCCGATACTTTATAGCCTTGTTAGGTGCCGCCTTACAGTATAACCATCACGCATTTTTTAAACTTAACTTAGTTATTAATGCCAAAACTGCAACTGGTATTGGTATAACTACAAACCAACCCAAAAATGCAGATATAAAAACTTGGCTATCATAAGAAAGTGCAACGCAAATAATGGACGATATTATTAATGTCGTAAAAACATAGACTCGACCTTCTTTAAATAAAGATCTAACAAGTAAAAACAAGAGAACGAAAACACCTAATCCTGAAAATACTTCTATACCAACCATCAATTACACCTAACGCCTTGCATATGAGGATTTTAGGAGCGCTTTTTCAGCGAGTAAAATTCCCAACATAATGCATTTGTTAGTTACTGGTTTCACCAAGCATTTCTTTAATTTGGTTAAACCCATCTTCCAAAGCATCAGAATTCAACAATTCCGCTCTTTTTTCTACAAATGAAAAAGGAGGTATTGAAATGTTCCCGTACTTGAAAGAGTCGCCCCGTGGATCAGCAATAAGTGAAATTATTTCACCATAACTATCCTCAATGAGCGCCCATTTTAAACCTAAGCTTTTTTCTAATACAAAACCAAATGCAAAACCCAATGCAGACAGAACAGGTTGTTGAGCTAATTTTTCTGGGTTTTCATCCAACATCCAAGATGTTCTTAAATAATCGAAATACGCAGGAGTTATTGGTAAACCACCATTCAATTCAACCTGTGGGCAATATTTCTCACCAAGTTCAGTTAGTATTCCAATATTTGATTTCCAGTATTCACCTTGCTCTTCTTTAGTAAGATACTTTTTAATTGAAAACGTGTATTCGCTCATATTCCTCCTAAGTAACTAACGCTTTGCCAAGGGGCAAATACGAACGTTGTTGGGCGAAGCCCAGTGAGATAATTGGACTCCCCCAAACCGTGAGGTGTGGGTTAATATCATTGTTACCACACAAAAAATATTATAGAGAATCCGCAATATGTATCGTACTAAAGTTGGCGTTGATTTAGCAAAGCATATCATTCAAGTGTGTATATTGAATGGTAAAAAAGTCGTATCTAATGTAGAGATGAGTACCGATGAGTTTCTTTGTTGGTTAGTAAAAACTAAACCGGTCACTATTGCTTTTGAAGCATGTTCAACATCAAACTATTGGTATCAACAAGCCATTAAAGCTGGCCATGATGCACGCCTCGTCAATGCAAAGTTAGTTAAAGCCGTTAGGCAAAACCAAAAAACAGATAAGAACGATGCCTTAGCGATTGTGCAAACCTTATTTTTGCCTGAAATGTCTTTCATTACAGGCAAAAATATTGAGCAACAACAATTGCAATCTATACAACGTTTACGAGAGTTGGCTCTTAAGCATCAAGGTGCGGCTCAAAAACAGATAGTGTCATTGTTGTTGGAATTGAATATCCGGGTACCTAATGCTCAAGCCAGTTTGCTTAGTAAGCTCGAAGATATGTTGGAAGACGCAGAAAATGACTTACCGGTTATTTTTCGAGCAACACTGGGAGTGGCAAAAAATCAACTCGAAAATATGATCAACACTATTCGTGAATATGACAAGTACCTGGAAAAAACCATCCACTCGTTGCCTGATTGTAAGAAGCTATTAAAGCTTGAAGGTGTCGGGCCCATCAACGCCGTCAACCTTTATATTGCACTAAGTGGAGAGCAGTCACAGCCCTTTAAAAAAGGTAAAGATGCATCCGCTTGTATTGGCTTAACTCCTATTCAGTATTCTTCTGGTGGTAAAACTAATATTGGTACCATCGGTAAGCATTGCAAAAACACGTTCCTAAGAAGTCAATTGATTGCCGGCGCCATGGCCGTGGTTATCAAAGTACTTAGGTATGGGGCAAAAACTAAAAAAGAACTGTGGCTAAAAGGGCTAATGGAACGTCGAGGGAACAAATGTGCGGCCGTTGCGCTAGCCAATAAAACAGTGAGAACGGCTTACGCTATGTTGTCACAAAACACCGAGTACCACGCTGCATAACTCACAGCGCAACATGAGTTAATCAATCAAAATGCATGTGCAAAGATAAAAATCTACAAACGAAGTCAGTCGTATACATTGAGCATCATAGCTCGCCAGTGAGAATTGACCGTTTGTTCGCGTAAACATCAGTGAGCCTGAGATAGCCTCTCTACTAGAGCTCGTACATAAGTACGCATTTATTTCTTTGTGACATTAGTATTTTGGTTGTTGACACGGGGGAGTCCACATAAGTATTTGTCCCAGCCACGCTTTTTGTGGCGAACTTAGGCAACTTGTTATATTTGTATTTCACAGCTCTAATTTTCTATATCCCAAGGTTGAGTTACATTTTCTCTGTAAGCATCCCAACCCAGAGGCAAACTAGCTAAATCAGCAATTTCGGGAAATTTTTGAAAAAAGCAGCCCATACAAACAACCATGCCATCATCTGGATCATCTGTTGTATTGCACATAAACTGCCATTCACCATCTTCATAGTGAGTGACCTGAACAATTGGTTCACTCTTATCATAAACAAATTTAGTTGTTACAACGCAGGTGTTTATAGCGCAATCAAAAGGCCAGTCATTTTCTGAAAATGTATGATCGTGTGACATGCTTCCCTTCAAATATAACGCTTTGCCAATGGGCAAATACGAACGTTGTTGGGCGAAGCCCAGTGAGTATTTATCCCAGCCGCGTTGTGTGCGGCGAAATTGGGTAACTTGTTATATTTTTTATATTTACATGACATTGCAATTGGAAACCAAATATTCGCCATCATCAGATTTCTCTAATTCAACGATCATAACAAGTGAAATATTCTTACCTTTAAACATAAGAGCTTTTTGATTTTCAATTTCTTCTGATCTCTGAAAAGGGCTGCCTATTTCCTCTATAAGTATTGTTTCGGTGACACCTATTTTGACAGTGCTACACGGTTCAATATCTGCATCACTGCAACTAAATAGCGGAAATAGAAAGAGGATTGCAAACTTACGCATAAATTCCCTTGAAAATATAACGCTCAAAGCAACGGCGCGGCTTTTTGCGTCCGATGCCTTTGCTTGTTATTGCGCCAACCAGATAAACTATCTCGGCTTGCCGCCTGCCCTGTTAACACAACAACATGATTAAAATTATTACCCACACTGTAAAACAACCTTGATTAAAACTGCAACGAATAATTGCATGTTAGGTTGAACTGATGCTGATAAAACTGTTGGAAGTTTAACGGGTTGTTTGGCTAAAAAAACTGAAAGAACGATTGCCCAAAAGAGCACGAGCCAACTACAACCTAAGGAAACTAAAACTTACTACCGATATTAACCAATAAGTTGTAAGGCTGAAGCGCTATAACGCTAAACATATGGGGATTTTAGGAGCGCTGTTTCAGCGAGTAAAATTCCCACCATGATGTTTTTGTTAGGCGGCATATGCACGGATGATTTAGGGGACATAGATTAACCCAACTTTAAATTGTATTTTGACATTATTTTCACAAACTTTACCTGTAAGGACCAAATCACTAAGCCCCTCTGATTCAGTGAAAAGATCTATAATTATGTCCCAGTGGTCACCCATCCACTGAGCGCAGGAACTTTCCCATGTTTCATTTTGCAACGGCACTAACGTTTCACCGTAGTCAGAAATATAATTGCGATTCGCAGTAGCTGTATCATCAGGAATAGAAACTGTATCTTGAAATTTGCGGCTCAATGAATAGTCACCTTCAACGATAGCATTCACAACCTCACAAATTAGTGGTCGCCAATATGACGCTATCGGGTGCGCTTTCTCTAGATCTTTGAGTGCTTCCAAATTTTCCTCTCAGCTCCCTTGACGCCTAACGCCCGCCTATGGGGCGATTATGAGTGTTTTGCAACGAAGTTGCAGCGAGTAATTGTCCCAGCCCAACTTGTTGGGCGAACATGAGGCGTTTGTTAGGTGTGTTACTCATAAAACTTACCTGCGTATAAAATATGCGCGCACCGATACCATGGATTTTTAGAAAATGTATTATTACTAGGATTCATTAGCGTTGAATTACCCCATGCTGCGGCTGCATCTAACATTGTATCAATTGAACCATTTTCCCAACCAAGTTGACCATTTGAATATGGTAATGAAGGACTATCTTTTACAATTTGTTTTTCTTCATGGAAATCCTCACCCAAAGCTTGCACGAAATTTAAGAATGACTTCTCGTCAAAAACCATTTCTAAAAGGTTATCGAGGTCACGTTTCACAAGAACACCTAACGCCGTTAGCATTTGCCGGAGGTGTTTGGCGCTTTGTTTGCGGCTTTTGGCAAACAAAGTGACAAATACCGGAGGTCAATTGCCTAACCTTGTTATGTGTGACTGTAAAGATTTGGCTCATTTCCCTGCCTAAAATATCCATAAATTCGAACACCGTTATCTATAAGAGAAAATTTAGCATGTGTACTTTGGCAGATGTCGATAACTTTTTGCTTGTGATCAATTATCTTTGGATTTAACAGTGCTCCACTAGAGTGACTGATTCTGGCATCGATATCAATGAACTCCAATGCTATAAAGTTACCCCATACTTGAGCTAACTCACTTGTGAATGGAAAGCTAGCCTCTTCATCAGGCCAAGTTGAGCCATCGATGTAAGTACAACGGAAACGAACTAATTCATCAATTTCATTCAGTTCATTAAACAGAGCGTTCCATTTAGTTGTATTCATCACGCCGATTAATCGCTCTTTCTCAACGATTTCTAGAACTTGATATTTGGATGCTAAGTTTATTTCCATGACTCTCTAGAACACATAACGCCCCAAGCAGGGGATTTTATGAGTGTTTTTCAGCGAGTAAAATTCCCGCTGACTTGGCTTGTTATGCGTTTTAAACGCCACCCCAAGTCCCCTTTTGTTTATATATAAGTTCGTCGTTAACGAAAAAGCTATATAGAGGCCTGCGGAAGAAATTTACTAGAATATCTAACCGAATAGTTTCACCACCAGAAAGAACTCCACTCAAGCTTTTTCTACAACCAAAAACACCATCACCCGGGGTAGTGTTAATTTGATCTTGAATATGATTATTAATAGTTAAAGTAGACAAAGTATGAGCATTGGATTTTTCGACTACTGCCTCGAATTTTATCAGTTCTCCATTGTGTTCTATTTCAATTTCCCTTTCTCTTAAACCCAACTTTTACTCCTTTCTACCACTGACGAATAACGCTCAAAGCAACGGCGCGGCTTTTTGCGTCCGATGCCTTTGCTTGTTATTGCGCCAACCTAATGAACTATCGCGGCTTGCCGCCTGCCCTGTTAACACAACAACATGATTAAAATTATTACCCGCACTGTAAAACAACCTTGAGCAAAACTGCAACGAAAAATTGAATATTAGGTTGAACTGATGCTGATAAAACTGTTGGAAGTTGATAAAGTTTTTGGGCTAAGAAATGAAAGGACGATTGCCAAAAAGAGCACTAGCTAGCCAACCACACACTTTTGAGCCTAAAACTTACTACCGATACTAACCAATAAGTTGTAAGGCCAAAGCGCTATAACGCTTAACATATGTGGATTTTGGGAGCGCTTTTCCAGCGAGTAAAATTCCCACCATGATGTTTTTGTTATGTGGCATATTGCTCAAAGTCGACTCATTGTTGAATGATGCACTAGCCAATAACCTACCGCAGCAAAAACACCACCGATAAGAACTGCTAAAGACCATAAAATGGGACCAACAAATACAAGGTTATGATTTTCATTTTGAAGTTTTGCTGCATCATTATACACAGCCGCACTAAATGCGATGTGAACAATTAATGTGCCTAGTAAAGGTAACATCGCCCAAACAGAAGCTGATGACCAAAAAATTGGATTACTGATATCCATTTCTAATTTATCTCCATTTTCAAATTATATAATTGCCAGTGAATGACACATAACGCCCCAAGCAGCGGAAAACACGAAAGTTTTGGCGCAGCCAGTGAGTGGTTTTCCGATGACTTGGTTTGTTATGTTTTGACAACTTATAGAGCATCAATTTTTTTGAAAGCTTTATGTACTAAATAACCGATAAAAATCAAAGGAACTGCCGCAGTCCAAAGTAATGATAAAGCTAAAGAAATTGTAAATTGCCCACCTGATGCTCCAATAATTACACCAAGCCCTATGCCAAACAAAAGCATTAAAATTGGCACTAATATCAAGTAAAGTTTAATTTCACTTCTTGAATCATTATGAAGATATTTTGCAATCATACTCTGCACTTCCTTACTCCTTTAAAAACATAACGCTCAAAGCAACGGCGCGGCTTTTTGCGTCCGATGCCTTTGCTTGTTATTGCGTCAACCTAATGAACTATCGCGGCTTGCCGCCTGCCCTGTTTGCACAACAACATGATTAAAATTATTACCCACACTGTAAAACAACCTTGATTAAAACTGCAACGAAAATTGCATGTTAGGTTGAACTAATGCTGATAAAACTGTTGGAAGTTTAATGGGTTGTTTGGCTGAAAATTGAATGAGCGAATACCGAAAAATGCACTAGCCAACCACAAACTTTTGAGCCTAAAATTTACTGCCAATACTAACCAATAATTTGTAAGGCCAAAGCGCTATAACGCTTTAAACAGCGGAAAACGCGAGCGCAGCGAGTGGTTTTCCGCTGATTTAATTTGTTATGCATTACATCCCCTTTATTATTTCTGCAAAAGAACCAAGTTGAATGATCTTCACTGTATTCTCACACTTATATAAAAGTGTCACAGACAGTACAAATTTACTCAGCGGGTCAAAAATTATTGTTGATACAAACTCGTCTTCACGATTTAAGTTATCTCTCAATTCACTTGATAAAACCAATGAACCATTTTCTGTTAAATCCGTCTTAACAGAGTAGATGAGGCAACTATCTCGTACTTTAGGTACGACCAAGTCAAAGCTACCTTCTTCGTATTCAACAATACTGCCGCCAATACTTTTCAGGCTTTTTGACTCAACCAATTCACAATAACCAATATTGGCAGTGATTAGTAATATAAAACTAATAAGAATTTTCAAAATTTGAGCCTGATTACTTAGATGCATAACGCCCCAAGCAGGGGATTTTATGAGCGTTTTTCAGTGAGTGAAATTCCCGCTGACTTGGCTTGTTATGCTGCATTATTAAAACAACCATACCAACAAAAAATAGATTGGTAGAGCTAC
>NZ_JBDYKM010000047.1:0-6646 GCF_040012495.1 Paraglaciecola sp. 25GB23A
CATTTGCATCTGCCTATCCTTAATTCTCAATAGAGTAATTTATGATAAGCAGTTACACAAAATTCGTTACAGCCTCAAGGTTTTAGCAAAAGCCACTTCTGTAGCTTTATTAAAGCTACCTAATATATATTCATTTAATTTAGCAGAAGCCTGTAGAACCATTTGCAGCTCTTGTTGTGATTCAGCTTGCTCATACTTTTCTACAACAGCCAATATTTCTTTGTCTGTATAATTATCTGACCAAGTTTGAGAATATATTTTTACAGCTTCTTCTATTGTCCAAGAGTTTGTTATTTCCACCATCATATTATGAAATAACCCTTCAATCTCTTTGACCTTATCATCAGGTACTTTTGCTAAAGTTCCACTTAATTGACGCATAATCATTGCAACTTGATCTTGAGCTGATTTTTGTTGGGCTTCTTTAGCTTGAGTTAAGACTTGATCAATACCCATTGCATTTAGCATTCTTTCTGCAGGGCTTATCTCCGCAGAACTTACATTAAATGTAATACTACACAATAAATAAAACTTCCATAAACGCATATTACTTACTCCTTTTGAAAAACATCTAATGAGGGTATAGAAAACCTCTCAACTTAAAATTAAACAACAAAATCAGCCAAGATAACCTTTTAAAACCCGTTGCTACGTGAAAGCTGGGCAGGTCAAAATTTAAACAGAAAATAGATTTAAAGTAAAACAGGATAGTTTTTGGCTCCGACCTTTTTCTAAAGCTTCAACGCCCTGTTAACAGGCAGTCAAAATAGTTGGTTATAATTAGCGACGAAGGAGTAAAACCAACTGTTTTTTTCCTTATTTAACCGCTTGTTAGCGGTTGATTATATAACACCTTGTTCTGTACACCATTCTCGTAATGCTTCTTCAGTTCGTTTTGCTTCAAATTTATACCATTCTTCAATTTTATCAGCGCTCTCTAGTAAAGATTTGAACCTTGCATAAGCACCTTTACGATTAAAGATTGAACGTACCTTTTCATATTCTGTTGGTAAGTATTCTAGAGTAAAATCGAAAGCGAGATTATTACCAAGGTTCAATTCATTTTTATGAGGGATAGCCAAGTATTTTTCATCATTAATATCGTCTGGTAATTCCTCTTCATTATCACCAAACTCAGAATAAAAATATGTTTTGCCTGATTCTTTACAAATGTACCCCTCATGATCAAATGGAGAACCAAAATTGACGAGTTCAAATAGATCTAAAACATCACTAAATTTAATATTCATGTTGACCTCTGATGTGGGACTAAGCAGCTAAAAGTTAAATGATGCGGACTCAAAGAACCGCATATTAATTTTTAAGTATTTTTGTACAGTATTGACCACGAGTTCCATTCATCTTCGTTACGCAGGTAGACCAGAAGCGGAAGATGCTCCATTCTATTTGGATATGAAACAGCTAACATCTCCTCTTTATAGCTACGGTGGTTCTTTGAATAATTTGCAAGGATATTGGTTAGCACAACGCTAGCAACTTCCTTTGATTCTTCACTAGGTTCGCCATCGAATATAAAACGTGCAACAAAGTCTTCACCGTCTTCGGACAACTTGAACGACACTGCCCTGAATGATGGTGCAACCTCTCCTAGCAGCGCTCCTTGGGCGTACTGCATTAATTTTATCTCGTGCTCAGTTCTCATAGACACTTAAAGTATATTATGTAGACGCATCGGTAAATACCAGACCTACATGAATCATTAATCCTAAGTTTACCGATAATCAATAAGTTAGAAAGCATTTTGAGCACTAAACTTACCTTTTAAATGGGAGTTACTGAGCAGCCTCAGTAACACACCCGAGATGTTTGATGGATTTAAACCGCACAAAACAGCGATTTGAAAGGAAATTTAAAGTTGAATGTCTGCTTTACTTTGATAGGCAATCTTCATAGCCACTCAGCCGAAGATCCGCTTTCTGCTAATTAGGGTTCGTTCGCTGAGCGACACGGCTATGTCTGCAAAATGGCAGCTAATGGACTTAGAAATTTTCACTGGCTTTTAAAGCTTTAAGCGAATTATTGTCATACAGTTGAATTAATCGCGACTGTTAGGTCAGCGCTTATTAGAATCGTTTACATTACCTCTGATGACGAGCAGCTTAAGTCATTTTGCTCTTGGCTAGTTTGCATGCTGGCTAATCCAGATATGTGATCACAAAATCAATCCGTAACACTTTGAATAAGATAGAGTCTTAATGCCCCTCACTTAAATAGGAGCATTAACTTTAAGAATAAAGAGGCTATTAGGCGAAAGGCTCATAAATAGATTTTGACGGTAAACTAAACCAAGCAGGACCTGTGTCCGTCATATAAAAATGATCTTCTAATCTCACCCCAAATTCGCCAGTCACCACTATCATTGGCTCGTTACTGAAACACATTCCCTTGGCCAAAGGCAGTGGATTATTTTTTACTAAATAAGGCCATTCGTGGATATCCATGCCGATACCGTGCCCCGTTCGATGGGGTAAACCGGGTAGTGTGTAATCAGGCCCAAGGCCATCTTGTTCAAGGGATGCTCTCGCTGCTGCATCTACATCGCCACAGGGCGTGCCGATTGATGCTGCCGCAAACGCGGCTTGTTGGGCGCGTTTTTCACTATTCCAAATACGGATCTGTTTTTCGCTGGCCGTACCGAAAATGTAAGTGCGCGTAATATCTGATATGTAGCCGTGTAATTGACAGCCAGTATCAATCAATACTAGGTCGTTTTTCTGCAAAATTTGTGGCTCTTTAACGCCATGAGGGAAAGACGTTGCCTTACCGAACAGCACAATACAAAAATATGAACCATTAGCAGCCCCTACTTTTTTATGGGCTTGGTTGATAAATGCTTCAACTTCTTTGGTCGAAATTCCTTCCTTAAGGATACTGGCCGCAGCTTTATGCACGCTTATCGTCATATCCATTGCCCGCTGAATCAAGGCAATTTCTGCCGAAGATTTATGCATGCGGCAATGAGCCGTTACTTCACTGGCATTAATTAAGCGAATGTCTGCCTGTTGTTGCCCAATACCGTCCACCATAAAAAACGCCGTGGACTCGTCGATGCCAACTTTTGCTTGAGGCGGCACATTTAGTTCGCCAATGATCTGACAAAATAACGCATAAGGACTCTCGTGTTCTTGCCAGCCTCTTATTTCACCGGGGATGACCTTATAATCGTTCAGGCTATCAATTTCAAAAAATGGGGCGATATAAACTACTGCTCCCTGAGCAGGCAAAATAGCACCCACCATGCGCTCACTGGCATACCAACGCATACCGGTAAAATAGCTAAGATTAGTCCCTGCATTCAGATAAATAGCCGCAATGTTGTGTTCAAGCATATAAGCCTGAGCTTTAACCATTCGCGCGTGGTATTCAGCTTCTTGTGTAACAACTGCACCTTTTGTCATATCAGACAGCTCTGCTAAAGCTTGCTCGATCGTTTTGCCACCAATTCTGTTAGATTGCATGTATTACCCTTTTTTAAAAAATTGACTCAGTATTGCCTGAAACTCTGACAAATTTTACCCTAATAGTGGCCTGAGCCAAAATCAGATTAGGACAGGTAGCGCATAAACCATGTAAACTTTAGGGCTAAATTTTATTCATCGAGAAAATAAATGACTGTACTCAAGCGTTTGGACCAAGCACTAAGTAATTTGGGCTATTGCTCGCGTCGCGAAGTACGTTATTGGATACGCGACAAACGCATTCGCATTAATGGTGAATTGGCCAAAAATGCTTCACAGAAGGTTGATCCCAATAGTCTGATGGTTGACCACCAGCCACTGGATCATCCAGGTGACATACTCATTATGTTAAATAAACCACTAGACTATGTATGCAGTCACGACATCAATGAAGGGCAGCGTATCTACGACTTGTTGCCGCCTATCTGGCAAGCAAGAAACCCTCAAGTAGTGAGTGTGGGTCGCCTTGACAAAGATACCACTGGCTTGATTTTGATCACTGACCAATCGGCATTAGTTCAGCAGCTGACCTCGCCTAAACAACATGTTGATAAGGTTTATATCGTTAAGGTAGAAAAAGCCTTAGACGATAACATCATTGAGCAATTTGCCGCAGGTGTGCAATTGATCAGCGAAACCGAGCCTTGCTTGCCAGCCAAATTAGAAATTATTGATACACAAACTGCCAAAGTAACCTTGAATGAAGGCAAGTACCATCAAGTGCGTCGTATGTTTGCTGCCTGTGGCAATCATGTTGTCAGTCTACATCGTGAGCAATTTGGTCAGTATAGTCTTGGTGATCTCGCGCCTGGCGAATGGCGCGATTTGATTTGAGTTGGTGCAGAAGGATAAATAGCGCCCAGAGGGCAAATGTCATTCTGCACTTTTCTAATCAGTTCGATTAACATCTTTGCTCTAATGAAACGGCAAAAAAAGCAAAGAAAGACCAAACGTCATTCTGAAATTTAGATTTCGCTGCGCTCAGCTTCTTTGCAGAATGAGTTTGAAAAATGGCAAAGAAAAACCAAACGTAAACTTGAAATTTAGTCTTCGCAAGCTCAGCTTTTTCGCAAGTTTATTTTGGTTTACAAGTTCCAATTCCAGATTTGGCAGCCGTTGATTTTTGACTTTTGTAGCTGATGACGATCGGCTTCTGCATTACGCTTACTTTCGTAAGGGCCCAAAATGACTCGATACCATGAGCTACCTTCACTTTTACGTACTTGAGCTTCTAGGCCCTGAAAAGCGATATTGGCTTTAAGCTGCTCAGCTTGTGAGCCCAATTTAAACGAGCCACATTGCATCAGATAACGCACGGTAGATTTAGCTTGTTCTTCAACATCCACTTCAACCGTGTACTCTGGTAAAGACTTGATAAATTCCCACTCTTCTTTGGGCATGTCGGGCAATGCATCAACTGCTGCAGGCTTGAGCTCACTGACAGATAATTCGTCATTAACCTGTGGTGATGTACCTTTGATAGACCACAAAAAGTAAGCAAAAGCCGCTACCAATGACAAGGTAATCACGATGCGAATCCAAGGAAGTGAAACTTTGGGTGGTGGTGGAGCCGCTTTTTTAGCGCGACCACGAGCTACGTAATCTTTATGAGCCATACGAACAAGAATATCCAAACATCAATATTACTAAAGGGCGCCTGATTCTACCTTGCTTGATGAAATCCTCAATGACATTCGTATTAAATCTTTTTTTGCAGCAATAGAAACTCGTTATTGGTATTTTTTACCATTGTGTATTAACCAACCGCCAGCGTGCAGCTTCTTGGGATCATGGTGAGTCCAATGAATAACGCCACCTTGCTGACTCCACTCATATTCACCATAAAATTCGATAGTGTTGCCAACTTTTAAATCGGCTATACGAGTCGCTAGGTCAATGTTGTGAGCAATTAAGATAGTTTGTCGACTACTCAAACGAATGATGAACTTTTGGTGTTTATCACCGCTGTTGTCGTCAGGCAATAACCGTTCGACTTGACCAGAGCCATGGATTTGAAAGTCACTTTTGCGTTGCTGATATGCTTGACGCAAAACAGAGTCGTTTGACCAAACAGAAAATGAAGTGCAACTTATAATCAACAACAACGCAATTAAGTAGCGACCCATTAACCCTCCCTTTGATTTGGCTTAGACTTATGAACCAACGGTAGGAATCGTTTTAGCCCCACGATTGGCCCTTTTATATTTAGCTTGATATTCGCGGCGCTGCTTGGTGATTTCGTACAGCACAATGCCGCTTGTGGTAGCTAGATTTAGACTTTCAATTATGCCGAACATAGGAATAGAGATACAGCATTCGCTGCGTTCAACCACCAAATCACTGATACCACGGGATTCATTGCCAAACCACACAGCTAAGCGCGTTTGCGTGTAATCAGCTTCATGCAATACAAAGTTTTGCCTACCTTTGACGTGGGGCGAGGTAACAATTGAAGTAAAGCGTTTTTTTTCAAGGTGGGCGAGGCACTCTTCACTCGTATCAAAACGTTTGATAAACGTCCATTTTGAGGCGGAAACAGAGATTTTATACAGCGACTTGCGTTCTCTCATCTCTTGCCAATCTTCAGGTAAAGATTTACGGCCATCCACCACATAGATTTTCTCAACCCCCAAGGCATTAGCATTACGAATAACCGCGCCGATATTTTTCATATCCATTGGGTTTTCTAATACCGCAATTAAATTTTTACATTGGTAGTCTTTGACCTCATCAGCACGCTGGCGAATAGTATTTTTTGATTCTTCCATTTGGTATTTCTGCATATTTTGATGACATGATTTTTATGTCTTCCATTTAAACTGACATCAAAAGCAGTTTCAACTTTGTGGCTTGCAACCTTGTTCAATTATAGGTCGATAAAATTCCGTTAGGTATTGCTTTTCTTACTGTTTAAGTAAGTTTTCAAAATACTCAACATTGAAGTTTTGATGAACTTTTTTTATGGATCTATAGGTTTCTAAAAACCTATTTACCATGGCTGTCCTGTTAATTACAAAAACCATTACCATGGCTGTCCTGCTAATTACTAAAAATCATTTACTATGGCTGTCCTGTTAATTACAAAAACCAATTACCATGGCTGTCCTGCTAATTACTAAAAATCATTTACTATGGCTGTCCTGTTAATTACAAAAACCAATTACCAT
>NZ_JBDYKM010000048.1:0-6433 GCF_040012495.1 Paraglaciecola sp. 25GB23A
CAATGGTTAACCTTAACCACAGAGTTTGAAAAGCACTTCAGCAGGGCAGTGGGTAGCGAGCAGATGCTGCAACAATACAAAAATAATACCCACCATCAACGCATACGAGGCATGAGTCAGGCTAAGGCTTTATTAAAACGCGCCTAAGCTGAATAACCTCCTATAAAAAATACAACAACACCCAGTTGTTCAACAAGGCTGCGCGATGTTTACCCAAAAGTGTCAACTTTAGTTTTATATACCATTTTTTAGACTAAATCAGCTTCTTCTGATACGCAAAAGGTGCATGACGACTGATACTCTCATTTCTTGAAAAATTGGGGATGAACAGAATTTGTGTTTTTAATATGGCTGTCATGATAACTAATATGCCTGTCATAATAGCTGGTCAGATTGATTATGCTTGGTGTCTTGATCTTGGAGGTTGTTAAAATTGAGGTAACTTTAATACTTGTGCCTAATAAACGCTCTGATTATATTGATAGAGTAAATTACTCAGATGATGGTAACGAGGAGATAAATATGAGATCAAAGAATAAAGTAGTGCTTGCACTGCTGAGTACCTTAGTACTTAGCATAGGTTTATTACAGGGATGTAAGCCCAATAACAGTGACGATCCACTGGCAGACCAATTGGTTGACAAAATGGGTGGCGCCACTAGCCCGGTTAGTTTTAATGTACCAGTGCACTATTCCACGCTGGCCAACGGTTTAAAAGTCGTGATCTCGCCGGATACCACTTCACCTGTAGCGATTATTGGGGTGTATTATAATATTGGTTTTCGGATTGAGCCTAAGGATCGCACTGGCTTCGCACACTTATTTGAACACATGATGTTTCAAGGCTCAGAAAACCTTGGCAAAATGGAGTTTATTAGTTTAGTGCAAAAAAATGGCGGAATACTCAACGGTTCCACTCGTTTCGACTATACCAATTATTTCGAAATTGTCCCCGCGCATAAGCTAGAGACTATGTTGTGGGCTGAAGCCGACCGAATGCGTGGTCTAGCCATTACTCAAGAAAGCTTGACTAACCAGCAAGAGGTAGTTAAGAACGAGGTAAAGGTTAACGTACTAAACCAGCCTTATGGAGGGTTTCCGTGGCTAGATATGCCGCAGTATGCTTTTAATAATTGGTACAACGCCCATAACTTTTATGGCGATTTAGCCGACTTAGACGCTGCCACTCTTGATGACGTTAGCGCTTTTTTCAAACAATATTATTCCCCCAATAATGCCGTAATAGTGGTAGCTGGTGATGTCGATAAAGACAAAACCTTAGCGATGATATCCACTTATTTTGCCAATATTCCTTCGGCACCATTGGCTGCTCAGCCAGACTTAACTGAGTTGCGTCAAGAGCAGGAAAAACGTTTTAACAAATTTGATAAATTGGCCCCTAAACCAGCCTTTGCTTTCGCTTATAAAATGCCGCCACGCAATACCCCTGAGTATTTTGCTATGGGTATTATTGACCAGTTATTGGTGCAAGGTACGGATAGTCTGTTTTACCAAGAGCTAGTAAAAAACAAACAGATAACAGGTGAAGTGGGTGGGGGTATCAACTATCTGTTGGGCAATATGTTTAATTACAACGGCCCCATGTTATGGATGAGCTCGTTTACTCACGATGCGCAACACAGCCAGCAGGATATTCTTAGCGCTGTAGATGGTGTTATTGCGCAACTCAGTGAAATGCCCATACCTCAAGCGGCTATTAATCGAGCCATGGTAAAACTTCGTTCATCATTATTTGATGAAGTAGATAGCTTGTATGGTTTTGGTAAAGTGGATTTACTTGCCAGTTTTGCCCTATTTGACGATGATCCAGCTCGAATCAATCACCTAGAAGAGCAGTTCCAGGCAGTAACACCTGAATTAATTAAAGCGACGGTGAAAGAGTATTTGCGCGCTAGTAATCGTACGATCTTAACGCTAACACCCGGTGAAGCGCCTGCTGCCGCCACCGAGCAAGGAGAATAAGCATGCAAAATTTCCTGATCATTTTTCTTGTTAGCACAGTGTTATGGGTAAATAGTGCTGTTGCAGACAAACAACAGCCCCCAGCAGGTGGTGAGGCAAAAGACTTTGCGCTCACTCAAACCAGTAGTATAGAACTGGACAATGGTCTGCGTGTCGTATTTGTCCCTTACGGTAATACACCTAAGGTCACTTTGAGACTGGTGAGCAAACTCGGCAATTATGATGATGGTGAGTTTGATGGTATTGCAGATTTGGCATATCAACTGCTTACTGAAGGTACACAGAGTCAATCAGCACTCGATATCGCCCAGCGGGCAGCTGACATGGGGGGCCAAGTCATTACTTCTGTGGGTAGCAACTCAAGTTACCTACAAATGGATGTACTCAGTGAATTTGTCGGTGATGCCGCAGCCTTAATGGGTGATTTAGTCCTTAACAGTAAATTAAAGGAAGATGATTTGGATCGAGCACGTAATAATTTTTTGCGTAATATTAGTGTGCAACGGTCTGAGGCTCAGGGGCAAGCGCTTGAAGCCTTCAATCAGACGGTATTTGGTGATCATCCTTACGCGGTGACCTTTGCAGATGACAATAAAGTCAAAGCCATTACTGCAAAAGCTATTTCAGCATTTTTGGAACAAAATTTAGTCGCTAAACGCAGTGTGTTATACGTCTCAGGAAAATTCGATCAGGCCGAGGCAGAATCGGCTATCAGAGTTGCCTTTGCTGATTTAAGCGCAGGTGTGGAGCGAGTCATTTCTACCCCAGTTTATCAAGGAGAGGGTAAGCTTATTTTTATACCAAGAGACAACGCGCCGCAATCGACTATCTACTTTGGTTTACCTGTGGTTGACCCATCTAATCCTGATTACATAGCTTTGGAATTAATGAATACCCTGTTAGGTGGCTCGTTCGCCAGTCGTATCACCTCTAACATCCGTGAAAATAAAGGCTATACTTATTCGCCCAGAAGCATTATCAGTACCCGTATTAATTCTGCTGTATGGTATGAAACAGCTGACGTTACTGCTGAATCAACAGCGGCCGCTTTACAAGAAATTATAAATGAGATCACCCGCCTACAGAACGAAGCTCCTAGTGACGATGAACTTGAGGGCATTAAAAGCTATATGTCAGGTATCTATGTTTTACAAAACTCCACACGTACCGCAATTATCAATCAACTTTGGTTTCTTGAAAGCCATGGCTTGCCCTTAAGTCGCCTTGAAACCTATGTACAAAAAGTAAACAGTGTCAGCCCTGAGCAAATATCTGCTCTGGCGAAAAAATACCTGAGCTTAGAAAATATGACCTTAGTGGTGGTAGGAGACGCTGCAAGTGTTAAACCGCAACTCGCCGCTAACAAGCAAATATCAAGTCTATATCAATAGCTAATAAGCGCTGATCCCACATGGTTTTTGCCATGTGGGATTGTTACATTATTTGCTATTTAATTCGGCCTAAGTCAGTTCTATTATATAAGCTCGAAGCTAGCTGTTAAATCCCTCGTCTTCTAGTTGATTTTTACTCTCTGCTGCTGCTCGTGCTAGTTGATCACAGGCTTCGTTTTCTGGATGGCCTGAGTGGCCTTTTACCCAATGCCACACAACATCGTGTCGAGCAACTTGCTCATCAAGACGTTTCCATAGATCAACATTTTTAACTGGTTTTTTGTCTGAGGTACGCCAGCCATTTTTACGCCAATTTTTGATCCATTGATTAATGCCGTTTTTAACATATTGACTATCGGTGGTGAGATTAATCTTGCATCGTTCAGTTAAGCAAGCAAGTGCTTCAATAGTTGCCAGCAGCTCCATGCGGTTATTGGTGGTGTGTTTGAAGCCTTGGCTTAATTCTTTGCGATGCTCACTAAAGATGAGTACCGCACCGTAACCACCTGGACCTGGGTTGCCCAAACAAGAGCCATCTGTAAAAATTTCGATTTGTTTCATGTAATTATGCAATTTTTTTATTTTAGAGCAGTATAATGAGCAGGATACGTAATGCTACAAAATTCTAAAAAGAGTGTGAAATGCGACAAATTGTTTTAGATACCGAAACGACAGGCCTCGATCCAAAACAGGGGCATCGAGTAATCGAAATTGGCTGTGTTGAGTTGCTTAATCGCCGACTCACGGGTAACACCTTTCATGTCTACATCAACCCCCAACGTATCGTTGAGCAAGAAGCAATTCAGGTGCACGGTATTACCAATGAATATCTTGCGGATAAGCCGGTATTTAGTGCAATAGCCAAAGAATTTGTGGAGTTTATTAAGGGCGCACAGTTAGTTATTCATAATGCGCCTTTTGATATTGGTTTTATGGATGCCGAGTTTGCCCGCATTCCTAATATCGTGGCACAAAAGAGCGCTGAAATTTGTACCGTACTAGATACCTTAGATATGGCTCGGCAGTTACATCCAGGACAAAAAAATAATTTGGATGCCCTGTGCAGACGTTATGGAATTGATAATTCCCATCGTGAAAAACACGGCGCTTTATTAGATTCTGAAATACTGGCTGATGTTTATCTCATGATGACAGGCGGCCAAACCGATCTGAATTTGTCAGGTAAATCGAATAAAGAAGGGGGAGTGCAGCAAGAAATCATCAGACGACTGCCTTCTGATAGAAAAGCGTTAAAGGTTGTGAAGGCTACGGCCGATGAAATAGCTATGCATGAACAACGCCTTGATCTTGTTTTGAAAAAAGGCGGTAGTTGCCTGTGGCGACAATAATAATTGGATAGCTATGTTAGCCAGACTATTTAGAAAACGAGTACAGCGGGGGCCTCTTCTGGGTCTATTTGTGCTGTTTTTTATTTACCATGCGGCCTTTGCGCAAACTACAGATGATCCCAGTACGGCTAAAGCTAAACAAGAAGTCGAATCGTCACCCATTAGTATCCTAGGTTCGGAGTATCAAAACGGCATCAAATTAATGCAAAACCGTTTTCGGATTGATTACATGGTTGACGAAATCACCATGATTTTCTTTCGTGAATATGGCAGTTCTCCAATTGTATTAGTCAGGCCAGATGGCAGTAAGATTTTTCAGTCTGACGCCGATGGCACTGATTTATTTTGGTTCGATGCGGCTACTTATGACATGATTAGTTTAAAAAAACCGACGCCGGGCCCATGGCAAGCTATCGGTCAAATCATACCAAATAGCCGAGTAATGGTGATTAGTGATATCGCCTTGCATGCCGACCCTTTACCGAAAATAATATTTTCGGGCGAAATACTAAAACAAACTGCTTATCTAACCAATCATGGCAAACCCATTGACTACCGAGAGTTTCGTGACGTAGTTGAGCTGAATATCGAATTTATTAGCACCAATAACCCTAACTTTAATAACTTTGGTGCACAGACACAAAATATCGCCAGTTTTGAAGATAATGGAAAGGGGATGGATGAACGTCCTCTCGACGGTATTTTTACTGGTCAGTTTAACTTATCAGTAGCTGATGGAGAGTGGAGCCCGGTATTTTCGGTTTCAACGCCAATGTTCACTCGAGAGCAAGTGGCGGACAATCTGATGTTATACCCTAATCCAATTAAAATTTCGGTTGAAAAAGATGAAATTGGTAAGGGCTATCATAAATTGCTTATCGATACAGAACGGGAATTGGTTGATTTGTCGACCTTGTTGGTAGATGGGAAAATCCGTTTTCCGAATGGGGATATTCAAAATTTTTCAATTACCGATATGTCTGACAATGTGCGTGAATACGAAATTGTCAATTATGAGTCAGGGGTTTATCGCGTCAAGTTAACCGCCTATGGAAACACTGTCGAAGGCAGAGAGTTTATTTTAGATGTACCCGAGTTTAGTTTCTTGGTAGAAGAGCCAAAACCTGTCGTAGAGCTTAGTGATGTGACAACCACGCCAATAGATACTGAAGGTCAAGTGGCTGAAGAGCTTGGGCAAAATGCCGAGCTTAACGCCAATATAGATGATAAAACTGATGTGATGACTACAGCTGAGATAGATGAGTCAGAGCAGGGATGGCAAAAAAGCACGGTGATATTATTTGTGATTGGCTTAAATCTACTTATTGTCATAGTTGGGGCTGGTGCAATCTGGTATTTTACGCGTCGCCGTTCCAATGGTGGTTTAAGCAAGGAGCTTAAATTAGATTAGCGTTGCTGTATTGCTTGTTTAATCGCCATAGATCTGTTTATTTTATGTAGTAGGCCAATAAAACAGCTGAAATTGGTTAATCCTAGAGCAATCAAACTAGTTATGTGTATTTTGCGGAAAAAAGCGGTTGACTCACCTTAGGTGAACCCGTATTATCTGCGCCGCGGTTGACGAGGTGGGTCCAGTATCCATAGCGTAACTGCTTGATAATATTAAAGAATGTGGAGTGGTAGTTCAGTTGGTTAGAATACCGGCCTGTCACGCCGGGGGTCGCGGGTTCAAGTCCCGTCCACTCCGCC
>NZ_JBDYKM010000049.1:0-6345 GCF_040012495.1 Paraglaciecola sp. 25GB23A
TGATTTGGCTTTGACGTGATTGCGGCATGACAGACCATCCGTGGTTGTTTTAACCTTTAAAGCGTAGTTCAAAACTGACTTTTTACCAGTTTAATTATAATGACTGTCTCGATTACAGACTTTCTTAATTCGTGATGGCCAGCGTGTTTCTGTGTTAGCAGTATACCTTTGTGTAAACCATGCCAGCGCCTAACCACGTCTTCCATTGACCAGCTTTCAGCCAGCGCTTTGTCCACATACACCACCACATGCGTGTACTAATCATGACTGTCTTAAATACAGTCTCTAATGATGACTGTCTCAATTGCAGATATTTTACTCTCGACCATTATCTTGTCCTAAGAGTCAGTTTAGTGACCCAGAACTCAACAAAATTAGACTCTGTTAAATATATTAGGATACAGGTTTATTTTTCATATACGGATAACGAACTGTACGCTCACCAAGTCTTGTTACTGTAGAATGCTCGGACCTCATTGCATATCAAGGATTATAAACCCGTGATCTTACTTCGCTGGGTCGTAGAAAGGCCGCTTGCCTGGTTATTTGAACAACTAGGCAATAGATTCTATGTGGGTCTCGCCCTGGTGTTGTCGGTTGTTTTTTCGATCACCATTTTGTCCGGCTCCATGAAGGGCATGCAGAATCAGACCTACGACCTGATCATGAAAAACCGTTTTCAAGTGCCAAAACCAAGTCCTGCGGTGGTGTTGATTGATATAGATGAAGCCAGCCTTGCCAAAATGGCGCCAGAATATGGCCGCTGGCCTTGGCCACGAAGTGTCATGGCGGAATTTGTCGAGCTTTTAGTGCCCGCTGAACCGCAGGCAATTGTCTTCGACATCACCTTTGTTGATCCTGATTTGAATCACCCAGAGGCCGATGCTTATTTTCGTGAAGTTGTTGCCGCAACGCCCAATACGTTTTTTACCATGATAAGGCTGAACCCGAATAATGACAGTCTGAGTGAGCTGAAATTATCGAGCCTTGCAGGGGTGCATCCCGCAATAGATTCCCCATCAAGTGCAGCAACAGTCGCGATGATCTTGCCTTACTTCTACCGAGACCTAAGTGATAATCAACTTGGTACTAATAACCTGTATTCCGGTTCTGACGGTATTGCGCGCCAGTATAATCTCTATCGTGATTTGGCGGGATGGCGCATCGGTTCACTACCTGCCAATGTTGTCGCTGCATCGGGTCGATCCTTGCCAGAAGCTTCAGATGTGCTGCTGAATTGGCGCGGTGGCCCTGGAGCATATTCGACCTTTTCTTTTGCGCCTTTATTCGCCGAACTGATTGGAGGGGAGTCAAAAACAGTCGCAGCACAATTCCAGGGTAAGATTGTCATCGTTGGTTCCACCGCCCCTTCACTGTTTGATCTTAAGCCGACGCCTATGTCTCAAAACCATCCTGGCCTCGAAATTCTTGCTACGGCTATCGACAATCTATATACAGGTGATTCCCTGGTACTTTTGCCACCGTGGATTTATCTTCTAATTACAATATCGCTACTTGCCCTACTGGCTATGGCTTTTGTATCAAACGTTGATTATCGCCTACTGAATCCCGTCTTCACTATGGTTCAGATCAGTTTCCTCGGCATCTCTTATTTGTTTCTTAATTACACCCACGTGTTTGTTGATCTGTCAGCACCTTTTGCTGCGGGGTTGCTCTATTTTTTCATTGCTCGGACTTATAGTATGGGGCTTAACCTGAGGCGTAACGGCCATCCATTCTTTTCAATGGCATTGCAAGCAGGCAGCCATAGTCAGGTTCTGTTAGTTCGTTGTCAAATGGCGGGGTCGGAAAAGGCTATGAGTCGCACACAGACATTCATGTTAAGAAGGGTCGGTTTAACCAACCTAGGTGTAGGTGCCCCTCGCATGTTTAACCAAGCACCATTATTATCGACGCTATACAGTGATACCTTGGTGCTCTATTGGGTCGTGCCGCTAGCACAGACGAGGGAGGCACTGACCGACTTGGACGAAATGCTTCACACCAGTATCACTATGCTGAATAAACGTCACGCTAAGTGCCGGTTTTTACTCGACGCGTTTGATCTCAAAGTTGAAAGTAACGATACTTGGCGACTGCAGGGCAAATCGGTACTTGCTAGGGCGCTCATGGTCGCACACGACAAACTAGAAGTGATTGAAATGACGCCTGAATTTGTAAAGGTGTGTCAGTCCAATTCTGATATCCACTTCACAGCGCTAGAAATAAAGGAAAAGGCTAATGTTTAACAAGTATGCAAGATATTGGCTGGTTGGCATACTGGTGCTCGCCACCATGCCAGGGTGTGATAGCTCAAGTCCTCAAGAGCAAGTAAGTCCGCCTGAGCCTGAGCACACTACTGAGGTGAAGGCGCCAATAGACGAACGGGCACCAGCGCCAGATTCACCGCCAATAGTGGTACCGAGTCCGCCAGCACCAGAAAACCAACCCTTAAAAGCCAAGACAGAGTCAAAGATTGAAACGAAGGTCACAACAAAAGTTGAAACAAGGGCTGCAGTTCCTGAGGCGGAGCAACAGATAGCGACATTACAGCCTGCAGGTAGTAAGGGAATGACCTCAAGAGAAACAGAACTTAAAACAGTGCCGAAGATTGACGGAGAAACGATACGTAAATTGCCAACCTCTACTCAGCTACTTATTTTTGAACGGCTAGGCGGTTGGTATCGGGTCAGTGCGACAAACAATCAGGGCTGGATCAGAATGCTACATGTCACTCTTATGGCAGATTCAGTCAAGGCGTCAGCGGGTGCTGAACTTGCAAGCGTTGCTGCCATAGCGACAGGTCGAGAGGGTATGGGCAACGTAGCCGCAACGACGGGTATTCGGGGTTTAAACGAAGAGGATTTGGCGACGGCTTCGCCTAATATGGCCCGTTTGCAAGAGCTAGATAACTTTGCGGTGTCAAAGGTCGAAGCCGAAAAATTCGCCCTTCACAACGGTTTGATAACACGGACAATCCCTTACCTTAAGGATCCAGTGAAATGATGACTCGTGAATTATGTTTTCGCTGCGATTTGATTTTTTCTCTGACATCTTTAAAGCCGTGGTTAACAGCTCCGTTGCTTGGTTTGCTAATCAGTGTTTCTGCGATTGGCGCCGATAGAAGTGTTCCGGCGGGGCTCGAAGCACTCAAAAAGCTGGACGGACGGCTGGGTAAGATCGCCAGCAAAAATCTGGCAGTATTGAAGTTGCCTACACAAGACGAAGAAGTGGAAGCAGGACGCCAGATTGCTGCGAGCCTGTTGGCAGCAGTCCCATTACTGGAAGATCCGGGTTTACAGCACTATGTCAACCAGATTGGCCGCTGGGTTGCCTCTCACGGAGAGCGTCCTGATTTACCCTGGCACTTTGGTGTGATTGATTCACCGGCTTTAAATGCATTTGCAATACCCGGCGGATATATACTGATTACCCGAGGACTTTACGATAGCCTGTCGGATCCTTCAGAGCTGGCTGGTGTGCTCGCCCACGAAATTGCACATGTCGTTGGGCGCCACCACCTCAAAGCGTCGCTGAGTACAAAACTCATTAATGAGGGGGCTAACAAGATGAGTGAATTGCTGGCACACGGTCAAGAGGATGTAACGCAGCGGCTTTTAGGTACGGGGGCTAGCCTTATATCCAGAAAACTGGATCAGAGTGTCGAGTTTGAAGCCGACCAGATGGGTGTGGTGCTCGCTACCCGCGCAGGCTTCGACCCCTTCGGGCTACCTTCTGTGCTGACCAAGCTTGAAGCTTTACCGAACACCGATAACCGAGTATCACTGCTGTTTCGGACTCATCCTCTGCCAGCAACCAGGTTGCAACAGTTAGACTCTCTGATGGGGGACAAGTTGGCCACTTACCTTCAATCCGGGAGCCCTGAGCCGCTTTACCGCCGGTAGGTCAAATGTCGTAACTGCCATGCGACAATGTGCCAATAATTTATTCGGAATGGCATTAGAGGACTCAATGATCAAATCGGTAACGGTAAAAATTTAAATTTTACACATTAAAAATAGCTCAACCCTCGTTATTTCATTTCATCCAAAAGCTGAGATTAGACAAACTAGATACCTCGCCAGGCAGTCACGAGACTACTGGCGAGATAGTTGGTAAAGAATTAAAGTATATTTTGCGACCAGCTTAGCCACACCTGTCAGTTTAAGGCAGTTAAGCGACTCATGTTATTTTTTATCCGCCACATGCTAGACGCTATTCAAATAGCCCATTTTTTTCATGATCCAGCACCAATACAGTCTGTTGCTCGATGATTAGCGATGAGATAGCGCTTTTTTCTTCCAACTGCCAAGAAGTGCTTGGCCTTGTCATTGATTAAAAAACAATAAAATATGCCATAGTAATAAACAACATTACTCGCTCGACTTAGTGGCAGCTTTGCGCCGTTTTTTATAAAAATGCTTAATATTATGTTCAGCGTGCTTATCGAGTATCACATCTAATTTCTGACCGATCTTAGAGCATATTCTAATCTGCTCCAACCTAGGCCAGGTTGAACGTTCACCTTCTAAAACCAATTCCTTAATTTCAGTGCTTGTTAATTGCCCTAGCAGCTTTTGTGGGCTGACATAACCAAAACTCGGAATGATATTCACATCCCCTTTGTAATCTTGTGCCATTACGGAGTAGAACATGCTCATTGCCCTACCCATACTGGGGATTTTACCCAAATAACGTCGACTAAATTTCTCACCGCTTTTTAATAATTCCTGTGAGGATAATCGTATGATGTTTTGAGCCCCTTTAGGAAGAGGATTATATTGTTCACCCTTCATAAGCGCCAATGACAAAGGGTTGGCCTGACTGACAATATAATGGTTAACCCCATACAGTCTGGCTAATCTCTTCGCCGGTAAATCATCAGTCACTGCGCCGTCTACCCAAAGACGATTGGGTAAATAGGGTTGTGCCTCCCCATAAACATTTTTAGCCATTAGCATCACGGGCGCATAAACACCAGGAACCGCACAGGACGCAGTCACCGCTGTGCGGATAAACACATTGGGCGAGGTAATTGCATTCATAAGTCGAGAAGACTGATGCTCCTCACGAGGCGCAATCGTGACGCTGATCATCCGGCCTGTCTTCTCATAGGCTTCCTGAAAAGTCATATCAGGAATGACAGCTTTTAAAATCATCTGCAATGATGCTGGATTCATCTGGCGACGAAACAAGTGATTGGATCTCTTGTCTATCTCAGTCTGCAATGGATCAAAAGATTGACCATTTAGCAAAATGGCAGGCAATTCTTCGTCCGTGTGAGTGCCCAGTACTGCAGCAGATATTGATCCTGCACTTGAGCCAGAAATGACGGTAGGAAGCAATTTATGTTGGTATAAGGTTTTAACCACCCCTTGATGGAAATGTCCCAAAGAGCCTGCACCACTCAACATTAAGGCAGAGCGACCAAAACAATGACTGGCTCGCTCAAAAAAATCTAACTTATCTTCTGAGGTGAGTGCGCTGGACTCCGGTATTGTGGATATATGCTCAAGAGCATCGACTATCTCGTCAACGTACTCTTCGATAAGTATTTTAGTACCATATTTGGCATTTTGATACAGAACTGGATTACCCATCCCCCCCTGATTACCATGAATCCCCTCGTTAAGGGCGAAAAGCAATCCAACGTCATCCTCCTTTCGCCTTAGCTCCTTAAGAGCTTCTATTCTGGAGCGAATATTGGTGTAATCGTAGCTTTTTGAGGCTTCTTTGTGCTTCCAGGCTTCGAGACCAGACACTGAATCGTGCTCCAAGGCTAACGTTTTCCAATCTGCAAAATTTTCAGCGCGACTCATTCTCCGTTCCAAACGGGCAAGAAGAAGGCTATTAGACAAAGACAACATAGGAAAATATTCCTGTAAAAACGATAGCTATATAGCCCTTAAGTGTAATCAAAATCGTATGTGATACCAAGCGAAGGAAGCAGACAACAGCATATAGCCAACATAAGTAAATAGTATAAGGCAAACCTAATTGGGTTAAACCTGCTTTGCTCTTACCTCAAGTTCTATGGGTCTAATGGGATATTAGGCTCTAGTGTAGAGCTTCCATCCTCCTGTATTTGAACCCTATTTTACTAACCTAAGTGGTGAAAGACTAACGCCATGAAACGTGGCTATTTTATTTTAAACAGCTCTTGCGCTTAAAAAGAATAAAAATGAAAATAATGAATGCTTTTTGTATTAACACTTCTGCTTAAAGTAATAGGTTTATTCTAAAAACAGACCCAGTTAACAATTCGTTGTGAGGCTGTAACGAATTTTGTGTAACTGCTTATCATAAATTACTCTATTGAGAATTAAGGATAGGCAGATGCAAATG
>NZ_JBDYKM010000050.1:0-6097 GCF_040012495.1 Paraglaciecola sp. 25GB23A
AATGACTTTGAACAACAAAACAATGAATTACAGAAAGTAGCTTAACTAAGGTGGTCGTATTAGGTTGACCAGGTCAAATCGGCACAAATAGAAGACAAGTAATCCAATATTATTAAACGCTGTTCTGGTTTAAACAAATAGTAACTAATTTTAACAGTCCTATTACGAGAGTCATTTATCACTATTTTCTTGTTCAAAAACCCAGAAATTTTATAGTTACTAATTTCATGTCGCTCGACATACTCCTCATTTGTGAGGGATGACACAACTATGCCATCTGCCTTTAAAATAACTTTAGTGATCGGTATCCGAGGGTTTCGGTTAAATATGAACAGCCATATGGAAATGAATATGGCGATTAATGTATAGCCAAACATTAAATACATAGCATGATATTGTTTTTCCTCACCTAGAAACAGAAATGCAAATACGTAAATTGGAATTCCAATGTAGAGTAGACTGTTCGTTACTAGCGAATATACTAACGAACGAAATTCAGTTGGCTCAATCTCTAATGAATCCAATGCTAACGCTCCAATATGCCGACGAAATGAGAGCAGCGAGTTGAAGTCTGAATAATTGGTTTGTTATATTTCATTGGCTATTCGTCCTCCCAAGGCATTTCTGGCAAGTTGTTCAAGTTTTGGTCATACCTTTGAGGATTAAATGCTTCTAAGTTTTTTATTGCTCCGAATATTTCAACTGACAAGGCGCACGCAATATACTTCTTAGACTCCTGTCTACTAATGCCTAAAGAAATAAGCCGATTAAGTGTTTCTTTCACTTTCGGTGGATCATTAGCTTTCAGCTGATTTTCAACAGCTTCAAGAATAGCAGTTCCAGTTTTCGTCGGATCAGACTGATTCATCTAATTAACTCTCTTGAAATATAACGCCCGCATAAATTGCGGATAACAGTTGGCTAAAATAAGCGAAGAATGAGCGCAAGCCAACTGTTAGACGACCATTTTGATGCGTTTATTAGGTGTTGATTCTTAGATAGGCATTTACAAAACCCGATAAATCATCTGAGTAACTATAAAATTCGTTGTCCAATTTGCCAAGCTTTTCCATACTTTCGTCAGAGTCAAAGAGCAATTCCTGATGAAAGGATGAGTCTGCTGGATATCCCGTGGGGTATCCAATTAAAATGGCTGCTTCTAGCAAAGAAGCCGTTTTTAATGCCCCTATTGTTCGCAATGCCAATATAGTTTCCAGCGCAAACATTCCGCTTGAATTATAAAAATATTGTTCGAAACCACCATTGTTCACTTGGGCTTCCAATTGATGAATACAGATGGCAACTTGAACATGTACCTCATGTTTCGCAAAATTATGTTTGTTTTCTACGACGATATCGTCAAAGTCTTCAGGGTACATCTAAAACACCTAACGTCGCGTTAACTGGTGCAGTGATGTTGGCGGCTTTGCTGCGTTTCTTTGCAGAAAAGGTGACAATATTACTGAATCCATTTCAACGCCTTGTGCACGCCCAGCATGGGCATGAACTAATGAGCGGAGGCCGCCCCGGATGAAAGTCCTCTTTAGGAAGGTCACCGTTTATTTAACTTACCGTTATTAAACGTTAACTACTAGCGAATGGCAAGGGCTAAACCGCGAGGTTTGGTCTGAAGGAAGCCGGACGCACAAAATGGTAGGGAACCATTTTGAACAACCGTAGGTTGGCCTTCGGTGAAATGCATGGATGCATTTCATAAATTTGCGAGCTGATGAAGACGAGGCTTCCCCAAAGACATCATATGAGGCGCAGGCTGGAGGTGAGTTGGCAGGGCCGGCCCCGTGAAGCGCTGTGGGTCCAAGACGACGAAACCATGTGATCTAACGGCCACCGTAAATGATGCAGCAGTGCAGAGACAGTTCATGCTCTTATTTGGCCGGGGCTGGCCTTCCAGAGATCTGCTTAACAAGCGATCGGTAATTAACCAGTGAGGCTCTGGTATACAAGTGCCTTGGCTTTTGAGTGTTATCAACTCAATGGAGCGAATACGATGAAACCGATAGCGTCAACAGGGGTAACTCTGTTGATGATTAAGCAGAAGTCAGCAGACGGCATAGTAGCCAAACGCCCATCGTAATGGTTGAGACACGGTGAAGTTGCATGGGCGCCCCACCTGAACCTGAAAATCAATTAGGAGCCTGTGCAGCTCACTTGTTTCGTATCCGACCGGACTTAGGAACAGTGGCGCAAAATCAGAAGCCATAATTGGAGTATGAAGGAGCTAATCGGCCATCATGCTTTAAACATTTTCAGGAAACGCCCTGTGCGGAGCCGCATGCAGGGTGTTGTGGGGGCTGGAGGCTAGATACCTCCGGCTACTCGATTAGCTGTATTTTGCACTAGTAATGATACCTACAAGAGATAATAGTTAATGACGTGTTGTCTACTGCATAAACTAGTCTATTTGTGTCGTCTATTCGACGTGACCAAAAACCTGAGAGATTCTCTTTTAAAGGCTCTGGTTTACCAATACCTTCAAACGGTGTTCTTTTGGAATCACTTATAAGTTTGTTAATACGCTTTAGTGTTTTTTTATCCTGACCTTGCCAATATACATAGTCACTCCATGCTTCATCAGTCCATACGAGTAACCTACTACTCATCGACTAAGTCTCTTGGAGTGACATTGCCATTTTTAAATTGTTCAATAGATTTTGCTAAATGCTCTGAATTGGCAGGAGATCTTAATAAGTAAACGGTCTCCATTAAGCTGTTGTAGTAGTCTAATGACATTACAACCGCATCTTCCGAATCGCGACGAGTAATCACGGTTGTGTCGGCATCGTTAACCACGGAATCTAAAACAGCTTTTAAACCATTGCGAGCTTCAGTAAAGGATACAACTCTCATAAACACCTCAACATGTACTTTAAATAAGACAAGTATATTCAAATATCCTTACTTGTACAATATATTGAACACTTTAATTCAGCTAACGAGGCTGTAACAAGACCGCGTAGAACTAGCTTGTTACGAAAATCATAATTGCAGGTAGCGATGAAATTCAAGCGCCGTCCTGCTGTTCTTTGTTTACAGCCTTGTTAAGTAATGCCGACATAGTATTTTATACAAATAATTAGAAAGGCTAACTCCGTAATATTTAACAGCTATTTGTCAGCCTTAGATTCCGGTTCGCCTAGTAGAATCGGTAAGACAAGTGTGCCCAGTGATATAGAAAACGCAGCGACGACCTGGCCGCGTATACCACCAAATATCGGACTATTAATAACCTCAAATATGACAAGCACTTTGCTTATCGACAGAACAAAAAGAACACTAAATAAGGACTGCCCCAGAAACACTAGACATTTACGCTGGTGTTGATGCCGTATTAAATATTTTCGTAAGTTGTTCATAAATTTTACTTAACGCCTCTTAATGCCTTGTTAGCTTGTGCCTTCTCCGGTGTGAGATTTACCTTTCCAGAACTTTATCCTAAGTAGGTCAACAAGGAATGCTAATAACAGTCCTGTTGGGGCAACTAACCAAAAGTCTGCATTTGTCGATAATATTAATTCAATTAAGTTATCAGCCAAAAGGAACATAAAGCAAAACAAAGGAATAAAAAGATAATATAAACCTCCAATTCCCCCATCATCGTACTGAAAGTTAAATAACATTCCAGCTGACCAAATGATTAAAACGATAACATTGAAAGATGTGAACCAATATATTCTATGCAAAGAAAACTCCATATTTAAAAAGCAAGCTAACGCCCCAAGCAGGGGATTTTATGAGTGTTTTTCAGCGAGTAAAATTCCCGCTGACTTGGCTTGTTATACATGCTTTCTCCAACTTAAAAACAACACATAAATTCCTATTATCGAATTAGCAATTGGTGTCAATAACAGAAAGAATCCAAAAAGGCGCAACCATAATTTAAACCACTTAGTTGTCAGTTTGTATTTGAAAGAAGCCAAAGAAATAAAAATTACTGGAACAAGGTAGTATATTGATGAAACAATTTGAGACACCATACTTGAGCTAATTTCACCAGCTATCAACCTAGGATCTGCTGGCTCCGTACTTATCATGATTTGCTGAAAAAGGCTTAATAACGGTAAATAGAATGATAGAAAGTCAACAAACGAATAAGCCAATAAAATACAACCAATTATCCCTAAGACTTTACTCAATCCTCTGCCCTCAATCTATACATGTATAACGCCCCAATATGCCGACGAAAAGAGATAATTGGACTCCCCCAACTCAATGAGCTGGGTTAATATTTCAGTTCTCACACAAAAAATATTATGGAGTCCAAGATGCACAATATAATCACAGGTGTTGATTTAGCGAAAGAAGAAATTCAAGTTTGCGTTTTTAAACGCAACAAGGTGCAGTCTAATCAGGCGATGACACCGATACTGTTTACTTCTTGGTTAGCTTCTTCAAAACCGATGACCATTGTGTTCGAGGCATGCAGTACATCAAATTATTGGAAGCAAATATCGTTGAAATTTGGGCATGATGCCCGACTGATTTCAGCCAAACTGGTTGCCAGTGTGAGACAAAACCAAAAAACGGATAAAAACGATGCATTAGCTGTTGCCCAAGCCGCTCAACTAAACGATGTTTCATTTATTAACGGTAAATCAAAAGAGCAACAAGAATTACAAACCTTAGCTCGATTACGAGAACTCGCCGTTAAACATAAAGTCGCCATGCAAAATCAAATTAAATCCTTATTGTTAGAATTTAATATTAGGGTATCACCCAGTCAAGGCGGTTTAAGTGGAGTCGTCCAAGGCGTTCTGGAAGATGCTGAAAATGGCTTTTCAATGATTTTTAGGCAAGCATTAAATACAGGGTGGCAACAACTACAGCTCAGTATTGAATCGATACAACAGTATGATCTGTACTTAGAAAAAGCAGCAAACCAACATCCAACCTGTAAAGTGTTACAAGCGCTAGAAGGAGTCGGCCCGTTAAATGCTGTCAACCTCTATATCGCTCTAGGCTGTGGAGAAATGGGGCACTTTAAAAAAGGTCGAGATGCTTCTGCTTGTATTGGATTAACCCCAATTCAGCATTCTTCGGGTGGTAAAGTAAAACTGGGCTCTGTGGGTAAGTACGTTAAAAACAACACGCTCCGAAGTTGCTTGGTTAGCGGTGCGATGTCAGCGGTTAACCAAGCAACGAGGCGCACTGCAAAAACCAAGAAAGATATATGGATACAACAAATGGTTGAACGCAGAGGCAAACGCTGTACAGCTGTCGCATTAGCCAATAAAACAGTACGAACTGCCTTTGCTATGTTAGCCAATGGCACAGAATATAGAGCAGAGCTTCTGGCTGCTTAACCAAGGTTTGTCACACAACAATAATGCTCGATAAAAGATGAAAATCAGCTTGTTTAGTCAGTGCTGCGCTCAGAGCTTCTAGCTCGCTAACGAGATTTGACAACAAGTTCGCGTAAATATCATAGAGCCTGGGATAGCTTCCCTATTAGAGCTCGTACATAAGCACGCATTTATTCTTTAATTGGTTGTTGATGTTGTTGACAAGGGGGAGTCCACATAAGCGCAGCGAGTTGAGGTCGGAATAATTGGTTTGTTAGCATTCAAATTACAAAGCCACTAAATTCTGAGTTTAAGAAGTTTTTGCGCCACTCCCCACAATTGGATTTCTCATCACCTTGGAAGTTATCTGCTAGTTGGTCATCAGAAATACTTTTAGGAACAATAAAAGTATTTGAGTAGACTTCTATATTTGCAGGTACATTGTCAAAAGGTTCATATGCACCAGCTATGCCCGTATATTTTTGAGTGACATCCTGACCATAAGGATTAATGTGTGAACCATCTGCATATTCTTCGGCTTCCGCTTCAGCTCTTTTTATAGCTTCATCAAATGAGCGAGCCTTTACCGTAAACACGCGTTCTTCAATTTGATCAAATTTATTTGAATATGACTCATCGGTAGCAAACGGTTCTCCAGTTACACTAGTTCGATATATCGTTTTAACTGCGAAAACTTTCCACATACTATGCCTTGATTGCTAACGTCCAAAGCAACGGAAAATGCGAGCGCTTTTGGGCGAAGCCCAGCGAGTAATTTTCCGGTGCCTTTGTTTGTT
>NZ_JBDYKM010000051.1:0-5630 GCF_040012495.1 Paraglaciecola sp. 25GB23A
ATCAAGTAGATAAAGTTTTGGCCAGTTATAGTATTGCGCCAGAAAATATCCGATTTACCGTCTGCATCATAATCGCCTTGGCCGGCCATCAACCAACCATCGTCTTGCACAACATTAATGGGTTTAGCTTCTTTAGTTTGTGTGCCATTCATCGCCCACAAGAAGTTCCAGCCTCTGGCTTCACTTCGCCACAACAAATCGGATTTACCGTCGCCGTCTACGTCGTTTTTGGCGAGTGCCAAACCAATATTTGGATCCAATGGTGCCAAATCATACTCGTCGATTATTCCGTCATTGTCATCGTCCTTGTCTGCTTCCATACCCAAAGCCAAACAGCTTTGATCGCAGTCATTTGGCGCACCATCTGAGTCAGTATCAATTAAATCACCGATTGCAACGAGCGGGAATTCATCACTGGCATCATTGATTCCATCATTGTCATCATCTAAATCAGCATTATTACCAATGCCATCATTATCAGTATCCAAATACTCAGCTTTATCTAAAGGAAAAGCGTCTTCACTATCAAGCACTCCATCTTCATCGGAATCGGTTTTAGTTAAGTCACTACCACCTAAAAATTCAGTAATGTTGTCAGCACCATCACCATCAGCATCATGTTGTGCGTCATCTGGATTATAAGGATTTAAACCATTTACGACTTCCCAATAATCGGTCATTCCATCACCATCGGTGTCCGAGTTTTCATCGCTTTCGTTCAAAATTCCATCGCCATCGGAATCTGCAATATATCGGCTATATAGCGTCCATTCTCTTGAGTATTCCTCAGATTCGGAGATAAATGGCATGGTGAATATGGCATAGTTACCGTTATCGGAAATACTGAAATAACGAAAATCGTAGCTTCGCCCCGAACCCCAGACCGGGTTAGATGCCACCTCTTCTTGCTCACCAGTGAGCATGTTTTTGTAGATTACAAATCGCCCATCGTTCCGCATCGCTTGAAAAATTACGTTATTGCCATCTTTAGAAAGGTTTGCCTCCCACGCGCCGTAAGATTTGTCAGGGTCCATTATTGAAACCAGTTCTATATCTTTGGTTTCAATATTAAACCGATATACTTGAGAATTTCCGATCGATGCCTCACTTCCTGCACTTAATATATTGTTGGTACTCTCAAACAATACATATCGACCGTCTCCTGAAATATTGGGCTTGATTAAAAAAACGGATTCAGAAGGGGAAACATGAGTAAATGTATCGGTAGAGAAATCATACGTATTCACCGAATCGAGGCCATTTGAAGCGTAGGCAGAATAAACCACTCGGTTTCCATCACTACTTATATCCAAATCATAAACGTAACCACTGTTTGCGCCTGTAAACTCATCAGTAAACCCCCTTGATAAATCAGCAAACGCATAGGTTCTTGTTACTCGATCATAACGATATAAATCGACTTTAGTTAATTGATTTTCTTCATTTGCATCTTCAGGTACTAAGGGTTCATCCGTAACAAATATATGATAACGTCCGTCAGCTGACAAACGCCCCCCTAAACCATGATTGACAATGCTTTTATTAGCTTTGCCCATGTGGGTTATGTCGCCCGTCAGCCTATTTTTTTGAAAACTATGCCAGCCAATAACTTCAGCACCGTTTAAGTTGTTTGCTTTTGATGCAAACGCTAATTCTTTGCCGTCATACGTCACCCCACCTAACACTGCATCTTCATTGGAAAGTTGCCCATTAGCGTTAGTGCTCACTATTTCACGTGCGCCGTCTGCAAGATTAATATGAAAAACATCGGCAATATTTCCGCGGTCTGGGTTCCTTTCTTGAATAAAAACATGTCGCCCATCGCCGCTTAATTCCGCTGGAAACCCTGACAAATTCGTATCATCTGAGACTTTGGTAAGATGAGTTGAAAAAACCAAAGGCTTGCTGTAGCTGCTAAATAGCGGGGACAATCCGCTTTCCATCTCGGTGCAACCCACTTTCGCTTTAAAATAATAAGTTGAAAAACTGTCAACATCGGGCAACACGACTACAGACTTGTAAAAGGACTGGCTAGCGGCATCACTTACATCATCAAAAGGAGTATCAGACCAATACAAAGTATGGCAAACGCCGTTGACAAAGTTATCAATGCTAATAGCGATACCACCATCGACTTGCTCGACGGTTTTATTGAGGATTAAGTTGGCATAGCTATTATCTAAATCTTCTCCATCCAAAATACCATCATTGTCAGAGTCTGCCACATTAAACAATGTGCCCTGTTGAAACTCTTGCAGGGTGCTTAAACCGTCAAAATCTATATCATGTGCGGCATCATCTGGATTATATAAATTAAGACCATGTTCATGTTCCCAATTATCCATTAGCCCATCTAAGTCAGTATCACTGTTCAAGTCGTCTTCATTGGGGATACCATCAAAGTCTGAATCGCTGACATTGAGGTCAAATATTGCATTAAATGAACGGTCACTACTATCTTTTGCATCTACCAACCCAAAACGACTACTTCCAGACAGAGCACGCGTATATACTGGCCCCCGTTTCTTTAAAGGTGCCTCTATATTTGGTGTATGTGTGTCAAATTGGTCAGCATAATGTTGGTGAAATTTACTCTCAAATGTATCCCATACCAATGCTACCAATGCTCTGCCATTGGCATCCCAATGATTCGTTACTGATAAAAAAACATAGCGATCATTGTTTCCAATAAACGGAGAAAATCTATTTGTACCATTTGAAGTTCGTATTCTTATATCGCTAATTGGTACATCAATATTATTGTCTTGTAATTGCTGACTTAAACAACTTTTTTTATTGTCTAAAACATCAAAAATGACGATCTCAAATTTAGAATTACAAACAGGTGTGTCATCGTCGCTGTAATTTATGTTGATTAGAATTTTAGTTGATGTATTTCCATACTGCACACTAGGAGTTCTGCTTGAGACAATACCAATTTCTGCTAATTTGTCATATGCGTCGATTGCTTCTCCCGTTTTAACGTTTAGTATTTTAGAAGAATTATGCGCAAATTCACCATCATCTCGTACTGCAATACCACTATATTCACTAAGTAATCGCTCTCCTGTTATGCGATTAAACAGCATGCCATAAATTACAATCAAATCCGTATCACCAACTACGTCACCTTCTGTTCCACCATTTAAAATATAATCAGTCCAGAGTGCATCACCCAGTTCATTGACATACGCACCCCCATACCTATATTTATATAGATTAGAGAAAACGCTTCCAAATTCGCCGCGCAAAACATAAAAATCTTTATTTTCATAATAATCATTACCCCTCACAGGTTCGGGGATATACGGATATACGTATGGTTGGGGTGGAGGTAAAATTGTTCTGTCATCGGAATGAATGTATTTTTCTGTAATCGAATAATTGTAAATAGAGCCGGTTGCATGCAGATAATTTTTATACCGATTTACTGATGCAAAGAAAGATTTTTGTTGCGACAATGGATTACCATTATTGGTATAGCAACCGCTTTGCAACCTAAAATAATAAGTGCGGTTAGGATGAAGTTTTTCTATTTTTACAAAATTTTGTTGAGATACATATTGCTGTGACTGACTATTGGTTTCGAATGGTTTGTCTGACCAATGAACTGTGCTGCATGAAGAACCACTATCAGACAAACTTATTAAAGCAGTGGTTTCTCCTTCAACTTGACTGATTTCTCCCCAATTCATTGGGGCAGATGTTTGTGCTGGTTGCGTGTCTACAGCATCGTTAATACCGTCAAAATCCGTATCTTTTTGGTTAATTAGCGTGCCTTTGGCAATTTCTTGCAAATTTGATAAGCCATCGTAATCATTATCAAAATCCGCATCATAGGGGTTATACATGTTTAACCCTAGAAGAGTTTCAAGGTAATCTGTAATCCCATCTGCATCGCTATCACTATCAGGATCTTCTGCATTTAGCACCCCATCACCGTCTGTGTCAGCACGATATTGATAACATATTTTATTGTAGCCAGCTAATCCAATACTGCCGTTCTCTATCATCTCACCACAAGCAGGATCATCTTTAAGACGTCCTGCTAACTCACTCCATCCTCGCTTTAAACCTGTCATTGCGTTTTGTTCTAACCATTTACGATCTGTATAGTTTTCAGCGTCTAAATTAAAAAATGCCTCGTAACAGTTTTGATTAAGTTTAACAGGTTTTGGGGTTAAATTAGATGGTGTGACGGAATACAAGAATGGTGCACAATCCCATAAATTTATGGGGTATGACGCTGTAAATAGAATTTCATTCGTCTCGCCGCTAAACCAGCCCTTTGATTTAAGCACATTGTCAAATGTACTTTCTCTGTGCACATAACGCACCATTTTCATATCTTGTTCGATCCCATCATTAACCAATGATGTTTGATTAGAATTAAAATCACCTAAAAACAACTTTCTTTCGGAAGACATGTAATACAAAACATACTTACCATCATAAGAGAATTCAAAATCAGTCATTACCGCAGGATTGAGTTTGGCACCTGGTTCAATGGTAATGATTGTGTTGGTAGCGATGTCTTTGCGGTACAAACGGCCATCACGATAGTCCACATCGGGCATTAGTGGCTCATACCTTGTATAAATAAACAAATATTGACCGTTACCACTTAATTTTAAAAATTGACTACTACTTTTAGATTTATGTACAAGTGTCAGAGTGCCGGTTTTTGTATCCTTCACCATCCAATACCAAAAACTCTCTTCCCACCCGGTGCCGACTAAGTTCTTCGCTCTTGTTTTAAACAATACAAACCGATTATCGGGGGTGGCATCAACATAATCTGATTGGTTATTACCTGCCTCGCCATTGACTTTAGTGATCATTGAAATTTCATTTGTGAGCAGATTTTTTTTATACAGTTGTGTAAAGAAGTACGTCGAATCAGGCGTGTACTGCTCTGGGTTGGGGATGTTGGCGTCTATATCTGGGCTGTTTGTTTTAATTAAAACAGAATCGCCATTTCGACTTAAATGGGTGACAAATGCTGAACCTGCAATTGCTTCGCCCTGCTTATTAACTGCGACAAAAGCAGTATTGGCGTCTGGAAATGCATAATCAACGGACGCATACACCGTCTCGCTGGGAGGCGACAAGTGGATGGAATCATTACATGTGGCTTCAACGCGAAAATAATAGGTTTCTAATGCAGATAAATCAGTTAGTTCAACTGAAGTTTCAGATACACTGGTTTCAACTGCAATGGCATTACCATCATAACCATACTCGTAAACAGGACGAGTATCATAATATAGCCTATAACACTCAGCACCAGAGACCTCATCCCAACTCACAACTAAGCTATGTGCGTTAATTCCTAGCTCAGCTTTGAGTCCCTCAGGCTTATCAAGGGCATCAGCCAGGGTGACAAAGCTGACACATAGACTAACTGTAAAAATGAGTATTGCGCTTAATTTCATTCGACTATTTTCCGTTTTAATTCTACCCAGCAAATATCATCATTTAGCTAATAAAATTCTCGCTCACAATCCCTGTTCTTTTGTGGGCGAGAGGCCATTTTAGCTGTTGTACTTGATTTACTTAGCGAGTGTCCAAGTATTGTCAGTCGGTCTAAGTACCCCTTTATCTTTAATGGTCAAGCCATCCATTAAGTG
>NZ_JBDYKM010000052.1:0-4949 GCF_040012495.1 Paraglaciecola sp. 25GB23A
ATTTTTTCATTCAAGTCGGTGACCGTCACTGACGGCTGGTTGGTGCCAATGCGCAGGCCATTCATCATGTAGAATTGAGTACGCCCCCTCACGATATCGTGCCACAGCACATCACCTTTGCCGTCGCCATTAAAGTCGCCGCTGCCGGCAAGCTCCCACTGGGGGGCATCAACATAGTTCAGGACTTGACGCGCCTTAATGTTTAGACCATCCATTAAGTAGATGAAATTTAAACCCGTGATGTTGTTGCGCCACAAGATATCCGATTTACCGTCGCCGTCATAATCGCCTTGACCCGCCATCAACCAGCCATCGTCTTGCACCACATTAATGGGTTTGGCTTCTTTGGTCTGCACACCATTCATCGCCCACAGGAAGTTCCAACCTCTGGCGCTACTGCGCCATAGCAAATCTGATTTACCATCGCCGTCGACGTCGTTCCTGACCCTGAACGTTCTAGTGGGGTCAAGAGGGAATGCATCATCGACATCTAAGACACCGTCATTGTCATCGTCGGTGTCAGCCGCCATGCCCAACGCTAAGCAACTTTCGTCACATGTGTTTGGTGCGCCGTCGTTATCGGTATCGAGTAAGTCGCCAATAGCAACCAATGGATAAGTATCATTTACATCAAGGATACCGTCGTTATCGTCATCTAAATCGGTCGCGTTTGAGATGAAATCGCCGTCGGTATCAAGCGGTAAACTGCTGTTACTTAAAGGGTTGGTGCCCGCGGCGAGTTCATCAACATCTGAATAACCATCACCGTCATCATCTATGTCGATATCATTATTGATGCCATCAGCATCAATATCTGTATTGACAGGTAAAACAATGCTATCAATCCAAACCGAATCGTCACCCGCTAAAACTCCTGAATCTTTTGTGTAGGTCCAACTGATACTGTGCTGACCGTCGGCAATGGGGTAACGATAAATAACCCAACTTTGCTCGCCACTAAAACTGGCAATTTTGACCCCATCGACATTAAGAGTTAATTCATCATATTGTTCTTCTGTGGATATTTTAAGCGCGAAACTAAAATAGCCAGCATTAAAGATATTCTGATACGCCAACCTTGCTGTACCACTATCTTCAAGGCCCGCAACATGGCAACTTTGATTACCATGATATGCCGTGCTGTCGGTATTTTTCCATGCGATATCAGCGCTTAATTCGGTTTCGCAGTTGGACGCCTCAAACGAATAAAAAGCAAAATTAATATTGGCTGGAACATCATTCACATCGTTGTCATCACTACCAAATAAATACTCATCTAATGCAACGATACCATCACCATCATGATCTAACAAAGCATCAGTTGCCAACAACGGATTTAAACCATTAGCGATTTCATATTCGTCCGGAATGCCATCGTTATCGTCATCTGTATCTGCATTATTGCCAATTCCATCATTGTCAGTATCTCGCTGCTCATTTGCATCATAAGGCAATGAGTCCGATGAATCAGGAAACCCATCACCGTCACTATCAATTAACGCTAATTGCACTGGGAAATTTTGTTGTATGCTAGTGCCAGTACCCAATAGTCCATTGCTATTATATCCCCAAACCCAGAGGGAGCCGTCAGACTTGATTGCAACCACTCTAAATCCATTAAAACCAACCTTTAGCCAACTCATGTCAGATTCAATTTTTACCGGAGTATTTTTTCCTATTGACGTACCATCCCCCAATTGCCCATAAGAGTTTAGCCCCCATGTGAAAAGGATACCATCAGAATTAATAGCAGAAGAATTATGGTTGCCAGCGCTTAGGGTTTGCCAATTAGTTTTTATGCCTATTTGCGTTGGTTCAAACCTATTTGTTGTAGTGCCATCGCCCAATTGTCCACTCTGGTTATAACCCCACGCCCATAATGTACCGTCGGTTTTGGTGGCTAAAGAATGCCCTCCACCAGCATTAACACTTAGCCAATTAGTTTCTATACCAATTTGTATCGGGGAATTTCGTTGTGTTGTGGTGCCATCCCCCAGTTGCCCCCCTGTGTTCGTACCCCATGCCCATAGGGTACCGTTGGTTTTAATAGCCACAGAAAAAGAATAACCAAATCGGTCACCTTTTTTGGCTGAGACTGTTTTCCAGTCGGTGTCTGTGCCTATTTGCGTTGGTTCAAGTCTGCTTGTTGTAGTACTGTCGCCCAACTCTGCCGTACTGTTACTACCCCAGGCCCAAAGAGTACCGTTGGCTTTTATGCCTAATGAATGACTATTACCATTATCACCTCCAACAGTAATGCTCTGCCAATCAATGTCGGCACCTATTTGTATTGGCACATTTCTTTGGGTTGTGGTGCCATCTCCCAATTGCCCATAACTATTATTTCCCCACGCCCAAAGAGTACCGTCTGTTTTGATGGCAATAGAATGCGCGCTGCCCGTCGCAATATGTTTCCAGTCTTTGTCACTCCCAATAAGCGCCAGTTTGTTCCTATTGATTATGGTACCATCGCCTAATTGTCCCGAATAGTTACTTCCCCAAGCCCAAAGCGCACCGTCAGACGTGATTGCTAAAGAATGAGCTGCATTCGAAGACGTTTGGCGCCAGTTAATTCCCAAATAGGGAGTATCTTGAACGGGGTAGGTAACTTTACTCGTCCAACCAAATCCTAAGTGCCCTTCCCCCCAAGCCCAGAGGCTAGCGTCTGATTTAATAGCTAATGTAATCCTCCCTGATGCTGTAACACTCTGCCAGTTTTTTTCGCTGCCAATTTGCACAGGCGCAAGCTTCGTCTCTATAGTGCCATCGCCTAGTTGCCCGTATTGGTTACTTCCCCAGGCCCACAACGTGCCATCTGTTTTAATGGCTAATGAATGATCTCTCCCAGCACTAATACTTTGCCAGTTAGATTCATCGCCTATTTGTACCAGTGTAATTTGATCTGTTGTAGTCCCGTCGCCCAACTGTCCATAGTTAGATCCCCATGCCCAGAGGGTACCATCCGATGTTATCGCTAAGGAGTAAAACTGCCCAGCACTAATACTCTGCCAGTTATTGTAGTTATTACCACCTACTATCAGTCTAGGGCTATAAATATAACCTCCTTCTCCGTGTTTATAGCCCCAAACCCAGAGAGTACCATCCAATTTTATGGCCAAAGAATGACTACTCCCAGCACTAATACTTTGCCAGTTTGTTTCGCTGCCAATTTGCATTGGCGCTATCCTCGTCGTCCTAGTGCCATCACCCAATTGGAAATAGTAGTTATATCCCCAAGCCCATATGGTACCGTCGGTCTTAATGGCTAATGAATGATCACTCCCAGCACTAATACTTTGCCAGTTAGATTCATCGCCTATTTGTGTTGGTGTATGTCTATCTGCCTCTGTGCTATCACCCAATTGCCCAAGTGAGTTATTCCCCCAAGCCCAGAGGGTGCCATCCGATTTTATGGCTAAAGAGTGATAGCTAGCCGAAATGCTTTGCCAATCTGTGTCGTTGCCTATTTGCACTGGTATAGTACGATCTATGGTAGTGCCATCGCCTAATTGCCCCCAGCGATTGTCCCCCCATCCCCATAGAGTGCCATCCGGCTTAATTGCCAAAGAATGACTTGGACCAGCAGCTACATTCAGCCACTGTCCTTCCAGCGATGCATTGGCCGCAAAGGTTGCCGACAACAAAACAAAAAACACGAAACAAGACTTCAAACGAAGCTTAGACAAAAACGTGAACATAATTGGCATTCCTTTATACAACATAACAAGGAAACAACTTTTGAGAACTGCAGCGGGAAGGTGGCGTTGCGCTTATTCCCTAGCGGCTCAATTATCATCCTGATACATCTTTTAATGATATTGATTAAGTTGCAAACAGATTAATTGGCAACTTATGGTTTTTCACATGGTAAATTTTTTGTTAACTGTAAGTGATTATAAGCAAATAAACAATAGGGTAATCGGGACATTAAAGTGCCCCATCTGTTGACTGCCCTTACTTAAAACCGCTATTGATAATGACACCTTAACTAAAATAAAAAAGGCCAACTCATGTGACTGAGATGACCTTTTCTGTTTGCTTTACCGCTTATTAGCCTTAATTAGCCAACTGCCACGTATTGTCTGTCGGTCTTAATACCCCTTTATCTTTAATCGTTAAGCCATCCATCAGATGGATGATATTGCGCGCGGCACTTTCATTACGCCATAGTATGTCGATTTTACCGTCACCGTCATAATCTCCCATGTTAGCAATTTGCCAATCTACACTGCCTACCGTGTTAATCAACTGACTGGTTTTAATTTGACCGTTCTCCATCATAAATGCCCAGTTACGACCGTCTACTTGATTTCTTAAGATGATGTCATCTGTACCATCTCCATCTAAGTCACCTGCTCCTGCAATAGTCCAATCTGTACTAACCCGGTTTAAAGCATACATGTCGGCTATCTGGCCATTTTCCATTATCCAGATACTGTTCCCACCTGTACGCTGATTACGCCAGATGACATCATCGGTGCCATCACCGTTTACATCGCCTATCGCAACGATTTTTTCATTCAAGTCGGTGACCGTCACTGACGATTGGTTAGTGCCAATGCGTAGGCCATTCATCATGTAGAATTGGGTACGCCCCCTCACAACATCCTGCCACAACACATCGCCTTTACCATCACCATTAAAGTCGCCGCTGCCAGCAAGCTCCCACTGCGGGGCATCAACATAGTTCAGAACTTGACGCGCCTTAATGTTTAGACCATCCATTAAGTAGATGAAATTTAAACCTGTGATGGTATTACGCCACAAGATATCCGATTTGCCGTCGCCGTCATAATCCCCCTGACCGGCCATCAACCAACCATCATCTTGCACCACATTGATAGGTTTGGCTTCTTTGGTCTGCACACCATCCATCGCCCACAAGAAGTTCCAGCCTCTGGCGCTACTGCGCCACAGCAAATCTGATTTACCATCGCCGTCGACGTCGT
>NZ_JBDYKM010000053.1:0-4414 GCF_040012495.1 Paraglaciecola sp. 25GB23A
ACCGACAGACAATACGTGGCAGTTGGCTAATTAAGGCTAATAAGCGGTAAAGCAAACAGAAAAGGTCATCTCAGTCATATGAGGTGGCCTTATATTGGGGAAATCGTTTTAGCCATTACAGATCAGGTAACGATGTATGCAGAAGTTTAAATCTATGCCTCAAGCTCAGTGGCTTCTGAGCGCGCATTCGTGTCTTTGAAAAGTGTAGTGACAGTTTGAGGTGAAGATCTGGATTGGACTTTTTAATTTTAGGACGCTAACTTGTCAGTGCCTGCGTGACAGAGCATTCGTTGAATGGGGTAGGGCGAGTTGTTCCCCAAATTTGGCATAGTTAATCAAATTACCATTCTATTCATCTGACGTTGAGCAGACAGATAATGTTGATTTAGGTGTAGCCCAATAGAACGTTCACTGATTTTTAAAATGGATCGTAAATAAAAAAAATTTTAAATTTTTTGCTGTTTTTTTAGCCGTAAAATTCTAACCCTTTAAATAAGGGGCTACAGAGCAATTAAATAGAATTTTTCGATTTACTCTGTTTAATGTCAGATTCATCTGCATTCCATAACTTGACTGTATCTTGTAGACACCGCAAGCTCTTCTCTTTTACCATCTCAAGTACCAAATTTATAAGGAAATAATTATGCGTATGTTAACTTTAGCAGTATTTACGCTTTGTGCTTCTGTTGCCAATGCAGCAAAATTTACTGTATCTACAGTGTCTGAACTGGAAGATGCTTTAACAGTCTCTAGAACAAATGGTGAAGCTGATAAGATTGTGATATCTGAGGGGGTGTATTTTTTTTCTAACTATTTAAACCTCGGGAATTCGGATAATGAATTAACGATAGAGGGTGATTCAAATCTTAATCCAGAAAAAATAGTGTTTGATGGTACCTCAAGTTCCAAAATAAATGCCGCTATATTCTTAGCTAATAACCCTATTCATAAAATATCAATACGAAACCTAACTATTCAAAATGGAGAGCGACCTATCTTCATTGGGGGGAATAATACTTACCCTGTTGAAATATCGAACGTGAATTTTCTAAATAATACAGAAAGCGCAGTCTACCATAGTGGTAGCTCTAGAAGTGCTATCAAAAAGTTAATTATTAAAAATTCAATATTTAAGAATAATAGTGGTAATAGCTACGGTGGAGCGATAGCTTCAATGAATCTTTTAGTTGAGAGTAGCAGGTTTGAAAATAATACAGCACCTGATGGAGGTGGTGCAATAATCTGCGGTAACTCCTTTTCTTACCCCGATAACTGTATTGTTTATAACTCCGAGTTTATTGGAAATAGTTGTAGTCCAGATAGCGCTTATGGTTCAAATGATATCAGTGGAGCTGGTCATATACTAAATTCAATATTTGACGGTCTTGGTAGTTCTTCTCCAAGCCAACCATCCGTTAAATTTTCCTCTAGTGGCAGTTTTTTAGTTGCAAATAATTTATTTATAAATAATGAGGTGGATCTTAAATTTTTAAATAGTAAGATTTTTCTAATAAACAATGTATTGAATAATATCGACGCTGGATTCTATGGTGCAAACCTATATCATAATATTTTTACACAGGTTTATCCCAGCATGAATAGTGGTGCATGGGTGGACGTCAATAACACCTATAACTCAACTATTTCATTTGATGCCAATTATAAAACTACAGCTTATGACTTAGTGGTTGGTAAAGGCTACGATCCTCTGGTGTTAGATGAGTTTAAAGATAATCAATTATTAATTGATGCTATGCAAACGGATTATGAGGATAATCCCCGTATATTGGGAATAATCGATATAGGACCATATGAATTTAGTACCACTAAATCACGTATACCGATAAACGATGTCGACGGTGATGGTAAATCAGATTTGTTATGGCGAAGTAGTACCAGAGGCTGGAACTTCTTGTGGGCGATGAATGGTACACAAACCAAACTAGCGCGTCCGATTAATGTGGTACAGGACGATGGTTGGTTGATGGCGGGTCAGGGTGATTACGACGGCGATGGTAAATCAGACATTTTATGGCGTAATACCATCACAGGTTTAAACTTCATGTACTTAATGGACGGTCTTACTATCAAAACCCGCAGAGTGCTTAACTACGTTGATGCGCCGCAATGGAAGTTGGCAGGCAGTGGTGACTTTAATGGCGATGGTACAGGTGATGTGCTGTGGCATGATGTTGAAAGAGGCCGCACTCAGCTGTACTTGATGGATGGTTTGGCTATCAGCACTAACCGCGCATTAGCAGTCGTGACGGATTTAAATGAAAAAATCGTTGCCGTAGGGGATGTCAACGGCGATGGCACCGATGATGTGATATGGCGTAATCAAGTCACAGGTATGAACTACATCTGGATAATGAAAGATGGTCAGATAGATAACCGTTACACCTTAAATTCGATTAATGCAGATTGGACGATTGCTGGCGCAGGTGACTTAAATGGTGACGGCACCGATGATATTATCTTAAGAAATCAAGTTGATGGTCTTAACTGGGCATTTATGATGGAGAACGGTCAAATTAAAACCAGCCAGTTGATTAACACGGTGGGTAGTTTAGATTGGCAAATAGCCAATATGGGTGACTATGATGGTGATGGCAAGACTGACTTCCTGTGGCGCAATGAAGCGGCTGCGCGCAATATCATCCACCTGATGGATGGCTTAACTATCAAGGACAAAGGTGTGCTAAGGCCGACGGATAATACCTGGACATTGTCTAAGTAGTTACTAACGGTGCAGCGTCAATTGCATAGTGACTGATGACAGCCGTGTGCAAACAAAATAGGTGTGAGCGACGGCTTACACCTATTAACATTTATCATTGATGTCAATGTGACAAGCAATCAAAACATTGGTAATATTTGAGAATAAAGGTTAAGCATTAATAACAGCGCATTAAAATTTTGCGTTGCTTTACCTAGTTACAGGCAACAAATTTTGGACCAGGGAACGGTCAATATCCTCATCACATCCCTCTTCAGAAAATAAATGCCTTTGATTTTTTTGTTAAAGGAATTTTACGAATGTATTTTAAATTGATATCTCAAGCACTATTAGTGCTTCTAATCTTAATTACTTTCAATGCTACTGCAGAGAATATCCACTGGAGGTCAATTGACTCCCCTATTTTAATCGATGCAGATGTCGTTATCCCTGCCGGTGATACTTTAACCATTGATGCTGGAACGGTAATTCAATTTCTCAGTGATAAATCTCTAAATGTTGAGGGTAAAATTGAGATTGTTGATGAAGGACTGGTAACACTTACAAGCATGTCAGATGAAAAGTGGCTTGGACTTAACATTGATTCTAAAGAAGTTTTTGTTATTAGTAATCTGCATATATCTAATGCAGTCACTGGATTGAAATTAATTTCAAGCCCTAATGTAGCCGTTTCAAATAATCTCATAGAAAATAACGGTACAGGAATTAGTTTAACTGTTGATGATGGTGTTCGTAGCAATGTGAATGCTATTACTGATAATGACATTCGAAATAACGTTACAGGGATATCTGCGCGAAGCACAGGAGCTGACATTCAACGAAATTTAATTCTTAATAATACAAGTGTGGGTATCAGTCTGAGTGGGGGGTCATGTGGCGGTGGTTCAGCGTGCGGATGGCGAAGTAACGTACAAGATAATTTGATTGTGGGCAGTGAAACGGGTATCAATATCTTTGGTCATCAATTAGTGATGAATAATAATGATATCTATAATTCTACAATAGGGATATCTAACCGTAATTTGAATAATACGTCTTACAATGTCACCAATAACAATATCGTTGGATGGTCTGCGTTTGCCTATGTAAATCAATCACCCGACAATGTGGATTTAGGAAGTGTATGGTTGGGTCAGCCTGAGTCTGAGCAATCAATCTGTGATGTAGAGGATAATATTAACCGAGGACGCGTTTTATTTGCAGCCTCAAGTAGTGCATTTCCAACTAATCATAATTATGATTTACCTAGCGCTATTGCCTCTGAAACACAAAACTCACACCCTTCATGCCCTGATGATGGTTATCAGTATGTGTCAACAGATATGTCATGGTCAAATACCGAGTCACCAATCACTATTACTGAATCATTATTTATCGCGAGCAGTGCGACATTAACTGTAGAGGCAGGCACTGAAATTTTATTTAATGCAGGTATAGGCTTAATGGTTGAAGGTAGCTTAATTGTCGCAGGTCAAAGTTATACACATTTCGCTGCTGCTCAAGACGAACAATGGCAAGGAATAACGTTTAAAAGAAGCGTTCAAGAAGTTATAACTAATTTACATATATCTAATGCAGTCACTGGATTGAAATTAACTTCAAGCCCTAATGTAGCCGTTTCAAATAATCTCATAGAAAATAACGGTACAGGAATTAGTTTAACTGTTGATGATG
>NZ_JBDYKM010000054.1:0-4259 GCF_040012495.1 Paraglaciecola sp. 25GB23A
CCGAATCACTTCAGCTAGAATAATGTACCCAAGGACAAAAATTAAAATATTAATGAGCACTCCATTGGCATATAACGCTTTGCATATGGGGATTTTAGGAGCGCTTTTTCAGCGAGTAAAATTCCCACCATGATGCAATTGTTAGGTTGCATTTTTATACACCGCAATTAATACCCCAACAAATGCGATACCAATAAAAAAATATTTATTAAAATCAATGTCAAGTCGCCTCTTTCGTAGTTTATGGTCAGGGTAGACCACGGGCCAACTATGTTTATTAGCAGCCTCACATAAAGATTGTGGTGTCAATGGTATATGTGGAACTTGTGCATTTGGGGGAGGAAAAAAGAGCGCTCCAAAATTCCAACCTTCTTCACCATGATGGAAATACCAAAGATAGTTACTCAGATCAACAGAGAACTTTTCCGAAAAAACCTCCATTAACTCAAAGAAATCGTCTCCATCAATCCCCAAATCCAAGCATAAATCAGAGTCCAATTTAAGTTTGGAGCTTTCCACTCTCTGGTGCTCGATGAGAAAGCTAAATATTTCTTCAATGCTCATAGCAACCTAACGCCCCGATAAGCCGACGAAATGAGCGCAGCGAGTTGAGGTCGGATTGATTGGTTTGTTAGCAGCCAACTGCATATTTAAACCTTATCGATTTTTATAATGTTATTTGAACTGCTTGGTATGAATGCAATGACAACACAACGACCATTTTTTATAAAGCTATCGTGTTGCCTATTAGCAAAAAAATACTTCTCAGTGCCATAATCATTGTACTTAAACACAATACCTGAAACAGAAAATGACTCTGAACGGCTATTACTTTGGTTGACTTCATAATTAGCAATACAACCCTTAATTTTTTGAACTTCATTATTTTCTACAGCGAGTTTAAAAGTATATAAATCGATGTAATTGAGAGAAGTGGATATTAATCCAAACGCAAATACCAGAGAAATAAATAGGAAGATGTATTTGCCTTTAACTTTTGTGACTTGTGATATTGCACTTATAAAACGAGTATATTTTAACTCGACAAACAAAACTACAGAGGCGATTATATAACCAACCAGAAACAGGGGTTCTGAGTTTAGCCCCTCTATGTTGCTGACGTAATAGGTGCTGATTGTCGGTTCTAAAATAATTGAATTCCTAAAGTTTTATCCACTTGGCTGCTAACGCCCCAAGCAGGGGATTTTATGAGCGTTTTTCAGCGAGTAAAATTCCCGCTGGCTTGGCTTGTTATAAAGCACGCTAGCTAATCCTACCCATGTATTTATAAATACCCAACAATACTAAGCCTAGCACAAGAGCATGTATCCTATACTGCGCGCAAAAAAATGAACTTGATTCTGCTGATACAACTTTTAAATATATACTGTCATCTTGATTTTGAAACAGATCTACTGGCAAGAAATCAATTGCGAACATGGCGATTGAGAAGCCAATAAATACCAATCCAACTATTAGTAAAATCTTAATCACTCAAATCATCCATGTGCTTAATAACGCCCCGTTAACGGGCGAGCGTTGTTCGCGAGTCCTTGCCAGCGCAGTTTGCTGGCGTTTTCGTTAAACGGCTTGTTAGGTGCGTTCAAAATTTATCCTAAGTCTCAATGGCTATTCGTGTAGTCGATTTGGTATTCAAGTGCCATCCCACAGCCCTCACCATAGGTTAACCCTATTGTATTTTGTTCGGTAAGGCCTTCTTTAATGGTGTAGAGCGTGAATAACCTACCTTCCTCATCCTTGTAAGTACGAAGCGGCATGAAAAAATCATAATCGTCTTTAGTTGCATCGAATTGTGAAATCCCCTTGAAGAAATACACATTATCAAATTTTTTGTCATTGATGGCGTCTGGCATGAAGACATACACAATGAATTCTGTTCCATTTTTAGAAACTTCGATTTTTATTTTTTGCCTATATTCAGTACTTTGTTCTTCGACAACTTTTTTCGTTGTGATACAAGAAGTGGCTGAGGCTTGAAATGCCATGACGCACAAAACTATGAGCAAAAAATGAAGCTTCCAAAAAATAAAATTCACTAGATTCCCTTTAAGCACCTAACGCTTTGCCAAGGGGCAAATGCGAACGTTGTTGGGCGAAGCCCTGTGAGTGTTTGTCCCAGCCGCGCTTTTTGCGGCGAACTTTGGCAACTTGTTAGAGTTTTTACGGAAATTCAAGATAATATCTATTACGGTAAATTTCGATTAACTTACCATCCTCATCAAAGGAAAGCGTAATACTATTACTAAAAAAGCGGGGGCTAACCCTGAGGTTCCATCGATTAAAGTCTTTGACAAGGTAATATTCATCTTTTGAAGCAAGTTTAGGTAATTTATAAGAATCAAAACCTGCAGCCCCAACTCTGACAAGAGGATAGCTTTTATAAATAGTCTCTAACTTTTGATATGCTGATGAATAAGAATCACCTATATTAAGAACGTCGATATTACTAAAAGAACTTTCAGGCCAATGGCTAAGTGAAACGAAGCTACCATCTCCAACGTTCCTAATTTCATTTAACTCGCCATTTTCAAAATCAAGATCAATACGGTTTGCTTGAAATTTTTCAACTCCCGTTATTATCCAATAACTCCATCGGTGAAAATCATTTTTAACCTTATAAATTTCCTGGGGGCTATAAAAATGGCTATAAACTTCCTTTGGGTACATATAGCCAAAACCGACAACTTGCTTCGTTTCAATTAGCTTTTTTAATTTTTTATAACTATCAATTTTGGAATCTCCAATATTGAAACCATAACCCTCACCGTTATCAATAGTGTTATCAATAATAGTTATGGTATGAAACGCCCATAAACCTACTATTAACAGTACCAATAATGCAATAATTCCAAAAATAGAATAAGTTAAAAAAGTAAAAAATTTAATCAATTAGCCACTCCATGCCTAAAACTCTAACGCTTAACATATGGGGATTTTAGGAGCGCTTTTCCAGCGAGTAAAATTCCCACCATGATGTTTTTGTTATATGCACGGTTACAACAGTGCATATATTGAATTCCCAAGCTCAGTTGCTTGAGGCGTACCTGCTAAATAATCGTCAAGATCGAACGACGGAGCACACCAAGAATACTTAGCACGCTTCTTTGCAATTAAAGCCCGAAGAAACGCCATAGGACTATTATTACTTTTCGAGACTAAAACAGCTAAACGTTCAATTTCGATAGCGAAAGACTCGGCGCTAGTGAAATAGTCTGAATGTACGTCACCGCCTTCGCGAACTAGTAACGCTGCTTGTTTTAGCTTGTTGAAAAGCGTCTCTCGATTATTTATAAGTGCATATAACGCCCTGCTAAGTGGCAGTTACGAGTGTCGTTGGCGAAGCCAGCGAGTAACTGTCCCGCAGCGTTTTTTGCTGCAAACTTTAGCAGCTTGTTATATTTGTATTTCACAGTTCTAATTCCTCTATATCCCAAGGTTGAGTTACATCTTCTCTGTATGCATCCCACCCCAAAGGCAAACTAGCTAATTCAGCAATTTCTGGAAATTTTTGAAAAAAGCATCCCATACAAACAACTATGCCATCATCTGGGTCATCTGTTGTGTTACACATGAACTGCCATTCATCATCTTCATAGTGAGTGACCTGAACAATTGGTTCACTCCTATCATAAACAAATTTAGTTGTTACAACACAGGTGTTTATAGCGCAATCAAAAGGCCAGTCATTTTCAGAAAATGTATGATTGTGTGACATGCTTCCCTTCAAATATAACGCTTAACATATAGGGATTTTAGGAGCGCTTTTTCAGCGAGTAAAATTCCCACCATGATGTTTTTGTTATGTGAATAGTTAATCTGAACCATCTGAAACATCTGCGCCATCATAATTGTCATAGTCCGATTTAGATCCCCCACTATTTGATCTGCTCAAGAATCCTTCTTCGTCTGGATAAGCACTGGAAACATCATTGTCATCGTAAACCCGACTATCATCTTTAGGTGGTGCTGGAGTATAAAATGGAAAGATAATAATCGGCAACCCAACACCGATACCTATGTGAATAAGAGGAGCATTCCAACTCAATTCCTGACCTTCAAAAAATTGAACTGCTATGTCAGCAAGACCTCCCAAAACAGAGACTGCCGAAATAAAATAGCACAAATTTTGAAATGTTCTATTCATCAGCTATCCCTTTCACATAACGAGGCTGTAGAAAAAGTCGGTTTTGACATTGCATTTTCTACTACCCTTCTTAATTTTTAACTTTTGCTACTTT
>NZ_JBDYKM010000055.1:0-3749 GCF_040012495.1 Paraglaciecola sp. 25GB23A
TGTGTTAACAGGGCAGGCGGCAAGCCGCGATAGTTCATTAGGTTGGCGCAATAACAAGCAAAGGCATCGGACGCAAACAGCGCGCCGTTGCTTTGAGCGTTATAGCTAAAGTCGTATCGGAGACTGTATTTGTTTCAAATTATCATGATGATCTTGGGTTTTGGTTCGGGTATTTACAACCTGTGCCAAGGGCTAGGTATCATAAAAATAAAAAATTCAGATGAAATGGATAGCAAGAAATTAGCTGGCAAAAAGCAGATGTTAATTTTTAGCAGTTTCGTGATGTTTGGTATAGGGGTTATTTATACTTTGGAGTTTTTGGGTATATGGTAATGCTAAGCAGTTTTAGCTATAACAAGCCAAGCCAGCGGGAATTTTACTCGCTGAAAAACGCTCATAAAATCCCCAGCTTGGGGCGTTATAAGTGCTGTCTGAATGAAGATTAATTATCCAATTAAATGGGATGAACAAGATCATCTCGAAAGAGAATCTAAAGGTTGGCTTGATGGTATTGTGGTTACCTTAGATGATGGTTCAATTCATCGTGTGTGTGTTTATGATATTGCTAGGTTAAGTCAGGAATTAGATGACGAAGTAGAATCAGGCAAATCAGCTTTTGTTCAAAAGGGCTTGCTGATTGTGAGAAGTACTTCTAAAAAGCATATTGAACAAGCATTATTTCAAGCAGAAAAAGAAGGTTACTTTGAACACTAGTGCTTATAACAAGCCGTTTAACGAAAACGCCAGCAAACAACACTGGCTCGGACTCGCAAACTACGCTCGCCCGTTAACGGAGCGTTATAGCGCTTTGACCTTACAATTTATTGGTTAATATCGGTAGTAAGTTTTAGGCTCAAAAGTTTGTGGTTAGCTAGGGCATTTTTCGGTAATCGTCCTTTCAATTTTTAGCCAAACAATCTTGTAAACTTCCAACAGTTTCATCAGTATCAGTTCAACCTAACATGCATTTTTTCGTTGTAGTTTTGCTCAAGGTTGTTTTACAGTGTGGGTAATAAATTTAATCAAGTTGTTGTGCAAACAGGGCAGGCGGCAAGCCGCGATAGTTTATCTGGTTAGCGCAATAACAAGCAAAGGCATCGGACGCAAAAAGCCGCGCCGTTGCTTTGAGCGTTATTTTACGTTTTTATGTAGTTACATTATGGTTGCCTTTAAAAGGCTTAGCATACGTAAAAAGGAGTGAGTGCAGTGTCATATAACAAGCCAAGTCAGCGGGAATTTTACTCGCTGAAAAACACTCACAAAATCGCCTGCTTGGGGCGTTATGTGCAGTTCGAGCATGGAGCACGATGAAGAAAATTATAATACTCCCGTTGTTGCTGTTTTCGCTCTCTATATCTGCTGAAATTCTATGGAAGCCTGAAGCAATTTCATATGAATTAAAGCAAGCTCATAAGCTTCTTGGTACTGGCCTTATGCTTGAGCTTAATCAAATTTTGGAGCCAGGGGAAACTGGCTGGAAACAATCTAGAATCGATGTTCCAGAAAGCTGGGTTGGCGTAAAACTAGAAATGAAGCAAAGCACAATTTATATTACCGTAGGCTCGCAAGTGTATTATCTTAATCCTACAAACATGGGTGAACTCAGTTTTGCTATTCTCGATGGCGGCAATAAAACAGATGCACAGCTGCTGGGTATTTGGGTTAAGTATGCAAAAAGCACATAACAAGGCCAGTCAAATCGGACACAAACTCGCTGTCACCTTTTTTGCAAACGGCGCAACAAAGTCGCCATCAATTTTGTGCCGTTGCTGGCTGCGTTATGCATCATAAAGTGAGATCGAAACAATGAACCCAGTTGCAGTATTATATGATTGGTTCAAGGAGAATGAAGAAAAATTCGTCTCTTGTTGCAGTGAGATCGAGTTTAAAGACACTGGTCGTGGATCTGCATGCGTCAATCTCGACACAAAGAATCATCTTGTATCTGTCGCATCATGGAATCATGCCTTATGTCTAGATATACAAATAATAGAAGTACAATCTGAAGAGAGCACCTATCCACACACGGGAAATTGTGAATCAATTGAAGAGTTCAAACAGCATTTAGTCAATTTTTATGCTTGGTTTGAAAATGAGGCATGTAGAAATGCATAACAAACGCAGGCATAGCGACGGCTTTTTCGTTACGGCTTCGCCTTCACTACAAAGCCGCGCATGCTGCGGGCGTTATATTGCAAGAGGTGAGCCTTGAATTTGATTGTGGCAATTGGATTTTTAGTTGGTGGTCTTGTTGTGATATTCACGCCCACTAAGACACTTTTGCGAAATGATTATGGCGCTGGAAAACTGTTTTACAAATTAGAAAAAAATGAAGACGATGGCTTAAAATATGCGCGTAGGTTTTATAACAAACTTGGAGGTGCATTAGTATTCGTCGGGGTTTTTGGCATTTTTTTTACGGTTGTTAGTTGGTGAAATTGCAATATAACAAGCCAAGTCAGCGGGAATTTTACTCGCTGAAAAACACTCACAAAATCCCCTGCTTGGGGCGTTAGTTGTCACGAGAATATGGCATTCACTATTGACCAAAAAATAATATTTGCTTCTCGAGGTAGAAACCTTGAATTAGTTAACGAGAGAATATGTGAAGGTGGAGATATAAATTATCAAGATCCTAAACATGGTTCTGCTTTGGTTGCTGCGATAAATAATAATGATGAAAATATGGTTCAATTCTTAATTGATAACGGCGCAAATGTTAATGCTGAAAATTCACATGGAATTGTCCCTCTAGAAGTCGCTCTTCATCATTCAAGTGACGAAATAGTAAGAAAGTTATCATGGTCAGGGGCCAAACTTAAAAGTAGGTCTAGGCCTCATTGGAAGGAACGTTTGGAGTCTTGCCTAAGTGACAACTAACAAAAACATCAACTGGAAAACTACTCGCTGTAAAGCGCTCGTATTTTCCAGTTATATTAAGCGTTATAAGCCAATATGGACGGTAGAGTGAAAAAAGTAATTAGTTATCTGATTGTAGCGGCAATTTTCTTTGGTGTAGGTTGCATCTTTGGTAAATATCACTTCATAACTAATGATGTGCGTAACTTAAATTCAGCCGTAGAAGTTAAATCAAAATCAGGCGAGAAGGGTATTATCCCAGCTGGCTCAGAACTTCATTTTCATTCTTCTGCACACAGAACAACCAAGTATTTTGTTTTCATTGAATTATCTGATTCCGAAGTATCTACAAAAGTAAATAAGAACAAAGTGTCGCATAGTGGCGGTATTCAACCTCTTGCAGGCAGTAATCAAAATGGCTTATAACAAGTTTGTTAAGTTCGCCCAACGAGTTGGGCTGGGACGCGTAAACAGCACGCGCCCCTTACAAAAGCGTTATGAGTATAGGTGAATCATGGAGGTAGAAGATAAGTTGACGGAACTTTTTGACATTACAGTGGATGACTTCATGATGCATGCAAAAGCTAAAGAGGACGAACTTCAAGTATCCCAAGTGAGCTCGTCCTTTTTGTACTCATCAGTTTGTTACACTGGAAAATATTTCGCTATTAAGTCGAGCTCCGAAAAGGTAGATATTGAGGAATTCATACAAGAGCATAAAGAATTCTTTGAGTCATCACTTCGAAACGCTATTAAGTACTACACAAGCGATGAATAATACTCATAACAAGCAAAGTCAGCGGACGCAAACAGCGCGCCGTTGCTTTGAGCGTTATAGCGCTTTGGCCTTACAACTTGTTGGTCAGTATCGGTAGTAAGTTTTAGGTTCA
>NZ_JBDYKM010000056.1:0-3318 GCF_040012495.1 Paraglaciecola sp. 25GB23A
AACAATGCTGATAATTACGTTCCCAAAAGTCATCCTCTTCAGCAAGAACAGGAGTACAGCAAAATCCAATTAGAATTGTAAATAGCTTCACGAAATTCGAACTCATAGTGCGCCTAACGCCAAGCGCACAGGAAAACGGGAGCGCTATGGCCGAAGGCCAGCGAGTGGTTTTCCTTGTGACGCGCCTTGTTAGGTAACATTGTATATTCTCGATTCTTCACTAGACAACACATGAACAAACTCGTTTGTGGTCATAACAGACCAGTGGCATAGTTTATTATGGTTTAGTGACATTACATTAGTTTGATTTGTGGCATATTCAAGAAAGCTGGAGTTTTCATATGAACCGACTATGCCATCGTCCCTAAATTGATGAAAATCCTGGAAGTGAGAACACTCGTCGTAGACTTTAAATAGAACAGCAGAAGTGAAACTAATCTGAAATTTTGTGGGATCTTTATCGTCGTCATAAGTGACCAGAGTCAACGTAAGCAATCCATCTCTATACACTAGATTATCCAACCCCCAATCTTGGTAGCTTTCCTTGTGCTCATCAATTTCCGTCTTCATGGGTTACCTAACGCTTACAATAACGGGAAAAGCTGAGCGACAGCGAGGCTTTTTCCCAATGAGCGAAGCGAATGTTGTTTATTGTTTTGTTAGGTGTTCCGCTGCTAAATATTTTGTGTGTACGCATTGATACCTATTAACACTGACTTACCTTCACCTAAATCTAAAACTCTCTTGATAGAAGAACTAAATTCGTCCAGTGAGAATGCCTCAAATTGCAACTTAAATATGGCAGAGCAAAGGTTATCAGATGATTGATTACCTGCTACCCCATTTGATATTGATACTATAACTGCTGTGTGACCAGCGGAGTCAAAACAATAAAATTTTAATTTACAATAACCATCAGTTGAGTCCTTTTCTCCAATTTCGAATATCACTTCATCAGAATTTGACTTGGGGAATCCAACCAACTGATCAGACAGATTTTGTAAGGTTTTTGGATTTATATACTGCTCCGTTTCACCCGCAAAGCTTTCATTATTAGCAGTTACCCAAATCTTTGAAGGGTCATCACGCAAAAACTTTATCTCTAATCTTGGTTCCATCTCTAGGTACACCTAACGCCCCAAGCAGGGGATTTTATGAGTGTTTTTCAGCGAGTAAAATTCCCGCTGGCTTGGCTTGTTAAGAGGCATTACGATTCATCCTTTGTGACTTTATTTTTAGATTTTGGAAAATGCTTCCAAGCAAAATAGAACAATGTGGGAGTAAGTATCAAAAGGACTGCCAACAATAAATAAACTCCGACATCCGCCCCCCAGTAATTCTTATAGCCTGCAATATTCCCTGATTCCAAATTCGATAAAAATTCAATCCAATATTGAATCAGAAACAAGGCTCCAAGCAAAACCGATGTCCAATACCATCCTTTCGATATTCTGCCGCTCATCCTTGCCTCTTAACGCCCCAATATGCCGACGAAACAAGCGCAGCGAGTTGAGGTCGGAATAATTGGCTTGTTATACGCGCTTATCAACGTAGTGCATCCCCCACTTGTTTGCTGCTGCAAGCATAAAGCTGAAATAAACAATTGAGAATACGGCACCAAGAAATGAGGCGCTACCTTGTTGAAAAAATATGGATTTAAAGACGTTTATTAACAGACAGATTAGCGAAATAAACCAAACAGCTTTCATGGCGTTGTCGTAAAGATTGTTTTTGAGAATGCCACTGTGTTGTTGAAAGCTAAAAAATAAGCTCGCTAGCTTACAAGTTAGCCAAACCATGAAGAGTGAACCTATTGAAATAAATAACGCTGAGGAGACTTCCTGAGTAGCCGCGCCAATAACAAGTGCAGCTATGCACCAAGCTAAAGGGAATTTAAACCCTAATTTTTCGGTAACGATAAGGTAATTTGGTTTTTCAGATAACATTTCTATCCCTGATACTCATAGCGTATAACGCCCCAAGCAGGGGATTTTATGAGTGTTTTTCAGCGAGTAAAATTCCCGCTGACTTGGCTTGTATGGATAATTAACCACTTAAAATATTCCTTTTGAAACACAGTTTTGGGTAAAGTGAGACCCAGGCTTTAGCAGCAACTAAAGCTGTCTATGTGGTAGTTCGGTGACTTGGTGGTTCCTCAGTTGAGAGACCGATAACAAGAGTGAACACCGCATAGGACTCCAAGCACCATACTCGAATAGTCTACTGGGTCTAGAACCCGCATTATGCAAGCAAGAGTTAGCTTATTATGAAAATTAAAACAGAGCAAAACATTAACGTTGGTGTCGATACTGGAAAGTTTCAACTCGACATTTATATTCGTCCTTTGGGTATCTATTTCACCGTAACTAACGATGAAAAAGGTATTAAAGAGGCTATTAAGAAAATAAAAAACTATGCACCAATGCGCATTGTCATTGAAGCCACAGGAAGACTTGAAATGGCCTTCATCATAGCGTGTGCTGAAGCGGGCTTACCTTTTGTAATTGCCAATCCTATTCACATAAAACGCTTCGCTGGTGCCATTGGTCAGCGTGCCAAAACAGATAAGCTAGATGCCAAGTTGATTGCTCATTATGCTGAAGCCGTTCAACCGCAGTTATCAGCACTAAAGCCTGAAATAATAAGGATTATGAGTGATTTAGTTGCCAGAAGAAATCAATTACTCAGCATGCAAACAATGGAAAAAAATCGTATTCAGATACTACCCAAACATCTCACAATGACCATAAAACCGTTCTTAACGCTATTCAAACAGCAAATAGCTAAGATTGAAGCAAAAATACTCTCATTGATTGAAAGTTGTCCTGATTACCAAGCTAAAAACGTCATTCTACAAAGTATGCCTGGCATCGGTAAAATTGCTGCTGCATCAATCATTAGCAACCTGCCTGAATTAGGTTACATCAACAGTAAACAGGCTAGTGCATTGATTGGAGTCGCCCCCATGAACAGAGAAAGTGGTTGCTATAAAGGTGTTCGAAAAATTCAAGGTGGAAGGCCCCAAATTAGAACAGTTTTATACATGGCTATGATGTCCGCCATACAATGTAACCCCGTTTTCAAGACCACGTATCAACGACTCGTTGCCGCTGGAAAACCTAAAAAAGTAGCAATTATTGCCTGTATCAGAAAGATGATAGTGATATTAAATTCGATGCTAAGAGATGGAGTGATGTGGGAAGCTCCAAAGGCTTTAAATTAGCTATTGACGCCATAGTCTCTTGTTAGTGTTGTTTACACATGCTGGTCAAAAAGGATTGAATTACCATCAGGATCTTTAATTGAGAAACTCGATGG
>NZ_JBDYKM010000057.1:0-3292 GCF_040012495.1 Paraglaciecola sp. 25GB23A
AAATGACTTTGAACAACAAAACAATGAATTACAGAAAGTAGCTTAACTAAGGTGGTCGTATTAGGTTGACCAGGTCACTATTTTTGTTTTGTTCATTATTTTTTATCCAATCTTATCATTTGCATGCAACTGAATATGAAAAAATTTCTTCTCTTTCTGAAGGGGTGTTCGAGTCACCTTCTGAATTTGTAATAGGGCCAAACCAACAGTACATGTATGTTGCTAGCCAAAATGGAATTGTTGTTGTTGAGTTAGATGATTCAGCAGAACCAACCTCAAATACTACAATCTTTGATGAATTCGGCGAAAATGAGAGCATCGCTGGATTTGGTGAAGGTTTAGTGCTTTCCCCATCGGGAAAGTTTTTATATTGGTCAGGGCAGATAAATAAATCTGGCCAATTTTTTATGGGGCTTGTGGCTTTTTCTGTTGATGAAACCACAGGCTTACTTACTCATGTACAAACTCTTGGATTTGATTCAAGTTCTGGTATTGATACGGGCAGTAGTTCAGAAACACTCGTCATTTCTCCTGACGGAAAGCATATTTATTCGCACAACCCATACGGAGAGATGGGACAAGGCCTAATACTTATCTACGAACTAAACACAGTAAACGGTGAAATGAAGTTTGCCGATATCTATGATATGGGGGATGTGTGGGTCAATTATGAGCATAATTTCGATTTAACTTATGATGGGCAGTTTCTTGTCTATGCTTACTCTGACTATAGTGGTCAAGGTGCTCAAATTGTTGTTTTGAAAAGAAACCCTATACCGGGTTACCTTAGTGAAGTTAGTAGAACGCAGTGGTCACAAGTTTCTTCGTTAAGCGATTTAACATTGAAGTCTTCTTCGTTAGATGAACATTTCTATATCTACTCTGAGGGCAGTTTAGCTGTTTTCACAATTGATGACGAAGGGGCTTTGGCTTGGCATTACAATGTTACTACACCGAGTTATGAGTCGGCTGGGGCAATGTCTCTTGACATTAATAGCACTGGTGATCAGATAGTTGTTCTCGCCAATAAGCTTGATTACCTTCAAATATTGGATAATTTTTCTCTAAACTCCTTAACAAATAAATTTGAATTCAAGGACCGTGTAGAAAGCCTAGACGGTTTTTCATTTAGGACGAGGTTTAATCCTGACGGTAATAAAATAGTTTGGTTTGGTTGGAATAGTGACAGATTTTACTCACTCGATAGTATTAGTTTTGAACCAAGCGGTATCATTGAGTATCCGTTTGGCGATATCGGTTTAGAAAATTTGAATCCTCTGTATGTCTCTGAAAATAATTTGATTGGCTTTGCGACTGCTAATTTAACCAGCCCTTATGCGATAAATCTGCTGAGTAATGGTAATGACATTAGTATTGCGACTCAAAGCTTTTCAGATAGAGCGCCTTCAAGTCGAGATAGTTATTTAACCATTAATGAACGACTTCTTGTCAGAGTTGCAAGGCTTCAAGCTGATCCCAATATGACCGCAGTAGAGTTTATTGAGCGCAACATTCTAGAAGACACGTTTTCTACGATAAAGACTGTTAGCCTTGGCGATAGTGGTAACCGCTATGTAATTTATAGCGCTGCAATTGATCCAACAGGGGAGTATTTAGTTGCTCTCGAGCGAAGCCAAAATACAAATAACCAATATGGTATCGCGCTATATAAGATTGATGCCACTAATCTTAATTTAAACTTTATTTCATCATTAAACTGGGGAGAAATTGAACCTACTTCGACTTTTCCATCTAGTTGGTATAGTGGCGTTATCAAACCTGTCTTTTTCAAGCAAACTAATGCGTTTGCGTTAGGGAATAAACTGTTTCGATATGGTAGTGATTCTTTTAATTATATAGGGTATTTAAGTTCCCCAAGTGACCTTGACTTGTTTGTTGCAGAAGATGGAAATGCTGCGTTTTCTTTGGAAAAGGATGCTTCAACTGGAACAACTAATATCAGTAGTTTTTCTGTCGACTATTCTGCAACTGAAGCAAGTGCATTTTTAACATCCACAGGTGCCTTAACTAATCTTGACGGTTTACTGACCATTGTCTCTGCTACTAGCTATAAATTAACTTTTATTACTGATACCCAAATGGGGCAGTTGGCCTTTGTTGAAACAGCATATAATTCAAGTTTAAGTCTAGCTGCTCCAATTAGGGCGATTAACACAATTCCCGTCGACATTAGAAATCCTGATGGAGTAAGCGTAAAAGTATACCCGTCAGAGGATAATCCAAATGTTTATTGGTTGGCGTTGCAAGGCGGAAGTTACGATGTTATCAAAATTTCTGAATTAGAACCTCAAACACAACTTTTCCTATTCAGTTATACATTTGATGCGTCGGTAAGAGGAACTCAAAATCATAATTTACTGGGCATTGTCGCAGGTGTTTTGCAGGATGATGGTGATACTGTTGTTATTGAAGACTTAGTGTACGCGAGATTAGCCGACATTGATTATTCAATTACAGACGCTATCGGTATTCGCGCGGCAGACCCTACCAATAAACCGGTAATATCCTTATCAGGAAACAACGTAGATTTGTGGGTTTGCGTAAAAGGCTTTACTTATATCGACGGTGTAGGTGGAGGAGATTGTTTGTTCGGTGCTGAGGGAGGTTTTTTAATCGCACCGTACCTTTCTACATCAACGGGGGAGTGTCTTTCTGAAAGTACTGAGAGTATATGTGACTTGTGGGCATGGGCTGGTATTCCCCAACTAGGTGATGATTATCGTGATGGAGATATTCCCTTTAATCAGAATAATTGGTTTGGGGGGTACGTTGGTGAAGCTATAGACACCGATATCGATGGCATCTTTGATCTTCTTGACTGGGATGATGACAATGATGGTATTGAAGATGAGTCAGACGCTTATCCTCTTATTTCAATTGGTGAACTTCTAGACACCGATAATGATGGAGCCCCTGACGAATGTGACAACGATTGTTTGTTTTTAGGGATGAACGCGGATTTAGACGACGACAACGATGGCGTGTTAGACGTTGACGATGCATACCCGCTTGATCCAAGTCGCTCTAGTGAAGTGAATTATGTGGCCAAAAACGACGTAGACGGCGACGGTAAATCCGATTTGTTGTGGCGAAGTGAAGCCAGAGGCTGGAACTTTCTATGGGCGATGAACGGAACACAGACTAAAGAAGCGCGTCCTATCAATGTGGTGCAAGACGATGGTTGGTTGATGGCCGGTCAGGGCGATTATGATGCAGACGGTAAATCGGATATTTTCTGGCGCAATACTATAACTGGCCAAAACTTTATCTA
>NZ_JBDYKM010000058.1:0-3252 GCF_040012495.1 Paraglaciecola sp. 25GB23A
CCAATAGCAACCAATGGATAAGTATCATTTACATCAAGGATACCGTCGTTATCGTCGTCTAAATCGGTCGCGTTTGAGATGAAATCGCCGTCGGTATCAAGCGGTAAACTGTTGTTACTCAGAGGGTTGGTGCCCGCGGCCAGTTCATCAGCATCGGAATAACCATCACCGTCATCATCTATGTCGATATCATTGCTGATGCCATCAGCATCAATATCTGTATTGACAGGTAAAACAATGCTATCAATCCAAACCGCGTCCTGACCCGCTGAGTCTGCGGAGTCTTTTGTGTAAGTCCAACTAATGCTGTGCTGACCTGCAGTAATGGGATAACGATAGAGTGCCCAGTCTTGCTCGCCGCTGTAACGGGCAATTTCAATCCCATCGACACTTAGTATTAACTTGTCATATTCCGTTTCTGTGGAAGCTTTAAGGGCAAAACTAAAATAACCAGCATTAAAGATATTTTGATAGCTTAAAGTCGATGTGGCGCTATTATTAACACCGGAAACTTGATAGCTATGACTAGCGTGATACGCTGAACCGTCGTTGAGTTGCCAGTTTTCATCACCACTAAAATACGATAAAAAATTAATCGTCTCAAACGAATAGTAAGCAAGGTTCACCTCAGCAGGTATATCATTTACATCATTGTCTTGACTACCAAACAAGAATTCATCTAAAGCAACTATGCCGTCACCATCGTTATCCAGTAAGGCGTCACTTGCCTCCAAAGGGTTCAAACCATTGGCGAGTTCATATTCATCAGAGATGCCATCGTTATCATCGTCCAAGTCAGCATTATTGCCTATTCCATCATTGTCGGTGTCGATTTGTTCATTAACATCATATGGCAAATCATCAGTTAGCGTTGGGATACCATCCCCGTCGCTGTCAATAAATTGTATTTGTTTTGGAACTGCAGAATCCGCTGTTGTGCCATCGCCCAATTGCCCAAAATAGTTATCGCCCCAAGCCCAGAGGGTGCCATCTATTTTAATTGCTAAGGAGTGTTTAGCACCTGCTTCAACGCTCTGCCAATTAATGCCCGCGCCTATTTGTACAGGGATATAACTACTGTTTGTCGTGCCATCACCATATTGCCCACTAGAGTTAGCTCCCCACGCCCAAAGAGTGCCGTCGGTTTTGATAGCTAAAGAATGGAGATTGTATCCCGCTCCAATACTCTGCCAATTACTTTTGATACCGATTCGTACGGGTGTAGTTTTTCTGGTTGTGGTGCCATCGCCCAATTGCCCATAATAGTTATCGCCCCACGCCCAGAGAGTGCCGTCGGCTTTAATTGCTAATGTACTAGCGCCTCTTCTAGAAATCAGCTGCCAACTAGTGTCACTGGCCACTTGTATCGGTCTATTGGAGCCACTGATATCGCCCAATGGCCCGTAGGCATTATATCCCCAAGCCCAGAGGGTTCCATCTGTTTTAACAGCTAAAGAATTGGAAGGATCGCCTGCTGTAATACTCTGCCAATTAGTGTCGCTGCCGATTTTAACCGGGGTATTCCTTCTGGTAGAGGTGCCATCGCCCAATTGCCCTGAACTGTTATTTCCCCACGCCCAGAGCGTACCGTCGGTTTTAATTGCTAAAGAGTGGCTGCCACTTACATCAACGCTCTGCCAGTTAGTGTCACTGCCGACTTGCACTGGGGTAGTTTTATTAGTATCGGTGCCATCGCCCAATTGCCCATATCCATTAAAACCCCATGCCCAGAGAGTTCCATCGGTTTTAATGGCTAAAGAACTGTACTGGCCCGTTGAAACACTCTGCCAATTAGTGTCGGGACCAATCTGCACGGGCGTCGTTTTATTGATTGTGGTGCCATCACCCAGTTGGCCATACCTATTAAAACCCCATGCCCAGAGGGCACCATCGGCATTGATAGCTAACGAATGATTTTCGCCTGCGGCAACTAGTTGCCAACTCCAATTTAAATAAGGCGTATCTTGCACTGGGTAGGTAACTCGCCCCCCGCCCTCAAAACCCAATCGCCCAATAGCGTTATCTCCCCACGCCCAGAGGCTGCCGTCGGTTTTAATCGCGAAAGAAAGACCGCCTCCGGACTGAATCGATTGCCAATTAGTGTCGCTGCCGATTTTAACCGGTGTATTCCTGTCGGTAGAGGTGCCATCGCCCAATTGCCCTGCAATATTATCTCCCCACGCCCAGAGCGTACCGTCAGTTTTAATCGCTAATGTGAAGTCACCTCCTGCTGCAACACTCTGCCAATTAGTGTCGAAACCAATTTGCACAGGTATGTTGCTTTGTGTTGTCGTGCCATCTCCCACTTGCCCGTCATTATTAGCACCCCATGCCCAGAGGGTGCCGTCGGTTTTAATGGCTAAGGAGTGGTGTTTACCCGCTGCAATGCTCTGCCAATTAGTGTCGCTGCCAATTTGTACCGGGACATATATATATCTTGCTGTAGTGCCATGACCCGATTCTCCATATGCATTAAAACCCCAGGCCCAGAGAGTACCATCGGCTTTAATTGCTAAAGAGTGGTTACCACCTGCTACAACGCTCTGCCAATTAGTATTGTTGCCAATTTGCACGGGGGTAACCCTTCTTGTTCTGGTACCAACGCCCAATTGCCCTTCATCATTAGAGCCCCATGCCCATAGGGTACCGTCGCTTTTAACGGCTAAAGAATGATAATGACCCGCAGCAACACTTTGCCAATTAGTGTCAGAGCCAATTTGCACGGGGGTAGCTTTATTGGTTGTTGTGCCATCGCCCAATTGTCCATAACTATTATAACCCCATGCCCAGAGAGTACCATCGGCTTTAATTGCTAAGGAGCGTTGTTCGCCCGTTGCAACCCCCTGCCAATTAGCATCGCTGCCGACTTGCACCGGGGTGGTTTTATTGGCTGTGGTGCCATCACCCAATTGCCCGCTATTGTTACTTCCCCAGGCCCATAGGGTGCCGTCATACTTAATAGCCAAGGAGTGAGCACCCGCAGCGACAACTTTCCACTGCCCTTCCAGCGAAGCATTGGCCGCAAAGGTTGCCGACAACAAAACAAAAAACACGAAACAAGACTTCAAGCGAAGTTTAGACAAGAATGTGAGCATTATTAGCATTCCTTTTTACAACATAACAAGGAAACAACTTTTAAGAACTGCAGTAGGAAGGGGGTGGTTCGCCTATTCCATAGCGGCTCAATTATCATCCTGATACATCTTTTAATGATATTGATTAAGTTGCAAACAGATTGAATAGCAACTTTTG
>NZ_JBDYKM010000059.1:0-3239 GCF_040012495.1 Paraglaciecola sp. 25GB23A
CGCTAAAGTTACTTGGGCGTTGTATGGTTAAGCCTCACGGGCAATTAGTACAGGTTAGCTTAATACATTGCTGCACTTCCACACCCTGCCTATCTACGTCGTAGTCTTCAACAACCCTTTAGGACAATTAAATTGTCAGGGATGACTCATCTTGGGGCTCGCTTCCCGCTTAGATGCTTTCAGCGGTTATCGATTCCGAACGTAGCTACCGGGCAATGCCATTGGCATGACAACCCGAACACCAGCGGTTCGTCCACTCCGGTCCTCTCGTACTAGGAGCAGCTCCCCTCAATCATCCAACGCCCACACCAGATAGGGACCGAACTGTCTCACGACGTTCTAAACCCAGCTCGCGTACCACTTTAAATGGCGAACAGCCATACCCTTGGGACCGACTTCAGCCCCAGGATGTGATGAGCCGACATCGAGGTGCCAAACACCGCCGTCGATATGAACTCTTGGGCGGTATCAGCCTGTTATCCCCGGAGTACCTTTTATCCGTTGAGCGATGGCCCTTCCATACAGAACCACCGGATCACTATGACCTACTTTCGTACCTGCTCGACGTGTCTGTCTCGCAGTTAAGCTGGCTTATGCCATTGCACTAACCTCCTGATGTCCGACCAGGATTAGCCAACCTTCGTGCTCCTCCGTTACGCTTTGGGAGGAGACCGCCCCAGTCAAACTACCCACCAGACACTGTCCACAATCCCGATTAGGGACCAATGTTAGAACATCAAACCTACAAGGGTGGTATTTCAAGGACGACTCCACACACTCTGGCGAGTATGCTTCAAAGTCTCCCACCTATCCTACACATGTAGGGTCAATGTTCAGTGCCAAGCTATAGTAAAGGTTCACGGGGTCTTTCCGTCTAGGTGCGGGTACACAGCATCTTCACTGCGATTTCAATTTCACTGAGTCTCGGGTGGAGACAGCGTGGCCATGATTACGCCATTCGTGCAGGTCGGAACTTACCCGACAAGGAATTTCGCTACCTTAGGACCGTTATAGTTACGGCCGCCGTTTACCGGGGCTTCGATCAAGAGCTTCGCTTGCGCTAACCCCATCAATTAACCTTCCGGCACCGGGCAGGCGTCACACCGTATACGTCATCTTTCGATTTAGCACAGTGCTGTGTTTTTAATAAACAGTTCCAGCCACCTTTTCACTGCGGCCGCCATTCGCTTAGAGCGTAAAGCTCATCACAAACAGCGGCGTACCTTCTCCCGAAGTTACGGTACGATTTTGCCGAGTTCCTTCACCCGAGTTCTCTCAAGCGCCTTAGTATTCTCTACCTGACCACCTGTGTCGGTTTGGGGTACGGTTTATATATTCATAAGTTTAGAGGCTTTTCCTGGAAGCATAGTATTTGCAACTTCAACTCCGTAGAGTCTCGTCTCGTGTCTCAAGCATATAGAATCCCGGATTTACCTAAGATTCAACCCTACACACTTTCACCTGGACTACCAACGCCAGGCTTGCATAACTTTCTCCGTCCCCCCATCACTGAATATATAAGTACGGAAATATTAATCCGTTTCCCATCGACTACGCATTTCTGCCTCGCCTTAGGGGCCGACTTACCCTGCCCTGATTAGCATGGGACAGGAAACCTTGGTCTTTCGGCGTGGGAGTTTTTCACTCCCATTATCGTTACTCATGTCAGCATTCGCACTTGTGATATGTCCAGCAAACCTCTCGGTTCACCTTCAGCCACTTACACAACGCTCCCCTACCACTCATCTTACGATGAATCCGCAGCTTCGGTGCATAGTTTAGCCCCGTTACATCTTCCGCGCAGGCCGACTCGACTAGTGAGCTATTACGCTTTCTTTAAAGGGTGGCTGCTTCTAAGCCAACCTCCTAGCTGTCTTAGCCTTCCCACATCGTTTCCCACTTAACTATGACTTTGGGACCTTAGCTGGCGGTCTGGGTTGTTTCCCTCTTCACGACGGACGTTAGCACCCGCCGTGTGTCTCCCGGATAGTACTCACAGGTATTCGGAGTTTGCAAAGGGTTGGTAAGTCGGGATGACCCCCTAGCCTTAACAGTGCTCTACCCCCTGTGGTATTCGTCCGAGGCGCTACCTAAATAGCTTTCGGGGAGAACCAGCTATCTCCCGGTTTGATTGGCCTTTCACCCCCAGCCACAAGTCATCCGCTCATTTTTCAACATAAGTCGGTTCGGTCCTCCAGTTGATGTTACTCAACCTTCAACCTGCCCATGGCTAGATCACCGGGTTTCGGGTCTATACCCTGCAACTCAACGCGCAGTTAACACTCGCTTTCGCTACGGCTCCCCTATTCGGTTAACCTTGCTACAGAATATAAGTCGCTGACCCATTATACAAAAGGTACGCAGTCACACCACGAAGGTGCTCCTACTGCTTGTACGTATACGGTTTCAGGTTCTATTTCACTCCCCTCACTGGGGTTCTTTTCGCCTTTCCCTCACGGTACTGGTTCACTATCGGTCAGTTAGGAGTATTTAGCCTTGGAGGATGGTCCCCCCATCTTCAGTCAAGATAACACGTGTCCCGACCTACTTAATATGGAATATAAGAGCTAACGCATACAGGACTATCACCTCGTATCGTTGTGCTTTCCAACACATTCTGCTGACTCTTACACTCTCGGCTGTTCCCCGTTCGCTCGCCGCTACTAGGGGAATCTCAATTGATTTCTTTTCCTAAGGGTACTTAGATGTTTCAGTTCCCCTCGTTAGCTTCATTAACCTATGTATTCAGTTAATGATAATCCCTAAGGATTGGGTTCCCCCATTCGGACATCTGTGGGTCAAAGCATTTTGTCGGCTCACCACAGCTTTTCGCAGACTTACACGTCCTTCATCGCCTCTAACTGCCTAGGCATCCACCGTATACGCTTAATCACTTAACCATACAACCCCAAATAACCTTTCATTTTATTTGACGTACGGACATCACGCTCATCAGTAAACTGACTAACGCGTTTCCGCTTTGTATGCGTGACAAGTACTAATCTTTGTCAGATAGAGTAAGTTCTTTCGAGCTTCTCTTATTTGTTTCGATTACTTTTTTATCAGCTTTCCAAATTGTTAAAGAACAGTGTGCACTTGTAGCCGTCTTTTTGGCTGCAAGGGCGCAAGGTGAGTCAATAAAGTCTACTTTCGTAGGGCTTATCACCCATCTTGCAAGGTTTAAAAAACCCTAATCAATTCACACTAAATATAATATGTATTGATTAAGGCTAGACCTT
>NZ_JBDYKM010000060.1:0-3179 GCF_040012495.1 Paraglaciecola sp. 25GB23A
CCAATAGCAACCAATGGATAAGTATCATTTACATCAAGGATACCGTCGTTATCGTCGTCTAAATCGGTCGCGTTTGATATGAAATCGCCGTCGGTATCAAGCGGTAAACTTGAAGCCCTTAAAGGGTCACTGCCCGCCGCTATTTCATCGAGATCTAGATAACCATCACAGTCGTCGTCAGGGCGTGTTTCATTATGAATACCGTTGTTATCTGGGTCGGTATTAACAGGTAAAACAATGCTATCAATCCAGACCGAATCGTCACCGGCTGAGTCTGCGGAGTCTTTTATGTAGGTCCAACTGATGCTGCGCTCGCCTGCGGTAATGGGGTAACGATAGAGTGTCCAGTCTTGCTCGCCACTGTAACGGGCGATTTCAGCATCATCAACACGGAGAATTAATTCATCATATTGGTCTTCGGTGGAGACTTTAAGAGCAAAACTAAAATGGCCATCATTAAAGGTATTCTGATAAGTCAAACTTGAAGAACCACCATTTTCATGGCCCGCAATCTTATAACTATGACTGCCGTGATACCCGTCGCGGTTAGTCACTTCCCAGTTTGGATCGTAGCTGAAATCAACCTGACAACTGGCTGCTTCAAAGGAATACAGGGTGAAATCTAAATTCGCTGGTATGTCATTTATATTATTATCACTGCTGCCATATAAATACTCATCCATCGCCACAATGCCATCACCATCATGGTCAATCAATGCATCCAACGCATCAAGTGAATTCAGGCTATTGTTAATCTCATATTCATCTGGTATGCCGTCATTATCATCATCAATATCAGCATTATTACCGATCCCGTCACCGTCCGTGTCGAACTGTTCATTATTATTTTGAGGGAATACATCATTTGTGTCGGACACTCCATCATTATCTGAATCGACTTCTATTAATTGTTCAGGAGTGCTTTTAATTAGACCTGAATGGGAAGATAGACCACTACCAAGCGAGCCTCTCATATCCCACCCCCAACCCCATCTTGTCCCATCCATTTTAATAGCAAAACTATATGAAGAACCTGCACTAACATAGGCCCAATTCGTTTCATCATTTATCCTGTAGGGTTCTAAGCGGTCTAAAGTATCAGAAGTCCCTAGCTGACCCGTACTATTCAAACCCCATGCCCAAAGCGTTCCATCGAATTTAATAGCGATAACATGGTTATCTCCAGCTTTGACAGTACGCCAATCTTTTTTAACCCCTACTTGCACCGGAGTTGTTTTATTCTCTAACGTGCCGTGTCCCAGTTTACCTGAGTTATTGGCACCCCATGACCATAGCGAGCCATCAGATTTGATTGCTAAAGTGAAACTGTCCCCAGCGACAATTTGAGTCCAACTAGTATCCACTCCAACTCTAGTAGGAGATATATAAGAGCCGTTATTGGCACTACCTAATCCTAATTGGCCAAGACTATTGCTTCCCCATGCCCAAAGTGTCCCGTCAGTTTTAATTGCAATGGTATGAGTCCTCCCCGCAGCAACACTAAACCAATCTGTATCTATTCCTACTTGAGTTGGTAGCTCTTGAATAGAGTCAGCACCATAACCATGTCCTAATTGGCCATAACTGTTATTACCCCAAGACCATAGAGTACCGTCCACTTTTAAAGCAAAATTTTGTCCTGATGGAGTGCTCCCCCACGAACCACTTGCAGAGACTTGTGTCCACGTGTTATCCGTACTAATTTTAGTCGGTGTTAATATATGTCCTGATGTATCGGCGCCTAATTGTCTTTGATAATTTGCGCCCCATGCCCATAGCGTCCCATCAGAGTTAATGGCTAAATTATGTGCGGTGCCACTAGCAATACTCTTCCATGTACTTTCAGGCTTTACAATTATAGGGCTTGATTCTGTGAGATAGAAACCTGATTCACCATTACCTAACTGACCTAATCTATTCATCCCCCAGGACCAGAGAACACTATTTTCATCCAAAGCAATACTATGCAAATGTCCAGATGCTATTGACTGAAAATTTTGCTTTACAACGGGCGTATCCTGGACGGGGAAGGTAACTTTGGTCGTGCCTTCAAAACCCAATTTCCCAAAGCTGTTACTCCCCCAAGCCCAGAGACCGTCATCGGTTTTTGTACCTAAAGAGTGGCCACCACTAGCACCATCGCCACCTACTGTAATACTCCGCCAACTTGTGTCGATGCCTATTTGTACTGGTGTCGTTCTATTTGTTGAGGAACCATCGCCTAGTTCACCGTAATAGTTTGAGCCCCAAGCCCAAAGAGTACCGTCTGTTTTAAGCGCTAAAGTATGCACAAATCCTACCGCAACACTCTGCCAATTTGAGTCACTTGCAACCTGCGTCGGTGTATTCTTACTTATCGTAGTGCCATCGCCTAATTGCCCATAACCGTTATCACCCCAGGCCCAGAGAGTCCCATTGGTTTTAATGGCAAAAGAGCTGTCACCTCCTGCGCCAGCCAGCAGCCAATCGTTTTCACTGCCAATTTGTACGGGAGTATTTTTACTGGTGTTGGTTCCATCGCCTAATTGGCCATTACCATTAAAGCCCCAACCCCAGAGGCTGCCGTCGGTTTTAATAGCTAAAGAGTAACTGCCACCTACTTCAACACTCTGCCAATTGGTTTCATTACCTATTTGTACTGGTGCCATTCTATTTATTGTACTTCCTTCACCTAATTGTCCATAATGATTGAGGCCCCAAGCCCAGAGGGTACCATCAGTTTTAATAGCTAATGAATGTGAAGTGCCTGCTACAGCTGTTTGCCAGTCACTTTCTGTACTAACTTGAGTCGGCGTATTTCTATTTGTTTTAGATCCATCTCCTAATTGACCATAACGATTATCCCCCCACGCCCAGAGGGTATTATCAGACTTAATAGCCAGAGTACGGTACCCTCCAGCATTAACAAAACGCCAATTTGTGTCTATACCTATTTTTACTGGCGCAGTCGCACTAACTGTCGAGTCAACGCCTAGCTCACCATAATTGTTTGAGCCCCATGCCCAAAGCGTGCCGTCTAATTTGATTGCTGAAGAGTGGAGCTCTCCTGCCGAAACTTGAAGCCACTGCCCTTCAATAGAAGCATTGGCCGCAAAGTTCGCAGACAACAAAACAAAAAACACGAAACAAGACTTCAAACGAAGCTTAGACAAAAACGTGAACATAATTGGCATTCCTTT
>NZ_JBDYKM010000061.1:0-3113 GCF_040012495.1 Paraglaciecola sp. 25GB23A
AGCTAACCACAACATTTTGAACCTAAAACTTACTACCGATACTGACCAACAAGTTGTAAGGCCAAAGCGCTATAACGTCGCAATCACGCGCTCGTCGCGTGAATTGCCTTGTTATACAACGCCATCAAGTTACCAATACCCATGTTTTTGCACATCAAATGTCTCTTCATCTACTAAGCCAGCGGCAATTAATTTTTGTATTTCAAATATTTCTTTTGTCTCATAATACTCTCTTGTGGCATATACCAGATTCACGCTTTTCACACTTTCTTCTAAAACCACAATATGATGGTGGTAACCACGCCCGCCATGCTCATACCAAACAAAAAATAGGTTTGCATCGATACCAGCAAGCAGCAACCTTCGCGTGGGAATATTTGGATCGATGATTACATCTGTCGCACGAAAGGCCCCATCTACTGGGGATATAGTGTCTTTTATGTGCTCATTCAGGTAATTTTGTACATTCTTAGGTAATTCATTTAATGAATGAAATACATGAAAATCTGCGTTTAGAGCCTGTAACAGATTCTGTGTAACTGCCATTATTTAAGATGTTTCTCGAGGCGAGCCCCGAACTCGATAATAAAACGAACCATCGCCTGCCGCCAGTTATGAATTGGCATAGTCCATTTTTTAGATGCTTCGGTAATGGCTAAGTACACCATTTTCTTAGCTGAATCGTCGCTTGGGAATATCTTGCGCTTCTTTATTGCCTTGCGAATAACGCTGTTGAGAGATTCAATGGCGTTGGTTGTATAAATCGCTTTGCGTATATCCTCAGGGTAATTAAAGATAGTGTTTAAGTTCTGCCAATGTGCTCGCCATGACTTGCTGATCTGCGGATATTGTTCATCCCAGGTCTCACTGAAACGCTCTAGTTCAAGCAAGGCTTCTTCTTCTGTACTCGAACGATATATCGTCTTTAAATCAGTCGTAACCGCCTTGTAGTCTTTCCAAGAAACGTATTTGAGCGAATTACGCACCATGTGCACGATACACAGTTGCACATTGGTTTGTGGGAACACAGCATTAATTGCATCAGGAAAGCCTTTAAGGCCATCTACGCAGGCTATCAGGATATCTTCTACACCACGGTTTTGAAGCTCCGTCAGCACACTTAACCAGAACTTAGCACCTTCGTTCTCGGCTATCCACATGCCCATTAGCTCTTTCTGACCTTCGGTATTAATACCAAGGGCGAGGAAGATAGATTTGTTGATAACCCGTTTGTCTTGACGAATTTTCACCACTAAACAATCGAGGTAAATGATAGGGTAAATAGGGTCAAGTGGGCGTGATTGCCATTCGGTCACTTTATCGATAACCGCATTGGTGACACGTGATATCAACGTGGGAGATATGTCCGCGCCATACCATTCATCAAAAGCTTTAACGATTTCACGGGTGCTCATACCTTGCGCGTATAGCCATAATATCTTCTCGTCCATTGAGGTAAATCGAGATTGGTGTTTTTTAACCAATATGGGTTCAAAGGAGCCATCACGGTCACGCGGGGTATTGAGGTCAAACTCCCCCTCTTCCGTTTTTATCCGCTTAGTAGTCATGCCGTTACGACTGTTTTTCACAGCTGACTTGGCATGTTTCTCGTAACCTAAATGCTCATCCATTTCAGCGTTTAAAGCAGCTTCAACAGTTATTTTCTTCAGCATTCGGCTGAAATCACTTAAATCTTGTGGGGTTTTTATGCTTTTGGCCGCTTCTTTAGCGAAAGCTTCAAGTTCTTTTCTGTTCATTTGCATCTGCCTATCCTTAACTCTCAGTAGAGTAATTTATGATAAGCAGTTACACAAAATTCGTTACATCCTCTGCGTTTACGAATTTCATCTCCCCATCTGAAAGTTCCTTTGCATGCAGGAACGGAATGAACAACATCATTGATGCTGCAGCAATAAGAATCTTGATATCTAATCTATTCATATTTAGTTGTATAACAGTTAAATGATGCGGACCAGAAGAACCGCATATTAATCTATAGATTTAGCTTTCACATTCGGTATCTGACGGAACAATTAAGAAAAAGTCTTCCGTATTAAAATCAGTACCATTTTTGATATAGGCACGAACTGCCTCAGTATAGCCGTCATCATTTTCTTTTCCTGGATATTTACGACTACCAGAACAAACGGAAATCACACCATCGCTAGTGTAAACAATGTATTGCCAGCCTACGTTTAAAGGTATTCCGCAGTCTCCGCCGCCAAACCCGCTGTAAAGTTTCTTAATTTCCTTTGAGTTTCCCTTTATAGATTCTATTAGTTCGAACTCAGCGACCACACTTTTCATTTGGTCTTTATTTGGTTTTCCAATTTTTACAGACTTAACACTAGCTACAAAGACATGCTTAGATTCTGTAATTACTTCTTTAATATTGATGATTCCGCAGCTACATGCGTAAGACAGTGATGGAGCAGTTAGTAATGCTATTAATATTAGGTAACGCATAATACTTCCTTTTCTATAACGTTTCGCATAAGGGACAGCTACTTGTTGGCTAGACTTGCGAAGAATGAGCTGAGCCAGCGAATAGATGTCCCTGCGACCGAAGTGAGTTTTCATGCGTTTGTTATGTGTGTTCACTTACTACGACCCCATCTCTGACACCCAAAAATTTGCCATTCTGTAAAAATATACACCATTCTGGATCTCCAATATCGTTGCTAAAAGAGACCACTTTTTTACCTGATTTTAATACGATAACTAATTCATGCAAACAACCTAATGTCTCTATACGAGCTACTTCATCCCCTGTAAGCATCGCAAGCGACTCTTCTATAACATCTGCATCACAATAACTTCCACTTTCGATTGATTTTTCGTTTTCTATCCGCCATTCGCAGTCCAGCATTATTGAAAACTCACCCTTTGGATGGTTTTTTCTTTCTCTATGCCGTAATTTACCAAGCTCTATAAAAATCGCCGACCCGTGACCGCGCCATGCATAAGTAATTGGAAGCCCACTGATGCTAGAGTTTGTATCGTCGATAAGGCTATTCAAATTTAAAGTATCCGTGACACATAACGAGGCTGTAGAAAAAGTCGGTTTTGACATTGCATTTTCTACTACCCTTCTTAATTTTTAACTTTTGCTA
>NZ_JBDYKM010000062.1:0-2659 GCF_040012495.1 Paraglaciecola sp. 25GB23A
CTTTTTAGATATAAAAATATTATTAATATTCATAAATTTCACCATAGTTGCAGATATTACGTTTTGCAGCTAACGCTCCAATTTGGGGAAATTACGAGTGTTTTGCCACGAAGTGGCGGCGAGTAATTTTCCCAAGCCAGCTTGCTGGCTGAACAAAATTGGTTTGTTATGTTCGATTTTTAACATACGAGCGATAAAACCAAATGTAATAAATAGCTAGAACAGTACCAATTGGGAAATTAACAATATTGATGTAGGCAGCAATCTGCGCTGGCAAATATGCCCACATTTTATTACGTAGCAACCCATAGCCAGAAAATGACATTAAGAAAAAGCTAACAATAAATACGATGGAAATCAAACTGCGCCCAAAGCCTAAAGTTCCAATATTGTTAACAAAGGTCATTCCCAAAACTAAGAACAACAGTGTTCCAATAACAACAAATAACCAGCCTAATGCAATCCGATGAATCTTCATTTCCTTCCTAGAAAATAACGCTTCAAGCTGGGGCTTTTAGGAGCGCAGCGAGTAAAAGTCCCACAGACTTGACTTGTTAGTTTACGGTTTAGGTGCAACTTTTTGAACTCCTGCTGGACCTTCAACAACCGCTCCACCACACTTATTAGCTAGAAATTGTATGGATTCATCTAACATTTTGTAACCAAGCTCATCTGCACCGATTGGCTCAAGTGAAAGTACATAACCATGCTTAATATCGGGGATTAATGTCAATGCTTGTTCAGTCGGTGATTCCGTATCATCTAATTTTTCTAGAATAAGTTGCCAATCCATATTAGGGCTTGGATATACATACGAAACAAAATCCTCCCAATTCTCTGTATTCCAGTTATTTGATTCAGGCAAATCTGCTGGAACTGATACTAAGCAAGTAACCCAAATCGCTACATCCATGCTCATCTGATATCTCCTAGTAAACTAACGCTTCAAATATGGGGCGCGCGTTGTTTGCGCGTCCCAGCCATAATTTGTTTGTTATACGCCATTTTCACTAACCCTTTGTATTATAAAATTAGAAATGCACGCTTTCTGCTCTTCTGTATTTCCATAACTGGAAAAGGTAATTATTGGCTCCAACGTATCTAGGTTTAAAATAAGTGAATCTGTCTCGGACTCTAAATTTTTAAAGGTAATATACTTAGGGATTGAAGATAAATCATGATACCAAGAAGAAGATATTTTCAAATTACTTTGGAACATTGGTAATAAATAAGGTTTCATACACTCTGGAAACTCCAGTTTCATTTCACCAATACGAAGTTTCAAATGTTTTTTGTCATAATTTGTAGGTGAATACTCAGTTGGTAATCCAATTAATTTTTCCGATTGAACTCGTATGATCACATCTTTATGAGCAAAGGTTTGCAAAGAGAAAAGTAATAGAAATAAACCGCAAAATTTCATTGTCATCCCCATGGCGTATAACGCCAAGCGCACCAGAAAACACGAGTGCTTAGGCCGAAGGCCAGCGAGTGGTTTTCTGAGTGACGCGCCTTGTTATGTTGCGATATATTCAAACCATTTATCCATTTGATTTGACTGATAGTGTTCAATAAGATTATTAAGTTCAACGTAATTCCCTGATAAAATTTCAGATCCTAAACTCGGTTTAATGACCCAAACCCACGCTAAATATTCTTCTTGAGTCGTAGGTGTTTCGTTTGGACAAAACTCAATAAAATCATCATTAACACCAATAATGTTAGCAAACAAACATCCTATGGCCGAGACTCTCGTATCTAGATCATCAAACAATTCAACTTCTGAAAATGACATTTCAATTGGCAGATTTTCAGGAATCAAAAATATTCTCCAGCAACATAACGTCCAAAGCAACGGAAAATGCGAGCGCTTTTGGGCGAAGCCCAGCGAGTAATTTTCCGGTGCCTTTGTTTGTTATTGCGCCAACCAGATGAACTATCGCGGCTTGCCGCCTGCCCTGCTTGCACAACAACACGATTAAAAATATTACCCGTAGACTAAACCAACCTTCATAAAAACAACAAGTGATTTTTGCATGTTAGGTTGGACAGTTTTGGATAAAAGCGCTGGAAGTTTATAAAGGTTGTTGGATTAAGAAAAGAAACGAACGATTGCCCAAAAGAGCACTAGCTAACCACAACATTTTGAACCTAAAACTTACTACCGATACTGACCAACAAGTTGTAAGGCCAAAGCGCTATAACGCCAAGCGCACAGGAAAACAGGAGCGCTTTGGCCGAAGGCCAGCGAGTGGTTTTCCTTGTGACGCGCCTTGTTAGGGCTTATTGGCATATTGTACCCATATATTTTCAGAGGGATGATGTTCTTTGATTGTTTCCAGCGCATCATCTATTTCTAATTGGTTTAAAGGGTTTATTGGATAATTGAATCTAGTCACATTCATTCCATTTGCAACCATTTCTCCATGATTTAACTTGGTTAATAAATTGCTACCAACCCAAAGCGCTACATTGCGTATTTTAAGAGCTTCTTCAAATGCATGTTTATCAAGAACCAGAAAAACCATACTTAAGCCCTAACGCCCCAAGCAGGGGATTTTATGAGTGTTTTTCAGCGAGTAAAATTCCCGCTGACTTGGCTTGTTATGCTGCATTATTAAAACAACCATACCAACAAAAAATAGATTGGTAGAGCTAC
>NZ_JBDYKM010000063.1:0-2461 GCF_040012495.1 Paraglaciecola sp. 25GB23A
AAAGTAGCAAAAGTTAAAAATTAAGAAGGGTAGTAGAAAATGCAATGTCAAAACCGACTTTTTCTACAGCCTCGTTAGGTGAATCTTTGATTTCGTGGAATATTGCTAACTCTAAGGAAAGTCCAAATAGTTGGTATTTTCCATCGTTCGAAATTCAGGAGTATTTACTGCCAATAATTAATGTCGGAGGTCAAACTTTTAATGAATATGGCCAAACCAAATACTCAATAGAGGATTGTCGTCGGCTAATAAACACTATTCATTTTGCAAAAGAAACTTTAACTATGATGCCTAAAGCAGTTGTGAGATATGAAACCATTGAGAAAGGCTTGGCTTCATTAGATAAAAATGGAATCATCACGACATTAGATAATTTAAGTAGTGCGGCTGAATTAGCAATCAAGCAAGAAACATGTTTGGTGTTCTATGGTGACTAATTCACCTAACAAGCCAAGTCAGCGGGAATTTTACTCGCTGAAAAACACTCATAAAATCCCCTGCTTGGGGCGTTATGCGAAGGAGAACGAATGAGCTTCCTTGAAGAATCGTGGGAAGAACGAGAAGAAAATTCTTATAAACAGATATTTGGTGATACTGGGCAAGGTATATTTCCATTATCAAATGAAATCTTAGATCGATTGAATGCCAAAAGCATTGATCCTCGCTGGCTTACTCACGGGGTTTTCAAGTGTCCACCTACTGAACAAAGAAACACTTGGGCGTATGTAACATCAGGAATGTCTAATCCTTGGGAAACCGAAGAACCAGAAGAATATTCTGGTTTAGGCGTTGAATTTCTAATGGAAACGGAAAACGAAGAGATATGGGCAATAGAGGTTCTTCTAACGTTAATGGGCTATAACTTATTGCTAGCAAACGGGCAAATGGGGGATTTCCCATCGCTGGATTATGGGCACAGAGTGCCATTGGCGTTATCTGAATCTATAAAAACTATGATGTTTGTCCATCCCGTTAATTTTCCGAGTAACTTTTCCATTAAGTCAGGTAGTGTTGATTTGTTGCAGGTCGTCGGTATTACACCTTCAGAGTTAGAGGTTGCTAAGAAAACCTCATCAGAAGAAATTAAAGAAAGGCTAGTTAGCAATACTGGCGGGCTGGTCACAAGCAAGGAGCGAGAGAGTGTCGTGTAAATCGCATAACAAGCGCATATTTTCGGACTGTTTTTACGCTACGCTCCAATCCAGCCGCAAGTGCGGGCGTTATAAGTATTCATGAATCCCGACTTACTAAAATTAATTAAGCAGTATCAATCGGCGGTGGCTGAAATGTTTCCTCGGTTAGCTACCCATCTAAATGTTAGTTTACCTGTAAGTAATATTGAATGGACTGGTGTTGTTGGTGAGCAACGAGGGGAAACTAGCGATGCTGTAAAGTATTTTATGCATGGTTACGGAGTCGTAATGGATAATGGTCAAACGAAAGTTGACTTTGATCTCGGAGAGAGGGGAGAAATTGACGGCTTCGATCGTTGGCGCCTTCAAAGGTTTGTGGAAGACAATAGCATCTCCACCCCGCTAAACAGTGAACATGCTCTTAAGCAAGCATTCGAAGAAGCCGTAAATGCAGGCGAGCTTAATTATTCGGGGTATATTCTTTATTATTTACAACCAAACTTATAACAAACGCAGCCACACGGACCCAGCACGCATTGGCCTTGAAAAACAGGCCAATAAACGCGTGCGGGTCCGGTGCTGCGAGCGTTATATTTCAAGAGAAGTTTAGGTTGAGTAATAAAGCTCTAGATATAATCATAAGTTTTGTTTTAGGCGTCATTACATTTTTAATTGGGCTGGCATCATTTTTTACCTCGTGTTTGGATACTGAAATTACCTGTAATCGTTTAAATAGCTTTGCGTTACCAATGTTTTTAGTTACTTTTTTGTGTAGCCTAAATGTCGCTATATGGGTAATAAAACGTTACTTTAAAGGTAGGGTAAACAATTGAAATATAACAAGCGCCTCATGCTCACCCAACAAGTTGGGTTGGGACAATTACTCGCTGCAACTTCGTTGCAAAACACTCATAATCGCCCCATAGGCGAGCGTTATATTTCAAGGAGGATGGTTTGGCTAAAATTGAATATTCTAAATCCTTAACAAAGAAATGCGTTTATGCTGCTGTAACTTTAGCTTTCACGATAAGTGGTACTTTTTATCTCGCGATGGAACAAAGAGCGACTATAGCTGAAATACTACTCTTTCTTTCGACAGCTATAGTTATCTATTTATGGGTAAATTATAAATTCAGCAGAAGCGCTATTTGTCCACATTGTGGTAGAGAACTTTTTAATGTGATTATGAATGCCAAAATGTACAGAATAAAGTTTAACTATTGCCCTACTTGTGGTGGGAAAATTGAAATATAATCGGGTAGCCGGAGGTATCTAGCCTCCAGCCCCCACAACACCCTGCATGCGGCTCCGCACAGGGCGTTTCACTT
>NZ_JBDYKM010000064.1:0-2454 GCF_040012495.1 Paraglaciecola sp. 25GB23A
TAAGCACACCAAGCAACCGATTAGAAAAGAAATTAACAAATACCAACTATTCATAAATCCCTCTTTGCAACATAACGCTTTAAACAGCGGAAAGACCGAGCGCTTTGGCCGTTGTTTGGCCTGCGAGGGATTTTCCGATGATTTAACTTGTTATGCATAAAACTCCTGCAACGCTGCGAAGTCTTCTTTGATAAAAAGTTCTATCGCTTTACGGGCATTTTCTTTACTGAAGGATTGGGTAAATAAACTTACAGTTCCTTGTTTTTTTGAGAAGCCGAACCAGGCGCTGACTTCTCCAGGAAAGTAGCACTCCGAAACAAAAAACATAGACCGCTTGTCTCCACCTGCGGACACCCAGATCAACTTCTTATCTTTTTCATAGACAAGCGATATAGTTGGTGCGCATTTGTTAAGTCTATTTGCATCTTCAACTTGTGTGTCCCAATCAAAATTATCAAATGCAGTAAGAGCATCCATCGGGTTAGCAATCGGCTTGTCTATTGACTCATCATGAGCATGGTGGGCATATTGAAAATTCAGTTTCATTCCGCTGACTCTATTTATGCATAACGTCCAAAGCAACGGAAAATACGATCGCTTTTGGGCGAAGCCCAGCGAGTAGTTTTCCGGTGCCTTTGTTTGTTATTGCGCCAACCTACTGAACTATCGCGGTTTACCGCCAGCCCTGTTTGCACAACAACATGATTAAAAATATTACCCGTAGACTAAACTAACCTTCATAAAAACAACAAGTGATTTTTGCATGTTAGGTTGGATAGTTTTGGATAAAAGTGCAGGTTGTTTATAAAGTTTGCTTAGTAAATAAATGAACGGACGATTGCCAAAAAGAGCACTAACTAAACACAACCTAAGGAAACTAAAACTTACTACCGATACTGACCAACAAGTTGTAAGGCTAAAGCGCTATAACGCCCGCCTATGGGGCAATTATGAGCGTTTTGCAACGAAGTTGCAGCGAGTAATTGTCCCAGCCCAACTTGTTGGGCGAGCATAAGGCGTTTGTTAGAGTTTGTTTTCATAGTGCAATTCGCGTTCAAAAATTTCGCCATTTGTATCACTCTGTTGATAATGAACAATGCCGCCAAAATCAGTATCAATCAATACGCCTGACTTTAGATATTCCCACTGTTCTTTTGAAAACTCATTTGAATATTCAGCACCGTCAATATCCGCCACAACGACACCCCGAAAAGTTCCAGAAATGATTACCCTATCGCCAAGTCGCATTATTGATTCATCGGCATATTTCATACAAAAACTCTAACGCTTTGCATATGGGGATTTTAGGAGCGCTGTTTCAGCGAGTAAAATTCCCTGCATGATGCATTTGTTAGGCTCTTTAAGTTGAACGAAGGTTGAATCCCCAAACTTCATATTCATCATTCCTAATTGCCAAAGTAATACTTAATGAACCTGAGGTGCCAAATTTACTATTTTCACTAAATTTAACGGAGTAAAAAAGCTTGAACTGTTTTAAATCGCCTTGCGTACCGAGATATTCTGCATGGCTGTATCCGCCCTCAACTATAGAATCAAAGTAATCTACAAGCTGACGAAAAGTGCTAAATGTTTCTTTTTTATCGATTTGAGCTTTAGCGGAGGGACTGAAGAGGTTATACATTGCCTCATAATCTCTACTGTTGTATTGAGACACAAATTGATCATAAATTTTATTGCGAACATTCTTAGTCATATGGCTAGGCAAAGTATTCTCTACTTTATTCTGAGTAGATGTTATAGGTTGGGAAGTGACACCAAACCAAACCGTAGCTACAATATTAGCTACCAATAAAACGATTATTACTGCATAGATACTTTTCATGAAATTCCTTTTTGAGCCTAACGCCCTGTTAACAGGCAAAAAATAGTTGGTTAAAATTAGCGACGAAGGAGCAAAACCAACTGTTTTTTGTCCTTGTTTAACAGCTTGTTATGCAGTTTTACTACAAAACCCCTGTTCTTATTTCTTGGCAATTATAGCAGGCACTTTTTCCTTCGCCTTGGTTATACCATACATGCTTCCACCCGTTGTCATCACAGGTTTCTGGCTGTAAGTCATACCAGTGCTGTTCGAGGTACTCTTCATCAGTACCTTGAAAAATACGCATTGTGCTAGCAACTTCAGTTACTAGTTCGCATTCAATAATTTCATTTACCGAAAACTCACCGACAAACACAATACCATCTTGGGCATACTCTTTGAACTCAGCGAGGATTTGCTTTTCAGCTTCGGATTCTGAAGGAGCTTCAGTGATCACAACTCGTTCTTCGAATTTTGCAATTCGATTCGGCTCGTCATATACATGTTTGAATATTCCACTACCGCTAAATTTCATCTCGTATCCATACTTAACTGCATAACGAGGCTGTAGAAAAAGTCGGTTTTGACATTGCATTTTCTACTACCCTTCTTAATTTTTAACTTTTGCTACT
>NZ_JBDYKM010000065.1:0-2378 GCF_040012495.1 Paraglaciecola sp. 25GB23A
TAACTACTTAGCGTTTATACGGCATGTTGTCCGTGACGTATAAACGTCTTGTTGGGCAAAGCCGCTGCCACGCCGATGGTTGGTATTGCTTATGCTAATGGATTTTGTATTTTTCGCCAATGGGTAATTTTAAAACCTAAAGTAGGCGTTTGCATTGGTATGACTGTTTTGATGGGTAAACTCACCTTAATGTCCTGCTATTTCATGCTGTCTTGTCACTGTTTTACGGGTTTTTGGTTGCGTTATTTTACCGTTGGCCGCAGTCAACCTGCCACAGTTTTGTAGCCGTTTTAAGTCTGTGGCGTCCCTACCTTATTCCTGTCTGACTAACCCATGTTATCGATTAAACGCTAACTCGGTGGCACCGATAACGGTAGGTTAGCCGCAGGTAGCAATAGCCCGCGGTGGCATTGAGGACAAGGCCAGTTGCCAACTGGATGCGAGCCTTCGCTTGATTGCAACTTATCATCGCGCTCCTCACGCTTCGTTATCTTCGCTTGCTTGCGGATGACGGCCAGTTTCTGTGCACGGCAACGGTTGGCTAAAAAACCAAAGTGGCGAATACGCATAAAACCTTTAGGCAGAATATGACTCACGTAACGACGAATAAACTCCACACCGCTTAATTGCATCACCTTGTGCTGGTTATCTCGGTAGTCCTTATACCGAAACGTCACGTGCTGGGTATCAACTGCCACTAAACGTGATTCACTCAACATGCCTTTTTGGGTATAGCGTCCTAAATACTCAATCACCACTTCAGGTCTGCACAAACACCGTTTGGCATGCACGCCCCAGTCTTGCTGCATTAAGGTTTTTGCGTTGTGCAGCTCAAGCCCTTGAGCGCGTAAACAGGCCAGCATTTTCGCCCTGAATACCTTAGAGAGGGCTTTGACTGGGAATAAATAATCCTTTTCCACGCTATGCCAGCACTGTGCCTGATTTAAAAAGCCGCCTGGCACTAGGCAATGCAAATGAATATGCTGAGTGAGGCTTTGCCCCCACGTATGCAGCACTGCCGTCATGCCGGCTTGACCACCCCGTTTGCGATTAGCAGCAAACTGACTCATTGTTTGCCATACCGCCTGAAACAGGCTGTGATACACCGCATCACTGGCGGTTTGGGCTAATCCATTTAGGGTATGGGGCAAGGTAAACACTACATGGAAATAGCGACTCGGTATTAACTGGTGTTGCTGCTGCTCTGCCCAGCGTTGGCGTCGATTACCCTGGCAACGGGGACAGTGCCGGTCACGGCAAGAACAATGAACCGTTTTCTCAAAATGACAGCCATTACATTGCCATAACTGACTGCCCAATGCGCCTGTGCGACACTGCGTAATATGCTCACACACGCGCTTGGCATGAAAACTCAATGGGTACTCTTGTTGATAAGCCGGTAAAAATTGCGCCAAAATCGTCGACAGGTGTAAGTCAATCATCTGACACCCCCCAGCCGGCTAATAAGTCTTTAGCGCCGTTGTTCAGCTCAGGCAGCCAGTGTAAATAGCGCTGAGTGGTACGAATGTCAGAATGCCCCAACTGTTGCTGAAGTTGATTCAGCGGCATTCCCCCTTCCAACTGATGCGTCGCATACGCATGGCGTAAACTGTGGATACTGCACTGCTTCGTAATTCCGGCCAGCTTGACTGCCCTGCGAAAGGCTTTTTGCACGGAGGTCTCACTCACTGGTGTACCACGCACTATATGACTTGAATAAAATAACCACTCACCTGAGCGATACCGTATCCAGTATTCACGCAAAAGGCGCAACACCGAATCCGTTAACACCACATCTCTGTCTTTTTGGCCTTTACCCTGATGAATACGCAAGGTACGACGTACCCCATCAATGTCGCAGACCTTCACATGAATAAGCTCGTTTAAACGCAAGCCACACCCATAGTAAACCTGAAACATGGTGCGATATTTATCGTGCTGACATGCCATCACAATCCGTTTTATCTCGGCTTTAGACAACAACTCAGGAATGCGCTGTGGCCGTTTGGGCCACACAATATCAATTGAAAACGCACGCTTAAGCACGTTTTTGTAAAAGAAACTCATCCCGTTCAACTGCAAACGGATAGTGGCACTGGATAAACCCCGCTCCAAACTCAAGGAGCGAAAATACGCCGCTAACTGTTCGTCACTTATCGTGTCGGGGGATTGATGGTAATACGTCGTGAGTTGATTAACTGCATTAAAATAACTGGCTTGGGTGCGCTCAGAATACCCTCTGATTTTACACTCTTCAATTAACGCCTGGCGGAAAGAAACCATACTATAACTCCTGATAAATGGGCAACATTACCCACTCAGAAGTGTGGAACATCATCAGGAAAAACGCAGGCTCCGCGCAGCGGCTTAGTTCAACA
>NZ_JBDYKM010000066.1:0-2346 GCF_040012495.1 Paraglaciecola sp. 25GB23A
GCATATTTTAAGCCATCGTCTTCATTTTTTTCTAATTTGTAAAACAGTTTTCCAGCGCCATAATCATTTCGCAAAAGAGTCTTAGTGGGCGTGAATATCACAACCAGACCACCAACTAAAAATCCAATTGCCACAATCAAATTCAAGGCTCACCTCTTGCAATATAACGCCCCAAGCAGGGGATTTTATGAGTGTTTTTCAGCGAGTAAAATTCCCGCTGACTTGGCTTGTTATAAGCACATTTCATTAATGTCATTCTACGGACTCGATTAGTCGCCCAGCCATTGAAATACCAATAAGGCTAACTGGTGAATCCGCCGCAAAAACGTAAAACCAGACAGTTTGTATTTTCTGATCGATTAAACAACCTTGGCTTTTTAGGTGAACATATGCAAATTGCACCTCTTCAACATTATATTTCTCTCGAAGGAATGAAATAACTTTTTCAGTAGCTAGACCAATTGAAATTGGTGGCTCACCAGAACCTAAGTACCAGTTAGTACGATTTAGAAAGTCATCTTGCGTAACCAAAAGCTTGTTGCCACGCCACTCAAAAGTCGGTGTTTCAACGCAACTTGGAAAGATCGCATCAGCACTTACACTAAACGAGATTAAAAATAAAAGTAGATAAAGTGCTCTCATATCCATCCGTGCTTATAACGCTTAATATAACGGGAAAATACGAGCGCTTTACAGCGAGTAGTTTTCCTGTTGATGTTTTTGTTAGGCATTGTCCGCCTGCGCTTTGATGCTTTTATACTGATTGTTCCACCAGACCACCAGCTCTGCGTGCTGTTCGTGGCTGACCCAAGTGAGATTTTCTTCGTCTTGTGGGTCTCCACCAAAAATTAATGGCTTCAAATACCATTTTATTTTGCCTGTGAATCGCTCATCGGATTCAAGGGATAAGTCTTCTGGAAAAAAGAACGGCACAATCATTTTTGGATCGATGGGAATGGTCGGTAGCGAACACATGACACCAGCAGGGCTGATAACAATCAAGTCGTCCCACCCCCGCAGGCCAACAAGCGTATAGCCGGGCAAATATTGAGACAGTTCGTATTTTGACGAAGCCAATGCACTCTCAGCTTCAATGAACACGACTATGTACTCGTCGTTGAGCCAACCTTCATTCATATAGGGATGCCTAACGCTCAAAGCAACGGCGCGGCTTATTGCGTCCGATGCCTTTGCTTGTTATTGCGCCAACCTAATGAACTATCGCGGCTTGCCGCCTGCTCTGTTAACACAACAACATGATTAAAATTATTACCCACACTGTAAAACAACCTTGATTAAAACTGCAACGAAAAATTGCATGTTAGGTTGAACTGATACCGATGAAACTGTTGGAAGTTTAAAAGATTGTTTGGCTAAAAACTGAAAGAACGATTGCCAAAAAGAGTACGAGCCAACTACAACCTAAGGAAACTAAAACTTACTACCGATATTAACCAATAAGTTGTAAGGCTGAAGCGCTATAACGCCCCAAGCAGCGGAAAACGCGAACGCTTTGGCGCAGCCAGTGAGTGGTTTTCCGATGACTTGGTTTGTTAACAGTACGTTTCGACAAGCCTATTTTTCCTTTGGAAGTACAAGCCATAAGACTATGTAAATCAGAGCAGGAAAACCTAGTAACAGGGTGGTTATAACAAAAGCAGCCTGTACACCGCCTTTCCGCAAACCATAGTAATTTGCCAGGCCTGCGCAAACGCCACCCGCAATAAATGTTGAACCACGTAAAAGTTTTCTTTTTTCTGTAACGACCATTACTACTTTCCTTGTACTGTTAACGCTCCGTTAACGGGCGAGCGTAGTTTGCGAGTCCGTGCCAGCGTTGTTTGCTGGCGTTTTCGTTAAACGGCTTGTTATGCATTTTTACCAAGTACTTCAAGTATATTATCCCTCGTTGGAGTCCTGAGTTGTAAATTATAAAAAGCATACTTGGCCGACTTATATCGCAATCCTTCACCAAGCATAGAATCCGTCGCTTCAACAGTCAGTGTGTTCCTAGGTATAACAACACAAGTTCCGAGACATTTGAGCACTACAAAGTCTTTGTAAATTGAGTGACGAACTAATGGCCCATTAAACCAAAATGTATGTATTGCACCACTACTGAATTCCTCAAAGATTGGAACCAGTCCCTGTTCTTCGGCTATTCGCACTCTTGGTGTGACGAGACTCATGATGGCTACAAATATTCCAATTGCCCAAATCAAAGGAATCAAATAATCTGAAATGATATTCACTCAGCTACCTAGATGCATAACTACTTAGCGTTTATACGGCATGTTGTCCGTGACGTATAAACGTCTTGTTGGGCAAAGCCGCTGCCACGCCGAT
>NZ_JBDYKM010000067.1:0-2101 GCF_040012495.1 Paraglaciecola sp. 25GB23A
GCATATAACAAAAACATCATGGTGGGAATTTTACTCGCTGGTAAAGCGCTCCTAAAATCCCCATATGTTAAGCGTTAACTGCTCTTAGAGGTTTGAGTGATCTACGAAATTCGAATTAATGATGTAGTAATTGGTACTACCAACTTAGAAGGTGGTGATCCGCCGATGGGGTTCGTATTTGGCAGTGTCACTCCAACTGAAAACTATGAGTTTTTATCTGGTGTGGTGAAAGCTGAGCTATATGAGCAGGGCCGAGATACCGAAATAAAATGTGAGTCTATTTCTTTTGAAGACCTTACAAAGGAAATGGGAGAAACGTGCATTGAAGTCACAGCTCTTATAGATTCTTATGAAGAGTATGATAAGTATTTTAAACACCATCGAGAAGCTTATGAAAAGCAGTTCTCGTAATCAGCAGTTAACAAGTAAAGGCATTGGACGCGATAAAGCCGCGCCCATGCTTTAAGCGTTAGGCATACAAGATGAACACTGAGTTTCATACTGAATTCATTGGACGTGATGAGATGATGAAAGAGATGACTTTTATCGTCGACTACTTCAACCCTAAAGAGAGCCATTGTAAAATTTGGTTCGGCTTCGCTTGGGGCGTTCAATATTATGATTCGAATGAATGGTGTCCTGAGCAAATATTAATTACTGATGTTTTAGGGAAAGTCAGGCTTTTGGAAAGTCAAAATTTGGGTTTAATTGGAAAGGATGACTGCATTATTTCTTTTCAAAATCTAGATGTTAAATTCTGTAACGATGGTGATCTTCATATCATATTTAGCGAAGCTACTGATGAGTCTGAATATTTGTTGAATCGTTGGGAAAATATAGGTTTTGGTCCGGTGCAAAAGTATGCCTAACAAAAACATCATGGTGGGAATTTTACTCGCTGAAACAGCGCTCCTAAAATCCCCATATGTTAAGCGTTAGGCATACAAAGTGGTAAACGAAAACTCTGAGTTAATTAGTGTTGATTTAAGTCACATATCTCAAGAGACTGAACTAGTTAACTTGTTTATATCGCAACTTAACTTGCCTGATCTGTATGGAAATAGTTTACATTCTTTAGGGGAACACTTTTACTATGATCCTATGTTAAAAATTCCCAATAAGATTCGTTTACTAGGTTTTGAGCAGTTTAGTCTCAGTAAACCAAATTTGGCATCCGAACTATTATCAATATTGAGAACAAATCCCAAATTAGTGGTGGAAATTGTAAATGCCTAACAAAAACATCATGGTGGGAATTTTACTCGCTGAAACAGCGCTCCTAAAATCCCCATATGTTAAGCGTTATATTACAAGAGGTGAGCCTTGAATTTGATTGTGGCAATTGGATTTTTAGTTGGTGGTCTGGTTGTGATATTCACGCCCACTGAGACACTTTTGCGAAATGATTATGGCGCTGGAAAACTGTTTTACAAATTAGAAAAAAATGAAGACGATGGCTTAAAATATGCGCGTAGGTTTTATAACAAACTTGGAGGTGCATTAGTATTCGTCGGGGTTTTTGGCATTTTTTTTACGGTTGTTAGTTGGTGAAATTGCAATATAACAAGCCAAGTCAGCGGGAATTTTACTCGCTGAAAAACACTCACAAAATCCCCTGCTTGGGGCGTTAGGTGTCACGGAATGATTCGGATAATGCGTACTTACATGTTGGGTGGTTTTATCCTTGGAATATTGATGCTCTTGGTGGGTGCAGCGAGTGCATGGGGATATTACTCCACAAATGAAAATACGGTAATTGCTACAGTTGTTCTTAACTTACCCGTTTTCGCTGCGGTCAAATTTTCGGAATTCACTGGCGGCTTAATCCCTGATTTTGTTACATTGCCATTGGCATATTTAGTACATTTTGTGTGGTGGATATTTGTATATTCTATTTTTAGAAAGTGGGCTAAACGTTTTGCGTAAAGTAACACCTAACAAACTGCTCAAGTTCGCAGCAAAAAACGCTGCGGGACAGTTACTCGCTGGCTTCGTCAACAACACTCGCAACTGCCCCTTAGCAGGGCGTTGAGGCTGTAGAAAAACCCTAAAATAGTTCAAAAAACCATCATTATTCACTTCCCACCGATCGTCGTTTGTG
>NZ_JBDYKM010000068.1:0-2053 GCF_040012495.1 Paraglaciecola sp. 25GB23A
AAAAGCGGACAGTGAAAGGATCGTCTGGGGTATTATAAACAATGTTTTGCCAATACGGTTTTTACCTACCAAACACATCGGTTAGTCTACGTGACTAACCGATTTTTACGATTGCAGTCTCTGTAAGTTTGTCAATGCCTCATACAAAAAAATAAGAATGACTGAGCACAAAGTAGAAAGTTACACTAGGCTTCGCTCAGATTAGGCTGTTGTCACTCTACTGTATATAACGAGCTGCAATTATATACTTTGGCTAATATGCGGAATTATAATACTGTCAGTGGACGATAACTATTTCACATAGAAGATGATTTAGCCTAAAAAATCACATAATCCAGTGAGGGTATTATTGAGTATTAAATTAAAAAAATGAACTCTAAGACTAATGTTGATGAAATAGGTATGACCCAATATGTTAGAACTAAACAAAAACAACAAGTTTGTAAGGAGCAAAGTTTGAAGAATTGTGAAATATTAGTCGTAGATGATGACCTTATTATTTTGGCGATACTTGAAAACGCCCTTAAGGATTTTAAAACAGTCGCCATGTCTTCGCCCATAGCTGCATTTGAATTTGTTCAAAACTTAGAGCGTCCTCCTTATCTGATTATTTTAGATGTCATGATGCCGGAAATGGATGGGTTCGAGCTTTGCACTAAAATCAGAGAAATTGTAAAAGAAGATGCCTCGGAGATAATTTTTCATACAGCAAGCTCAGAATTTGAGGAGCGCCTTCATGGCTTTGAAGTCGGCGCTAATGATTTTATTGTGAAGCCAATTGTGACAGCAGAGCTTCAAAATAAAGCCAAAAGTATCGTTCTTAGAGGAAAGAACAGAAGAAAACTTGAAGGTCTCGAAGGTAAATCCAAAGAATTAGAACAGGATAAGGCACATGTTATAAAGTCTGTTTTAACTGAAATGGGTGAACAGGCTAATCTAATCCAATTTCTAAGAGCGTCAGCAAAATGTCAAACACAAGAATCACTTAATCGACTGATCATTAAATCGGCATCTGATTTTGGACTAAACAGCTCGGTCAGATCTAGTTTTGTTTTAAATGATATTGAATATTCTTCAGTTGATACTAACGGTGATTCTGTTTCGCCATTGGAACAAGAACTACTCACAAGACTTAAGCATTCCGACAGAATATTGACAAGAGGTCAGAGACTACTTTTAAACTACCCATATTTTACCCAAATAGTTAAAAACATGCCTGATGATGAGGGTTTTGCCGGACGAATTCGTGATTATACAGCGATTATTCTTGAAGCTGCTGTTTTACAATTACAAACAATAGCGCAAGTAGAAGAAGTGAACCTTATGATAAGGGAGTTAGAGGTCGTACAGGGTAGAGTTGAAAAAAGTAACCTTCAGAGCATGAAAAATGTGCTTGATACTCTATCCAATCTGACTACGACTGTAGAAAGTAAGGTATTTGAATATGGTCTTTCTGAACAACAAGAAATAGAACTACTGCACCTATTTAGAACAAGTACTGATGATGCTTTTAAGGCTCTTGATGAGTCTAAATCCAGCGATGAACTGCCCTTAATGATGTCACGCCTAAATAGCCTCAAAGAAATGAGCCAGATCCCTAAAGAGTTATCAGGAGATTCAAACGACGTGGAGCTTTTTTAAATATTTTGTGCGTAGTGAATTTTTATTTTGTAGGTGTTTATTTGGCATAAAGACCTACAAATTAAGGTTAAAAAGGCATTTTGAAACTTGGAGGCAAAGGCATTCCACCAGTAACATCAGCCATTTTTGCTTTGGTGGTTTCTTGTACTCGCCTTACACCATCATTAAATGCCGCAGCGACCAAATCTTCGATCATTTCTTGATCTTCTTCCATCAAGCTAGTGTCAATATCAACGCGACCAACAGCATGATTACAAGTCATGGTAACTTTAACCAATCCTGCGCCTGACTCACACCGTTTTGTTACAGCTGCATTAAGTGGAGCCTCAGCAGCAGTGAATATCTATCGTCATTACGAAAATGGTAGTGTTCTTATTTTTGATGAGGTGGAACGTAGTAGCCTTGCAGATTT
>NZ_JBDYKM010000069.1:0-2017 GCF_040012495.1 Paraglaciecola sp. 25GB23A
CAGCGTGCGGATGGCGAAGTAACGTACAAGATAATTTGATTGTGGGCAGTGAAACGGGTATCAATATCTTTGGTCATTATTTAAATATGAATGGTAACGATATATCTTCATCTGAAACTGCAATAGCTCTTAGTAATCTGGTAGGAGCCCAGCTTTCATTTAATTCAAACAATATTGCAGGAGCGAAGAACTTCGCAATTCAAAACTTGAGTTATCTTGATGCAGATTTTGGAGAAATTTGGTTATCAGATAAAAGGGATATTGAAGAAGTCATTTTTGATTTTTTTGATAATAATTCAAGGGGTATTGTTACAGTTTTAAATTCTTCTAGCTTTTTTGTAAATTACTTTACACTTGAAGATACTGATCTTGACGGGTTAAGTAATCTTGAAGAGTATGAAATTGGAAGTAATTCTGCGAAGAAAGATACTGATGGCGACGGGTTGCAAGATCAGGCAGAACTAGAATTAGGAACTAACTTGCTTATAGATGACAGTGATTTTGATGGTTCTAAGGATTTTTTTGACGCCTTCCCGCTTGATGCAAGTGAAAGTCTCGATACTGATTTAGACGGGATTGGTAACAACGCCGACACCGACGACGACAACGATGGTGTGTTGGATGTCGATGATGCCTTCCCATTTGATTCAACAAAATCATTTATATCCAAAAACGACTTAGACGGCGACGGTAAATCAGATTTGCTGTGGCGCAGTAGCGCCAGAGGCTGGAACTTCTTGTGGGCGATGAATGGCACACAAACCAAACTAGCGCGTCCGATTAATGTGGTACAGGACGATGGTTGGTTGATGGCTGGCCAAGGTGATTACGACGGCGACGGAAAATCGGATATATTGTGGCGCAACACCATCACGGGTTTAAATTTCATCTACTTAATGGATGGTTTAAACATTAAGGCGCGTCAAGTCCTGAACTATGTTGATGCCCCGCAGTGGGAGCTTGCTGGCAGCGGCGACTTTAATGGCGACGGTAAAGGCGATGTGCTGTGGCTCGATATAGTGAGAGGACGTACCCAATTCTACATGATGAATGGCCTGCGCATTGGCACCAACCAGCCGTCAGTGACGGTCACCGACTTGAATGAAAAAATAGTAGCGATAGGCGATGTTAATGGTGATGGCACCGATGATGTCATCTGGCGTAATCAGCGTACAGGTGGGAACAGTATCTGGATAATGGAAAATGGCCAGATAGCCAACATGTATGCCTTAAACCGGGTTAGCACAGACTGGACGATTGCCGGTGCAGGGGACTTAGACGGTGATGGTACCGATGACATTGTGCTGCGCAATCAAGCCGATGGCCGTAACTGGGCCTTTTTGATGGAGAACGGTCAGATTAAAACCAGTCAGTTGATTAACACGGTGGGTAGTTTAGATTGGCAAATTGCTAACATGGGCGATTATGACGGTGACGGTAAAATCGACATACTATGGCGCAATGAAAGTGCCGCGCGCAATATCATCCATCTGATGGATGGCTTAACGATTAAAGATAAAGGGGTCTTAAGACCGACGGACAATACGTGGCAGTTGGCTAGGTAAAGTTTATAAATGTATAACTACAACCTGCTATAGGCTGTATTAGCATTTAGGTGGGTTGTAGTTATCTTTGATTCGATTTAAGACTACAAATTTTTAAACTTTTTATCCGCTATAAACGCTATATTTTCCGAACTTGTCTGCTTTGTATATATCCATCTATTATGCGGAACTTCCTAATTTATTCTTTACATTCTTAATTTAGCTTGCTCGTTGATTTTTAAAAGGAAAAGCCATTTAGGTGTTTCTTTTGCTTGAAATTTGAACAGTTTAAAGTCATTATTCTGAAGCTATAATTAACAGTTACCTTGTGGATTAATCATATTTTACTTAAAGGGAGTTTTGTGTATGAATCAATTTGCCAGATCCTCTGCGCTATGACGTGGTTGAATAGATACGACCGCCCTAGTTAAGACATAATAGCCTTAACTGGAGATAGATAATGACAGCACGTA
>NZ_JBDYKM010000070.1:0-1999 GCF_040012495.1 Paraglaciecola sp. 25GB23A
AGGCATACGTATTAAATGCCTCGTACGGGCTGGAAGGATGGGTGATATCAAGTGCTGTGGAGGAAGTCTATGCCTAACAAGGCCAGTCAAATCGGACACAAACTCGCTGTCACTTTTTTTGCAAACGGCGCAATAAAGTCGCCATCAACTTTGTGCCGTTGCTGGCGGCGTTATGTTTCAAAGGAATATTAGAGGTCAAGGTTGATTCCATTTAAACCATATCCCCATTTTCATTGGGTATTGTTAGGTTGCTGTATTATTTTTGCCTTCTTGCGGCCAGAAGGTGCATTAGTAAGCTTGCTATGGTTTTTCTTCGCATACTTCTATGTTTTCAACAAAATTTGCTTAAAAGTGGTGGGTAAAAAGTTTTTTATTCCAAGCCGATATATGAAAAAAGAAGAGGGCCATATTTTTGGACTGGTGCTATTTTTACCTTATATTATTTGTGTAGGTTATTCGACTTTCTTACTAAAGGAACTTGTCGCTCATTTAAAAAGGGTTGTATTAACATGAAACATAACAAAAACATCATGGTGGGAATTTTACTCGCTGAAAAAGCGCTCCTAAAATCCTCATATGTTAAGCGTTAGCCTTCATGAGGTGTAGGATGAAACAAGTTTTGAAATTATATGGATTTATATCAGTCATTTTAATGTGTGGCTGCTCAGCTACTGGCGTAAAATTTGTTGAACCTACTCTAATTAATAATCAAACAGCCACTATTTATCTTATGAGACAGGATAAATTTCTAGGTGCTGCTGGCTGTCGAACAGTTTTAATAAATAATTCGAACATTGGTTGTATCAAGAACGCAGGATTTTTGAGAGTTGAGACTTCTCCTGGTAAGCAAGTTATTACACTACCAAAGGTAACCGAATCAGATTGGGCAAATGAAACTTCAGTTGAACAAGATTTTAAATCTGGCGAAATTTACTATTATGAATGGACGCATGAACTGGAGGACTTTTATGTAATTCCTGCTGGCGCTTTGGTTGTAACAGGCGGAAAGACAAAGGCTTCAATTATCAAACACACGGAGCAAACGGCTTTGCCGATATTAAAAGAACTAAGAAATTCTAAAAATGAAGGCTAACAAACCAATTATTCCGACCTCAACTCGCTGCGCTTTCGTCGGCATATTGGGGCGTTAGCTATCAGGTGCACATGGAAAAATTGTCATTACCTAGACGAGCATTAAAGTACGCAATAATATCATCCTTCATAATTATGGTTTTTGCGCTTTTTAGAATACTAATTAGTGGTGCTGTAGGTACTCCTATGGAAGTCTTTGGCCGTGTAGTAATCTCAGCAATAGCAGCATTTTTCGCTATGTGGGTGGTGTTTATTGCATTTCTTTTTTTTAATCCAGATGCGGATAAACCAAGAAATGATAGCTAACAAAAACATCATGGTGGGAATTTCACTCGCTGGTAAAGCGCTCCTAAAATCCCCATATGTTAAGCGTTAGCAATACATGGAAAGTGAATAGTAATGTTAGAGATATTTGAATTATTAAGTAATGGGCAGGAAATAACCTTTGGCCTGTTATACGCTTTGATTATAGAGCCTCTGATTACTGTAATCGGGATTATAATAATTGTGATTTTCTCGTATAGGCATTTCAAAAGAACAAGCTCGAAAGGTGGTCTTTTTATTTTATTGTCTTTAGTTATAGGCTTATTTCTAGGCATTTTAAGTTCCATTCTGGAAGAAACTATAAGTGAGAACTACTTATGGATTGTTGATGGTGCGATACCTTTATCAGAAACATTTCTATTTATTATGTTCGTTTATGGTTTTAAATTAATATGCGAATCCAGTAAGTAAAGTATTGCTAACAAGCATTTAAAGCGGGACTGCTAACAGTTTGCTCAGTTTCACTTCGCTACACATTTTAGCAAACTATTATAAGCCGCTTAAATGGGCGTTAGGTTTCATGGGAATGAACAACCATTGTGGTATTTGTAATAAAGCTTTAGACCAAGATAATGATCCGTTG
>NZ_JBDYKM010000071.1:0-1898 GCF_040012495.1 Paraglaciecola sp. 25GB23A
TAACGAGGCTGTAGAAAAAGTCGGTTTTGACATTGCATTTTCTACTACCCTTCTTAATTTTTAACTTTTGCTACTTTGCCTTGAAGATGAGGATTTTTCAATTTTATTGATGGGATTTTGGGATAATTTTCTTTTCGGCGATTTTGTATTAGCTATAGCCTGATTTTAGGGGCTTCACAGAGCGGTATTTACCGTCATGTGGTATTAGCTTTATGCCGCTAACTGTCCGTAATTCTTGAGTTTCTCAATATTGTGTATCAAACAGAACAAATACCACTGGCCTTGCACCTTATTTTTGCCACGCAGGCTGAAGCGTTTGAGATTCTTGTTGGTCCCTATGTTGCCGAACACAGGTTCAACCACGGACATGCGGTGACTGTAAATTTGTTTGCCCTTTGGGCTATCAACCCGATGTTTCATCCAGTCGGTGTAGTTGGGTGCTCTAGTGTCATTCAGTGCGAAACTGACTTGCCGACCATTCCCCTTTCGATGTTCAGCGGCACTGGGATTATGCATGCATTGATGCTTTTTATCGCAGTTGCGGCATTGTAATAACTTGCCTTCGAAGAACGCTATTTTTATGCCTAAGTCATTCTCTCGTATGCCTCGAAAACTGATAGATTCCCCCGCTGGACAGATACAACTATTGTTCACTGGATCGAAGCTAAATTCACTGGCAGGAATGATGGCTTTTTTGCGTACCTTGTTATCTTGATGGCGTCTGCCGTGTTTATGCTTTTGCTCATTAAACTTGGGGTCGCGGCTCCTAAATTGGTTATCAGGAATGTAGGCATTAATGTCATTATCATGCAGATATGCATTGTTCAATTCGTTGGCAAAACCTGTGTCTGCGGTGATGATAGTTTGCGCTTTTAAAATATCGTCACTAATAGCTAAACGCTTAAACCGCGCTTGAATACTTTCAAGTACGGGCTGCAACGTGTGCTGCTCTTGGCCGCTACCAAACACTTGGGCGTCAACGATAATTTGGTATTTTTTATCCACCGCTGCCACCCCGTTATAGCCTTGAATGGTGCCCTTACTGGTGGTCATCTTGGCTGATTCATTATCAGTAATATTACTCTTCACTTCTTGTGGACGTTTACCTGTCCCCATCCGTGGTGCGGCGTCAGCTTCCTTTAGAAAGGCATTTATTTTGTCATGCGCTTTATTCAAGGTATCGATAGTTTGCGCGGTGCGCTGTTTGCGTACTTCATCCACAGACTCACACTTATCAAGCTTCTCATGCTGGTCCATCTGATAGCGGATTTGACGTTTAAGTTTATCGCGTTTTTCTTCCAACTCTTTAAATGTGCCAGACCATTCTTTGGACGCATTTGATGACATTTTACACCCGTCTATGGCAAACAATTCATTGCCCAATAAACCTTGGGTATGGCATATCAACAGCACTTGCTCAAAGACGCTTTCAACCTCTTTTTTACGTCCACTGACAAAGCCTGCAATGGTTGTAAAATGCGGCACGGAATCGCAACTCAGAGCTTTGAAAATGATATTGGTTTCGCAGCACCACTCAATTTCGCGGCTTGAAGTAATGCCTTTAGAATAGGCAAACAAAATGATTTTCAATAACGCTGCGGGATCATACGCAGGACGGCCTGTCGCATCATTCTGGTACTTCGGATAAAACACCGATATGTCTAACCTATTATCAATCAAATGATGAATAGCATGTTCGAACGTACCTGATTGAAGTTGGTCTTGAAAGTTGATTACAACCATAGAGTTTTGTTGATAATTGAGTGGGATAAAACGTGGCATCACCAAGGCTCCTGTGCCTAATTGATAATACCTATTGGATCACAAACGACGATCGGTGGGAAGTGAATAATGATGGTTTTTTGAACTATTTTAGGGTTTTTCTACAGCCTCAACGC
>NZ_JBDYKM010000072.1:0-1723 GCF_040012495.1 Paraglaciecola sp. 25GB23A
TAACAACAAAACAATCTGTGTGAACACTCAGCAAAATAAATATCTGCCGTAATAGTAAGGAGGTGATCCAACCCCAGGTTCCCCTAGGGTTACCTTGTTACGACTTCACCCCAGTCATGAATCACAAAGTGGTAACCGTCCTCCCGAAGGTTAGACTAGCTACTTCTTTTGCAACCCACTCCCATGGTGTGACGGGCGGTGTGTACAAGGCCCGGGAACGTATTCACCGCAACATTCTGATTTGCGATTACTAGCGATTCCGACTTCACGGAGTCGAGTTGCAGACTCCGATCCGGACTACGACGAGCTTTAAGGGATCCGCTTGATATCGCTATTTCGCTTCCCTCTGTACTCGCCATTGTAGCACGTGTGTAGCCCTACTCGTAAGGGCCATGATGACTTGACGTCGTCCCCACCTTCCTCCGGTTTGTCACCGGCAGTCTCCTTAGAGTGCCCAACTTAAGGCTGGCAACTAAGGACAAGGGTTGCGCTCGTTGCGGGACTTAACCCAACATCTCACGACACGAGCTGACGACAGCCATGCAGCACCTGTATCTAGATTCCCGAAGGCACAGCAAAATCTCTTCTGCCTTTCTAGTATGTCAAGAGTAGGTAAGGTTCTTCGCGTTGCATCGAATTAAACCACATGCTCCACCGCTTGTGCGGGCCCCCGTCAATTCATTTGAGTTTTAACCTTGCGGCCGTACTCCCCAGGCGGTCTACTTATCGCGTTAGCTCCGCTACTCACGGATTAAATCCACAAACAGCTAGTAGACATCGTTTACGGTGTGGACTACCAGGGTATCTAATCCTGTTCGCTACCCACACTTTCGCACATGAGCGTCAGTTATTGACCAGGGAGTCGCCTTCGCCACTGATGTTCCTCCAGATATCTACGCATTTCACCGCTACACCTGGAATTCCACTCCCCTCTCCAAAACTCTAGCCTGCCAGTTCTAAATGCAATTCCCAGGTTGAGCCCGGGGCTTTCACATCTAGCTTAACAAACCGCCTGCGTGCGCTTTACGCCCAGTAATTCCGATTAACGCTCGGACCCTCCGTATTACCGCGGCTGCTGGCACGGAGTTAGCCGGTCCTTCTTCTGTCGCTAACGTCACAGCTAATGGGTATTAACCATTAACCTTTCCTCACGACTGAAAGTGCTTTACAACCCGAAGGCCTTCTTCACACACGCGGCATGGCTGCATCAGGGTTGCCCCCATTGTGCAATATTCCCCACTGCTGCCTCCCGTAGGAGTCTGGACCGTGTCTCAGTTCCAGTGTGGCTGATCTTCCTCTCAGAACAGCTAGAGATCGTCGCCTTGGTGAGCCTTTACCTCACCAACAAGCTAATCTCGCTTAGGCCACTCTTTGCGCGAGAGCCGAAGCCCCCTTTGGTCCGTAGACATCATGCGGTATTAGCTATCGTTTCCAATAGTTATCCCCCACGCAAAGGCATGTTCCTAAGCATTACTCACCCGTCCGCCACTCGTCACCCAAGAAGCAAGCTTCTTTGTGCTACCGTTCGACTTGCATGTGTTAGGCCTGCCGCCAGCGTTCAATCTGAGCCATGATCAAACTCTTCAATTGAAAATATATAAAACATGAATTTTTTTGGTAGACACTCATCAAGTGAGTGCCCACACAGATTGTCTTGTTATTAATTGTTAAAGAGCGTTTAGTACAGGATTGTTGAAGCGAAATGCGTGAACGTAGTGAACAC
>NZ_JBDYKM010000073.1:0-1645 GCF_040012495.1 Paraglaciecola sp. 25GB23A
TTTTTAACCGCTAAACTTACTGAAAATGCACCTAATTCCATTTTACACTCCATAGTTTGATTACAACACTAACGCTTTGCCAAGGGGCAAATGCGAACGTTGTTGGGCGAAGCCCAGTGAGTATTTGTCCCAGCCGCGCCTTTTGCGGCGAATTTAGGCAACTTGTTAGTTGCCTTGAACGAAAGCATAGTCTCCACCTCGCTGGCAAATTAGTTGAGCTTGATTACCTGTATTAAAGAGCAACCAAGGTTCGTATATACCACTATCATTTGGAAACCCTTCAACCCAGAGTTGCCTTCCACTTTCAAAGGTTATTGTTAAATCACCGTTATCTGCACAAATAAGCGATTCAATTGCTTCGACGTGTAACTCAAGCAACATAATATATTCTTTGTGATCCGCACTCAGATTATTCGGTAAAACTAATTCGGGCAATAAACGAAAATCACCATTAATCCTTAAGCTTACGCGTTCGTCATTTTCACTATTTAAGAATATTATGAACGGAAAGCCAGACTCTAAACCAACTTTGTAAACGAAGGAGTTCCCGATCATCTTTCTAGCAAATTCGTTGACGTCAATTGATGACATAATCTTCCTTGGCAACTAACGCCCCAAGCAGGGGATTTTATGAGCGTTTTGCAGCGAGTAAAATTCCCGCTGGCTTGGCTTGTTATATGGCATGTGCTTCCACAAAATATGACTTACTTTTGAAATCCCACGCAATATTGTTACTAATGTAATTTTCAATGAATTTAACATTCTCTATTTTAATAGGGTAACAATCAAACATTGGATTTTCGTTGCTTGGCTCGTTAAGTTCACTTTGAAACTTTACGAGATCAAAAGATGCTAAATCGTATTCAGCAATCAACTCTTCGGTTTCCTCACAATACTCTGTGATGTAGCGCCTAACTTTGAAAGTATCATCAATCATTGATTTGACATATAACGCTTATTAACGAGCATTTCGCATTTGCAACTGCTCGGCTTGATTGTTTTTTTCGTCATTTTCAGTGCTTACCTTCTGATTTTATTACGTATTTTTTACTTCAATTAAGCTAAAACTACGGCAGTTCTAAAAAGCAAAAAGGAGCCTGACTTTAACGAGACTTTTTTCGCTTCCTATTAAAAACCATGTGCAAAATATTTTCCATAATTAAATTAATAACTTAGCTGTTTTCTGAAAAACAAAGTGAGACCTAGAAAATCTATTTAATAGGAAGCGATATTGGCATTATTCACCAAACCTCATTATACCTGCTTTTTTATACAGCATATTGAAGTGAGAAATAATTAACCAATCAGTCAATCTATAGTCCGCTATGGTCTGAACATTTGCTCCATACCAAGACGAGGGCGAAGGGCGGCTTTTGGCACAAACCCGACCAAGATTGGATTCAATTTAGTTGTTTGAGTTTAAAACATTGATTCCCAGTTTCAAACTTTAATATGCTAGTACAAGACAAAAAGCTATTATTTACGTTACTTAGTGAAATAAAGTTCGACTATCAAGAAAAATGGCTGCACAGCAGCCATCATTAATTTTTAGAAGTTTTTTCTCTGTTAAATCTGCAAGGCTACTACGTTCCACCTCATCAAAAATAAGAACACTACCATTTTCGTAATGACGATAGATATTCAC
>NZ_JBDYKM010000074.1:0-1522 GCF_040012495.1 Paraglaciecola sp. 25GB23A
GCGATAGTTCATTAGGTTGGCGCAATAACAAGCAAAGGCATCGGACGCAAAAAGCCGCGCCGTTGCTTTGAACGTTATATGCCAGAGGTAGCATGGTAGAACATTCTAAAAATACTAGAATTCTCGCGTATATTTGCGCTGTAATTTTGGTGCCGGGATTCTCTTTTTTTCCTGCCACGTTTATTTATCTTTTATATAAGGCAAATGATTCGGAATTTAACGCAAAAGTTGCTTTTATATTGTTACTAGCTTTTGCAGTTTCATATATGAGTGCTAAATATTTATTTTTACTTATTCGCTTCATTACTACGCTAAAAGTCACAATGACTTTCAATAACAATGGAATACGAGTCAATAAATATGAGCAAGTTATATTCTACGCTTGGGAGCAGCTTAAGAATTCAAAAGATTATCCTAACTGCCAAACTTTTTGTCTCATCGACGAACAAAAACGGCACATCGTTAGCATCTGGGAATATGCTGCCAACTACTCTCAATTCAGAGAGGTAGCAAATGATAAGCTTGGCATATAACAAATTTATCAAACATCATTACGGCCAAAAAACGGCCTCCATTGGACGCGCAAAAATCGCGCGCCGTTTATAAAAAGCGTTATATAAACAGGAAAAATTGAGTGCAACTCCCATTTTCAACTTTTTTATTTTTAACTCGTCTAGTAGGTTTATGCTTTATCGGTGTCGGACTGGTATTTGGCTATACAGCGGTAGAGTTACTTCTAGACCCTGAAGCTACAGTCATAGTTAATGGTATTGAAAGAAACGACAGGGAAGCTAAAGGCACATTTTTGTTTATACCCATCATTTTGACTGGCGTTGGCTTTACTCTTTGTAAAATCAAACCTAAAAGCTGGCATAAGTATCGTCAAGCTAGGTCAAGTTTTTGGTCCTTTTTTCATGGAAAGTAGTTCATATAACAAACCAATAAACTCACTCACTTCGTTCGCTGGGACGCATACACGCGGGGCGGCTTCGCCATTATGCCCCACATGTCTGCGCCCGTTATTGAAAAGTTATACGTAAAGGAAACATTAGAGTTTGTACGGAAACCCAATCACTTTAATATGTAGAGGAATGACAGTCTTATCTGCGCTAACGATTGTTGCTTGGCCCTTTGCTCTATATATGACTATATTTTTATTTTTGGCCCCAGGAGCCGCTGTAAAACCGCTAAGTTGGTTATCTGCCTTTTTATTAATTTCTTATCCTGCGGTTGTATATGTAGGTATCAGTATTGCCAAAAAAGCACATGAGCACACTCAAACTCTGCGAGCGATTTTTGGATTATTCGTCGCTAACATCAATTTTTTACTGTTATTTGTACTGTTAAAATGGTGGCTCTAGAACATGCTATTTACGTATAACAAAAACATTATGGTGGGAATTTTACTCGCTGAAACAGCGCTCCTAAAATCCCCATATGTTAATCGTTATGTTGCAAAGAGGGATTTATGAATAGTTGGTATTTGTTAATTTCTTTTCTAATCGGTTGCTTGGTGTGCTTA